>NZ_JBDKWF010000048.1:0-402599 GCF_040151415.1 Pseudotenacibaculum sp. MALMAid0570
TGTATCAGTTGTAGAGTTTCCTAAATTCTTTACTCCTAACAACGATGGTATTAACGATACATGGGCTATCAAAGGAGCTAACTCTAGCTTCTTCCCTACTTCGCAAATACACATCTTTAATAGGTTTGGAAAAGTAATGGCAGAAATTAACATTGATAACCCTGGATGGAATGGTACTTTCAATGGAAAGACACTTCCATCTGATGATTATTGGTTCTCTATCAGATTAATTGATAGAAATGGTATTCTCCGAGAACGGAAAGGTAATTTTTCACTATTGAGGAATCAGTAATATCACCATTTTTAGTGAACAGCTCCCTTGAATTGGGGACTTGAAAATTTCATCTTTTTTGGGAATTGACACGAGTACCTTGTTCTCATAACTTCGTAAGCGTCATGAGAAATAGTCCCCCCAAATATTCTTGTGCACTACTTTTTTGTCTCCTAATATTACAGATTGCATCAGGTCAATTAAGTAAGAAGCACTATATCCCCCCGTTAACTTATGCAGAGTTTGGAAATGCACAACCACAGGATCAATATATTTACATTTCAACCCCAAACAACCTCAATGTAACTTATACTGTAAGACCAATAGGTCAACCACAATCTAGTATTATAACTGGAACCGTAACTAATACAACTCCGGAAGAGATTTTTATAGGGACAGTCAATAGTCAATTATTCCAGCCTTCTACTCAAACAAGTACTGTAATTAGTAATAAAGGGTACATTATAGAATCTGAAGATGTTATTTATGTATCTGTTCGGATGAGAGCTGGAAATAACGCCCAAGCAGGTGCTTTGGTAAGCAAAGGAATAGCCGCTTTAGGAACCATTTTCCGTACAGGTTCATTTACCAATGAAAATCCTCAAAGCAATTATTTGAATTTCTTTTCTTTCATGGCTACAGAGAATAACACTACTGTTGTTATTGATGATCTCCCTCCAGGAATTTCAATCAAAAACTACACAGGAACCTTCCCTATTACCGTTACTTTAAATGAAGGAGAAAGTTATATTGTTGCAACGAACAGTAATGAAAGCACTATAAATAGAGATGGTTTAATTGGTACATTAATAGAGTCTGACAGACCCATAGTAGTAAATTCTGGATCAGCAAATGGAAGTTTTCACAATGGAAATGGTAGAGACTATGGAATTGATCAAATTGTAGATTTCTCAAAGGTTGGTAACGAATATATTTTTGTTCGTGGTGATGGAAGTAACAACTTTGAAAACATCTTACTTGTTGCGCATGAAGACAACACTTCTATTTCTATCAACGGAGGAAGCTCTATAGCCACAATCAATGCAGGTGAATGGCATTTGATTGAAGGAAATTACTACAATACAAATGGAAACATGTATGTAAATACTTCAAAAAATGTATTTGCCTATCAAGGTGTTGGTGGAAATGGAAATAGTGAAGCCAATCAAGGAATGTTTTTTGTACCCCCGCTTAGTTGTAATAATCGCGGTGATTTAAACAGCATTGCCAACATTAGAAATATAGGAAATAACATTTATAACGGTGGAATTACCATTGTAACTAACAAAGGTTCAGATGTTACCATTAACGAACAGCCTATTGCAAATTATAATACAACAGGCCCTTTTGATGTAGATGGAAACCCTGATTATGTAACTTATAAAGTATTGGGATTAAACAACAATGTCTCTGTACTAAGTAGTGGCGAATTGTATTGTGCCTATTTTAATTATAATGGAGTTGCTACTTCCGGAAGTTTTTACTCAGGGTTCCCTACACCACCAGAAATCGATTTTAATTTAGATCTCACTGCTGCAGGAAATTGTATTCCAAACATTACTCTTGAAGCTTTTAATACAGATGTTTTTGATTTAATTGAATGGTATTATGACAATGGAAACGGTTTTGTTCCAACCGGTGAAACCACCTCTACATTTAAACCTTTGGAGCCTGGAGGCTATAAACTTGTGGGTACAATTACTTGCTCAGGACTAACCTTTGATTCTCCTGCTGTTCGTGTTAGTGTTTGTCCTGATGATTTCGATAATGATCAAATCATAGACAATTTAGATATTGATATTGACAACGATGGAGTTCTCAATTGCGATGAATCTTTAGGAAATGTTCAATTAAATCTAACTGATACTTCAAACCCAATACTCAATTTCCAAGACGGAACAACTAATACTACATTTGCTAATGGAGCTATTACATCAAGTAGTACTTCTGGAAATACAAATACTATCACTACAGATTCAGACGGTAATTTCACAACCTTGGTTAATTCAGCAATTGAAGCCGAATTAAGTTACCGAATTGATTTTCAACAATCTGTAAACATCAAATTTCAAGAGACAACAGGATATGTTCATAATTCTGTGGATGGAGAAACTTTTAGCATTATCATTGGTCCGTCTGAACAAAATATTACGCTATTAGATCCCGATAATACTATCTTGGTAGACACTGATTTTGATGGTGTATTTGAAGCAGGTATTACAAACTTCTCCACATCAGAAATTCGCTTTCGATACAACCCAACTCCTAATGGCAACACTCCTTTTCAATTTGTTGCTAGTAAAATTGATTACGTAATTTTTAGACATCAATTAGTAAATACTACAAATCAATCTACATTTCAAGGAAACATAAGTTTAACTTGTTTTGCATTGGATTCAGATGGAGATGGTAATGAAGATTCCTTCGATCTAGATTCAGATAATGACGGAATTCCTGATTTGATAGAAATGACTGGAAGCCTAATTTCCTTAAGTGATAATGATTCTGATAACGATGGCTTGGATGATATTTTTAATGGAATTGGTTTAAATCCTGCCGATACAGATTCTGATGGAGTTCCTGATTATTTAGATCTTGATTCAGACAACGATGGAATCTTTGATCTCTTTGAAGCCAATCATAATCTTCCTGACAACAATTTAGACGGAGTGATTGACAATGCAGATACTTCTAGCGGAAGTAATGGATTAATAGATGCTTTAGAAACGTTACCAGATAGTTTTGAATTAAACTATATCATTGGTAACGCAGATAACGATAATTTGATTAATGCAACCGAACTGGATAGTGATAATGACTTATGTCTAGATGTAATAGAAGCGGGATTTACAGATGTAGATAATGATGGATTAATTGGAAATTCTCCTCTTCAAGTTGATGCAAATGGTAAAGCGTTAAATACTATAGATGGTTTTACAGTACCTAGCCAAAATTACACTATAGGTGCACCCTTGGTTATTAATAATCCATTTTCAGATGTAACTTTTTGTGAACGTTCTATTTCAACCATTACAATTGACTCTAGTGCTGATCAGTTTCAATGGGAATTTAGTACTGATGGAAATAGTTGGACAGATTTGCAAAATAATGAAGTCTATTCAGGTGTAAATTCTAATACATTAATTCTTACTAGTATTCCGTTATCATATAACAATTATCAATACAGAGTATCCTTAGGCAGGACTGGAAACAGTTGTGGGCTAACTACAAATTCTATTAGGCTAACCGTTGATCCCTTACCAAATGTAGGAACATTAGAAAATATTGAACTTTGTGTTGAAGCAGATAATTTAGGAATCAATGGTTTTGCACAGAATATAGATTTAGAACAACAAACACCAATTGTTTTAGGTGCTCAAGACCCTAATAACTTTAGCGTAAGTTATCATACTACACAAGAAGATGCAGATTTAGGAATAAACCCTCTTACTAGTCCTTTCAACAATACTGTTGCTTTTCAGCAAACAATTTACGTAAGGGTTCAAAATCTAACTACGCTTTGCTTTAATACAGATAATTCTTTTGATATCATTGTCAATACAAATCCAATTATCAATAGAGTAGATAATCTCGAATTTTGTGATAATATGTTGGACGGTGATGATACAAATGGATTTGTTCAAGATATAAATCTTGACACTCAGACAACAAGTATATTAGGAGTAAATCAAAGTACTATTGATTTTTCTGTTACTTTTTATGAAACCTTAGAAGATGCGAATTCTGAAATAAATCCAATCTCCTCTCCTTACAATAATACTATTGCCAATATGCAAGATATCTATGTAAGAGTAGAAAACAACAATACAGGTTGTTTTAATACAGCATTAGCTTTTCAACTAATTGTAAATTCGCTTCCAGAATTTGAAGTTACATCACCGCAATATATTTGTATTGAAGACATGAATCTTTCACTTGGTGTAGAAAACCCAGCAGATACTTATGATTACTTCTGGATTGATGCTGATGGAAACACTGTTCTTGGAGAGACCATGAATGCTACTAAACCAGGAATTTATTCTGTAACTGCTACTAAATTAGATGGCTCAAATTGTTCCAGAACAAGAGATATCGTAGTTATTACATCTGGTTTGGCCACCATAACAGAAGAAGATGTAATTATTGATGATGGAGATAATGATAACTCTATCCTCATCAATAATAACAATGGAAATTTAGGTCTTGGCAACTATGAGTTTGCTTTATTAGATATAGATGGAAACTTTGTTTACTCATATCAAGACGAGCCATTCTTTGGAAATTTACCAGGAGGCATTTATACAATTTTAGTACGTGATAAAAATGGATGCGGCGAAGCAGAGTTGGAAGTTGCCGTGATAGAACTTCCGAAGTTCTTTACACCAAATGATGATGGTATTAATGACACTTGGAATGTAAAAGGAGTAAACACCGATTTCTTTCCAAGAAGCAAAATATCCGTTTTTGATAGATATGGAAAATTTATTGCCGACTTCACCATAGATCAACCAGGTTGGAACGGGAGATATAATGGTCAAGTAGTTATCTCAAATGATTACTGGGTTCGTGTAGAACTTATAGATAGAAATGGAAAAGTAAGAGTAGAAACACAAAATTTTGCGCTATTAAGAAGATAAAAATTCCTCATTTTTATTTTCGATTTTCCATCCCATAAAATGAAAAAGCTTTGTATTTTTATGGGATGGATTTTAAGCTAAAATCGGAGTTCAAACCCACTGGTGATCAACCAGAAGCTATCAAACAACTTTCAGAAGGAATCTTATCACAAGAGAAGTATCAAACACTTTTGGGAGTAACGGGTTCCGGAAAAACATTTACAGTAGCCAATGTTGTGGAAAAGATTAATAGACCTACTTTGGTTTTAGCTCATAACAAAACCTTGGCAGCTCAGTTATACTCTGAGTTTAAGCAGTTTTTCCCTGATAATGCGATAGAATATTTTGTTTCTTATTATGATTATTATCAACCTGAAGCTTATATCCCTGTAACTGGAACTTATATTGAAAAAGATCTGTCAATAAATGACGATATAGAACGACTTCGTTTAAGCACAACATCTTCCTTACTTTCTGGAAGAAGAGATGTATTGGTAGTAGCTTCTGTATCTTGTTTGTACGGAATCGGAAATCCTATTGAATTTAAAAAGAATGTTATTCCTATTGAAGTAGGTCAGATTATTTCTCGTACAAAATTTTTACACCAATTGGTTACAAGTTTGTACTCAAGAACAGATGTAGAGATTAAGAGCGGAACATTCAAGGTAAAAGGTGATGTTGTAACTATCTTTCCATCTTATGGAGAAAATGGGTACCGCGTTCATTTCTTTGGTGATGAAATAGAAGAAATAGAATCTATTGATATTGTTTCAAATCAAGTCATAGAACGATTTGAAACCCTAACCATTTATCCAGCAAACCTTTTTGTGACTTCACCTGATGTGCTTCAAAATGCTATTCATGAAATTCAGGATGATTTGATGAAGCAGTATGATTATTTTAAAGAGATTGGAAAACATTTAGAAGCAAAACGTTTAAAAGAACGTACTGAGTTTGATTTGGAAATGATCCGTGAATTAGGTTATTGTTCTGGAATTGAGAATTACTCTCGTTATTTGGATGGTAGAGATGCTGGAACTCGTCCTTTCTGTTTGTTAGACTATTTCCCTGATGATTATTTAATGGTTATTGATGAGAGTCATGTAACCATTCCTCAGACTCACGCCATGTATGGTGGAGACAGAAGTAGAAAAGAAAATCTTGTGGAATACGGTTTTCGCTTACCCGCTGCAATGGATAATCGTCCGTTAAAATTTGAAGAATTTGAAGCGCTCCAAAACCAAACCATTTATGTAAGCGCCACTCCTGCTGATTACGAATTACAAAACACAGAAGGTGTTTTTGTTGAACAAGTTATACGACCTACGGGATTGTTGGATCCAGAAATTGAAATCAGACCCAGTTTAAATCAAATTGATGATCTGATTGAAGAAATTCAGATTCGTGTTGAAAAAGATGAGCGTACTCTAGTCACTACATTAACTAAAAGAATGGCTGAAGAATTGACCAAATACTTGACTAGAATTCAAGTGCGTTGTCGTTATATCCATTCTGATGTTGACACCTTAGAGCGAGTAGAAATAATGCAAGATCTTAGAAAAGGACTTTTTGATGTTTTGGTAGGTGTTAACTTGCTAAGAGAAGGTTTAGATTTACCTGAGGTTTCTTTGGTCGCTATTTTAGATGCTGATAAAGAAGGTTTTTTACGTTCACATAGATCGTTAACCCAAACTGTGGGGAGAGCCGCAAGAAATATTAATGGTAGAGCCATTATGTATGCTGATAAGATTACGCGAAGTATGCAATTAACTATTGATGAAACAAATAGAAGAAGAGAAAAGCAAATTGCTTACAATACCGCAAATAATATAACTCCGAAACAAATCAATAAAAAAATTGACGAAACCCTATCTAGGCAAGCAGTCGCTTCTTATCAATACAACAATGCCATTCAAAAAGTTGCTGAACAAGATTTAGAATACCTTCCAAAATCTGAAATAGAAAAAAGAATCAGAGATAAACGTAAACAAATGGAAGAAGCTGCCAAAGCACTAGATTTTATTGTAGCTGCACAATTACGTGATGAGATTAAAGTGCTAAAAGAAAATCTATAAATTAGGATATCCTTATTTATTATAATATTTTTATTCAAGTATGAAAAACTTGAATCATATCATATATAAGTCTTTTTTCAGTTTGTGTTTTTTAATGCTTACAGCTCTGTATAGTTTTTCTCAAACCAATGTTGTACAAGGATATAATAACCATTATAAATATTCTCAAGAAGATTTTCATCTTAGATTTAATAAAGAAGCTTATTATCCAAGTGAAAAAGCTTGGTTTCAAGCATTTGTAACAGATACAAAAACAAAAAAACTTTTTCTTCAAACTAAAAAAGCTAGCTTACTAGTATACAATCAACAAGGAAGGTTAATTGCTAAAAACGACTTACGATTTCAGAATGGAATCTCTAATTTCTTTATTCAAATTCCTACATCTTATACATCTTCTTCTATTTATTATAAAATGGTGAGTAGTTGGAGTAAAAACTTTGATGCTAATGATTTATATGAATTAAAAATTTACAATAGCAAGAAAGAAAACAAGATAGATAGCCCTTTAAAAACCGTCTCTTTTTTTCCTGAATCTGGCATTTTAATTCAGAATACAAATACCTTCATAGGAGTAAAAACAATAGATGTAAATGGAGAAGGCATTGCCGTTAACGGAAAAATTAAAGATGAAAACGATAAGATTGTTGGAGTTTTTAAAACAGATATTTCAGGAATTGGAAAATTTAGATTTCGACCTGTAGCTAATATGAAATATGTTGCAGAAATTACTGAAGATTCTGAGTATAGGAAATTTGAATTACCTAAAATTAAAAGTTCAGGTGTCCTTATAAATGTTGTTGAAAAAGAAGATGCAATACTTTTCTATTTTAAATCCAAAGATTTTATTCCTAAAAACAAACCCTTTGTTATAATTCACTCGAAAGGAAACATTGCAATTTCTAGTCCTATAAATTTAAAAGAAGGACAGGTTTTCTTCAGTTTTCCAAAACAAAAACTTTTAAAAGGCTTAAATACCATTACTCTTTTTGATGGCTTCTCTCCAATTGCTGAAAGACATTTCTTTAACGATTATGGAATCTCTTCAAACAAAGAAGATGTATTGATTCAAGCAAAACGAGTTTCAATAGATAGCGTTGAATTTGAATTGAGGAATTGGTTACCAAACTCACAAATGTTTTTATCTGTTTCTATTCTTCCCGAAGAAAACGAACTGGTCAAAAAGAATAATTTCAGATCCGATTTCTACTTGAAAAACATACTTACACAAAATGATTACTTCAATTACTTTAAATCTCAAGAAAGTATCTCTAGAATAAACACACATCTTCTTACCTATACAAGAGAAAAGGATAAATGGAAACAAATATTAGAAGACACTATAACAATTAAAAACGATTTTACTTCAGGTTTTACTGTTAAAGGGAAGCTCTTAGACAGAAAAGGAAATGGACTCTCAAATACCAAAGTGGATTTCTTTACAGACAATCAAATTGGGTACACAAATACAGACAACTTAGGGCATTTCTTACTAAAGGATCTGAATGTAGATGTTGGTGATAAAGTAATTCTCTCTGCAGAAAAAGGGAAAGGCAACAGAAGACAAATCTCATTCGAAATTTTTGAAGAAGAAAATACTCACGATACTATTATTCAAATAAAAAAGAAAACATTAACAGAGGTAAATAATATTGTTCAATCTCCTTTTGTAGATGATAGTGAGGTTTTAAAAGAAGTTATAGTTAAAGGAAATTCAAAAAAGGAAGAAGAAGACACCTTTATAAATCCTATGGATAAGTCTACTTTTAATGAATCTTTTAAAATCACTAAAGATCAAATTACTAAATACAGAGATGTTCTTTCTTATTTAGGAACTCGTGGCGGTATAAGAGTGATAAATAATGCTGGAAGCATTTATATTTTTTCTACTAGAACAAAACATCAAACAATTTTAGGACGCAATAACTTTGGTGTTGGTGGCGGAAGCCCTGGCAACATGATGAATGTTTATGTGAATAGAACCTTGATTAGAGCGAGTCAGTTTGAAATATTAAAAGAAATCACTTTAGATCAAGTAAAAAGCATAAAAATCAATCGTTCTGGAATTGGAGACGGAGGTAAAAATCCATTTGGATCTATTAACATCTATCTAACAAACGAAAGCGTTTTTGGTTATAAGAACACTAAAAATGATTCCTCTTTCCGTTATGAGTTTTTGACAAAAAAAGGTTTTTCTAAATCAGTTCCTTACGAAGCTCCCAATTATTTATATGATTCTTATAGCAAAGAATATAAAAAGCATGCAACTCTTTATTGGCAACCGAATATTCAGCTCACAAACATTCCTTATAAGTTAAAAGTTGAAATTCCTGAAAACATCCATCACTTGAAAGTAGTTATTCAAGGAATGACCTCAGATGGTAGTATTGTTGATTTTACGAAAGAGATTTCTTTAAAAGATTAAATTTCATAGGAAAATCTTTATTTTCTTAAAACTGTTAATAAATGTTAAAAGATGACTCATTTACAGAGGCCTCTCCTTTCTTTTTTGTAATATCGTATGTTATTAAAATGAACAACTAATTAAAATGAAAAAAACACTATTACTATTTAGTGCCTTAATGATCTTTTTTTCTTGTCAAAAAGAAGCTACCAAAGAAGATGTCATTAAGTATGCTAGCACTATTACCCAAGACGAGTTAAAAGAGCACCTATATATTTATGCTTCAGATGAATTTGAAGGTAGAGATACTGGTGAACCTGGACAAAAGAAAGCCGTAGAATACCTTAAAAAAGAATACGAAAAGTTAGGTATCGGACCAGTTATTGAAGGAAACTATTTTCAGAATGTTCCTTTAAATGAAGTAAGTACTCCTAAAGTTAATATTAGTGCTAACGGAAAATCATTCAATTATTACGATGATTTCATCTCTTTAAGTTCTGCCGAATCTGGAAAAGTAGATGCAACAGAGATTGTTTTTGCCGGATATGGAATTGATGATGAAAAATATTCTGATTACACAGATCTTAATGTAGCCGGAAAAATAGTTGTCGTAAAAAATGGGGAGCCTAAAGATAAATCAGGTAATAATGTAATTACTGGAGATAAGAAAGCTTCAAAGTGGTCTAACGGACGTCAAGCTATGTCTTCAAAGAGAGATGCTGCAAAAGAAAATGGTGCAAAAGCCTTATTCTTTGTAAACGATGATTTATTCAAGCGTTATGCTGCATTCTTTAAACAACGTGAAGAAAGTGGACACAGTAGTAGATTATCTTTACCACGTAAAAAAGACGCTGAAGCTAACATGTACTTTTTCCTAATTAGTGAAAAAATGGGGAAAGCATTGGTGAAAAATATTAGCAAGTCTACAAAGCCTGCTACCATTAAAACCAAATTTGAAATGGACTTCCAAACTTCTACTACTCCTAAACCATCGGAGAATGTAGCTGCTATTATTAAAGGTTCAGAAAAACCAGACGAATATATTGTAATCTCTTCTCACTTAGATCACGTTGGTGTGAATGAAAAAGGAGAAGTTTATAATGGTGCTGATGACGATGGTTCTGGTACTGTTTCTATTTTAGAAATTGCTGAAGCCTTTAAAAAGGCTGCAGATGCTGGACATGGTCCAAAACGTTCTATCATCTTCTTAAATGTAACTGGTGAAGAAAAAGGCTTGTTAGGCTCTAGATACTATACAGATTATGAGCCTTTAGTTCCTTTAGAAAATACAGTTGCAAACTTAAATATTGATATGATTGGACGAATTGATCCTAAACGTGAAGGAGATCGTAATTATATTTACTTAATTGGAAGTGATAAGTTAAGTACAGAGTTACATGACCTTTCTGAAAAGGTAAACGATGAATTCATGAAAATTGAATTGGATTATACGTATAATGACGAGAATGATCCAAATCGTTTTTACTACCGTTCAGATCATTACAACTTTGCAAAGAACAACATTCCTATTATTTTCTATTTTAACGGTACTCACGATGATTATCACAGAGTATCAGATACTCCAGATAAAATCAACTATGATTTATTAGAAAACAGATCTCGTTTGGTATTCCATACAGCATGGGAATTAGCTAATCGTCCAGAACGTATTAAAGTAGACAAAGGTGAAGAAACAGTAAAACCTTAAACATAAAGAAAATACAATAAAAAACGCCGCTCGAAAGAGCGGCGTTTTCTTGTTTTTATAAATCTTGTATTTAACAATCTAACTTGCTAATACTTCTTGTACTTTATCAGCAGCTTCTTGGAATTCTGTAGCAGAAATAATTTCCATTCCACTATTGTCAATTAATTCCTTAGCTTCTTTTGCGTTGGTTCCTTGTAACCTACAAATGATAGGTACGTTGATCTTGTCTCCCATATTCTTATAAGCATCTACAACACCTTGTGCAACACGATCACAACGTACAATACCTCCAAAGATATTTACTAGAATAGCTTTTACATTAGGGTCTTTTAAAATGATTCCAAAAGCAGTTTCTACACGTTGAGCATCTGCAGTACCTCCTACATCTAAGAAGTTAGCAGGGTCACCTCCAGCTTGCTTAATTAAATCCATAGTTCCCATTGCCAAACCAGCTCCGTTTACCATACACCCAACATTTCCATCTAAATCTACATAGTTCAATCCTGCAGCCTTCGCTTCAACTTCAATTGGATTTTCTTCTCTTAAATCACGTAATTCTGCATAGTCTTTGTGACGGAACAATGCATTTTCATCTAAAGTAACCTTCGCATCTACAGCTAAAATCTTATCATCAGATGTTTTTAATACTGGATTAATTTCAAACAAAGAAGAATCAGATTTTACATAAGCTGTATACAATGCAGAAACAAATTTTACCATCTCTTTGAAGGCACCACCAGACAATCCTAAGTTGAAAGCTATCTTACGTGCTTGAAAAGGTAGTAATCCCATTGTAGGATCTATTTCTTCCGTAAATATTAAATGTGGAGTCTCTTCGGCTACAGCTTCAATATCCATTCCTCCTTCAGTAGAATACATAATCATATTTCTACCCGTAGCTCTATTTAATAAAACTGACATATAATATTCTTCTGGTTCTGAATCTCCAGGGTAATACACATCTTCAGCAATTAAAACTTGATTTACTAATTTTCCTTCAGCAGGAGTTTGTGGTGTTTTTAACATCATTCCAATAATATCATTAGAAATTGTTTCAACCTCTTCTAAACTTTTTGCAAGTTTAACTCCTCCTCCTTTTCCTCTTCCACCAGCGTGGATTTGAGCCTTAACTACATACCAGCTAGTACCTGTTTCTGTAGTTAATTGTTTAGCTGCATCTACAGCATCTTTTTGATTGCTAGCTACAATTCCGCGTTGGATTCTTACGCCAAAACTGTTTAAAATTTCTTTTCCTTGATATTCGTGTAAGTTCATCTATGATCAATGTTTAAAAACGCTCACAAAAATACAAATTCCAATGAGAAAAAATCATAATCATTGATATAAAATATATACATAGCTTTCTGGTCAAAATCATTTTATAACAATTCACTACATCTGTTATACAGTTCATGTCATTTCATTTTCTCAAGACACACCATCAGTCTACTTTAGTGTTATAGAAATCTTAAAATTTACTTAAAAGACAAGTTTATTTGTAACGATGTAAAATTAACAATGTCCTTAGGGTAATTAACAGATTTTTATGTTTCTCGCACAAAGAACATAAATACATTAGCAACCATAAAAACTATAATCAACCAAAATGTTCAAAGTAAAATCCTTATTTGTTATCCTTTTTATAACATGCAGTTGTTTATTTGCTCAAGAAGAAATTAACAGCAATCGAAAAAGAATTAAAACCACAAGAGTAACCAAATCTCCAAAAATTGACGGCGTTTTAGATGACGAAGCATGGAAAGGAGCTGAAATAGCAAAAGATTTTGTTGTTTTAAGGCCAGACAATGGTCAGAAGGCACCAGAATCTCATAAAACAGAAGTAAAAGTTATCTATGATAATGATGCTATTTACATTTCTGCAAATATGTCTGATCCAGATCCTTCTAAAATTCCTATGGAATTTACCAATAGAGATAATTTTGGTCAATCAGATTTCTTTTTAGTAACCATCAACCCTAATGACGACGGTCAAAATGCTTTTGAATTTGTTGTTATGAGTACAGGGTCTCAGGCAGAGTCAAAAATTTCTCAAGGTAATGAAGACTTTAGTTGGAATGCTGTATGGGAAAGTGATGTAAAAGTAAACGGAACAGGATGGAGCGTAGAAATGAAAATTCCATACAGAGCCTTACGTTTTGCTAATGTTCCTGTACAATCTTGGGGATTTAATTTCCATAGGAGAATTCAAAATGAAAATGCACAACATACTTGGAACTGGATTGACAATACAAAAGGTATTTGGACACAGTATGATGGTTTAGTAGAAGATTTTAAAGACATCAAACCTCCAACTCGTTTGGCGTTTTACCCTTATACATCAGGAACTGTAGACACTTATGATGGAAATTCTGAAAGCTCTGGAAGCGTAGGTATGGATGTTCAATATGGAGTTACAGAGAATTTTACTTTAGATGCTACCTTAATTCCTGATTTTGGACAAGTTGGTTTTGATGATGTAAGTTTGAATCTAGGGCCTTTTGAACAAGTATTTAATGAACAAAGACAATTCTTTATTGAAGGAACTGAACTTTTTGGAAAAGGGAGATTATTCTTTTCTAGAAGAATCGGAAGTAGACCTACAGAATTTTCAAATGTTTATAATGAATTAGGAGCAGATGAAGAAGTAATTGATAATCCAGATGGTGTGAAAATGTTGAATGCTGTAAAAATATCAGGAAGAACTAAAGGAGGTTTGGGTATAGGATTCTTCAATGCGATTACTGAAAAAACAGAGGCAACCATTCGTAACAATGTTACTGGCGATACTAGGAAACGAGTTACTGAACCTTTTACAAACTATAATATTATGGTTGCAGATCAAGCTTTTAACCAAAACTCTTCTATCACATTAATCAATACAAATGTAACTAGAGATGGTCGTTTTAGAGATGCAAATGTTACTGGACTTCTTTGGCACGTGAGAACCAAAAACAGTAAGTATTTTGTTGATGGTTCCTACAAACAAAGTAGTGTGATGGAAAACGGAACTACTGTCACAGGTCGTACTTTTGATACAAGCATTGCAAAAGCTGCTGGTAACTGGCGTTGGGAAACAGGTTATAATTTTGAAGACAAAGATTACAATCCAAATGACTTAGGAGTATTATTCAGTAACAACGAACAAACTTTTTATGGAAATGTCTCTTATAGAATCTTACAACCTAAAGGAAAGTTCAATAATTACGGAATTAACACTTGGTGGAATATTAATTACTTACATACTCCAGGAACTTATACTGGAAATAACATCGGAATTAATGGTTGGTTTAACACTAGGAATCAAGTAAACTTTGGTGCTAATGTGAATGGAAATATTGGTCGTCAGTATGATTTCTTTGAGCCTAGACAAGGAAGTACTTCTGGAGTATTCTTTGTTAGACCTACAAGAATTACATTCAATAGCTGGTTTAATTCTGACAGAAGAAAGAAATTCTCGTACAGCGCTAATTTCTTCAAATCATCTTACTTAAACCACCCAAGAGATGCTTATGGATTTAATGTTTCACCTAGATACCGATTTAGCAATCAATTATCATTCTCTTACGGATTAGGGTTCAACCAAAATTACAATGATCAAGGTTGGGTTGGAGAAGATACAGGAGGTCAAGTCTTTGGACAAAGAGATCGTAAAACTTTTAATAATACAGTATCAGCCAAATATAATTTTAGTATCAAATCGTCTTTAAGTTTGACCTTTAGACACAACTGGTCTGATGTAAGATATGAATCACAATATTACAATTTAGGAACAGATGGTTACTTAAATCCAAGTTCTACTTACAACACCAATCATGATATTAATTTTAATAGTTGGAACCTAGACTTGAACTATTTTTGGCAATTCGCTCCGGGAAGTCAGTTAATTGCTTTCTATCGAAATAGTATCTTTAGTGTAAACGATCAAACAGGACAAGATTTCTTTACCAATCTAGACAATCTGTTCAATGAACCTAATCAACATATCTTTTCTTTACGATTAGTTTACTTCATCGATTACAATAAAGTAAAAAACATATTCTAAAATAATCTTCATTTGAGCACTTTTTAATACTTTCGTTATCATTAAGTGCTCAAGGATGGTTATTGCAAAGAACATACATAAATATTACGGAGAAGTAGAAGTATTAAAAGGTGTAAACCTTGAGATACAAAAAG
Organism: Pseudotenacibaculum sp. MALMAid0570; assembly: GCF_040151415.1. Classification (NCBI taxonomy): domain Bacteria; kingdom Pseudomonadati; phylum Bacteroidota; class Flavobacteriia; order Flavobacteriales; family Flavobacteriaceae; genus Pseudotenacibaculum; species Pseudotenacibaculum sp. MALMAid0570. The sequence goes on from NZ_JBDKWF010000048.1 coordinate 15,248, forward strand.
GTGAAATTGTTGCCATTGTAGGACCATCAGGTGCTGGAAAAACTACTCTTCTACAAATTCTTGGAACTCTTGACAAGCCAATTAAAGAACAAGACTTTGAACTTAGTATTAATAACGTATCGTTAAAATCCTTATCCGATAAACAAGTTTCTTCTTTTAGAAATCAACACATTGGATACATTTTTCAATTCCATCAATTATTACCAGAGTTTACAGCATTAGAAAATGTATGTATTCCTGCATTTATTGGAAAAAAAGACAAATTAGAAACTGAAAAATCTGCTAAAGAAATTCTCACATTTTTAGGTCTAGAAAATCGTTTTCATCACAAACCCAATGAACTTTCTGGTGGAGAACAACAAAGAGTGGCAGTTGCTAGAGCTTTGATTAACAATCCTTCAATTATTTTAGCAGATGAACCCAGTGGGAATTTAGACTCTGCCTCTGCTGAAAATCTTCATAAGTTATTCTTTGAGCTTAGAGATAAATTCAATCAAACATTTATTATTGTAACACACAATGAAGAATTAGCTGATATGGCTGACAGAAAATTAACAATGAAAGATGGAGTGATTATCTAATGAACACGCTTACCGACTTATTTAAATTCCTTAAGAACCCTGTATTAGAGAGTGATCCCAATACAAACTTACTCTACAAGCTTAAGGTATTTATCATTCTCTTGATAACGTGTTTTACCATTTCTTTTTTCTTGTCTATTATTATTGGAATTATATATAGTTCTGGCCTTATAGAAAACGATTATCACGCCTTTGACGATTTAAAAGAGCTCTCTAATTACAAGATTTTTCTAATTGTTGCTGTAATGGCTCCCTTGATTGAAGAAGCTATATTTAGAGCACCTTTAGTACTCTTTAAATCCCCTTTAAAGTTATACATGAAACCAATACCTTTTTCTAATTGGAAAATAGTATTCCCTACTATTAATATTCGTTTCTTAGAAAATCCAAAGGTCTTTAGAATAGCATTTTACTTATTTTCAATTGCTTTTGGGTTTATTCATCTTTTCAATTATCAGTTAGACACTTTTATTATCCTCTTTTCACCTATACTAATTTCTCCTCAGTTAGTTTTGGGCCTTGTTTTTGGTTTCATTAGAGTTCGTTTAGGCCTTCCTTGGGCTATACTTATACATTCAGCATATAACGGTATTTTAGTTTTACTTTTTATTCTTGCTAAAAATGTCGTTCAGTAAAAGTGAGTTAAAAGATTTTTTAGATGCTAAGGTTGAGAAATACAACACCTTGTCCTTTATTGATTCAGATCCTATTCAAATTCCTCATTTATTTTCTAAAAAAGAAGATATCGAAATTTCAGGATTTCTATCTGCAACAATTGCTTGGGGAAATAGAAAAATGATTATCAAAAACGCAAAACGGTTGATGGAGATCATGGATTATGCGCCTTATGACTTTGTTTTAAACCACAGTGAAAAAGATCTAAGTAATTGTGGGTTTGTTCATCGTACTTTTAATGCAATAGACCTTACATGTTTCATCAAATCTTTGCAAAATATCTATAAGAAACATAAAGGTTTAGAGTTTCTTTTACTTCCTGAGATACAAGAAGAAAACTACCAAAATTCAATTGCTAATTTTAAATCTATTTTTTTTGAACTTCCACACCAAACAAGGACAGAAAAACATATTTCTAATCCCTTAAAAAATTCAGCAGCTAAAAGAATTCACATGTTCCTAAGATGGATGGTTCGTCAAGACAAAACAGGTGTAGATTTCGGACTCTGGAAATCTCATTCGCCGTCAAAGCTATCATGCCCTTTAGATGTTCATTCTGGAAACGTTGCTAGAAAACTTCAATTGCTGAAAAGAAAACAAAACGATTGGAAAGCATTGCAAGAACTGGACTCATCTTTACGATCCTTTGATTCAACCGATCCTGTTAAATATGATTTTGCTCTTTTTGGCTTAGGAGTTTTTGAAAAATTTTAATCAATATTCACTCTATTGTTTAATTAACATTTCTCTTATACATAAGTCATTTTTTTCCGCTAAATTAGACGTCCTTAATTTACTTTCTCATGAAAAAAATTCTACTTTTTCTAGCTTTAATCCTAGCTATCCATATTAATGCTCAAGACAACAGAATCCCTGTAGACACTACAGTAGTCACAAGCAATGAAGTGATTATTAGAGGGAAAAAAGTAACCTATAAAGCTGTTACTGGTATGCAGCCCGTATGGAATGACAACGGTGAAGTTATAGCTTCTTTATATTATACTTACTACAGGAGAACCAATGTGAAAAACGGAAACAAGAGACCAATTATTATGTCTTTCAACGGCGGACCTGGTTCTGCATCTGTTTGGATGCATATTGCTTATACTGGTCCTAAGGTTCTGAATATTGATGATGAAGGATATCCTATACAGCCCTATGGTGTAAAAGACAATCCAAACTCTATATTAGATGTCGCAGACATTGTATATGTAAACCCAGTAAATACTGGATATTCAAGACCTGTTGTGAAAAAAGGAGAAAAAGTAGACAAATCGAAATTTTTTGGAATTAATGCCGATGTCAAATACTTAGCAGGTTGGCTCAACACATTCATCACTAGAAATAATAGATGGCAATCTCCTAAATACATCATTGGAGAAAGTTATGGCGGCACAAGAGTAATGGGCTTGGCTGCAGAATTACAAAACAGTCAATGGATGTATTTAAATGGTGTAATTATGGTTTCTCCTGCAGATTACTTAGTACTAAGAACAGGAAGCGCAGTAGAATCTGCAATAAATCTTCCGTATTATACAGCGGCAGCTTGGTATCACAAAATGCTTCCTGCAGAACTACAGAACAAAGATTTACTTGAAGTATTACCTCTTGCCGAATCTTATGCTATTAATGAGCTAATCCCAGCAATGGCAAAGGGTGGCTTTATATCAAAAGAAGAGAGAAACAAAGTTGCCGAACGAATTTCTTATTTCTCAGGAATTCAAAAGAAAGTGGTTTTACAACATAATTTAGATATTCCAAAAAGCTATTTCTGGAAAGAACTTTTGAGAGATAAAAACGGTATGACAATAGGAAGATTAGATTCAAGATACAATGGTTTAGATAAGAGAATTGCTGGAGATAGCCCAGATTATAACTCAGAACTAACCTCTTGGCTACATTCTTTCACTCCGGCTATTAATTACTACATACGAGAGCATCTAAATTTTAAAACTGATGTTAAATACAATGTTTTTGGACCAGTAAATCCTTGGGATCGAAGAAATAATAATGTAAGAGAAGGTCTACGCCAAGCAATGGCTCAGAATCCGTATTTAAAAGTATTGATACAATCTGGCTATTATGATGGAGCGACCACATATTTTAATGCAAAATATACCATGTGGCAAATAGATCCAAGCGGAAGAATGAAAGATAGATTTGAGTTTAAGGGATATAGAAGTGGTCATATGATGTACTTGCGTAATGAAGATCTTAAGAAATCTAATGATGATTTACGAGAATTCATTAGAAATAGTTCTGCAAATGGTAAAGCTGCAAAGTATTAATTTACAGGAATAGTATATGCAATTTAAACATCCCGAAATATTCTATTTACTTCTGCTATTAATTATACCAATTTTAGTACACCTATTTCAATTGCAGAAGTTTAAAAAAATTGCATTTACCAATGTAGCATTTTTAAAAAAAATTAGCCTAGAAACAAGGAAGAGTTCGCGAGTGAAAAAGTGGTTAATTTTAACCACAAGAATACTAGGACTTTTAGCGTTACTTTTTGTTTTCTCACAACCATATTTTAGTTCTAAAAAATTTAATGAAAAAAATCATAATTTAATTTACCTAGACAACTCTATGAGTTTAAACACCAATGGAAATAATGGTAATGAATTAATGTTAGCTGCTCAAGAAATTATAGAAAATGCATCAGACTTTGACACGTATACTTTAGCAACAAATGATCATATTTATGAGGATATTAATAAAAATCAGCTTAGTGAATTATTAAAAAACATCAAAGTATCATCAAAATTCAGCAACATTGAACAAAAAATACTAGAATTTGAGAATAAAATAAAAAATACAACTAAAACTTTATATAATATTGTTTTAATTTCTGATTTTCAAATACATAGAAAAAATAAAAAAGATAAGTTTACAAATGTAAATAGCCTTTTTTCTTTTATAAAAATAGATCAAAATCAAAAAAACAATGTTTCAATAGATAGTATTTACATTTCAAACAACAATTCTGAAGAAATTAAAATTTCTGTTACTGTAAGAAATCAAGGTGAAGAAAAAAACAACATTCCTATCGCTTTGTACAATGATGAACAACTCATCAATAAACGCTCCTTCTCTATCGAAGAAAACAATACAAAAAATATTGAGTTCTCAATTCCTAAAACTACGAAATTCAATGGAAAAATACAAGTAACTTTTAACGATATTTTTTTATTTGATAATACATTTTTTTTCAGCATTAATTCTCAAGAAAAAATTAATATTCTCAGCATAGGAGAAACCTCAAATTCGCTTCGTAGAGTTTTCACAGAAAGTGATTTTAATTTTTCAAATTCCACATTACAAAATGTAAATTTCAACTCTATTCCAAATCAACAATTGATTATCTTAAATCAACTTGAAAATATCACAAATGCTCTTCAGAACTCTTTAGTACAATTTCTAAAAGATGGTGGCCACCTTTTAATCATCCCAAATGAAAAGTCTGAAATAGCGTCATACAATACTTTTTTTAGAAAATTTGCTAACGGATCCATTAATAATATCAAATCAGATTCTCTAAAAATTACTAACATCAATTACGATCATCCATTATATACCAACGTTTTTTCTAAAAAAGTAACAAATTTTCAATATCCATCAGTATCTAGAAGCTACTCTAGTTCTTTAAAAGGTGACAAGATCATATCTTTTGAAAATAAAACGGCTTTCTTACAAGAAGTTGACAATTCTTACACTAAAGTTTATTGGTTTTCATCTCCCTTAAACATTGAGATTACAAATTTTAGCAATTCGCCATTAATTGTTCCTACTCTTTACAATATAGGTCAACAAAGTCTTCAAACATCTAAACCCTACTACATCCTACAAAAAGAGAATGTTATAGAAGTGAATCAAAAGCTTAGCAAAGATCAAATCTTAAAAATTTCCAATACAAACAGCTCTTTTATTCCTTTGCAGCAATCTTTTTCCAACAAAGTAAGACTTCTTACAAATGAGCAACCAAAGACACCTGGTTTCTATACAATCACTTTAGACGAAAAATCGCTAACTACCATTGCTTACAACGTAAACAAAGAAGAAAGTTCTCTTTTGTATTACACTAAAAACGAATTAAAAAGCAAGCTGTCTAACCTAACAATTTATGACTCTATTGAAGGTTTTTTTACAAAAATCAATCAAAAAAATGAAGTTCAATGGCTATGGAAGTTGTTTTTGGCAATTGCAATCGTATCTTTGCTGCTGGAAATTTTAATTTTAAAATTCTTCAGAACATGACCACGCTTTTAAAATCGGCTACGATTATAGATGCTTCAAGCCCACATCATCAACAAACAAAAGACATTTTAATCGTTAACGGGAAGATTGCCAAAATTGCCAATTCTATAAAGCCGGAATCCAACTATAAAGTTATTCAATTAGACAACCTACATGTTTCTTGCGGATGGTTTGACACCAGTGTTAGCTTGGGAGAACCAGGATATGAAGAGAGAGAAACTATTGCTCACGGAATTACCGTTGCAGCTAAAAGCGGCTTCACTACTATAGCTGTTAACCCCAACACTAATCCAGTAATAGATTCAAAATCTGATGTTGAGTTTTTAATCAACAAAGCAGCTAATTCTGCTACTAAATTGGTTCCTATTGGAGCATTAACCAAAGGATGCGAAGGAAATGAATTAGCAGAAATGTATGACATGCAACAATCTGGAGCTGTCGCTTTTGGAGATTATAATAAATCTATTTCCAATGATAATTTATTAAAAATCGCTCTTTTATACGCTCAAAACTTTGACGGTTTAGTATTGAGCTTCCCTAAAAACAAAGCCATCACGGGTGAAGGAATTGTTAATGAAGGAATAAACAGCACTAGACTTGGTTTAAAAGGAGCTCCAGCTCTAGCAGAAGAAATTCAAGTTGCAAGAGATCTTTTCTTACTAGAATACACAGGAGGCAGATTACATATCCCTACTATTTCTTCAGCCAAATCTGTACAGCTTATTAAAGAAGCAAAGAAAAAAGGACTTCAGGTAACTTGTAGTGTTACTGCTCATCACTTACTTCTTACCGATGAAGAATTAGAAGGTTTTGATAGCAATGTAAAAGTAACACCTCCTCTTCGTACAAAAAAAGACACAAGAGCTCTTATTAAAGGAGTTAAAGATGGAATAATAGATGTGATTACTTCTGATCATAATCCAATAGATATAGAAAATAAAAAGTTAGAATTTAGCTTGGCTAAAAACGGAACTATTGGTATGGAAAGCTTATTTGGAGCTGTAAATTCTCAGCTAGATATTGAAACAACCATAAAAGCCCTTACAGTAAACCCTAGAAAGATTTTCAATCAAAAAAATTCTTTTATAGCTAAAGATCAAGAGGCAAATTTAACTTTATTTAACCCTGAAATAATATATACTTTCTCTGAAAAAGACATTCTTTCTTCCTCTAAAAACTCTGCCTTTAACGGAAAAGAGTTAAAAGGAAAAGCCTATGGAATTTATGCTAACAAAAAATTGGTTCTTAACTAAATGAGCAACTCTTCTTTACACTACGTTGTTAGAACACCTAAAACTGACAGTAGTTCACCAGCTTTATTAGTATTACTGCACGGTTATGGAAGTAACGAATTAGATTTATTTTCTTTCGCTGATGAACTACCTGAAGAATTATTAATTGTAAGTGTACGAGCTCCATACGAAATGGGCTTTGGAGGGTATGCTTGGTATGCACTTAGTATAGATGAAGAGAATAATAAATTCTCAGACCTAGTTCAAGCTAGAGATTCTATGGTAAAAATTGCGGACTTAATTGATGAACTTCAATCTAAATACAATACAAATCCTCAGAAAACCTTCTTATTAGGCTTTAGTCAAGGAGCTATTTTGAGTTATGCAGTAAGTTTTAACTTTCCCAATAAAGTTCAACATGTAGTTGCCTTGAGCGGCTATATCAATCATGATCTTTTACCTGCTGAAATAGAAAATAAGTTTAGCACTGATTATTATATCTCTCATGGTTATGTAGATCAAGTAATTCCTGTAGATGACGCTAGAAAAGCTTCGCCCTTTTTAACTTCTTTAGGGTTACAGAACGATTACTCTGAATATCCTGTAGGTCACGGAGTAGCTCCTCAAAATTTCTTTAGCTTTAAAAAATGGATTGAAGAACGCTTATAAATCAATTTGTAATCCATCATAGCTTAAGAACACGTTTTCTGGCAATAGTTTTTCTACCTCAGCATGAAATCCTAGCTTATGACTGATGTGAGAGAAATAAGCTTTTTTAGGTTTAATTTCCTCAACAAATGCAATTGCTTGTTCTAGATTTAAATGCGTAGGATGTTCCTCTATACGCAATGCATTCACAATAAGTATATCAAGATTTTTTAGCTTTTCTTTTTCTGCTTCAGAAATAGTTTTTAAATCAGTTATATAAGCTGCATTCCCAAATCTGTAGGCAGTTATTGGAAGTTTCCCATGCATGACCTCAATAGGCCTAACCTCTAGACCTTTCAAAGTAAAAGGGGCTTCTGAAATAACATTCTCTTCAAGCTTAGGAGCTCCTTCATATCTATTTTCTGTTTCAAAAATATAGGCAAAACGAATTTTTAAATTGTCTATCACTCTTTTTTTAGCATAAATAGGTACTTCTCCCATTTGATAGCAATAAGGCCTTAAATCATCCAATCCTGCTGTATGATCTGAATGCTCATGCGTAAACAAAACTCCATTAATAGATTGCACATTCTCTCGTAACATCTGTTGACGAAAATCTGGTCCACAATCTACAATATACCTCGCTCCTTCCCATTCTATCATTATTGATGAGCGTAATCTTTTATCTCTTATGTCGGTTGACAAACAAACTGGATCATTGTTTGCAATCATGGGAATTCCTTGCGAAGTTCCTGTTCCTAAAAAAGTAATCTTCATATATCACAAAAATAGCATAAAAATTAAAGGTTGATTTTTAAATTTAGTACATTTGTTTTTCAAGTTAAACCTAGTAAAATGGCTATTTCTTTAAAAGGAGATCAGAAAATAAGTAGTGTTCCAGCTACAAAAACAAAAGCACTACGAATTAATTTAAACACAGATATCTACGGAACCTTTGCAGAAATTGGTGCAGGCCAGGAAACAGTACGTAATTTCTTTAGAGCTGGTGGTGCTTCTGGAACCATAGCAAAAGCTATGAGTGCTTATGATAAAGATTTCTCTGATGCTATTTATGGAATTGAAGAAGATGGACGTTATGTTACTGAACCTAGATTGATAAGAATGCTTCGTCATGAAGTTGACTTAATTGAAGACAGGCTTAGCAGAAGAAAACATCCAGATAAATTGTTCTTTAGTTATGCAAATACTGTGGCTACAATTGATTTTTCTAAAAAATTCAAAGGGCACGGTTGGGTAGGAATTCGTTTTCAACTAGATCCTTTAGAAGATTATAATGAAATTGTTTTACATCTTCGTTTCAAAGAAACAGATGCTAGATTGCAACAAGAAACATTAGGTATTTTAGGTGTTAACTTGATTTATGGAGCATTTTATCTGAACGACAATCCAAAAGAGCTTTTAAAATCATTTTATGATAACTTACATAAAGACCAGCTAGAAATTGACATGATTAATTTCTCTGGACCAAGATTTATGTATGTAGATAACCGATTAATGAGTTTACAGTTAGTTAAGAATGAAATGACTAATGCCGTAATGTTTGGACCAGATGGTAACAACTTACTTCCTGCTCAAGTTTTGTATAAGAAAAATATTTTGGCCTTGCGTGGTAGTTTCAGACCAGTAACAAAGGTTAATATGGATATGTTTGAAAATGCCAAACAATTATTCTTTGACGAAAGCAAGGTAGACCCTGATAATTCTCAAATTATTTTTGAAATCACCCTTAGTAATTTACGTGCTGAAGGAGAAATTAATGAAAGAGATTTCTTAGACAGAGCAGAATTGCTATGTTCTTTAGGACAAAATGTAATGATTACCAATTTCCAAGAATACTTTAAACTAGTTGAATATTTCAGTGAATTTACTAAAGCTCGTATGGCTCTAGCCATGGGAGTCTATAATCTGATCCAAATATTTGATGAGAAATACTATCGTCACTTAAGTGGTGGAATTCTTGAGGCTTTTGGAAAATTATTCTACAGAGATTTAAAAGTATACATGTATCCGTACAAGGATGATGAATCTGGAGAATATATCACCAGTGAAAACTTAAAAGTTCATCCACGTATGAAAGAACTATACAAGTTCTTTAAAAACAACGGAAAGCTAGTAGATATTAAAGATTTCGACAAAAAAATACTTCACATTTTCTCACGTAAAGTATTAAGAATGATTTCTGAAGGAGAAGAAGGTTGGGAAAAAATGTTACCAGAAGGAGTCTCTGAAACTATTGTACAAAATAGATTGTTTGGATACTCAAGATCTCGTCGTTTAAAAAGATAGTTTTGGATTAGCATACCGAAATCTTCTAACAATCCAATTTCAAAAATCAACTATTGGTTAAACCTTCCTATATTTACTAGGTCTAAGAAGAAAACTAGTTAATTTGGTAGATGAAATAACTTTAGTTGAACAACTTCAAGATGTTCAAACCAAAGAGCAAGCTTTTCGTGTATTAATCAATGAATACAAGGAGCGCTTATATTGGCACATCCGAAAGATTGTGATTTCTCATGATGATGCTGATGATGTTTTACAAAATACCTTTATTAAAGTTTTTCGTGGAATAGACAATTTCAAACAAGACAGTAAATTATATTCTTGGATGTATAGAATTGCTACAAACGAATCGATTACGTTTTTGAATAAAAGAGCTAAACAACGAAGTGTTGATATTAGTGAAATCAAACAAGAACTAGTTGCTAATTTAAGCTCAGATGATTGGTTTACAGGTGATGAAATCCAGTTGATTTTACAAAAAGCAATAGCAACTTTACCAGAGAAACAGCAACTGGTTTTTAACATGAAATACTATGACAACATGAAATATGATGAGATTTCTAAAATTTTAGAAACCTCAGTAGGAGCATTAAAAGCCTCTTATTTTCATGCAGTTAAAAAGATAGAAAACTATATTAAGTCAAGGGCAAATTAAACTTTTTTAAGAAAAATTTGTCTTAATAAACAGAAATGGAAAACAACAGCAAACATACAGAAGATTGGTTATCAAAACTTCCTAAGGATTCAGGATTTGAAGTTCCTCAAGGGTATTTTGATCAAGTTGAAGATGTTTTTTCAATGAATTTGAAAGAAAAATCATTTCCTAAACATACTGGTTTTGAAACTCCTTCTGATTATTTTGTTTCTTTAGAAGATCGAATTTTAGAGAATGTAGAACTACCTAAAAAAGGAAAGGTAATTCCATTAAGAACTAGAATTGCTAAATTTTCAAGCACGGCAGCGGCTGCCATAATTTTACTATTTGCAACATACATATATTTTGATAGAGAAATTACTGTTGATCCTACCTCTGATGAAATATCTACTTGGATTGATGAAAATATTGAAACAATTCTTACAGACGATATAGTGAATGCATTTGAAGACGGAGCTGAATTAGAAAACTCTTTTGTTTTTGAAAATACATTTGAAAGTGATAATATTGAAAAATACATAGACGAAAACGACACATATATCTTAATTGAAGAAACACAAGGGTTGTTTGATAAAATCAATTAATTATGAAAAACATTAGAACCATAATTCCAATACTTTTACTTTTTTTATGTGCGAATACTTTTGCACAAAAGAAAAGAATAAAGAGACCAGATCAAGACAAAATAAGACAATATAAAATTGCTTACATAACAGATCAGTTAAATTTTAATGAGAAAGAAGCTGAAAAATTTTGGCCTGTATATAATGCTCATGAAAAACAAATCTCTGAATTAAGAAAGCAGGAAAGAAGCAAGTTTTGGAAACTTATAAAAAATAAAGAAGAAATTACCAATTTATCTGAAAGTGATTCAAAAATTATGGTAGTTGCTTTCAATGAAATTCAAGATAAAATTCAAACTATTAATAAAGAATATTTTAAAAAATTAAAAAATATTCTTCCTTACAAGAAAATTTTGAAGCTAAAAATAGCTGAGATAAGCTTTAAAAGACATTTATTTGATAAGCTAAAAAAACAAAGAAGAATTAAAGACAAAAGAGAATAAAAAAAGGAAGCTAAATGCTTCCTTTTTTTATTCTCTTATAATTGCTAAACAGGCTGATAAATCGGGCTTGTTTACTGTGAACTCTTTTACCCATATGGTGAGTTCTTTAATTTCATGTGGTAATAATCTTTCTAACGCTTTTTCTAATTCTTTGCAAAATAAGTCAGAACTAAAACTTACCTTCTTTAAGACAGTTTTAGTGTACTCGTACATTGCTCTAGCCATGGGGATCTTTTTAAGTTTATTAATATAACGAAGACGAAATCGTTTTCGTATGTGCAGTAAAAATAAAAAATAAAAACCACATTGAGATTCAATGTGGTTTTCTATAAGTATAAAAAAAAGTTAATTTATAGTTTATCTACTTTTTCTAATAATTTTACAGCTTTAGACTCTAACTCGTTACCAATTGATTTAAAGTGAGCTTTTTTATTCTCTACATCCTTTGCATTTACTTTAGCAATTAATTCATCAAATGTAGCAATGGTTTCATCAATAAAAGCTTCAGTTTTTTTAGGGTCTCCTGCTTTAAATATTGCTTCATCAATAATATCTCCTAATACATAGTTGATATCTTTTTTTAAGTTCTTAATACTTGCCATATCATTCAAATTTAGGTGACAAAGTTAGCCTATTTTATCCAATTTTCTATCTATTAATACTATAATAAGGAAGGAATTTCTTTAATTGATTGTGCTATTTTATAATCTGAATTAGCTGCATCTTGGACAGAAACCTCTTCATGAGCCCAAGTAGTATGAAAAGGAACATGAATGGCAGATGCGCCAATTTCAACTAATGGTAATACATCCGACTTTAGAGAATTTCCTACCATTAAAAGTTCTTGAGGCTCTATATCTAAATGTTTGATTAATTTACGATAATCAGGAGCTTTCTTTTCACTCATCACTTCTATATGATGAAAATATTGTAACAATCCTGATTTTTCAAGTTTTCTTTCTTGATCTAATAAATCTCCTTTGGTTGCAACAATCAATCTATACTTCCCATGTAGCTGCTGTAAGACATTTTCAACTCCATCTAATAATTCAATTGGTTTTTCTAACATTTCCTTTCCAATGTCGAGGATTCTCTCAATGACTTTCTGTGAAATTGTATAATTCGACAGTTTTAAAGCACACTCAACCATAGACAACATAAACCCTTTCACCCCATAACCATACAAAGAAAGGTTTTGTATCTCTAGTTGAAAGAGTTCTTGGTCTATCTTGTTTTCTGTTTCATATTGAGAAAGTAATTGTGCAAATTTCTTTTCGGCTTCTCTAAAGTAAGTTTCGTTTACCCAAAGAGTATCATCTGCATCAAAAGCTATGATCTTGATTTGACTATGCATTTCTTTTTAATATTTCTTTTGCTTTTTCTAAATCTTCAGGAGTATCTATACCTATTACAGAGCTTTCTGTTTCGACCATTTTGATTCTCTTACCTACTTCTAAATAGCGAATTCCTTCAATGCTTTCTGCTAATTCTAAAGGTGTTTTTTCAGTATAATAAAAATCTGTTAACGCCTGTTTTCGAAATGCATATACTCCAATATGCTTATAATGCTTTACTTCTATTTCTTTGTTTCGTACAAAAGGGATTGGGCTTCGAGAAAAATACATGGCAAAATCTTCTTGATCTACAATAACTTTTACATTATTTGGATTTTGTATTTCCTCTTCATTCTTAATTTGCACTTTTAATGAAGCTAGATCTATTCCCTTATTTTGATCTTCACCAAATACTTGAATTAATTTTCGCAAAGAAACTTCATCTATAAAAGGCTCATCTCCTTGTACATTAATTACAATATCTACATTCATATGTTCAACGGCCTCTGCAATTCTATCAGATCCGCAATCATGTTCTTTCTGACTCATAATTGCTTTTCCTCCATTTTTAGATACTGTCTCGTATATAATCTCAGAATCGGTCACAACGTAAACCTCGTCAAAAAGCATCGTTTTTTTAGTTGCTTCATATGTTCTAACAATCACAGGCTTTCCTCCTAAATCTTTCATCAACTTTCCTGGAAAACGTGTAGCACTATATCGCGCTGGAATCATTGCTATAATCTTCATAAAATATCTTATCAATTATGATCCTCAAAGATACATATTTATGCATTCTTAATTTTGATGCCTTAAAATATTGAATTCGGCAAAACTTTAACGCTTCTACTGAGGAGTTTGTTCTTGTAAGGAGAGACTTATAACTACTTTTACAGCGTAAGTTTTTTACTTCTTTATAAGTAAAAAATAAAAACTTCTTAATTTGTTTAAGATGATTTTGGTTTGTTTGGAAACAGGCTCGGATATCACCGAGTCTGTTTTATTTTATATAAACTTCCAATAATTCTGAAGCTAAAGTAGCATCAATCTCAAATTCCTTCATAGATGCTGGCACCAATAATGTTTCACCCATTTTTAGTTCTTCTTGTTGATCTTCGAAGCGAAAAGTAACATTTCCTTCAACACACATATAAATTACAAAAGAATCTTTGTTCAAATGATTCACTGAAAGTTTATTACTTATAGATAGAATGTTAGTCGTAAAATAAGGGCATGAGACAATTTCAACAGGTTTGTTGGCTGTTTTTTGATAACTGGTCTTATAAGTTTGTTTCGACGTATAATCAATTGCGTCAATAGCTTCTTCGGTATGTAATTCTCTGTAATTTCCTTCAGAATCTTGCCTATCCCAATCGTAAACTCTATAAGTAATATCAGAAGTCTGTTGGATTTCTGCCAACATCACACCTGCTCCAATCGCATGAACTCTTCCTGTAGGAATAAAATAAACATCTCCTTTTTGAACTTCATCTATATTTAGAATCTTAGTCAGTGATTTACTCTCTAAATGTTCCAGATATTCTTGTTTTGTTACGTCTTTTTGAAAGCCAACAATCAAATTTGCTTGATTATCTGCCTGCATCACATACCACATTTCAGTTTTTCCAAAGGAGTTATGACGTTTCATTGCAAGATCGTCATGAGGGTGAAGTTGAATACTTAAAGCTTCTTTTGCATCTATAAACTTAATTAGTAGTGGAAACTTATCTCTAAATTGATTATAAACCTTCTCTCCTACTAAATCATCTTTATACTCTTGAATGAGTTGCTTTAAATCTTTTCCTTTTAAATCTCCATTAGCAACAATAGATATATCTCCCTCAACATCAGAAAGTTCCCAACTTTCTCCAACATCTTTTCTTTGAGATTTCTTATCGAGTAAAGTAATTAGTTTTTCACCTCCCCAAATTTTTTCTTTTAAAATAGGATTGAATTTTAAAAATTGTTTCATCTAACTAATTTAAGCTGCAAATTTAGGAGTTATTATGTTAAAATTACTATTTAAAAAAAGTAATTAACTTTGAGAGTAACAGTAAAGTACTAAATATCAATTTAATTTATGGGAATAACGAAATCAACTAGGATAGAATCTATTGACATCCTTAGAGGTCTAGTCATGGTAATTATGGCTTTAGATCACACTAGAGATTATTTTCATTTAAATGCTTTTTATTCTGTAAACCCTGAAGATCTTAATACCGCAACTCCCCTATTGTTCTTTACTAGATTCATTACTCATTTTTGCGCTCCTGTATTTATTTTTTTAGCGGGAACTTCTGCTTTTTTATACGGACAAAAAAGGACTAAAAAGGAACTTTCAAAATTTTTAATCACGCGAGGGTTTTGGCTGATCTTTGTTGAAATTTTTATCAATAATTTCTTGTGGTGGTTTGATATTTCTTTCGGTTTTATCAACTTACAAGTTATATGGGCTATTGGATTGTGTATGGTTTTATTAGGAATACTTATACATCTTCCTAAGAAAGCTCTAATTCTTATTGGATTGTTATTAATTTTCGGACACAACTTATTTGATTCTATAGTTAAAGAAGGACAAAGTTTTGAGTCAATTGTTTGGTACATCTTACATCAAATGAATGGTTTTTCTATAAGTGAATCTAGAACAATTTGGTTCTCTTACCCTATTTTACCATGGCTTGGAGTTATTACATTAGGCTACTGTTTTGGCACTTTCTATCAAAAAAATTACAGTGCAGAGTTACGAAAAAAGTGGTTACTGTATTTAGGTTTAGGATCTATCGCTTTGTTTTTAATTCTAAGAATGTCCAATATTTATGGCGATCAAATAATGTGGGAAACTCAAGATACAGTAGCAAAAACAATAATGTCGTTTTTTAAACTAAGTAAGTACCCTCCATCGTTATTGTTCCTTCTCATCACTTTAGGACCAGCATTTTTATTCCTTATAGGTATAGAAAAGGTGAAAAATAAACTTACAGATTTTCTTTTGGTTTTTGGAAGAGTTCCTTTCTTCTATTATGTTATTCACATATTTTTCATTCATGCCTTTGCAATGCTTGGAGCTGCATTGGCAGGAAACGATTGGAAAAACATGATAATTACTAATGATGTATTTGCTCAAGGAAAGTTGGCTGGTTATGGATTTAGTTTATGGATAGTTTACTTAGTTTGGATTGGAATTGTTCTACTTTTATATCCTATTTGTAAAAAATACATGAACTATAAAGCTAACAATAAAGATAAATGGTGGCTAAGCTATTTGTAACAAAAATCGAAGAATTCAAACTAACTAATAACTAATCAAGTAAACAACAATGCTTAAAATATTCAGGAGAGTTCGCCAAAAATTAATCCAACAAAATAAAGTTAGCAATTACTTACTTTATGCCATTGGAGAAATTACTTTGGTAATGATTGGTATATTATTAGCTCTACAAGTTAATAATTGGAACGAAGTAAGAAAAACCAATACGCAGTTAAAAAGTATTCTCAAGACTGTATCTCTAGACTTAGAAAGAGACACCATTGCTTCCAATAGGATTATACGTTTTTATGACACTATTAAGAAAAAAAGCGATTTAATTATACAGAAAAAACTAAACAGAAATAATTATAAAGATTGTCCTGAGTGTAGAAGTTTGGTGACCATTTATCAACCTTTTGTCATTCAAAAAAAAGGATATGAATTGTTAAAAGATTTTTCAAACGATCATCAAATCAAAACAGATACCCTCATTACTAATATCACTCAATTTTATACAACTTTTGATGTTCTTATAAAAGATAGCAATGCTTTTATCAAAGAAGAAGTTTTCAAAAACATAGAGTTCTTCAAAACTAAAGATTGGTTTGTTGATTGGACCTTAGGAGTTTATTCTAAAGAGATGATTGTATTTTTTACTGAAAGTGAAGAGTATCGAAAAATGGTAGCTGCAAATGATATTCTTGCAGGCAAAAATCATAAGCTTTTTGTTGAACTATATAGAAAAGGCGCAAATGATTTATTAAAAAAAATTAAAGAACGACTAAATAGTGACAAATAAATGGACGGATTTGACATCGTAATGGTAATTGCAATTATACTCTTTGCTAGACTAGGAGTACGTTTGTTTATTGGTTATCAAAAGCATAAAAAAAAGGACAATGATTAAATTCTTTAGAACAATAAGAAAATCTCTTATATCAGAAGGAAACACTAGTAAATATTTGAAATATGCTATTGGTGAAATAGCTTTAGTTGTTGTTGGTATTTTATTAGCATTACAAGTAAGTAATTGGAATACTAACCTTAAAAAAGAAGAACAAGAATTAAAATTTCTTGAACATATTTACGAAGATCTATCTGGAATGTTGTCTGATATTAATAGCGACTACCATTCGCTAAAGTTGGGGGACAGAAGTCATTTTAGAATATTGAATTATATTGAGAATGATCTCTCTTATAAAGATACTATGAGTTTTGATTTTTATTGGTTGGCTAAAGACGAGTATGTATATCCTGTCAGATCTACTTATGATGCAATTAAAGAAGAAGGCTTTGCTATTATTAAAAATGACTCTATTAGAAAAGGGATTCAAATTGCATATGAAAATTTCTTTCCAAGAATTAGCAAAAAGAACCCTTTTTATCCTGATTTAGAGGTTTTTTTCTCTGAATATTTACAAAATAATTTTACGATAAATTCAGATTCTACTCTCATCTCTACTGAAAAGTTCCCAAGCTATAATTTAAAATATCCTTACAAAAGACAGAGTGAAGGAAAAACGCATTATATCACAATTGGTTTTGTTCCTAAAAATTTCGAACAACTAAAAAAGGATGAAAAATTTAAAGTATTAATGCGTCAAGCATACTTGTATAGGACCTATAAAATCAGCCGATATGCAGGTGGAAAGTTTTATGTAAGTAGTCTTCTAAAATTAATTGAAAAAGAATTAAAAAACAGACAATAAGAATTAAATCATTCGCCAGAGTAACGCACGAAATTTCTTGGAGTTTCGTATAAAGTTACTTCTAGCTCTAAAGAATCTGGCAAGTGCTTTCTTAATTTCTGATAAGAAACTACACATATATTTTCTGCTGTAGGGTTTAAGGTTTTAAACTCCTCTACTTCAATATTTAGATTCTTATGATCAAAAGCATCTTCAATTTCAGAACGAATTAAGCGTTTTAGTTTTCCTAAATCATACACATAACCTGTCTCTGAGTCTATCTCGCCTGTTACAGCAACTATAATCTCATAATTATGCCCATGATAATGTGGGTTACTACACTTTCCAAAAACTGCTAGGTTTTTTTCATCAGACCAATCTGACCTATACAATCTATGAGCAGCATTAAAATGCGCTTTTCTATATCCAGTAATTCTAGGCATTAACTAATTTTGAATAAGACTCTTTAAATATGATTTTAAACCAAGCTGTGTAAATCTCAGGATTGTTTTCAATATCTTTTTTAACAGCTTCTAACGACATCCATTTATAGGATTCTACTTCTTCTTTATTAATTTTTGGATCACTATTATATCTTCCTACCATCACATGATCCAACTCGTGTTCCGTTAAACCATTATCAAAAGGAGCTTTGTATACAAACCAAAAAATTTCTTCTAAATCGCAAGTAAATCCCATCTCTTCTTGCAATCTTCTTTTCCCAGCTTCTAATGAACTTTCACCATCTCGTTGATGCGAACAACAAGTATTTGTCCATAATAACGGAGAATGATATTTCTCAGCTGCTCTTTGCTGCAACATTAATTCTCCTTGATCATTAAATACAAATACAGAAAATGCTCTGTGTAAAACAGCCTTTTCATGTGCTTCCATCTTTGGCATGAGTCCAAGTTGATTATCTTGCTCATCTACCAAAACAACTAATTCTTCCATTAATATTTTTTACCTAACAAAAATAAGAAAATGAAATCAGAGTTGATAGATTTCATTTCTTTAAGGTAATATTAAAGGTCCTAAAATTTTCATCCATAATATAAATCCTAGCACCCCACCTATCAGACCACTTAATATAAATGTTAATCTCAATGGTCTAGAGATAACTTTAAACACGATAAATAGAAATATAGCTACTCCGATTATTCCTAAAGCACAGGCAACAGTACCATCCCACAAACCTAATAATTCAGCAATCTTTTTTTCATCTCCTCCAAAATAATTACCATTCGGTGAAAAAATCTCATTAGTTATCGAAATAACAATGTTAAAAACTTGCCTTAGCCAAAATAGTGAGAGAAATATAGCTAGCCAGTCAATTAACCTCAGTCTATCTTTTTCTATTTTCCTTCTTCGATAACATAAGATTATTAAACCTATTGTTCCTGTTAATATAGTTTGTAGAACTCCTCCAATTGCAATAAATAGTCGGTCAGATTTAATTTTCTTAATTCCTTTTTCATATTCAGCCTTTTTGTCAAAAAAAGACTTGTTTTCTATTGCAATTTTATTCTCATTATAAATTTCACCAAGTTTTTTATATAAATCAGAATCTTTATAATTCATACTCCCATAATGCAGAGTAGTCTTATATCCTAAAGATTTGGCCACAACAATATGACCATACTCATGACTAATTGTACCTATTATTGTAAACAGGATAAATCCAATTATGACAAAAGCCGAATATTTACCATTAACTCTATACTCCATTAAAGATGTTACAACGATTCATGTGAAAAGACAATATTTAGGTTAAAACAAAAATAGCAGAAAAGAACAAATTTTTATATGTTGATTTTCCTGCTATTTTAAATGGGTTGCAGTTACGTTATTTTTCGAATCTTTCTAATTTATTAATTACCAAACCACTAAGACCATCAACAAAACCAATGAGAGACTCACCTTCAATTTTAAAAATTAAAAAGTCTTTTCTCTCTTTAGGCTTTCTAATTTTATTAATAGAGTCATTTGCAAATCTTAATGCCGTTGCATTTAATACTAAACTATCATTTAAAACTTCCCAACTCCCATCTACTAAAATACCACAAGTATTGTACTCAAAGAGATTATCTTCTTTCAAGCTTAACGTAAAACCTTCGATATTTTTGGTAGTCTTATATTTAATTTTTTCAGTTAAATCTAACTTCTTGCTTTTGTATTCACCTACCAATTCTTTATTTCTTGATCGATTACTACAAGAAACGTGAATTAGTAAAATAATAATTAATAGAAGTTTGTATTTTTTCATCTAAAAAATATCAAAATATTATTCAAAAGCTAAAATTAGTTCCCCTTTATCTAGATTTGTCATAATATCTATATCGCTTTTTAAATCATCTAAAATATAATTAAAATCTGGATTATCAGACATAGCCTTATAATCATTAATAATAGAAGTTATCTCAGAATTCATTTGCGAAGTAATTAAAATATCATCAATATTATCGCCATCTAAAAGACTATTAATCGCTTGATTTACAGAAGGTAAAACCGAAATCATTTTTACAAAAGTTGAAATTTCGTAATCTGAAGTCAAAACAAATTCAGAAATTGCGTAGTAATAATCTACGTGTTTCTGACCTAAAGAGCTACTTTTTAAAAACTCATCTCTTAATCTCCTATCTAAGTTAAGATCAAATAACGTTTCAGCTTCAGTTTGTGAAATCAAAGATTGACTATACGATTGTTCTTGAGAACTCTCAGATTCACTCCAAAAGCCACCAGTATCACAATACCATCCTCCATCACAAGTTCCATTTCCAGTTTCAGCACAACCACTAAGGCAGTTCTCTAAACCAACTTCTTCGTAAGCAAAATCTTCATTTTTCTGAAGTAAATCTGCGTTTGGATATTTATGTCTTAAAACAAACAACTTAAATTCATTTCTAGTATTCCTTCTTCTCTCGGCTATAGAATTATCATCCATATTAAAAAGTCTACTAACTTTAATATTCCCTATAGAATAATCTTCATTTTTATATTTCCAAATTAAAAAATTTTGGCTTTCTGTATTTATAAATGTTTCTTTTAGTTCTTTTTTAAGAATAAACTCATCACCTTCTTTTAAAAAGAATCTATGAACGATTTGATTTTTACTTTTAACATCATACACAGAGAAAGCAAAAATATCTTCATCCTCAATTTTTTCTGAACCGTTATCATAATGATAAGTAGCTATTGCTTTTATTAAACCAGCATCTAGGTCTTTCTTAAGAAAAGTTTTTTCTACTATATCGGTACTTACGTATTGGATTTCTGAGGAATTTAATGGTATCACAGAAAACTTTACAGTTGTATTTTTAGGGCTAATTACATTCGTGTTAGAATTGTAAAAAGACCATCTTGCAACTTCTATTTGGTTTTGAGACAACTCATTTAGTAGTTGTGAATTCTTTCCAGAATCACTTTCGCAACTAAAAAGTGTTACAAATAAAATTGACATTAATAATTTGTATGATTTTTTCATTTCATATTTTTTTTAATAATTCTTTCCTACTCTTTTGATTTTTGGATTCCTCATTTGCAATTTTTAATGTCTTTAGCAACTTTCACATTTTTGACGTTGGAGGGTCAGTCCTTTCTTTTGACATTGCTTTTTTACCAAAGTTAAATATTCCTTTATACGATCAATACAGATTTACGCATTAAAAATTGCGTAAATCTGCATAAAACAAGTATCTACAAAATGTTTGTGTTGATTTAGTGAAATTACTTAGCCTATAACAAGAAATAGTATTTTTTCGAAAGCCTCGGGCGTAAAATACTCTAATAGAATTTATACTATCCTCAATCTTTTACCGATGAAACAAAATGGAGTTTCTTAAATTTGTTGAATTAAAATATTTTCATGAGAAATTTTACAGTTCTTATTCTAATGCTTTGTGTATTTGCCCAATGCAAATCAGAAGATTCTAAACCTAAGCATCAACTTCCTGAAGTAAAAACTGTAGAATCTAAACCCAAAAAAATAATTGTAGAAAAGAAAAAAGAACAAGAAGCAGATTCTATCAATAATAAAAATACTGTTGCCTTTTTGAAAGCATACGGGAAATTAAATCCAGAAACTATTGTTCTTTTCGAAACTAGATTGGGAAATATCAAAATCAGATTATATAAAGATACTCCTTTACATAGAGCTAGCTTTATTTTTTTAACCAAAACAGGATACTTTAGCACAACATGCTTTCATAGAATTGTTCCTGGATTTATTGTACAAGGAGGAAATTCTGACCATCCAATTACTCGTAAAAAAAGAATCAAATACAACTATAGGATTCCATCAGAAATGAAAAAATACCATAAGCATAAATATGGATCTTTAGCTGCTGCAAGACAATGGGATAACAATCCTAAAAAATTATCTTCACCTTTTGAATTTTATATGATTCAGGATAAAAGAGGAAGTCACCATTTAGATGGAGAACATACAATTTTTGGAGAAATCATAGAAGGAATAAGTACAATGGAAAAAATTGCTAAACTGGAAACTGACAAAAAAGAGTGGCCTGTAAAAGATGTGTTTATAAAAGCTAGTGTTGTTAAATAACAAATCATGAAACTGTTTATAGCTTCTTTAGAAAAATTAACTAAGATTATTAGAGAGAACACTCATATTGATCCTTTTTCTTTTAATCTGATAAATCTATTAAATGAATCTAAAGAGGAAGTTACCCAAATCCAGAAGGAAACGAAAGGAATTCAACTTGTGGAGATTGATGAGTTTTGGGATTTGACTGAGGAAATTTACAAAAAGCTCATGTTAAGAACTATAGAAACAGATTTGTCTACTTTTTTCAAACAACTACAAAAAAACCCTCCTTCTTCTCATATTGAAATGAGATATCAGCTCTTTCCTTGGCAACTCTTTTCATTAACATTTGATCATATCAAAAAAGAGTTTCCTCTTAATGCAGAATATGCAGAAAGTCAAATTCAACAGCTATTAGACTTGTTTCAAATCAAAGATTCAAATTGGATAAATGACTTATATGATTTCGATTATAAATTCAACTTTCAGAGCCAAATTGAACAACTATTTAGAGAATTACTTTTTTCTTGTTGGAAAGAAATAAAAACAAAAACTAACTCCAAAATAACAGCATCTATTCAAGAAATTAATGGAGGAAGTTATGTTTATGATCTAGATACTAGAAATAAAAAGAAATAGATTCTTTCCTATTTTGCTCATTTTCCATTTAAAGTTACCTTTGCACATCAATTTTTGTAGATGAGTTTTTTAGAAGAAATACAACGTAGAAGAACATTCGGAATTATCTCTCACCCCGATGCTGGAAAGACTACACTAACAGAGAAATTATTATTGTTTGGTGGAGCTATTCAAGAAGCTGGAGCAGTAAAGAATAATAAAATTAAAAAAGGAGCTACTTCTGACTTCATGGAAATAGAGCGTCAACGTGGAATTTCTGTTGCAACTTCAGTATTAGCCTTTATCTACAAAGACAGGAAAATAAATATTCTAGATACACCTGGACACAAAGATTTTGCCGAAGATACTTTTAGAACTCTAACAGCTGTAGATAGTGTTATTGTAGTAATTGATGTTGCAAAAGGAGTTGAAGAGCAAACGGAAAAACTTGTTGAAGTTTGTAGAATGCGAAACATTCCTATGATTGTATTCATCAACAAACTAGACCGAGAAGGAAAAGATGCTTTCGATTTATTAGATGAAGTGGAACAAAAATTAGGTTTACGTGTTACACCTATGAGTTTTCCCATTGGAATGGGATATGATTTTCAAGGAATTTATGACATATATGGAAAGAAGTTGAACATTTTTTCAGGAGAAAATAAGCAAACCATTTCTGAAGGAATTGAGTTTGATGATGTAGACAATCCAAAACTAGATGAAGTTGTTGGAGAAACTGCCGCAGAAACACTTCGTGAAGAATTAGAATTGGTATATGAAGTATATCCAAAGTTCGATCAACAAGAATATGTAGAAGGAAAATTACAGCCAGTATTTTTTGGCTCAGCCTTAAACAACTTCGGAGTGAAAGAATTACTTGATTGCTTTATTGATATTGCTCCAAATCCACAACCTAAAAAAGCAGAAGAACGCTTGGTAGATTCCAAAGAAAATAAGTTAACAGGTTTTGTTTTTAAAATCCACGCCAATATGGATCCAAAACACCGAGATCGTTTGGCTTTTGTGAAGATTGTTTCAGGGACTTTCAAAAGAAATACTCCTTACTTGCATGTTCGCAACAATAAAAAATTAAAATTCTCGAGTCCTAATGCATTTTTCGCCGAGAAAAAAGAGATCGTTGAAGAATCTTTCCCTGGTGATATTGTAGGATTACACGATACTGGAAACTTTAAAATTGGTGACACCTTAACAGAAGGAGAGGTTTTAAACTTTAAAGGAATTCCTAGTTTTTCTCCAGAGCACTTTAGATATGTGAACAACGCAGATCCTATGAAAGCTAAACAACTTTATAAAGGATTGGACCAATTAATGGATGAAGGTGTTGCACAATTGTTTACCTTAGACATGAATGGTAGAAAAATTATTGGAACTGTTGGAGCACTTCAGTATGAAGTAATTCAATACCGTTTAGAGCACGAATACGGAGCGAAATGCACCTATGAAAACATTCATGTTCACAAAGCATGTTGGGTTCAACCCGATGATCAAAAGAATGAAGAATTTAAAGAGTTTAAAAGAGTAAAACAGCGTTATCTTGCAAAAGATAAACAAGGACAACTGGTATTTTTAGCAGATTCCTCTTTTACTATTCAAATGACACAACAAAAATATCCAAGTGTAAAATTGCATTTCACCAGTGAATTCGAATAATTATGAAAAAATCTATTCTATTACTTCTTTTTGTTTTTATAAGCTATCAAGTTTTTTCTCAAACAGAAGATTCTTCTACTCTCAACACAACTAAACTTGATAATAAGATTAGACTAACTTACACCTTGGTAGGAATGCCAACTGATAAAGTTAATTATCAATTAGAACCTAAAATGGGTCTTGTTGGTTTGAATTACAATGTTCCTCTAAATAAATGGTTATATACTGGCGCAGCAATGCATGCAGCTGTAACAGGTGATCAAGGAGGTTTATTTACTTTGGGAGTTAACTTAGGAGTAAATACCAAACTATATAAGAACCTTTATTTTGATGCTAATGTTCACTTTGGTGGTGGTGGCGGATTTAGAACATTGGTCAATGGTGGAGGAATTTTATACCCTAGCATTGGATTACAATACAAAAAAAACAACTATTCATTTGGAATACAATACAGTCAAGTCAACTTTTTTACAGGAATCATTAAAAATGATAATTTTTCTTTTTTCTTAGAAATTCCTAGTACACTGCAAAAAACCGACTATAAAAATTCTCAAAAAGAATTCGTTTTAAATAACAATTCAAAAGATGAGTTTTGGAAAAAAACAGGCGTTAAAAGTGTACAACAAGTTACTTTTGATTATTTCTTTCCAATTGGGCTTTCAAGAAAAGATGCTACAGAAAGTTTTGAACCTATTAACAACACATTATCCATTGTTGGCTTTGAATACCAACGTTATCTGAATTCAAATACATTTATTTATGTACATACAGATGCTATGTATCAAGGGCTAATCTCTGGATTTATGGATTTATTTATTGGTGCAGGTAAGAATTTTGTTGAAACCAAACATGTCAATTTTTTCGGAAAGTTTGGAATTGGTGCGGCTGGAGGAAGAATCTATCCTGAAGATGGATTAACTATGTATCCAAGTATTGGTGCAGACATAAAGTTTACAGAAAAATTTGGATTGAGTCTCCATGGAGGTTACCATAGATCTATTGGTGCAACTTTTGAAGCATACACAGCAGGGTTTAGTTTCAAATATTATGGGTTAAGCGGCGGAACCGTAGATCCTTTTTCTTTAGAAGAAGCTGCAAAAATAAAAGCACAAGGAATGCAAATAGGAGTACAAAATCAAACCTATTATGATGTAGCTAAATTTGGTATTCCTGATAGTGATTTACAACTTATTGCTATAAAAATCAATTATGATGTTACTCGCAGATTCTACTTTTCTGGAGAAGCTTCTTTCGCATACGAAGGAAGATCTGGAGGCTACGCACACGGGCTGTTTGGTTTAGGTATTAAAACCAATAGATTCTTTAATCAAAAACTTTCTTCATTTTTTGAAGTTGGTTTAGGAGTAGCTGGAGGAGGAAGAGTTGATGCCGGAGAAGGTATTTTGGTAAGACCAATTGTAGGTTTAAATTATCATCTTAATGACGATTTCTCATTACAGGTTTCTGGAGGACAAATAATTGCTCCTTATGGAAATGTAAATTCATCAAACATCAACGTTGGATTAACCTATAGTTTTTCAATGTTAAACGCTAAAAATAATTAATTCTGGAAACCACCCAGAAACTATAAATCAAGAAAATAAACACTCATGAATAACGGAATTTACGCAAAGTTTGCAACTCCAAAAGGAGATATTTTAGTAAGCTTAGAACATGAAAAAACACCAGGAACAGTTGGAAATTTTGTTGCCTTAGCAGAAGGAAACTTAGAGAACTCTGCAAAACCTCAAGGAACTCCATATTACAATGGATTAAAATTCCACCGTGTGATCCCAGATTTTATGATTCAAGGAGGATGTCCACAAGGAACAGGAACGGGAAACCCAGGATACCAATTTGATGATGAAATTCATTCAGATCTTAAGCATGATGCTCCAGGGAAATTATCAATGGCAAATGCAGGTCCAGGAACTAACGGATCTCAATTTTTTATCACACATGTTGCTACTCCATGGCTTGATGGAAAGCACACTGTTTTTGGAAGTGTTATAGAAGGTCAAGATGTAGTTGATGCTGTAACGCAGGGAGATGAAATGTCTGTAGAAATTATACGAGTTGGCGATAAAGCAGCACAATGGAATGCTGTTGAAGCTTTTAGAACTTTTGAAGGAGCTAGAGCTGAACGAGAAGCAGAAGAGATCAGAAAACAACAAGAATTATTGGATCAAGTAGCTGCAGGATATGATGAAACTCCTAGCGGTTTACGTTATAAAATTCTTCAAAATGGTGAAGGAAAAAAAGCCACTAAAGGAGCTATGGTTTCTGTTCATTACAAAGGTCAACTATTAGATGGAACCGTATTTGATTCTTCATACAAAAGAAAACAACCAATAGATTTTGCTATTGGAGTTGGACAGGTAATTGCTGGATGGGATGAAGGAATTCAATTATTAAAAGTTGGTGATAAAGCTCGTTTAGTAATACCTTCTAATCTAGCTTATGGAGAAAGAGGTGCTGGTGGTGTTATTCCTCCTAATGCGACATTGATTTTTGACGTTGAATTAATGAACGTTAAATAAATTATCAAAATTTACTTTATAGCAGAAAGCCCTTAGAAAATATCTAAGGGCTTTCTTTTTAACTTTGTCTCATTAATAATTTAAACTCTTATGCTTAAGAAATCTTTTTCAATCCTTTTGATCACCTCTACTCTATTTTTTTCTTGTCAAGAAAATACTCCTCAAAAAATAGAGAAAACAATTCTATTAGAAACTACTAAAAGTTGGAATGGGAATCCACTTCCGGTATTGAACGGACAAACAAAAGTTACTATTTCTAAAATTGTCATTCCTTCAGGAGCTCAACTTCCTTGGCATATTCATCCGGTGATTACAACTGGTATCTTAACTAAGGGGGAATTAACTATTACTGATAAAGATGGAAATGAAAAAATAATCAAAGCAGGCGATGTTTTGGTTGAAGTTTCCAATGAGAGACATTTTGGGAAAAATACTGGAAATTCTGCAGCCGAAATATTAGTATTTTATGTAGGTGAAAAAGACTCTCCAACTACTATTATAGAACGATAACCAATTACTGCCTAATAATAGCTGCTTCGGCTTCTAAAGCTGTTTTTGCCATTATTGCCTCATTACTCAAGTTTGTTCCTATAAGATTGTTAGTTTCATAAGCATCCATTGTTAAATGATAGAATTCTTGAGTTCCATTTTCATGAACAATTAACTTATAATCAGCATTTCTAATTGCATAACTAACTCCGTTATTCGAACGCTCTGTGTATACAAACTCTCGTTGACTGGCATCTTCATCGTTTAATAGATCATAAAAGCTAGCACTATTTTCAATTTCTCCAACAGAAACTCCAGCAATGTTAGCGATTGTAGCAAATAAATCTGTCGTATGAACCAAAGCAGATTCTCTACTCGAAAATCTATTTACTCCTACTCCGGAAATAACCATAGGAACATTCACTCCTCCTTGATAGATAGATCCTTTTGCTCTCATAGCAGCATAAGGAGATTGTGCAACTTGATTTGGCGTACCATTATCTCCAATAAAAATGATAATTGTATTTGCTCGTTCTTCACTGGGAAGACTGTTCAGGAATCTTCCTAATTCACTATCCATAGCTTCAATAGCAGACATAAAATAAGGCATAGGGTTTGCATCTATAGAAGCTTGGTCAGTTGGTAGGTTTCCTTGAGAATGCAAATTAGTTGGAGCTAAATGGAATGGCGTA
Organism: Pseudotenacibaculum sp. MALMAid0570; assembly: GCF_040151415.1. Lineage (NCBI taxonomy): Bacteria > Pseudomonadati > Bacteroidota > Flavobacteriia > Flavobacteriales > Flavobacteriaceae > Pseudotenacibaculum > Pseudotenacibaculum sp. MALMAid0570. Next base: position 43,494 of record NZ_JBDKWF010000048.1, read on the forward strand.
TGTGGTGCGTTAAATGCAAGCCATAAAAACCAAGGCTTACTTTGATTTCCAACCCAATCAATTGCTAAGTCTGTAAATTTTGTTGTTGTATATTCTGTTGAATTATTCGATTGTCCGTTTTCTACTAAATTCCAATTAGTATAAGATTGAACTCCTCCATTTAAAATGCCCGCATAATAATCAATTCCCATAGTAATTGGATCAGCAATAGTATTAGACAAATGCCATTTACCAATAATTGCTGTAGCGTATTCATTACCTGTTTGATTATCTATATACTGTTGTAATGAAGTCTCAGTAGTAGAAATCACATCCCCTACTTCCAAAACCCCTGTTTTAAATCCGTATTTACCCGTTAAAATAGAAGCTCTAGTAGGAGTACAAACTGGGTAAGACCATAAATTATCAAATGTAATTCCTGCTGAAATCAGGCTTTGTAAAGTTGGCATATTAGGTTTAATGGTACCTTCCGAATAATTAGGCATTGCATCCTTACCTAAATCGTCTGCAATAACTAATAATATATTTGATCTTGCATTTACAATTAAATCTGAGTCATCTATACTATCATCTATAATTTCTTCAGAAGTAGAACTACAACTAATTGTAAGTATTGAAACTAAAAAATAAGGTAATATTGTTTTTAAATTCATCTGATTTCTTTTAACTTTTATTTTTAGACCCTACAAAAAACAAATAGTTTATTTTTATAAACAGTTAACATTACTTTCTTATAAAACAGGTAAAAACACCTATATAAACTTCCATCTATGTTTTTATTTTTAAAACAAATCTCTAATCAAGAAAAATTTTTATTAATACGTTAATTTAATTTATAGTTAAACCATAGTTAATAAACACATTAGAGAATCAACTAATTAAAAACATACTGGCTTGAAAAAATTGTCTACTAAATAATTATGACTGAACAAAAAACAAAAAAGATACCCGTCCTTACTATTTCTCAACAAGAAATTCCCCATAAAGATTTACTAAATGGGCTAAAAAAATATGCAAATAAAGTTCCCTATAAAGAGAAAGATATATTTGTAAACTCTCCTGTTCTAATTAATCTGCAGTATTTAGAAGATACTAAACGTTTATGTAGTATTCTAAATTCAATCATGGTCATGGTAGCTTATAACTACTATAGAGATGCTAGGATTCAAGAAGTCTATCAGTTGGATGATGATTTTCAAGAAATCCTTTCAATGACTGAAGGAACACCATTTGAACTTGGAATGTATCGTCCAGATTTTATTTATGACACAACTGGCCAAGCTAGAATATGTGAAATTGACTGTAGATATCCCATTAATGGATGGATGTTAAGCAATTATTTGAATTCTACTGTTGACAATCTCGCTTCAAATGTTAATGAAAACTGGAGTTCAATTCCTGAGCAGAATGAATTTTTAAAAGAACTCACAAGTAGGTATGATATTGAAGAACCTATCTTTTTTATTCAAAAAGACAAAATGGGAATAGAGCTCGATTATCTCAAAACAGAATTAGATAAAAAGGGAGTAAAAATGATTTGTGTTAGTCCTGAAGATCTCAAGTTCGAAGAAGGCCAAGTTATGGCTGGTGACCAAATTGCTCGTCAGTTTTTCTTAAATATAGATCGTGATGAGTTAAAAAATTTCGAGAAAGATGTATTAAGAGCCATTATTAAAAGCGGAAGATGTATTAATGATGTAAGAACTCTTATTCTAATACATGACAAAAGAGTTCTCGCTCTTTTATTTAATGAAGAAGTGATGGGAAGCTATGCAAATATTGATGATTATATGTTTTTAAAGAATTATCTAACTCCATCTTATACCATTCATGATGCAAAGGATCGTGAATTCCTCATAAATACAACAGAAAACTGGATTTTAAAACCTAACAGTGGTGGAAATGGAGTTGATATGTACATCAAGGATAAATGTTCTAAAGAGTTTTGGGAAAACATTGTAAAGAATGAATGGAAAAACTATATGGTTCAACCCTATATAAATCAACAAAAGTTTACACTACAAGGAAAAGAAGACATTCATCTTGTTGGATATAATCTCTTTTTTAATGGTAGATCATTTGGAGCTGGAATGTTTAGAGGATCTTCTGAAAACATTGTAAATCTTAACTCTGAAAACGGAGTCATATTACCTTGTGTGTTAGACAAAAACTCTTAAGAAAAAAAGTAGAATAGTCATCTCCAGATGAATTCTACTTAAATTCAATTCACTCTATAACAATTGATTTAAATTCAATTGTAACAAAACCAACTAAAAAGTCGTCTCACTTTGTGAAACGACTTTTCTTTTTACAAACAAAAGTTTACTTTTAACAACTAAACCTTACATATGAAACGCTTATTTTACCTTTTAAGTATATTCCTTTTAATATCCTGTGGGAATTCAAAAAACTCCCCAGACTTTATAAAAGCCACCGAGGGTAGGTATTTATTTAATTCAGATGAAGCTATTGATATTACTTTTACTGATGGCATAATGAAGGTAAAATGGCGTGATCAAGAAATGACTCCTATTAAAGCAAACGACAGTTCTTTCTATCTAAAAGAGATGAATGAAAAATTGGTTTTTGTTTCAAAACCAAAAATGCACATCGAACTTGCTCCAAAAAGAGAACATGAGGGAAAGAAATTTAGTTTTTCAAAACTAGAAGAAGGACAAAAAACTCCTGCCGAATATTTCAAAAACAAGGAGTATGATAAGGCTTTAGAAGGATATTTAGCCATTCAAAAAAGAGATTCTCTAGATCGTACAATAAGAGAAAGATATTTAAATAGTCTAGGTTACAACTATCTAAGAGAAAATAAATTAGAAGAAGCTAAAGAAGTATTCAAAATAAATATTGCTCTGTATCCAAAAAGCTCAAATACATATGACAGTATGGGTGATGCTTATAGAAGAGAAAAAGATACTGTAAAAGCTTTAGAGTACTACAGAAAAGCGATAGCTATTAACCCAGAAAACAGAAGTTCAAAACGACAAATAGAACGACTAACTAAAAACTAAAATGACAGACTTAAGATATCCTATTGGTCATTTCACTTCTCCAGAGGAAATTACAGAAGACATCAAACAAAAATGGATTCAAACTTTAGAAGATTTTCCCCTTAGATTAGAAAACCTTGTAAAAGATTTATCCGAAGAACAACTTGAAACTCCTTACAGAGATGGTGGCTGGACGGTTAGACAAGTTGTTCATCATTGCGCAGATAGTCATCATAATAGTTACATTCGTTTCAAATGGGCATTAACCGAAGAAAACCCTTTAATTAAAGCTTACAATGAAGCTGATTGGGCCGAATTATTTGATACCAAAACAGGGCCTATAAACATGTCTATTTTACACCTAAAAGCTGTACATGCCAAATTGGTTTATTTATTAAGAGGTTTATCTGATAGCGACCTAAAAAAAACATTTATACATCCTGAAAGCAAAGAAGCTGTTCTTTTACTTGTAAATATTGGTATTTATGCTTGGCATTGCAATCACCATTACGCACACATAGAACATTTATTGATTCGAAAAGGTTGGAAATAATTTCTATCTTTAGAAACCAAATTTCCGCAAAATGAAAACTGCTCAAGAATGGTTTGATGAATATGCTGTAAGTCATCAAAATCATACCAATCAACTTATTCATTACATCTGTGTTCCTGCAATATTCTTTAGTGTTATTGGTTTGCTAATGAGTATTCCAACTGGTTTTTTAGAAGATACTTTTGGATTGTACAACCCGCTTCTTGAGAATTGGGCCGTAGTTGTAGGGATTTTAATTTCTATTTTTTATTTGCGCTTAGGTTTCTGGTACTTTGCTCAGATGATTTTCTTTATCCTTTTAGCAATTATTGGAAATTATTGGCTAGGTAATAATGTAAACTTACTTTATGCTTCTATTCTCATTTTTGTTGTAGCATGGATTGGTCAATTTTACGGTCATAAAGTTGAAGGAAAAAAACCTTCCTTTATCAAAGACTTGCAATTCTTATTAATAGGTCCTTTGTGGGTTGTAAAAAAATTAAGTAAATAATGACTGAGGAAATTACATTTGAAGACTTTCTTAAGGTAGATATTCGAGTAGGGACGATTATTGAAGTAAATGATTTCCCGAAAGCTCGTAAGCCTGCATATCAATTAAAAATTGATTTTGGAGATTTGGGTATTAAAAAATCGAGCGCTCAAATCACTGATTTATATACAAAAGAAGAGTTACTAAACAGACAAGTGACTTCTATTGTAAATTTTAAGCCTCGTCAAATTGCCAATTTCATGAGTGAATGTCTTGTTTTGGGAGTATACAATCATGAAGGACATGTGGTTTTACTACAAGCTTCAAGAGAAATAAAAAACGGAGAGCAAATCAGTTAACCATTTGAAGTGAACAATGAACAATGTTAACTGATCATTGTATAACTTTTTATCTCTTCGGATTATTCAAAATTACCAAAGCACCTATTACTCCTGGAACCCAAGCACATAGTGTTAGTAAAAAAACAATGAAAAAAGAGCCACAACCTTTGTCTATAACTGATAAAGGCGGGAATAGAATTGCTAATAATACACGTAAAAAACTCATAGCTTATTTGTTGGTTAGTACACTTAAAAGACGTTTTAGAACTGAATTTGTTACATAAAAAATTCCGCGTCCATTTCAAAAATGTTGAATGTTCGCGGAATATCTTTATTCTTTATTTCTTACTCTTTCAATTACATTTGATTTCCAAAGAAAACAGCATTCATGAGTAACTTATTCGTTCCGTACCAGAAAGCTCTAAAGTTCGTATTGTCTGTAAAAATCATTACTCTACCTCTACCCATTCTTTGTACTTTAAAAGGAAGCGTATTCTTAATTACTTTGGAATTTTCTTTAGAGATATAACCGCTTAATAATGGGTTGCTCGTATACTGAATTGGATTATTATAACTTTTCTTATCAGGTTTGATAAATACTGTAGTATTTCTAAACATTGCAATCTTATCGTTTTTATATCCAAAATTAACTGGATGTGAACGATCTATATTTGCTTGAAAAATAGCGCCTCCAATTACTTGAGCTCCACTTTGTTTTGATCTATCTTCGAAAGACACGTTCTTTACCGTATCTATTTTTGCTTTTTCCAACTCTAATTTCATGAATTTTTGACTATTCAACCAATTCGCAGCATTTCTGTATCCAATAAGAACTCCACCATTTCTAACCCAAGTTTTTAATTTATCAGCAGATGCTTTACTCATGCTATAACTATTTGGAGCAATGATAGTGGTATATTTACTTAAATCTACACGATTAAAATAACTCATATCTAATTTAGTTACGTGCATATCATAGCGTTGATCAAACAAATGCCAAATTTCTCCAGCATCGTTTCCAAAGATATTTCCACCAACCAGCATAGCTACTTTAGGTTTTCTGATGTTTCTAAAATTATTACTTCCTAAATCAATTCCATCATTCAATCCGGTACTAACACCGTTTATTTGCAAATGAGATTCATCAGCTACTTTACTTAAGAATCTATATAATTCATTAGAATTTAATTTTTGATTTTGAACAGGAATAAAAATAGTTCCATACTCGTAAGCTGTTCCACCATTTTTAAAATTCTTCATTGAAACTTTGGCGCGAAGTCCTTTTTGCAGAATTGCATTCAGTGCTTTTGGTGTGTAGTATTCATTCCAAGGCATCAAATACCCTAGATCGCTCTTAACACTTACGTTTCCTTTTTTAAACTCTAACTTCTTCACCTCTGCTCCAGCTTTGTTCATGCTTACATTTCCGGCATAATCAACTCCAAAAGAGTGATTAAATGTCCATGCAGAAACATCATAGAACAAACTATCTTGGAATTTAGTTCTTACATCAAACATTGCTTTCACCAATCGTTGATTTTTTTGGTTCATAGGAACTACATAGCCATATCCTTTTTTGAATCGTTTTCCGTTGGCAGTAAAGTCAGATTTCAACTCATGAATCTTCACATTATGCCTTTTCAGAACTTCCGCTAAATGGTATGTTTTGGCAGCATCTTTAGAATCACCAAAAACAATTGCTTTTGCTTTTGAAGCTTCACTCCTTGCCTTTTTGTAAAAATCTTGTTGATATTTTAAAATCTTTACACGCATATTCTTTGCAGCTTCCAATGTAGACATAGCTGCTGTATACTGATTTCTAATAGTGAATGGAAATGTTAGCAATCCATTACTAGTTTCTTGTGCATGACCTCTTGAGCTTCCTTGCTCAAATAAAATTCCAATACTTCCATTGATATCAGGAAATGTAGAACCTTTCCCGTAATAAAAATCATCAAAACTTTCTTCAGAATAATATTGAGATCCTATTTTGTCTAATGCTTTGGCATGAAATGTTGCAATCTCTCTGGTTAAATCCTGATTCATTTGAGGTGTTAATGGATGTGTTCTACTAGGAATTCCTGGTTGAAAGAAAAAAGTAGAATTTGATCCCATTTCATGATGATCTGTTAAGATATTTGGTAACCACTTATGAAAAGTTGCAATTCTAGCTCTTGATTCTGGCAGTTGTACTGGCAACCAATCTCTGTTCATATCAAACCAATAGTGATTGGTTCTTCCTCTTGGCCAAACCTCTGTATATTCACGATCATTAGGGTCTGGATTAATATTCTTGCTTTTGTTTGTATTTGCCCAATAAGCAAAACGTTGTAGACCATCTGGATTAAAAGATGGATCAAAAAGAATTACTGTATTCTTTAGTAAATTTTCCGTAGAGGATTTCGACGAAGCTGCTAAGTAGTAAGCCGCTGCTAAAGCTGCATTAGAACCACTTGGCTCATTTCCGTGAATTGAAAAACCTTGATACACTACAATCGGATCATTCGTCACATCTATAGAAGAATCATCTGTTGCTGCAATATGTCTTTTGCGTATCTCTTCTAATCGCTGATGATTTTCTGGTGCAGTAATAGTTAATAATAGAATAGGCCTACCTTCAAAGGTCTTTCCTCGATCTTCTATGGTAATTCTATCAGAAGCAGCTGCTAAGGCTTTCATATACTCTACAAGCTTATCATGAGTAATATGCCATTCTCCTACTTCATGACCAATAACTTCTTTAGGTGTTGGAATGTTGGTATTGTATCTCTCGTCTCCTGGAATATAATAACGTAAATCTACTTTTTGTGCTGACAATGAGAACGTTATCATCAACAACAAAAATACAGTCAGAAAATTTTTCATTGGGAATTTAGAATTTGGTTCTAACAAATATATTAAAATCACATTCATCCTATATATCTGTATAACTATTTAACGTGATTTGTTTATCTGTTTGTAAATCTTACATTTAAAAAGAAAACCATTATTTTTGAATATATAACCACACTCTATGTTCACCAAAAACAGGTATTCAAGTTCTGATATGTTAAAATGGTCTCGTCAGGAGATTATTCTTTTTTTTATCTATGCAACTATTATAACTTCTCTATACGAGATTTTTAATTTCACTTTTTTAAGTATTCCATGGACTCCAGTTGCTTTGATAGGTACTGCCTTGGCTTTTATGGTTGGATTCCTTAATAATTCGGCATATGATCGTATTTGGGAGGCTAGAAAAATCTGGGGAGCCATTGTAAATTCCTCTAGAACTTGGGGAATGAAAGTTCAAGATATGATAAGTAATGAACATGCAGAAAATCCCATGTCTGAAGATGAGTTAAAAGAAGAAAAAAGAATTCTTATCTACAGACATATAGCATGGCTAACTGCTCTTCGCTATGCCATGCGACAACGCAAAAGTTGGGAAACAGCAATGAAACATCGTACCAATAGAGAATGGTCTAAAATGCTCCATATTCCTGAAAGAATTTCAAGCTTAGAAGATAATTTAAGTATGTACTTAAGTGCTGAAGAAAAGGAATATGTTTTAAGCAAAGGCAATAAGCAAACTGCACTTTTATATTTACAATCTGCTCATATTAAGAAATTAAAAGACAAAGGTTTTATTTGGGGTTTTGCCTTTTTAGAATTAGAGAATGTATTGGAAGAATTGTTTACACACCAAGGGAAATCTGAAAGAATCAAAAATTTCCCCTATCCAAGACAGTTTAGTAGCTTAGCTTATTATCTTACCAATTTGTTTTTAATATTGATGCCTTTTGGAATTATTAGTGAGTTTGCAGAAATAGGTGATAATTTTCTTGTAAGTTACCCTTGGATTGCAAATCATTTTGTTTGGCTAACTATTCCTTTTTGTATTTGTGTTTCCTGGGCATTCCATTTGATGGAAAGAATTCCGCGTGTTGGAGAAAATCCTTTTGAAGGAACTGCTAATGATGTTCCTATCTCTACAATTTCAAGAGGTATAGAAATCAATCTTCGTGAAATGTTAGATGAAGACACTGAAGAAATTCCAGCTCCATTTCCTGAAGAAAGAAATGTTCAAATGTAAATTCAGAAAATAAAAAAGCATCATTTCTACTCCCCCTTAAAGTTTGAAATGACGCTTAAACTAAATTTCCTTTTTCTGAAGTATTATACTTCTTGCAATTTCATATCTGTGCTTTCAAATATTTTATCTGCTGAACCAGCAATAAATCCTGAATATAATTCTCCTGTAATCATCGGATGTCGGTAAGCAAACTCATAATAACAAGAAGTTATTTCTTTTGTTAACTCTTGGAATTCAACAGGAATTTTGTCTGCCAATACACTCGATTGCTCTAGCATTTGTTCTGGAGTTCCTTTGATCTCTCCTCCAGATGTATTCATTTTATAACTATTCATTTTTAGGAATTCATTCACTTCTTCTAAAGAAGAAAATGTGTCCAATCTATTCACATCAACAGTAAAATGGTTTGAGCAAAAACCATTTACATACAACCAAGCTGCATATTCTGTTTCTTCTAACAACTCATTGTAAGTTTTATAACTTGGAGTTTCCCACAAACGCCCTTTAAAAACCAATTCACTAGGGTTCAAATTTTCTAGATCAATACTATCAATCATATTTTCTACTTCTCTTTGTAGCGATGTAGAAAACTCTTCTACTAATAATTGACTAATAAAAACTCTTGGAGCATTTCTATCTGTGTTATGTTCAAAGTGTTTTGCATACAATTTCTTTTTTTCAAAATGGTATTCTCCACATTCTACATATCCAGCTTCTAAAAAAGGAGTTGCTAAAACATCAATATTTACACGAGGGTCATTAAATGTTCTAAAAGCAACATGATCATTGTAAACCGAGTTGCCTTCCTTAAGAAATAGATTCTTAATTTTTTCTGCAGAAGGAGTACGTTGGGTGTATTCATTCCACAATTTGTCAAAAAGTTGTGTTGTTGTCATTCTAAATTAAAATAATTTACGTTGCAAAAATAAATTGATTTGATTTTATAATCATTATTAAACAACCACTTTAATCACATATACATTTATTTTATGTCAATTTAATTTTTATTAATCTTAAAAACGGTATTTTTGTTTCAACCTATTTAAAATCTGTTTTATGGAAAGTCAATTTGATTATATCGATACACAACTTCTTTCACATCTAAGGGCTGATGCTAGAAAAGCTTACTCACAAATTGCTGAAGAATTAAATGTTTCTAATTCTTTAGTGCATCAAAGAATCAAAAAATTAACTCAAGAAGGAGTTATTAAAAAAGCAGAATTCATTTTAGACGAAAAAAAACTGGGGTACAAGACTAAGTCCTATACTGGTATCAGATTACGTGAAGCTCGTTTTGCAAAAAGTGTCATGAAAGAACTTCACAAGATTAGTGAAATTGTTGAATGTAATTATGTATCTGGAAACTATGCCATTTTTATTTTGATTTTTGCAAAAGATAACGAACATTTGCAGAGAATTTTATACGATAAAGTGCATCTGATTTCTGGAGTAGCTGGAACAGATTCTTTTATCTGTTTCGATACTGGTTTTCAGCGAAACGTACCAATTGAATAACATGGTTGACAAAACAATTTTAGAAAGTCTACAATCTACTTTAACCGGAGAGCTTTTTTATGATGCATTACACAAGAGTATGTATGCTACCGATGCTTCTGTTTATAGAAAGATTCCATTAGCAGTAGCCTATCCAAAAGAAATTGAAGACATTCAAGAACTTATTCGTTTTGCTCAACAATATAAAATTACGTTGATTCCCAGAACAGCAGGAACATCGTTAGCGGGTCAATGTGTTGGAGAAGGAATCGTTGTAGATGTTTCTAAGTATTTTACTCAAATACTCGCTTTTGATGAACTCAACAAGACTATCACAGTTCAACCAGGTGTTATTCGTGATGAATTAAATTTATTTCTAAAACCTTTTGGTTTGTTTTTTGGTCCAAATACCTCAACCTCCAATCGATGTATGATAGGTGGAATGGTAGGAAACAATTCTTCTGGAAGCACTTCAATTAAGTATGGAGTTACACGAGATAAGGTTCTTCAAATTGAAGGCCTTCTTAGTGATGGAAGTCAAGTTTCTTTTGGAAAACTAAGTTCAGAAGAATTCAAAGCAAAAACTCGCGAAAACAATCTAGAAGGAAAAATATACAAGTCTTTATATCAAGAACTCTCTCAAGAGATTATTCAACAAGAGATACACTCACAATTCCCTAAAGCTTCTATTCATAGAAGAAATACTGGGTATGCTGTTGATGAGCTTTTAGATTCTAATCTTTTTGGTGGAGAAAACAACACCGTCAATGTTGCAAAATTACTATCTGGTAGTGAAGGAACACTTGTTTTTTCAACTGCAATTACTTTACAATTAGACACTGTACAACCTTCAGAAAGTGTTATTGTAGCTTCTCATTTTGAAAGTGTTGACGAAAGTTTAAAAGCTACTGTCTTAGCCATGAATCACAATTTATATACTTGTGAGTTAATGGATAAGGTAATTTTAGACTGTACAAAAAACAATCGAGAGCAAGCAAAAAACAGATTCTTCATCAAAGGAGATCCAGAAGCTGTTTTGATGTTAGAAATCTCTACTGATACCATTGAAGAAGCTCATTTATTAGCTGACAAACTTATTCAAGACCTTGAAAATAATGGTTTTGGATATCACCATCCAAAAATAGCTGGAAGTGATATCAAACGCCTTTTTGATCTTCGTAAAGCCGGTTTAGGCCTCTTAGGAAATATGATTGGAGATCCAAAAGCAGTGGCATGTATAGAAGATACTGCAGTAGATTTAAACGATCTTCCTAGCTATATTGAAGAGTTTGCTCTAATTATGGAAAAACACCAGCAAAGGGCAGTGTATTACGCGCATGCTGGAGCTGGTGAATTGCATTTACGTCCTATCTTAAATTTGAAAAAATCGGAAGACGTAGATCTATTCAGGAAGATTACTACAGAGACAGCCGAACTCGTTAAAAAATACGGAGGTTCGTTTAGTGGAGAACATGGAGATGGAATTGTTCGTGCTGAATTCATTCCCTTAATGATCGGCCAAAAAAATTATGAACTTTTAAAACGTATTAAAAAAGCTTTTGATCCTAATAATGTATTCAATCAAGGAAAGATAACTGAGGCTTTTGCTATGGATGAAAGTTTACGTTATGAAATCGATAGACAAGAACCTGAGATAGAAACCATTCAAGATTTCTCTGACAATCAAGGTATTTTACGTTTGGCTGAGAAGTGCAACGGATCAGGAGATTGCAGAAAACCTGCATCAGCTGGAGGAGCAATGTGCCCAAGTTACCGTGCTACAAAAGACGAAAAAGACACCACAAGAGCTAGAGCAAATGCGTTACGTGAATTTTTAACAAATTCTGAAAAGGTAAATAAATTCGATCACCAAGAACTGAAAGAGGTTTTTGATCTCTGTTTAAGCTGTAAAGCCTGCGCTAGCGAATGTCCTAGTAATGTAGATGTGGCTGCTTTAAAAGCTGAATTTTTGTATCAATATCAAGAAGAAAACGGATATTCTTTCCGAAGCAAGTTATTTGCAAACAACGTTAAATACAACAAGTTAGGAAGCCTTACTCCTGCTCTTACTAATCTAGTTCTCAATACATCTTTGGTAAAAAGAATCATGGGTGTAGCAACAGAAAGAAGTGTTCCAAAATTAGCTTCTACTACATTAGAAAAATGGTTTGCAAAAAAACGTCCATCTCAACATCAAAAAACTATATACTTGTTTTGTGACGAGTTTACCAATTATTACGATGTGGGAATTGGTAAGGATGCTGTTATCTTGTTAGAGCGACTAGGGTACAAAGTTGAATTCACTCAACATAAAGAAAGTGGTCGTAGTTTTATTTCGAAAGGATTTTTAAAAGAAGCCAAAGAATTGGCTAACGAAAACGTAAGTCATTTTAGTACGTTAATCTCAGAAGAAACGCCTTTACTTGGTGTAGAACCTTCGGCTATTTTAACATTTAGAGATGAATATTTACGTTTGGCCAACGATAAAGATGCTGCGCAGCAAATTGCAAAAAATACATTTACCATTGAAGAATTTTTAAGTAAAGAATTTGAACTAGGAAAGATTAATGTAAATTTATTTACTACTCAAGAAAGAGCCATTAAAATTCACGGTCACTGCCATCAAAAAGCCTTATCTAGTACACACGCAAGTTTCCAATTACTCAACATTCCTAAAAACTACAAACCTACCATCATGAACACTGGCTGCTGTGGAATGGCCGGATCTTTTGGTTATGAAAAAGAGCATTACAACGTAAGCATGCAAGTAGGTGAAGACACTTTGTTTCCTAAAGTAAGGAATACACCAAAAGACACTATTATTGCTGCTGCTGGAACCAGTTGCCGACATCAAATCTTTGACGGCACAGAGCGAATAGCAAAACATCCAGTAACGATTTTGATGGAAGCGCTGGTGTAATGATTAAGAATGCCTGAATGAATTAATGAGCAATGTTGTAATGATTACAAGTATTTATTGATATCTTGTAGCATTGATTCACTGACCTTTTAATGAGTATTTCCTTGAAGAAACAAAATAAAGCTTTATCCATGTTTGCACTCATTGTTGCAGGTGAAGCAATCTTCTTATTACCTTTTATTCTCATTCGTGTTTTTAAACCTATTATTCGAGAAGCTTTTTTGGTTTCTGATGCTCAGTTAGGTGAAGTCCAAGCTTTTTACGGAATCACCGCTTTAATTTCCTACTTCTTTGGAGGGTTTATTGCAGACAGATGGGAGGCTAGAAAACTCATTGCCATCTCTATTTTCTGTACAGCATTAGGCGGTATTTGGATGATGACCATTCCCTCTGTATTTGCGCTCAAATTTTTATATGGTTTTTGGGGAGTGTCTACAATTCTACTCTTTTGGGCAGCTTTGATCAAAGCTACTCGCGATTGGGGAGACACGCATACACAAGGAATTTCTTTTGGTCTTCTGGATGGCGGACGGGGTGCTTTTGCTGCACTAATAGCCACGTTTGGTTCTTTTATTCCATTGCTCTTTTTTCCAGAAGATATGTCGACAGTAACACATGCTGACAAAGTTGTGACCATGCAATATATTATTGGATTCATGACTTTTATTGCGCTCTTAGTTGCTGTTTTTGTGTGGAAAGCTATTCCTAATTCTACACATGATTCTTTGTCATTCCCGAGTAATCGGGAATCTACTCATCAGAAAGAAATGGATTCCCACGTTCGTGAGAATGACACAAAAACGTCAGTACATTTTGATGCTCGACAGGTTTTTTCGTTGCTGACAAAACCTAAAATTATATTCCATTCTTTGATTATTGTCTGTGCATATTCTGCTTACAAACTAACAGGAACTTATGCTACTTATGCCAAAGATGTTTGGGGTTTTAATTTACAAGAAGCTTCTTATTTTGGCGTAACAGTGCAATGGATGCGTCCTATTGCCGCTATTACTATTGGTTGGATTGCCGATAAGTATATGGCTTCAAAGCTAAGTTTGGTGAGTTTTTCTTTGATGACACTAGCCTCCTTGATTTTAGGTTTTGGTTGGTTTGAACATCAAGCGATTGGATTCTCTATGGCTACATTTTTTATGATGGTGATTGGAACCTATTCCTTACGAGGACTGTATTTTGCCATTATTGAAGAAGCAAAAACACCGAAAAATTTGACCGGAACTGTGGTAGGTATTATCTCTGTGGTTGGATTTACACCAGATATCTTTATGTCTTTACTTTCTGGCTATATGCTTGGGAAAAACCCTACGATTGTAGAATATCAAAACCTGTTTCAATTGTTTGCCTTGTTTCCTTTGGTAGGATTGTTAGCAACGATTGGGTTTAGGAGGATGATAAAAAACTTTTAATTTTTATCAATCATTAAAATTTTATTGTCAGTTGGATTTCTTCTGTCATAAATAATTTTAATGGTATCGTTTATTTTCAATCTTTCTTTAAAATACTTAGAATAATCTTCTTTTAATATTTCGTACAACCCATCAAATGAATATTTATCAACTTTAAACGTATAAATTATGTGATAATTATCTGGTCCAGTTGCATCCAGTTCATTCATTATATAAGCATTACTTACAATATTTTTTACTATAGCCTCCGTAACAATTCCATTCTTTTTCAAATTTCTATCTCGACTATTATTTAATATGTATAGAAATGTAAGTAAAAGCAATAATAGAGAAAGTATAAAGTACATCTCTTTAGAGCTTTTCCACTGTGTTATGTTAAACCTACCAGCAATAATTTTTTTCCCTTCTATATGTTTTGCCCTATGACTTTTCAAATCAAAATTATCTAATTCTATTGTTTGTGTAAATATAATTTCTATATCTAACTTAAAAATAAAACTCGACGAAAAAAACATAACATTTTGATTTTCAGCGATTTTTCTAGTAACTTTATTGGAAACATTATTCTTATGTCTACTACTAATAAAATCATCGTAAAAAACGCTGCATTTATATTCTTAGGAATTTCAGTGTACTTCTTTTTGATGAAATTGTTAGGTCTGGAGGCACGTTCTGAGCTTCGTTTTTTGAATTTTATTTTTGTTTTGTGGGGAATCAACAACGCCATCAAAACAAATATTCATGCCAATAATGAAAATCTCTATGTGCGAAATCTAGCAATAGGAGTGGCAACTTCTGCCTTATCGGTAGCCATGTCAATCATAGGATTAATTCTCTATGTAAACTTAATTGATTCTGGCTTGGTTGCGCTTCTTCAAGAATCATTCTTGTGGACAGGAAATCTAACGATGCCTTTAATTGTCTTTGCTTTGTTTGTAGAAGGTATGGCATCTTCAGTAATCTGCTCATTCATCTTAATGCAGTACTATAAGAATTATAAGATGGCTTAAAATCAAAAAAAGCCGCTCATGATGAGCGGCTTTTTGTTTTGTATAAGTTTCTTCTCTACTTCAAAGATGCCAAACTCGACTTAATCGTTTCTATCTTCGCTAGTGTATCTGATTCTTTTTTGCGTTCTAAAGCAATGACTTGTTCTGGAGCATTGTTTACAAAACGTTCATTAGAGAGTTTCTTTTGAATTCCAACTAAAAATCCTTCAGCACGTTTTAATTCTTTATTTAATTTCTCTATTTCTTCTTCTACATTGATGTTGTCTAAAGAAATTGGCACAAAATATTCGTTCGATTTTACGCGAAACGAAGCCCCATCAACTTTTTCATTTACGTAATTAATTTGTGATGCATTGGTTAACTTTTGAATTACCGAATCAAAGTCTTTGGTAAAATTCTCATTGTTCATTATAGAGATTTCTATAGCTTCTTTAAACGCAATGTTTTTCTCTTTTCTAATCGTTCTAATTCCAGAAACTACATCTGAGGCAAAATCAAAATTTGAAATTAATGATGCATCAAAAGAGCTTAGCTTAGGATATTTTGCAATGATTAATGCTTGTTCTGGTGTTCTCTCTTCTATAGATTGCCAAATCTCTTCCGTTAAGAACGGCATAAAAGGATGTAAAATCTTCAAATTATCTTCAAAGATTTCTATGACTTCTTTATAAGTTTTAGCATCTATTGGTTGTTGATACGGTGGTTTTACAATCTCAAGCAACCAGCCACAAAAATCGTCATAAATCAATTTATAGATCGCCATTAACGCATCTGATAAACGATATTTACTATAATGATCTTCTATCTCAGCCAATACTTTTTGGAATTTAGATCGATACCAATCTAATGCAATTCGACTAGATTCTGGTTGTGCTACTTCTTCTGAAGTTTCCCAAAGAGTTGTCAAATAAAAAGCACTCCAAACCTTGTTTGCCAACCCTTTTCCTTGTTGACATAAGGCTTCATCAAACAATAGATCATTTCCGGCAGCAGAACTCAATAACAATCCTACACGAACTCCGTCAGCGCCAAAATCTTCAATCAGTTTTAATGCATCTGGCGAATTCCCTAAAGATTTCGACATTTTTCGACGTTGCTTGTCTCGTACCAAACCTGTGAGATACACATTTTCATACGGACGTTCGTCTTTGTATTCATATCCAGCAATAATCATACGTGCTACCCAGAAAAATAAAATGTCTGGTCCTGTAACCAAATCGTTTGTTGGGTAATAATATTTGATCTCTTCGTTTTCAGGATTTCGAATTCCATCAAACACAGACATTGGCCATAACCAAGATGAAAACCAAGTATCTAAAGCGTCTGGATCTTGAGTTAGGTCATCTAAAGTTAAAGACCTCTCTACTGCACTTGAGGATGCATTTAACTTCTCTTGTGCTAATTGTAATGCTTCTTCTTTGGTTTCAGCAACAACAAAATCGTTTTTACCATCTCCATAATAGTAAGCTGGTATCTGTTGTCCCCACCAAAGTTGACGAGAAATATTCCAATCGCGGATATTTTCCATCCAATGTCGATATGTATTTTCGAACTTTTTTGGAAACAATTTTACGTCTCCGGTTTTTAAAACGGCATCTAAGGCTGGTTTTGCCAATTGCTCCATTTTTAAGAACCATTGATCAGATAACCTTGGTTCGATGACCGCCTTGGTTCTTTCTGACGTTCCAACATTATGAGTTATACTTTCAGTTTTTACCAGAATTTCCATTTCTTCCAGCTCAGCAACTACATCTTTTCTGGCTACTACTCTATCTTTTCCTTCGTGATGTAATCCGAAGCTATTCATCGATCCATCAGCATGTAAAACATCAACTACTTCTAAGTTGTGTCTTTCTCCAATCTCTTTATCGTTTACATCGTGTGCGGGAGTTACCTTCAAACATCCAGTTCCAAACTCGATATCTACATAATCATCTTCAATAATAGGAATGACACGATTACAAATAGGAACAATTACTTTTTTACCTTTTAAATGTGTATATCTTTCGTCATTTGGATTGATACAAACAGCTGTATCTCCTAATATGGTTTCAGGACGAGTAGTTGCAATAGTTACAAACTCGTTTTCTCCTTCTATTTGATACTTTACGTAGTATAATTTGTCTGTTCTCTCTTCATAGATTACTTCTTCATCAGATAGTGTTGTTTGCGCTTCTGGATCCCAATTTACCATTCTGTAACCGCGATAAATCAGACCCTTGTTATATAAATCAACAAATACTTTGATGACCGCTTCAGACATGTCTGGATCCATTGTAAATTTTGTACGATCCCAATCGCAAGAAGCTCCTAACTTTTTTAACTGTTCAAGAATAATTCCACCATACTTATTTTTCCATTCCCAAGCATGTTCTAAAAATTCTTCTCTTGTTAAATCGTTTTTATCTATTCCTTGTTCTTTCAATTTTGCCACAACTTTTGCTTCAGTAGCAATAGAGGCATGATCCATTCCTGGTACCCAACAAGCATTTTTCCCTAACAAACGAGCACGACGGATCAATACATCTTGAATCGTATTATTTAGCATGTGCCCCATGTGTAAGACTCCAGTAACATTTGGTGGAGGAATAACTATGGTATAGGGTTCTCTTTCATCTACTTCTGAATGAAAATAATTGTGTTTCATCCAGTAAGCATACCACTTGTCTTCTACTAAAGTTGCATCATATTTAGATGGAATACTCATAAATTGGAATAGTTTTTGAATATAGCCTACAAAAGTACAACTATCTATAACATTAGAAAAGATTAAAGATTAAAGATTAAAGAGAAAGGATTGTTAGTTTCTTGTTTGACAATTGATAGTTGATAATTTTAGTACATTTACAAAAAAGAAAATGTAATGAGAGTAGTAGCAACATTCGCACTAATTTTATTTGTTGGACTTTCTTCCTTTGCTCAAGGTGAGAAACCTCAATTTAAATTTGAAAAAGAAACGATTAATTACGGTAAAATCTACTTAGGATCTAATGGCGTACGTGTTTTTGAATTTACTAATATTGGAAAGTCTCCTTTGATTATTACTAGGATTCAAACCTCGTGTGATTGTACAGTTCCTAAAAGACCTAATGAGCCAATTATGCCTGGTGAAAAAGGAAAAATTGAAGTTGCTTATGACACAAAAAAACCTGGAGGTTTTTCTAAAGCTATTACTATCTACTCTAATGCAAAGAATCCTCGAAAGATGATTAAAATAAGAGGTTATGTTGAAAGAGTAAGTGCTCCTGAAAAGAAAAAGAGCATGCTTTCCGATGATAATTAAATAATCTTCCTCAAGCGAAATTTAAATTCCATTTTTTTACCATCTCTTTCTACAACAAGCACAATCTTCCTATTGTTGTAGGACTGCAATATCTTGTTGATATTACTCAGTTTAAATGTATGTGCATGTTTTCTATTGATAGATAAAATAACATCTCCTACTTTCAATCCTGCTTCTCCTCCTGGAGAATTTTCTAAAACGTTATTAATAATATAAGAAGGCCTAAATTTATATCTATACGTTGTAAGAATAGAAAGACTTGTGTTTCCTGAAGTCTGACTAGATCTTCCGTAACCAGTATTAATTCTAGGTGGTTCTTTAATCTTCACCAATCTTCTTCCATTGTGAATAATATCTAATCCACTCATATTGTAATTGAATCCTCCTTTCAAAGAACCTGTTTTCTTTAAAATAATTCTCTTATTAGGGTAGTCAATCCAAATTCTAAATCTTTTTAAGATATTACCTCCTAAGCTTCCATTTCTACCTTGCACTTGTCTTGCCATTTTTGTAGAAATTGTATCTAAAAATGAGACTGTAGGCTCTTCTATTTCATAACTACCAATACTTACTTTAGGTATTCTACTCCTATTTCCATAAATAGTGCCACTTAAACCTTCACCAAGAATATCTTTAAAATGTTTATTGGGTGTAACAATATTCTCTTTAGTATGTTCAAACAACCAAAAAGCGTCGCTTCCTCCAGAATCAATCAACAACTTCACCTTTGTCTTTTTAGTTCCTATTGTGTCTATTTGAGCATCAACATACATGTAAGGTTTATTTTTAATTAATTCTATTCTAAACTCTTCACAGTTTTTACATTTAGGTATTGAGTTGTTTTTTGGATTGAAAAATGTTAAATACTTCTTGTTATAATCAATCTTTACAATCAAATCTTTAAGCAGTCTATATCCTATAATACCGTTAATGGTTATTCCCATTTTAGCCGATAAATCAAACTTATCGTTTATCACAAGATGGATAGATTCGTTATAACTTATCAAGTTGTTTAAAACAAATGTGTTGTTTCTAGAAAGTAAGGATTCAACAGAATCACCCGTACCAAGTCCTTGCAGATTTACTCTACGCACATTCTTAAGTTGCAAGCTATCTCTATCAGATAAATTAAAAAGGATTGTTTTATTAACTCCTGTATCTAAAATAAAATTGAGTTTTCTATTATTTATTTCAAGTGGAATAATAATTAGGTTGTTAATCAGTTTGAATTTTACTCGTGTTTTTTTCTGATTAGGATCAAAAAAGCGAAATCCGCTCTGACTAAATACTGAGCTAGAGCTTATTAAACAAATTAATATCGCTAAGACGGTAATATTTTTTTTCAAATGCAGTAAAGTTTCTATACTAAATGTACAAATTTTAAGAAAAATCCATTTCATTTTTAGAAAACTTTAACCTTTTAAAACAACTTAAAAAACGGCGTTATTTCTAAAATTTATTTCGCAAATTTGCATGTGACTATTCAATTAATTAGTAATGCCATCAATATCAAATAAAGGGCAATTAATGCCCGAATCTCCGATACGTAAATTGGTTCCTTTTGCAGAAGCTGCAAAAAAGAATGGAACAAAAGTTTATCACCTAAATATTGGTCAGCCAGATATTAAAACACCTCAAGTAGCATTAGATGCTGTTAAGAACAATACAATAGAGGTTTTATCTTATGCTCGTTCAGAAGGGTCAGAAGAGTATAGAAATAAACTTGCAGACTATTATCAGAAAAACAACATCAATGTTCAAGCTACTGATATTATAGCTACAACAGGTGGCTCTGAAGCTTTACTCTTTACTATTGGAAGTATCACTGATCCAGGAGATGAGATTATTATTCCTGAACCTTTTTATGCAAATTACAATGGATTTTCTACTGCTTCAGGAGTAAAAGTTGTTCCCGTAATTTCTTCTATCGATGATAATTTTGCATTACCAAAGATTGAAGATTTCGAAAAGTTGATTACTTCTAAAACTAAGGCTATTTTAATTTGTAATCCTGGAAACCCAACTGGGTATTTATACAGTAAAGAAGAAATTGAAAAATTAAAACAAATTGTATTAAAACACGATTTGTTCTTAATTGCTGACGAAGTTTATAGAGAGTTTGCTTATGATGGAAATACACATCATTCTGTAATGGCTGAAGCTGGTTTAGAGCAAAACGCTATCATGATTGATTCAGTATCTAAGCGTTATAGTATGTGTGGTGCTAGAATTGGTTGCATTGTTTCTAAAAACAAAGATTTCATCAATACTGCTATCAAATTTGCTCAAGCTCGTTTAAGTCCGCCTACTTATGCTTTATTGGCTAGTGAGGCTGCTTTAGATACACCTCAAAGTTACTTTGATGATGTGATAGAAGAATATGTAGAAAGAAGAAACACATTGATTTCTGAATTGCAAAAAATAGAAGGTGTAAAAGTTGCCAATCCTAAAGGTGCTTTTTATTGTATCGCTGAATTACCAGTAAATGATACAGATGCTTTTGCACAATGGCTTTTAGAGAAATTCAATGATCAGAATGAAACAGTTATGGTAGCTCCAGCCGGAGGTTTTTACTCAACTAAAGGAGAAGGAAAAAATCAAGTACGTATTGCTTATGTATTAAATAAGAAAGACTTAATACGTTGTGTAGAGATTTTAAAAATTGCATTAAATCAATACAATTCATAGTTGAATATTCAACAAAACATATCACTTAAAAAATACAATACGTTTGGTATCGATGTGAATGCCAAACGTTTTGTTTCTGTAGACAGTTTTTATCAACTTCAATCGGTTCTAGAACAAGAAAAAAATATCTTTTTATTAAGTGGGGGAAGTAATATGCTTCTTACAAATGATATTAACAAACTAGTGGTTCATGTGAATATTCATGGAATTTCTATTGATAAAGAAACTGATGACGAAGTATTTTTGACTGTAAACGCTGGTGAAAACTGGCACGACTTTGTACTCTGGTGTTTAGAACAAGATTATGGCGGATTGGAAAACCTTTCCTTAATTCCTGGAAATGTAGGGACTTGCCCTATTCAAAATATTGGCGCTTACGGTGTTGAAGTAAAAGATACTATTACAAAAGTAGAAGGTATTGAAATTGATTCTGCGAAAAGAATTGAATTTTCTAACGAAGCGTGTTTGTTTGGATATCGAAATTCTATTTTTAAAAATGAATTAAAAGACAAAGTTGTGTTAACTTCAGTGAGTTTTTGTTTGACTAAGAGAAACCATACACTAAATACTAGTTATGGTGCTATTGAAACTGAGTTAAAGGCAAAAGGAATTACTTCTCCAACAATCAGAGATGTTTCCAATGCTGTTATCAAGATTCGCCAATCTAAATTACCCGACCCTAAAGAAATTGGAAATAGTGGAAGCTTTTTTAAGAATCCTGTAATTTCTACAGAGCATTTTCAAGAACTTCAAGAAAAGTACCCAAGTATTCCTAGTTATAAAGTATCTGAAACTGAAATTAAAGTTCCGGCTGGTTGGCTAATAGAGACTGCCGGTTACAAAGGAAAACGTTTTGGAGATTTTGGCATTCATGAAAAACAAGCACTTGTTTTGGTAAACTACAACAACGCTGATGGAAAAGATATTCTAAAATTAGCAAGAAAAATTCAAGAAAGCATTCGTACTTCATTTGGAATTTCATTAGAAATTGAAGTGAACATCATTTCATAGAAAAAAGCCTCTTGACATTGTCAAGAGACTCTTTACATTCAACTAAACCAACCAAAGTTTACTTTTCTTTTATTTAGCTCTTCTCCTATTAGATTTAGGAGTTTTTTTTAATTCAGTTTTGGTAATAAAACCATCATTGTTTGCATATATTCTACTAAAATATTGTTGTCTTAACAGTGCATTAATTAGTACGAAATGGGTCTGAATACTTCTCGTCTGTAATAAAATTAGTATCTGTAAGTGTTAATAGAAAATCTATCAAACCTTGTCTTTCTGCAGGAGTTAAATTCAATCTTCTCACTTGATTTCCTCCAACTCTTAGTCTGTTGTCTAAATCTTGACTATTTTGAACTCCGTCATCATAGTGATCTATAACTTCTCCAAGAGTAGCAAATCTTCCATCATGCATATAAGGTCCTGTTAATTCGATATTTCTTAAAGACCCAACTTTAAACTCTCCTCTATCATTATTATTTCCAGTTACACCACCAACTCCTAAATCGGTTAAAACAGCATCTAATCCATTATTTCTTGGGGCGTCTCCAACCATAGCATTGGTGTCATGACAATCGTTACACCTAGTTCTATTACTAAAGAATAGGTTTTTTCCTAAGTTTTCAGAAGGAGTAAAATTTGGAAAGTTTTGCTGAGGGTTACCCACTTGCGCCATTCCAGCATCAAACTTAGACTCATAAGAAACCATTGATCTTACAAACTGAGCTAATGCTAATGATATTCTTTCACTAGTAATATTTTCATCTCCAAAAGCTCTGTCAAATAAAATTCTGTAATACCCTTCAGCCGATACTTTATCTACCAATTCTTCTAATGTTAATCCCATCTCTACAGCATCTTGAATTGGCATTAAAACCTGATCTTCCAACGTAGCTGCTCTTTCATCCCAGAAAAATCTTCCATTATTATAAAATTTAGCATTTGATAATCCCATTGAATTTCTTCCTGTTAATTCTCCCTCAAAACCGATACTTAATGTGTTAGGATCAGAAAAGCCATTCTCTTGAACATGACAAGATGCGCAAGAAACAGTATTGTTTGCTGAAAGTTTTTTATCATAAAAAAGAACTCTTCCTAAAGTAGCCCCAGCATCTGTGATGGGGTTGTTATTGGGAGTATTGTCTTCATTTTGTAATTGATTATCCAAAAAATGCCCTGGCATTTGAATATTTGCATAATTAAAAGAAGTTGCTGGTAAGTTTAGCGTTTGCGCTAAGATATCATCATCGCTTGTATCTCCGTTTCCATCATCATTTGTAATATCTCCATCTGTAGTAATGTCTACATAGTCATCGTTATTACATGCAAATAAACTAATTGCTAATACTAGTAGTAATGTGTTTTTTATAGTCCTCATAATACATCTTTTTAATTAAACAATTGATTAAAACCTTTCCGTTTAATTATTTGGATGCTGGCCTGAAAAAAAACTTGCGCATTTTTTATAGATTTTAAAAACTTAACACTTTTTTAAGTTTTCTTGCGCATAAAAAAAGCCTCAAAAATGAGGCCGTCTATTAAAAATCTTTTTCCGGTGGACCATGTCTTCTTGGAGGACCTTTTCTTCCTTTTCCTGGTGGTTTAGGACCTCTTCTTAAGAGAACATTTTGAATGATCTCATCAAACTTTTTAATTTGATCTTCATTGCATAATTTTCTCACTTCTTTAAAAAAAGCAAACAATTCCTTTTGCTTATCTTTTTCAATCTCTCCCATACGATTTATTAAAGAATCAGGAGAGAACTCGTTGTTTCCAAAAGAGTTAAACATTTTTTTTCTTAGAGTTCTTTGTTCTTCATCTAACTGTAACATTTGACCCCTATGTTCTCTATCTAAAAAGAAAAATCGTTCTTTTTGATCTTCAGAAAAACCAAGTTCTTCTGTTAAGAAACTTTGAGCTTTCGGTTTGTTTTTCATTGATTTTTTATCAAGTATCATATACAATAAAAGTGCATTGATAACTAACATAACAACCAAGAAAATATATAGTAATTTATTTCTCATGTCTTTAATTTAAAGTGAGAGTGTTATCTGAATCTAAATAATAATCTTCCATAAAAGCTTCAAATCCAGAAATTTCTTGACTTGTTTCTTGTGAATTGAAAGTAAAGTAAATTGTCAATACATTGATACAAAGCACCAATGCAAGTGTAGCTAATTGTAATTGCGGAGTGAACCAACCAAACGAAGGAGTCTTTTCTTCCTTTTGTTGGCGAATAGTATTCAATACTTTATTCTTAAAGAAAGGACTTACCTTTACTTCTTGAATCTCGTCTAAAATATCTAAAGTATTGTTATTCTCTATACTTTTGTTTTTATGTGTTTTCATCTCGTTCTTTTATTAAGATGCAATATCTTTTTAAAACTTGCGTTTATTGATTTTTTTTATAAAAATTCTCTAACTTTTGTTGCAAATTTTTCTTTGCTCTAAACATAACAGATTCTACAGAAGACAAACTTTTTCCAGTAATTTCAACAATCTCTTGATAGCTTTTACCATCAATTTTAGCCAAGGTAAAAATAACTCGTTGACTCTCTGGTAACGTGTTAATTGCTAAAAAAATTGCTTCTGATTTTTCTTTATTTTCCAATAAAATTCCTGGATGATTGAATTCCGTAAAAAAATTCGTTTTGTCCATTGGAATTTCATTTCCTAAAATACTTTGCATAAATGCAAACCTCTTTTTTGCATTCTTCTTTCTAATAAATTCCAAGCACTTGTTTGTGCATATTTTATATATCCAAGTTGATAGTTTGGAGTTTCCTTTAAATTTAGAAACAGATTTATACACTTCTAAAAAAACTTCTTGCGCTACATCTTCTGCATCTTCTTTGTTAGGCACAAAAGACAAACATGTATGGAATACTTTCTGCTGATATTCTTCTAGAAGAAGGCTAAAAGCAGATTCGCTTCCTTTTTTAAGTTTTTCTATGAATTCTTCTTGGTTAGTCAAAAAGTGAAATAATCTGTTGAGTTGTAAAGTATAAAAAACTTAGAATAACTCAACTATAATGAGTTAATTTTTCTTAGATTATGATTATCTTTGCATCTGTAAAAAACGTATTACAATGAAACTTCTTTTATTAACTTTAGGGTTGTTGGCTTTGGCGGTTGCAGGTATTGCTATTAAGATTTGGGGAAAGAAAAATGGTGAGTTTGCAGGAACTTGCGCTAGTCAGAATCCGATGTTAAATACAGAAGGAGAAGCTTGTGGCTTTTGTGGTAAAACTCCTGATCAATTTGATACGTGCACTGAGACTTCTCATAAATAATTCTTTTCGATGATTTTTACTGTTTTATTCTACTTTTTTGTAGCAGTTACGGTAATTCAAATCCTCTATTATATCTCTTTTTTTTCGTTTGCTTTTTACAGTTCTAAAAAGAAAATGGAAGATATAACACCAGACATATCTATTATTGTATGTGCTAAAAATGAAGAACAGAATTTACAAAGACTAATTCCTCTTCTATTAAAACAAAAGCACCCTAAATTTGAACTCGTCATTATTAATGATGCATCTACAGATAATACGTTAGATGTTTTAGATGCATTCAAGGGTAAAGATTCTCGAATTAAAATAGTGAATGTAGAAAACAATGAAGCTTTTTGGGGAAACAAGAAGTATGCACTAACTCTAGGTATTAAAGCGGCTAAATACAATCATTTATTGTTTACTGATGCCGATTGTGTTCCTTCATCAGATTTATGGGTGCAAGAAATGAGTGCTCAGTTCTCTTCTAAAAAAACTATTATTCTAGGTTATGGTAAATATCGATCCAAAAGATTTTCTCCTGTAAATTTATTGGTACGTTATGAAACTTTAATAACTGCAGTTCAGTATTTCAGCTATGCAAGATTAGGATCTCCATATATGGCAGTTGGTAGAAATTTAGCGTATACAAAAGATGAATTCTTTAAAGTAAAAGGGTTTATCAATCATATGCAGATACGTTCAGGTGATGATGATTTATTTATTAAAGATGCAGCTGATAGAAACAACACTACAATTAGCATTCACCCAAATAGTTTTACAATTTCAGAAGCTCCCAAAAGTTTTATTGAATGGTTCCGACAAAAAAGAAGGCACATTTCAACTTCATCACACTATAAGTTCAAGCATCAATTCTTTTTAACTCTTTTCTTTCTGACAAAATTGTCTTTTTGGGTCTTGGCTCCTTTTATTGTTTTTTGGGAGCCTATTGAAATTTCTTTAGCTATTATAGGTTCTTACTTTATTTTTAATTACATAACCATAGGTGTCTCTTCAAAAAAATTAAACGAGACTCAGGTCTCTTACTTTTTACCTTTTCTTGAACTCTTTTTGGTGTTATTTCAAATTACTATATTTATTGCCAACACCATTTCAAAGCCCACTCATTGGAAATAAAGAAGGAGATTCTAAATAATCATATTAAAAGAGCAAAAGAAGGAAATCAGATTTCATTTAACTTTTTGCTTGATCATTTCTGGAGTGATGTCTATCAATATCAACTAAAAAGAACTCAAAATGATAATGATGCTGAGGATATTACTATTCAATCATTCTCTAGGGCTTTTGATAAGATAGACTCTTTTAATGAAGAGTATAAGTTTAAAACTTGGCTTATTACTATTTCTAAGAATATTCATATTGATCTAATTAGAAAAAATAAAGCTTCTATCAATTTAAAAACTACTAAAGAGCAAGAAAGAGAGGCATATGCTGTTGTTGACGACAACCCAACCCCTGAAGATAAGATTATCACGGAACAAAATCTTGCCAAGCTTTTAAGAGATATAAAGCAATTAAAACCTAAATACCAGCAGGTTATTAACCTCCGGTATTTTCAAGAATTGAGTTATAAAGAAATTTCTGAACAAATTGGTGAACCTATGAATAATGTGAAAGTAAAATTACTTCGCGCAAAAAAATTGTTAGCAGAAATTATTAAGAAATCATAATGCCTCCAAAGAATTTATTTAAAAAATATGAAGAGTCTGGAACAGCTCCTGTATTGAATTTACTACTAGCCTTTATTTCCAGTTTACTTATAATTTCTTTTTTTAGTTTTATCTACAACATTCTTCTTACACTCTCTCCAATAGTATATTTAAATGTGCTTCTTGTTGTTGGTCTTGGATATTGTATTGCTTATACAGTAAGATATTTATGTTTAGCCTTTAAAATTAGAAATCAAAGGA
Organism: Pseudotenacibaculum sp. MALMAid0570; assembly: GCF_040151415.1. Classification (NCBI taxonomy): domain Bacteria; kingdom Pseudomonadati; phylum Bacteroidota; class Flavobacteriia; order Flavobacteriales; family Flavobacteriaceae; genus Pseudotenacibaculum; species Pseudotenacibaculum sp. MALMAid0570. The sequence continues at coordinate 70,961 of NZ_JBDKWF010000048.1, forward strand.
TTTGTTTTTTAGCTACAGGTATCATTTCATTAATAATCATATACATACAATGGGTTCTATTCATTTATATCTACTTAGCTAATGAGATTAACCCTTTGCAAGACATCTCTATTATTTTGGAACTATTCATAAGTCCTGATATAATTTTTAACGATATAATTCAAATCAATTCGATTGGAACTTGGGAAATCAGATCAACTATTATAAATGGACCTATTTTATGGTGTGTATGGATTACAGAAGCAGTTATTCTCATATTAGTTCCTTTGAGAATATATAATTTATTTGAAGTAATTCCTTTTTCTGAGATAGACAACAAGTGGTATAAGAAAGTAAAAATTGATCAAGAGTTCGAATATATTACATTAAGAAATCATTTTTTAGAATCATTGTATTCAAACCCTTCTAAGGCTTTAATGAATTTAAGTAAGCCAGATCCTTATAGATACTCAAATGTTTATATTTATTATGACAAAAATAGAATCAGTTTTTTAATAGAAATAGAAAATGTATCTATAGATAAAAATTCAAAAAAAGATTACATCGAAGTTTTAGCTCCTTCTCATATTGAATCGCATCATATAAAAGAAATTAAAGAAAATTTCAACCTCAAATAATATGAAAACAAAATCTATTTTACGCTCTTTAGGTCCTGGACTTCTCTTTGCTGGTGCTGCTGTTGGCGTATCGCACTTGGTACAATCTACACGTGCAGGTGCCGAGTTTGGATTTGGATTGTTATGGGCACTATTATTGGCAAACCTTTTGAAATATCCATTTTTTCAATTCGGCCCAAGGTATGCTGCGGCAACAGGAGAAACATTATTAGATGGTTATAAAAAATTAGGAAAGGGAATTTTAATTATTAGCTATATTATTAGTTTCATTACTATGTTTATCATTCAAGCTGCAGTAACCATTGTTACAGCAGGATTGGCCGTTAATCTATTTGGGTTTTCTGGGGATGATATGGTTACAATGTCCTTAGCAATTACTATTGTAAGCATTGTGATATTAATTGTTGGGAGGTATAAACTTTTGGACAAATTGATGAAATACATCATTTTATTGCTCACCATTTGTACTTTGGTAGCTGTAAATGTGGCGTTATTTAAAACAACAGACACTTTTGATATTACTCAAGTTCTTCCTAAAGGAACCATAGAAATCACCTTTCTAATTGCATTTTTAGGCTGGATGCCAGCTCCTTTAGATATTTCTATTTGGCAATCTATTTGGTCTTTAGAAAAGGAAAAAACAACCCATCAAAAAATTCAGCCTAAACAAGCTATCTTCGATTTTAATGTTGGTTATATCGGCACTATTTTTCTAGCTGTTTGCTTTGTAATGCTTGGCGCTTTAGTAATGCATAAATCTGGAGAAAGCTTTTCTAATCAAGGAGGGGTTTTCGCTGGACAGTTAATTGAGTTATATACTAACAGTTTGGGTGATTTTGCCTATATCTTTATTGCCATAGCTGCATTTACTACAATGTTTAGCACTACTATTACCACGTTAGATGCATCTCCAAGAACCATGACCATTGCCAACAATTTAGTATTTGGCAAAAAGACAAAACTCACGTATTGGTTTTGGATTGTTTTACTTGGATTGGGAACTTATATTATTTTACGCTTCTTTAGAGATGACATGGGACTAATGGTTAAAATAGCTACTGTATTGTCTTTTCTAACAGCTCCGTTTTATGCAATTCTTAATTATATTTTAATCACAGGAAAGCATACTCCAAAAGAACATCAACCTAACATTTCTCTTAAAATATTGAGTATTCTAGGTATTGTTTTTTTACTAGGGTTTAGTGTTTGGTTTCTTTTGAATTTATAATAGTTTTCTTCGTAACTTTGCAACTTAAATATTTCTATTGATGAGTAGCGATACAGTTGCAGCACCGGAAAGAAAGAAAAAGCCAGAGTGGTTACGTGTTAAACTTCCTGTTGGGAAGAAATATACGGAGCTTCGTGGTTTGGTAGATAAGTACAAATTGAATACTATTTGTACGAGTGGAAGCTGCCCTAACATGGGTGAATGTTGGGGTGAAGGAACTGCTACATTTATGATCTTAGGAAATATTTGTACTCGTTCTTGCGGATTTTGTGGTGTAAAAACTGGAAGACCAGAAACGGTTGAATGGGACGAACCAGAAAAAGTGGCTCGTTCTATTAAAATCATGGGAATTAAGCATGCAGTGATTACTTCTGTTGATAGAGACGACCTAAAAGATGGTGGATCTATAATTTGGGCAGAAACTGTTGAAGCTATTCGTAGAGCAAATCCTAATACAACTTTAGAAACTTTAATTCCTGATTTTCAAGGAAATGAAAAATTATTAGATCGAATTATTGAAGTACATCCAGAAGTAGTTTCTCATAATATGGAAACCGTTCGTCGCTTAACTAGAGAAGTTCGCATTCAAGCTAAATATGATAGAAGTTTAGGTGTTTTAAAATATTTAAAAGATAATGGTATGCGTACCAAATCTGGAATCATGTTAGGTTTAGGAGAAACCGAAGAAGAAGTTATTCAAACTATGAAAGATCTTCGAGGAGTTGGATTAGATGTTATTACTATTGGTCAATATTTACAACCTAGTAAAAAGCATCTTCCTGTAAAAGAATTTATCACTCCAGAGCAATTTAAAAAATACGAAACCTTAGGATTAGAAATGGGATTCATGTATGTAGAAAGTGGTGCTTTGGTTCGTTCTTCATATAAAGCTCATAAACACGCCAATTAAGTTTTTATAAGATTCACAATTTTTCTTCAAAAAATTATTTATTTAATATCTTAAATGAGCTGATATTTAAGGAATCTTTAATAAAAACTCCTTGAATGTTAAATAAATATAAAAATCACATCTTTTTAACAAAAAACAACAGAATAATTCATTTTGGCACGGTAATTGAAATATGTTTTACGAAGCAAGTAAAATTGTTTTCATTGTGTAAATTATTTGAATTAGTTGATTAGCATAAACCACCTCTCTCGAGGTGGTTTTGTGTTTTTATAGAGATTTTATTTTTCGGCTTGTTGAATTTTTTGTGCAACCGCTTCAACCTCGTCCAAAACTCTGAGTAAATTTCCACTCCACAGTTTAGCAATCTCTTCTTCTGTATATCCTCTTTTTACTAATTCTGCAGTAACGTTTAATGTTTCGGATGCATCATCCCAGCCATAAACTCCTCCGCCTCCATCAAAATCAGAACTAATTCCTACATGGTCTATTCCCATTTTTTCTATCAAATAATCTATATGATCAACAAAATCGGCAACATCAACTGGCTCTGCTTCACTTTTAACGGTTTCTGCTGCCTTTTTTGAAATTTCTCTTCGTTTTGAGATATACTCACTAATCTCTTCATCTTTCATTTTTCTTACCTCTCCCCAAGGTTTCATTTCAAAACCTTCTTCTTTGGCTACCTTTTTCATAGCTTCTCCAAGTGCTTTTCTGTAAGTATTATGCTTGTCTGTCTTTAAATAAGAACTAAAAGCTACGGTTTGAACTACTCCACCATTTTCTTTCATCCATTGCAACTGTTCATCATCCAAATTTCTACTATGACCACACAATGCTCTTGCTGAAGAATGAGAAGCAATGATAGGGGCCTTTGTAAGTTCTATCATATCCTGTATCGATTTTTTAGAGGGATGAGAAACATCGATCATCATTCCCCATTTATTCATTTCTTTAATCACTTCTTTTCCTAATTCACTTACCCCATTATGCAACCAAATACTATCCTTTTCTCCCGTATTAGAATCACATAATTGACTATGACCATTGTGAGATAAAGACATATATCTAGCTCCTAAATCGTAAAACTCTTTTACTCTTGATACTTCGGTTCCAACCGGATATCCATTTTCAATTCCAATCATGGCTACTCTCTTTCCTTTAGAATGAATGTCTCTGGCTTCTTTTGAATTTACAGCCAATTCAATTCTATCTGGGGCTAATTCTTTGGTTAGCCTATGAATTGCATCAAATTTGCTTATAGCATTTTTATAAGCTTTATTATACTCTTCTTCATTTAATTCTCCTTGACCTGTATACACAATCAACCAAGCCACATCTAAATCTCCTTCATCCATAAAAGGAAGGTTTACTTGTGTATTCAGTTCTTGATTATAATTCTTTTCAGCTGTAAAATTATTAACATTAATATCTACGTGAGTATCTAATTTTAATACTCTATCATGAATTTCTTTTGCTTTCGCAAGAACTTCATCTGAATAACCCATAGGGTTGTTGTTCTCTGTTTGTTTGTTATTACAAGACACAATAAGTAGTGCACAAAAAATAATTTTTAAAATTCGCATATTGATTGGTTTGGTATTTGATGTTAAAGATAGGAATCTTAGTCTATTCATTTTTTTAGTACTTTTAAATCATGAAAATCAAATACTTATCTATACTTTTTGTTTTTTGCAGTTTCGCAATAACAGCTCAAGAATCTTTTGTTTTAAAAACTCCTAATTCTAAAAAATTAAAAAAAGAATTCGAAAAGAGCGAATACCAAATGAACATCATACTGTCATATTTGGAGAAAAATTATAAATCTACCACTGGAAAGCTAGACATTAAGAAAGATGATGAAATGGGTGGAGTTGAATGTGGATTTACTAAAAAGTTTGAATATGGAATAAAATACACCTATCATAATTGTGGTGAAGCAGCTCCTGTGAAAGAGAAACTTATTTTCCCTAAAACTCAACTAGCAGTACTTAAAAAGTGGATTGAGCAAATAGATAAGTCTAATCCTTCAGATATAGAAAACACCTGGTATAAAGGTAAAAATGAATATGGCCCCAAAAACGAAGAAGCAGGTTGTTATTACAAGATAAAACAAACCAAAGCACAAAGTGTTATTGAAATTTCATGTGGGTGTTAATCATAAAAAAAGGAGCTTAAAGCTCCTTTTCTTTTTATAACTATGTTTTTACATTGCATTTATAATGTCATATTTGGTAATAATATGATGCTTTCCTTTTCCTAAATTAACCAAAACTGCTTGATTATCTTTTGTAATTAGCTTAGAAACTTTCTCAATAGAAGTATCTGCGGAAACAATAGGATAAGTAGCTCCCATAACTTCTTTGATAGGCTTCTCAGCTATATCTTTATCAACAATATAGTGATGTAATAAAGTGGATTCATCTACAGAACCTACAAAGCCATTTAAGTCTTCAACTGGAATTTGAGAAATCTTATACTCTCTCATTCTCTCTATGGCATGAGACACCAACTCTTCAGTTCTAACAGTTAACAAAGGCTTATCTGCATGATCTTTAATCAAATCAGCAGCAGTAGTAATTTCTTCTTCTAAAAAGCCACGATCTCTCATCCAATCGTCGTTAAACATTTTACCTACATAACGACTTCCATGATCGTGGAATAAAACCACAACAACATCATCTTTTGTAAAGTGTTCTTTCAATTGTAAGATTCCTTTTACTGCAGATCCCGCCGAGTTTCCAACAAAAATCCCTTCTTCTTTGGCAATCTTTCTTGTATAAACTGCTGCATCTTTATCTGTTACCTTAGTAAATCCATCAATCAAGCTAAAATCTACATTCTCAGGAAGAATATCTTCTCCAATACCTTCTGTAATGTATGGATAGATTTCATTCTCATCAAAAATTCCAGTTTCATGATATTTTTTAAATACAGATCCGTAAGTATCTACTCCCCAAATCTTGATATTGGGATTTTTCTCTTTTAAATATTTAGCAGTTCCAGAAATGGTTCCTCCTGTTCCAACTCCAACTACAAAATGGGTAATTTTTCCATCTGTCTGCTCCCAAATTTCTGGTCCAGTTTGCTCATAGTGAGCTACTGCATTAGATGGGTTATCATATTGATTCACGTACCAAGAATTCGGAGTTTCTTTTCCTAATCTTTTAGAAACTGAATAGTATGATCTCGGATCATCCGGCTCAACGTTGGTAGGACAAACTACCACCTCAGCTCCTACAGCTCTTAAAATATCCATCTTTTCTTTAGATTGCTTATCAGAGATTACAAATATGCATTTGTAACCTTTAACAATTGCTGCTAAAGCCAATCCCATTCCAGTGTTTCCAGAAGTTCCTTCAATGATAGTTCCTCCAGGTTTCAATCTTCCATCTGCCTCTGCATCTTCAATCATTTTTAAAGCCATACGGTCTTTAACAGAGTTTCCTGGATTGAAAGTTTCTACTTTGGCTAATACCATAGCATCTATTTCTGAAGTAACTGAGTTTAATTGCACTAAAGGAGTATTTCCAATAGTTTCTAAAATATTTTTAGCGTATTTCATGATTCGATTTTACGCGGCAAAATTACGCAAATCGAATGGATTTTGAAGGTTGAATTTTAGTAATTATTACGGAAGGAACTACCAACATTGTAAAACATAAAATCAATGTTCCAAGATTTAAGGCTAACATTGAGAAAACATCAATATAAACAGGTACTTCAGAAACATAATAGTTCTCTGGGTCTAGAGTAATAAACCCAAAGTATTGTTGCAATAAAAGAATAGTCAATCCAATTAGATTTCCCCAAAATAGTCCTTGTATGATTAAATAGGTAGCATTATAGAGAAATACTTTTCGTATGCTCCAATCTGAACTTCCTAATGCTTTTAAAATTCCTATCATTGGTATGCGTTCAAGAATTAGCACTAACAAAGCTGTAATCATGTTAATTCCTGCAACCAAAATCATAATTCCAATAATGAACCAAATATTGTTATCAAAAAGGTTGATCCATTCAAAAATTGCAGGGTAACTTCCTACGATAGTTGTAGCTTCTAATGTAGACCCAATAGATTGATGTATCTGATTCCCTTTCTCTCTTAGTTGATCGAAATCATCAATTAAAACTTCAAAACCACCAACTTGATCTTTTGTCCATTTATTTAACCTTTGAACTTCACGCAAATCACCAATCATCATATTCTTATCAAACTCCAAAAAACCAGTATTATAAACTCCTTTGATTATCAATTTATAGGTACTAGGAAGTTTCTTTGGATCTTTTTTAAAAAAAGAAACTCTAATTGTATCGTTTAATTTTAATTGCAATCGATCAACCAACGTTTTGGATAATAAAATATCTCTTGTCCTTTTCTGATTAAAATTAGGCACATCACCTTCTACTAAATATTCTTTAAAGAACGACCAGTCGTAGTCTGTTGAAACCCCTTTAAAAACAATTCCTTCAAAATCGGTTTTTGTTCTAACCAGTCCAACTGTATTAGCAAAAACTTGTACATTTTTGATTCCGTCTATAGTAGAAAAATTAGGATAAAAATCTTGGTTTTTACTCACAGGAACCACAGATACATCAGAATTATTATTGTCGAAATTCGTGATCTGAATATGTCCTTTAAAGCCTGACATTTTATCTCGAATTTTCTGTTGTAATCCGGCACCTGTAGCCACAGAAATCATCATAATAATAATTCCCAATGCAATTGCTGTGATAGCAATTTTAATTATTGGTGACGATATACTACTTTTGTATTCCTTACCGGCAATAATCCGTTTGGCGACAAATAATTCGAAATTCAATTTCATGACTTTAACTGCTCGTAAAAGTACGTATTTATTCTTTGCTTTTTTTCTAATGATTCACTTGAGTTCTTGTGCTCAAAAATCATCCAATACTATACAAACGGCAGCTGACCGAACTGAATTGTATCTCAAAAAGTTAAAAGGGAAACGAGTTGCTGTTGTAGCTAATCAAACCTCAGTTATTATTGAGAAGAATGGAGATAAGAGTAAGAAATATACTCACCTTGTAGACAGCCTTGTAAGCTTGCAAATCAATATTCAGAAAGTATTCGCTCCAGAACATGGGTTTCGAGGAAAAGCAGATGCAGGAGAAGCCATCGCAGATGGTTTAGATAAAAAAACAGGTCTTCCTATTATTTCTTTGTACGGGAAAAACAAAAAGCCTAGTAAAGAGCAATTGAAAGGAATTGATGTTGTTGTTTTTGATATTCAAGATGTTGGGGCTCGTTTTTACACGTATATTTCAACATTGCATTATGTAATGGAAGCTTGTGCTGAAGCTAAAATCCCTGTGATTGTATTAGACAGACCAAATCCCAACGGACATTATATAGACGGACCTGTTTTAGAACCGGAACATAAAAGTTTTGTTGGCATGCATCCTGTTCCTATTGTATATGGTATGACCATTGGTGAATATGCCAAGATGATTAATGGAGAAAAATGGTTGAATAATGGGATTCAAGCGAAACTTACCGTAATTCCGTTACAAAATTATACACATCAATCGGAATACAGTTTACCTATCAAGCCTTCACCCAATTTACCAAATGATGTTTCCATCAACTTGTACCCTAGTTTATGTTTCTTTGAAGGAACTAATGTAAGTGCTGGTCGTGGAACGGATATGCAGTTTCAGATATACGGTTCTCCTTTTTTAAGTGATAAAAATCCGTTTTCGTATACACCATCTCCAAACGAAGGCGCAAAATACCCTAAGCACGCTTATATGATTTGTTACGGCGAAGACTTACGTAATACTCCACGTTTAAAAGAGTTGGATTTAAACTGGTTAATTAAGGCTTGTAAAGAAAATACTACAAAGAACTTTTTTAATGCGTTTTTTACCAAACTTGCAGGAACAACCAAACTACAATCACAACTAGAGGGAAAAGTTTCTCAAGAAGACATCAAACGTACTTGGAAAACAGGAATTGAGGAATTTAAAAAAGTGAGGGAAAAGTATTTACTCTACAAGTAATGGAGGGAAATAGTCACTTAGATTTATTTCTCTAACCACTACTCCATCTAAACTATCTATTTTTTTTCTAAAAAGTCTTTTCCATAATGATCTGTCGGTAAAATCATACTTGTATTTAAACACACGATTATTTATATCAAAATGAACTTCAGATTTCAAAATAACATCTCCTTTAAAATATTGAACTTCTTTTCCTTTAACACCTTCTCTTAAGATTGATTGTATTCCACTTATATTTATTTCATTGTATTCCAATCCAGGTGGACCATAACCTGATGGAGTTTGAAATTGAAATGAATAAAAATATTCTCCAAAAGAAAACTCATTATAGCCAGGTACGATAGGGTTACTAAACCTCAAAGTAATTAACTCTCCTGTATCTAAAGTAATTGCTTCTATTTTAGTCTTAGAGTCTAAATAAGGCTTTTCAAAGGTTAAACTTATAGAATCTCCACTTAAAGAAATAGCATCTTCAACTCGAGTAAAACTATTCTTATCTTCAAGCAAATAAATAAGTAACGCTTTCCAATTAGCAAAAAAAGGCATTAAAGATGATCTATATTAGTAGGTTTCTTATACTTCTGAAACGGTTGTTTCAATAATTCCCATAGATTGCTATTGATCTTTTCATCCGGAAAAGTGTCTACGCCATACACAATCTTTTCTCTATCTAGATATAGATAAGTACCCAACAAACGATCCCAGATAGAAAAAATATTTCCGTAGTTTGAATCTGTGTAAGGCAACAAATTATGATGATGAACCTTATGCATATCTGGCGATACTATAACATAACTCAAGATTTTATCCAATCGTTTAGACATCTTAATATTTGCATGTGTAAACTGCGTAAAGATTAACGACATCGATTGATATAACATTACAATAGCAATAGGAGTTCCGATAACAAATACTCCGAACAAAGTAAAGGTAAAACGAATCATACTCTCTAGCGGATGATGCCTGTTTGCCGTAGTTGTATCTACCTTATGATCTGTATGATGCACTAAGTGAACCATCCACAAAGGTTTGACCTTATGTTCTACAAAATGAGGCAAATAAGCTCCAAAGAAATCCAATAATAATACACCTAGAACAATCTTCATTCCAGTAGACATTTCTGGCAACCAATTGAGTATTCCAAAATCATTAGCTTGCACCCAATCGGCTGTATTCAATAATAAGAAAGCTAGTGCAAAATTGATGACTACTGTAGTGGCTGTAAAAAATAAATTAGGAAATGCATGCTTCCATTTATGATATCTGAATCGGAATAATGGTAAAGCGCCTTCCAGCAACCAAAAAAAAGTAATTCCTCCAACTAATATTATACTTCTATGCAGCGAAGGAATATTTTCAAAGTAATTAAATACAGCGTCCAAAGTGTAAATTTTTCCCTAAAATAAGGAAAAAACTAATATAATAGTTTGAGTGAATTTACATGCAGAACATAATTAAATCCCTATAAAGAACTTTAACTTCTTTTAACCTTCTTATTGTACTCTAAAGGCAATCGTTTTTTTAGATTCTCAATAATTGCATAGGTTGCCGGACAAATCTGGGTATTAGTCAATGTTAAGTCTGTAATTTGGATAAATTTTTTGCGATTTGTATGCGGATATTCAGAACAAGCTTTGGGTCTAACGTCATAGATAAAGCAAGAATTATCAGACTCATCTAAAAAACTACAGGGCGAAGATTTTAATACCATAAAATCATCAGAATCTCTTTCTAAATACTGATCTATAAACTGACGTTCTTTCATCCGCAGATGCTTTGCAATACGCTGAATATCTTTTTCGGTAAATATAGGACTGGTTGTTTTACAACAATTTCCACAAGACAGACAATCGGTTTTCTGAAATTCTTCATCATGCAATTCTTTCATGACAACATCTAAATTTTTAGGTGTTCTCTTTTTTAGCATTTTAAAATATTTTCTATTCTCTGCTAGCGCTTGCTTGGCCAATTTTGGCAATTCCTCCAATCGTTTTTCCATGTGATAAAAGTACAACGAATTCAAACACAAAAATACCGTTATCAAAACAAATAAAATACGTAATTTTGCACTTCAATTTTAAGTAATTCAATGAATATTCAAGCACTACTTGAAACAAAAGTAAAGGAAGGGTTTTCTTCTTTATTTGATACCGAACTACCTAGCGTAGAATTTCAAGCCACTCGTAAGGATTTTGAAGGAGATATTACAGTTGTTGTCTTTCCAATGCTACGTTATAAAAAAGGAAATCCAGTACAAATAGGAGAAGATCTTGGGAAGTACTTAGTAGAACATGTTAGTGAGATAAAGAGTTTCAATGTAGTGAAGGGCTTTTTGAATTTGGTAGTTTCTGATATATTCTACACCAATTTCTTCCAAAACATCTATCAAGACAATTCGTATGGTTTTGTAACAAAAACACAAGATACGATGATGGTAGAATATTCATCTCCTAACACTAACAAACCACTTCATTTAGGGCATATTAGAAATAATCTATTAGGATATTCTGTTGCTGAGATCTTAAAAGCTGCTGGAAAAAAGGTATACAAAACACAGATTATTAATGATCGTGGAATTCATATTTGTAAATCTATGTTGGCATGGAAAAAATATGGAAATGGAGAAACGCCAACATCTACAGGACTGAAAGGCGATAAATTGGTTGGGAATTATTATGTGAAGTTCGATCAAGAATATAAAAAAGAAATGGCTGAACTTATTGCTTCTGGAATATCTGAAGAGGATGCTAAAAAACAAGCTCCTTCTCTGTTAGAAGCACAAACTATGCTTCGTAAATGGGAATCTGGTGATGAAGAAACCGTTGATTTATGGAAAACCATGAACGGTTGGGTTTATGATGGGTTTGATATTACCTATAAGAACTTAGGTGTAGATTTTGATACCTTATATTACGAAAGCAATACGTATTTATTAGGAAAAGATGTAATTGCTGATGGGTTGACAAAAGGTGTATTCTTCAAAAAAGAAGATGGTTCTGTTTGGTGTGATTTAACCGATGAAGGATTGGATGAAAAATTGGTTTTACGTTCTGATGGTACTGCTGTTTATATGACTCAAGATATTGGTACAGCTATACAACGTGTTAAAGATTATTCTGATATCAACGGAATGGTATACACAGTAGGAAACGAACAAGATTACCATTTCAAAGTATTGTTTTTAATCTTAAAGAAATTAGGATTTTCTTGGGCTGAGCAATTGTATCATTTGAGCTACGGAATGGTAGATCTTCCTTCAGGAAAAATGAAATCAAGAGAAGGTACAGTTGTAGATGCTGATGATCTGATGATAGAAATGGCCAATACTGCGAAAGAAATTTCTCAAGAGCTAGGAAAGCTAGAAGGATACTCAGATGAAGAAAAAGAAGAGCTGTATAGAATTATTGGTTTAGGAGCTTTAAAATACTTTATTTTAAAAGTAGATCCTAAGAAACGAATCTTATTCGACCCAAAAGCTTCTGTAGATTTTCAAGGAAATACTGGTCCTTTCGTACAGTACACTTATGCTAGGATACAATCGATTTTAAGGAAAGCTAATTTTGACTATTCAAAAGCTATCTTAGATGTTGAACTGCATGAGAAAGAAAAAGAATTAATCAAACAGTTAGAGATGTATCCAGAAGTAATTCAGCAAGCAGCTGCGAACTATTCGCCAGCATTAATTGCTAATTACACCTATGATTTGGTAAAAGAGTTCAATTCTTTTTATCAAAATGTCTCTATCTTAGGCGAAGAAAACGAAGACAAGAAAATATTTAGAGTTCAGTTATCTCATAAAGTAGCTGACATCATAAAATCGGCATTCAGTTTATTAGGAATTCAGGTTCCAAACAGAATGTAAAATTATAAAACAACTAAAAGATGAAATACGACGTAATAGTAGTTGGTAGTGGTCCTGGAGGATATGTAACTGCCATTAGAGCTTCTCAATTAGGATTGAAAACCGCTGTAGTTGAAAAAGAAAACTTAGGTGGTGTTTGTTTGAACTGGGGATGTATTCCAACCAAAGCTTTGCTAAAAAGTGCTCAAGTATATGATTATTTAAAACATGTTGACGAATATGGTTTAAAAGCTGAAGCAATTGATAAAGATTTTGAAGCGGTTATCAAAAGAAGTCGTGGTGTAGCTGAAGGAATGAGCAAAGGAGTTCAATTCTTAATGAAGAAAAATAAAATTGATGTTATTGAGGGTTTTGGAAAAATCAAAACCGGAAAAAAAGTAGATGTTACTGCAGCTGATGGTAAGGTAACTGAATACAGTGCAGATCACATCATTATTGCCACAGGAGCTCGTTCTAGAGAGTTACCCAACTTACCACAAGACGGTAAAAAAGTAATTGGATATAGAGAAGCTATGAGTTTACCAAAGCAACCAAAATCAATGATTGTAGTTGGTTCTGGTGCTATTGGAGTTGAGTTTGCTCACTTCTACAACTCTATGGGAACTGAAGTAACTATTGTAGAGTACTTACCAAATTTAGTTCCATTAGAAGACAAAGATGTTTCAAAACAATTTGAACGTTCTTTCAAAAAATCAGGGATCAAAGTAATGACCAACTCTTCAGTTGAATCTGTAGATACTTCAGGAAAAGGAGTAAAAGCAACTGTAAAAACTAAAAAAGGAGAAGAAGTTTTAGAAGCAGACTTAGTATTATCTGCTGTAGGAATCAAAACCAATATTGAAAATATTGGGTTGGAAGATGTTGGAATCATTGTAGATAGAGATAAAATTTTAGTAAACGATTGGTATCAAACCAATATTCCAGGATATTATGCTATTGGTGATGTTGCTCCTGGACCAGCCTTAGCACACGTTGCTTCTGCTGAAGGAATTACTTGTGTAGAAAAAATTGCCGGTTTACATACAGAAGCTATCGATTACGGAAATATTCCTGGATGTACATATGCAACTCCAGAAATTGCTTCTGTTGGATTAACTGAAGAGCAAGCTAAAGAGCAAGGATATGAGCTAAAAGTTGGAAAATTTCCATTTTCTGCTTCTGGAAAAGCAAAAGCCGCTGGAACTCCAGACGGATTTGTGAAAGTAATTTTTGATGCAAAATACGGAGAGTGGCTAGGTTGCCATATGATTGGAGCTGGAGTAACCGATATGATTGCTGAAGCTGTATTAGGTAGAAAACTAGAAACTACAGGGCATGAAGTATTAAAAGCAATTCACCCGCATCCAACGATGAGTGAAGCTGTTATGGAAGCTGTAGCTGATGCGTATGATGAGGTAATTCACTTATAAAACATACACAAGACAACAAACAAAAACCGAAGCTAAAGCTTCGGTTTTTTTATGGCACCATATTTGTGATTAACAAAACATTAACATAAACTTTCCAACCATGATTCTAAGTTTACTAAAAGCAAGATTTGTGGGGAGAATTGCTAACTAAAGAAAAAGTTATACACTTTTTAAAGCCGAAGAACCCCCTCTTCGGTTTTTTTTATCTTTGAACATGACTCAATCTAATTTTCGACAAATAGAGCCTGTCTTACCCTCTCAAGATATCCAACGAGACATCAAATGGTATCAAAAATACACAGGTTTTACTCCTGTTCATACCGATAACATGTATGCTGTTTTGAAAAGAGAAAACTTATCTATTCATTTACAATGGCATGCAGATTCTGAAGAGGATCCTTTACTTGGTGGTTCTGTGATTAAAATTTTTGTCAAAGACATTCTATCCATCTTCCAAGAGTTTGTAGAAAGAGGAACTATAAAGCCCGAAAAATTGCGTAAAAACACTCCATGGAAAACTCACGAATTTGGTTTTTATGATCTGAATAAAAATGCCATTTTTGTGGTTCAAGATATTTAGATGATAACAATTACCAACTCTAAAGGATTTCTCATAGAAATTATCAAAGCTATTCTTAAACTAACGGTTGCTGGATTTGTAATTGGTTATTTAAAAAGTTACGACCTCATTATTGCCATCATTTTACTTTTAAAAATTGTTCATGTTATCTATATCAATCTATGGAAACCACATCAGAAAAATTGGATTCTCTTAATAGGTATGCTTCTTACTGGTTTTGGCGGAATCATTGGAGAATATTGGGGAGTAAGTAATCACTATTGGGAATATCATGATGTCTCTAGAGAATTGCCTTTATGGCTACCCTTCGCATGGATGTTGGCTTTCTATTTTTTATATCGAATAGAATCTGGTTTAATTCAACATATTCAACATAAAACTATTAGCAATAAACTCATCATCGCATTTTGGTTATCATTAATTATTCCTGCTTTTGGAGAAGTAATCACTATTAATTTAGGAGTTTGGACCTACTATTGGCCTTATCAATTATTTGGAGTTCCACTCTATGCATTTCTTTGCTTAGTTTTTGTACACATGTTGGTATACACACTACTCTATTTTCTATGCAAGAAATACAAAATCAAAGACATTGTCTTTAGTTAAAATTGCCAAGCTACAATTCTAGTTACCTTATTCCCTTGATGCATCGGGATTATTTTAAACGTTTTTACTCCCAACTTTTTAGCTGATGTTTCAAGGCTTTTTACGTTTTCTTTTTTGGAAACTAAAGACGTAAACCAAATACTCTGTTTTGGAAATAAAGAACTTTCATATAAATAGTTATGCAAAAATGCTTTTTCACCCCCTTCATACCAAAGTTCATTATTGTTTCCAGCAAAATTTCTTACAGCATTGTTCCCTAAATTTCTAGACTTTCTAGCGTTTGCTCCTTTTGCTTCGGCTGCTGATTTATAAAAAGGAGGATTACACATTGTTACCGAAAACATATCATCTGTTTGTAGAATACCTTTTAAAATTTGCTGTTTGCTATTTTGGTATCTAAGTTCAATAACATCATTCAAATTGTTTTTATCAATAATTCTTTGAGCCGATAGCAAAGAATCCCTATCGATGTCGGAAGCAACCATTGTCCAATTGTATTCTTTTACTCCTAGTAAAGGATAAATACACGTTGCACCAGTTCCAATATCAAGTACTTTAACATCTTGTAAATTTAGAGGTGATAACAAATCAGAAAGATGATGAATATAATCTACTCTTCCGGGAATTGGTGGACATAAGTTCTCATCTGGAAAGTCCCAAAAGTGAATTCCATAATGATGCCTTAGTAAAGAACGATTCAGCTCTTTTACCGCTTTTGGGTCAGAAAAATCAATAGAGCGAACCTTAAATTTATTCTGAAACAAAAAGGCATTTAGTCTACGATTCTTCTGAATTAATGCTTCAAAATCATAGCCTTGCTTATGTTTATTCTTAGGATGTAATCCTTTATGAAGGGCCATTCTTAGGGGAAATTAGACCTCTAAAATAGTAAATTCTAGTTGTAATGGTTGTAAGGCCTCTTTCAAAGTTGAAATAAAATTAGGTCCATACTCTAAATAAAACTCAGAGAAATTACGTTGTCTTTCTTCTAAACTTTGATTGGGTAATAACTCATCTTGTAGAGTTATAATTCTAGTAACTAAATCGGAATGTTTTCTTTTTTCTGCTCTTAACAATCGTTTTTCTAAGTTTTTCAACCCTTTTAATTGTTTTTGTTGTTGTGCATTCACTGCTCCTACAAAAGAAACATCTGTTTGTTCAGCAACTCTTTGTAAAGCAGCAAATTGTTGTTCCAACAAAGTTTGCGCATCTTGAAAACTAAACTGAATATCAGAATTCTCTTTTACTTTTTTAGCTAGTAATTTATGTTGTTTGATAAATATTTCCTCTAAAGAAACATTTAAGTTTTTTAGTTTTTTTGCTTGTTTTTCAGATATCACCTGAACAGAATTTCTCAACAATAAAATAGGAAAAGGAATTTCAACCTTGTTGAAATAATTTTTCAGCTCTAACCAATAAGCCAACTCACCTCCTCCTCCAATATAGCAGAGGTTGGGTAAGATTACTTCTTGATATAAAGGACGCATAATTACATTAGGACTAAATCGTTCTGGGTGGGACTCTAGTTCTTGTAAAATCTCTTCCTTAGAAAAAGAAATGTCGGTATCGTTTACTAAATATGTCCCTTCCTCAAATATAATTCGTTCTCTTATTGTATCTGTTAAATAAAATAAGTTAATCTCTCTTGGATTTACCTGTACCTTATACTCTTTTTCAAAATCAGTTATGGTTTGAGAAACAGCTTTAAAAGAGGTTTGATGTAACAATTCATCTTTAACAATCGGAGCAAAAAGTTGTTTTAAATTTGCATGATCTGCATCCACAATTACAAGACCATATTCCTTAAACAATTCATTAGCTATATATAAAGTAGCATCAGACAGATTCTGGTGATTTATGTATGCTTTTTTGAAAAGATTTTTTAAATATTCTGCATTTCTTGTAGCGCCGATATGTTTAGAAAAAACTTCAAGTACTTCTTTAAGTCCTTTTGTGTTAAATCTCCCAACTGCACCTCCATCATTTCTATTCCAAACTACTTTAGTTCCTTTAAAATTGAAATAATTGATTTCTTCAAAATCATGATCTTCAGTAGCCATCCAATAGACAGGTACAAAATGTTGTTTCGGAAATTTTTCAGAAAGCGTTTCGCATAAATTTATCGTAGAAATAATCTTATACAAGAAATACAAAGGACCTGTAAACAAGTTTAATTGATGACCAGTAGTTATAGTAAATGTATTTTCGTCCTGTAAACTTTCAATGTTCTCAATAGTTAAATCAGAAGCTTCCACATTCTCATATTGCTTTTGCAAAGTCTTAACCAATACATCTCTATTTTCTTTTGAAAATCCTTTTTTCTCTTCAATTTGCTTGGCAAATCCATCAATATCAGGGAAATTATGATAGTATTCCTTAATACTTTCATTCTTTTCTAAATAGTCTTTCATAGTTTTAGAAAAGAAGCCGGTTTGTTGAAATGGTATATGTGTAACTTTCATGCAGTTATTTATTTATACCAATACAAAAGGTGGTTAGTGTAGAAACTTGACAGTCGCTTTCGTTTGTAGTCATAGTTCAAAAATACGATTTTTTGAAACTTAGACGAAAGTCCTTGTTTATTCTAACAAAGATTTAACTTCCAACAAAAAATAATATTCTGTACATTTGGTTTCCATCAAAATAAACTCAATGAAATTTAGAATACTATTACTTGTTTCGATTCTTTTTACAACAACCATTATTGCTCAAAGCATTCAATCTCCAGAAGAATTCTTAGGATATAAACTTGGAGAACGATTTACCCGTCATCATAAAGTTGTAGAATATTTCACCTATGTAAGCAATCAACTTGGAAATGTTGAAATGGAAAAATATGGTGAAACCAATGAACATAGACCTTTATACATTACCTATGTTTCTTCACAAAAAAACATTGATAATCTAGAACAAATTCGTTTAAAAAACTTAGGTCAAACTGGTTTAAAACCTTCTAACGGTAATAATGATATTGCTATTGTTTGGTTGAGTTACAATGTACATGGAAATGAAGCTTCTAGTACTGAAGCTTCAATGAACACCTTATATAAGTTGGTTACTGAGAAGAAATCTTATTTAGAAAACACTTTAGTAATTATAGATCCATGTATTAATCCTGATGGTCGTGATCGTTATGTAAACTGGTTCAATCAGGTGAGTAGTTCTCCTTATAACAGCGATCAAAATGCAAAGGAACATAGAGAACCATGGCCAAGTGGTAGACCAAATCACTATTTATTTGATTTGAATCGCGATTGGGCTTGGGCCACTCAAGTAGAATCTGCTCAACGCTTATCAGTATATAATAAGTGGATGCCTCATATTCATGTAGATTTTCATGAGCAATTCATTAATAATCCATATTATTTTGCTCCTGCAGCAGAGCCTTTCCATGAAATTATTTCTGATTGGCAACGTGACTTCCAAACTCAAATTGGAAAGAATCATGCGAAATATTTCGATCAAAATGGTTGGTTGTATTTTACAAAAGAGAGTTTCGATTTATTATATCCTAGTTATGGTGACACCTACCCAACCTATATGGGAGCAATTGGAATGACTTACGAACAAGCTGGGCATGGTATGGCTGGATTGGGAATTGATACTGATCATGGATATGAATTGACGTTGATAGATAGAGTTGCACATCATACAACAACTGGATTGTCTACTGTTGAAATTTCTTCTAAGAATGCAACAAAATTAAATTCTGAGTTCAAAAAATTCTTTGATAACAGAGGTTTACTGTATAAAAGTTATGTCTTAAAAAATGAAAACAAAGACAAAACTCAACGTTTAATTGATTTGCTAGACAAACATGAAATTGATTATGAATATGCTAAAAAAGGACAAGTAAGAGGATACAACTACCAAACTCAAAAAGAATCTAGAATGAATGTTTCTAATAACGATTTGGTAGTTCATACAGATCAACCTAAAGGGAAAATGGTGAAGGTTTTATTTGAACCTAATGCCAAATTATCTGATTCTTTAACCTATGATATTACTGCATGGTCTATTCCGTATGCTCATGGTTTTAAAGCTATTGCTTCTAAAACAAAAGTAAATTCATCAAAAGGTGTAAACACCAATGTAATTGTTAATGTGCCTAACAAATCTTCTTATGCATATTTGGCTAAGTGGAATAGCTTAGAGGATGCTACATTCTTAGCTCAGATTTTAGATCATGGAATACGAGTTCGTTTTGCTGAAAAAGATTTCTCAACTGAAGGAAACAACTATAAGAAAGGAACATTGATGATCTTACGACACGACAATCGTCAGGCAGATTTCGATTCTAAACTTATTGCTTTGGCCAATAAATATGGCAGAAAACTAACTGCTGTAAGTACTGGATTTGTTAGCAAAGGAGTTGATTTTGGATCGAGTAGTGTAAATCCTATTAACAGACAAAAAATTGCTCTTTTATCAGGACAAGGAACTTCTTCATTAAGTTTTGGTGAGATTTGGCATTTCTTTGAAACGCAATTAAAATATCCAATAACAATTATAGATACTGACTACTTTGGTGGTGTAGATTTAGATAATTACGACGTTTTAATCATTCCAAATGGTTTTTACGGAAGAGTCTTAAATAAAAGCGGTTTAGAAAAAGTAAAAGAATTTGCGCAAAACGGTGGAACTGTTATTGCAATTGGAAATGCTTTACGCAGTTTTGCTGATAAAAAAGGTTTTGCTCTTAAGAGTAAAAAAAGTGCTAATAAAGAGGCTCCTAAAGCAAATTTGACTCCGTATGCAGATCAAGAAAGAGCAGGCGCCGATAATTTAATTACTGGTGCAGTTTTTAAATCGAAAGTTGATGCTACACATCCTTTAGCGTTTGGTTATGGTAATGAATATTTCTCTTTAAAATTAGGAAGCCGTACTTATGATTATCTACAAAACGGAGGAAATGTTGCCTACTTTACCAAAGATGCTACCAATGTTTCTGGATTTGCAGGAAGTAAAGCTGTAAAAAACATTCCAGAATCCTTATTAATTGGAGAAGAGCGTAAAGGTGGAGGAAGCATTATCTATTTTGTAGACAATGTGCTGTTTAGATCTTTCTGGGATAACGGAAAGTTATTCTTTGTGAATGCGTTGTTCTTTAGAAACTCAAGTGATATAAAGAGGTAATTGACACCTCCCTAAATCCCTCCTAAGGAGGGATTTTTAACTCATTGTCTTGATAGAACTTCAAGGATTCATATATCGTATTATGAGTAAATACCCAGAAATACAAGCTTTAGAAAAGATAACTCAAGATTTTGACATTAACATCAAAGTTTTGGGAGAAGAATTTCTGTTTAAAGCATTAGGACATGTATGGGTTGAGTTTACTATCAATAAAAACTCTTTCGTATTGCTAATTGACGATGAAGTCAACGATTTTAAAATTAACAATCCACTACTTCACTTATGCTTGATATTAAGAGAATTAGAAACTTATAGCGAGGAAGAAGATATTTTAGAATGGACTAAACACAAATACCTTGACGCCGGAGATTCGAAGGTGTTAAACTACTACAGAAGTCTCTCGGGAATCTACAAGCAAATTGAAAGGGCCTTAGGAACAATTAATTCACACATTTCTTATTACGATTTTGAGTTTAATGCTGGGGCTGCGAAGGAGTTGAGAAAAAGTAATTAAACTAATATCATTTCAAAATGATGCTTTTTCCTTCATGTTATTTTTCTTACTTTTGACAAGCTATAGGTAAGAAATTTTCTTAGTGGTTAAAAATTGCTATTATCACAAATCTTCCTATTCTAAATAAAAATTAACCAATCAATAATTGTATAATGAAAAAAATCAAAAAAACATTTTTCAGCATAACGCTATTTGTACTAACTACAATGTTTTTAGCATCGTGTTCTTCAAAACCTAATAGTTTAAAAGCGATTCCTAAAGACACTAACTTAGTTTCTTCAGTAGATATCTACTCTATTGCCTCTAAAGGAAAATTAACAGACATGTCAGAATTTAATTTCTTTAAAGCTTTCAATACTGAAATAAAAAATGAAAACAAGAAAGTTGCAACTATGATGGATGATTTGATGAAAGATCCTCGATCATCTGGACTGGATTTAACCTCAGATTTATTCTTTTTCGTTTTAGATAAAGAACAACAAGGAATGTACATGTGTTTTTCTATTGAAGTAGATAGTGAAGAAAAATTCACTCAATTTGTAAAAGATTTAGTAGCAGAATCTGGAGTTCAACTTCCTATAGAAGAGGCTGAAAATTACAAGCATATAAATTTTGGAAGTCAAATGGCAATGGCATGGGATAATGAAAAGCTAATTTTAGCATCTCCTCAAAGTTATAAGGGTGGAAAAGGTTTGAAAACTTTAATCGAAGAATTGATTAGCCTTGAAGAAAAAGATCAGATAACTTCTAATGAAGATTTTAATCAGTTCTATAGCAAAACAAAAGATCTCAACTTTTGGATGTCTACCAACATCTTAGAAGGTTTTCCTGGAATGGATATGTTTAAAGAACAAGTTGGTTTTGACCTTAGGGACAATCAACTTTCTGCTTTTTTAGATTTTGCAACTGATAAAATTGTATTAAAAACAGAATACAAACCAAATGCTGAGTTGCAAAAGCAAATGGATGAATATAACATTCTAGATAATGATTTCGACAAAGACCTATTAAAGTTATTTCCTGATAATGGGTTTATTTCTATGAGTGCTTCTATAAATCCAAATGGATACTATAAAATGATTTCTAGTCAAAAATCATTTGATATAATGTTAGACCAAATTCAAAAAACATATCCTATTAACGTTAAAGAAATGTTTGAAAGTGTTGGCGGAAATATGGTGTATACTATTTATAGTTCTGATAATACAGCTAATGATGGTACAATGATTCCTTTGATGGGATGTGCTTTTGATATCAAGAGTGATAAAATGTTAGTAGAGTTAGCAAAGAATATGCCTGCTGAAGCTAAGAAAGGGGAAAATGAATTTGAAATGGAAATTGTTCCCGGCACTTCTGTATATATTATCTATGATGATTCTAAAGGGTTAATTACAAATGATGTGAAAAGTGTAAATGCATTTAAAAACAATACTACTTACGCTTCAAATCATTTAGGAAATTCTGCATTAGCTAAGAATTTAGCAAATAACTCTATGTATATGTATATGAATTTAGATTTTAAATCCTACTCTAAATCTCTACAAAAACAATTAGGAGACAGTCAAGGAACAAAAGTGGTTTCTATGCTAGAAACATGGGGTGAAATGGCTAAAAGCATGGAGTTTAAACAAATTAATAGTACTTCAAGCGAGTTTATATTCACCACAAGTGATGATGGTGTTAACAGCTTATATAAAATTATTTCTACCATTGATAAGAACATGAACCAATTGGCTCCGTTTTAATCTAAATGAGAATAGAACTTAATAATATCAAACCTACGTATATGTCGGAAGCAGATGTTGCTGCTTCCGATGTATATAAACAAAATAGTGTTGTTTTTGAGAAAGAAAAAAAATACTTGATCAAAGCACATTCTGGTCACGGAAAGAGTTCTATCTTAAACTTTATCTACGGAAGTAATCTAAATTTTGAAGGAGAAATTCGATATCATTCAAACATCAATAAAAATATTTTTGAGTATAGAAAAACTAACATTAGTTACGTTTTTCAAGATTTTAAGTTATTTCCAGAATTAACTGTTTTTGAAAATATTCAACTAAAAAACCTACTTACGAGTTATAAATCTGAAAAAGAGATTGATGAATTGATCAATCAGGTACAGCTTAGTCATAAAAGAAATTCTTTGGTGAAAAATTTATCATTAGGTCAAAAACAACGTGTTACTTTGATAAGAGCTCTCTGTCAACCATTTGATTTTTTACTGTTAGATGAACCTTTTAGTCATTTAGACAATAATAATATTGAGAAAATCTCTCAAATTATCGAAAAGGAATTGGAGCAACAAAAAGCAGGACTCATTCTTACTTCTTTAGATAGTTCATATCTATTTACCTACGATCAAGTTTTAAACTTATAATAGATGCTTTTAAAACTTCAAAAAAAGACGTTAAATCTTACTCAGATAATTGGGTATACACTTACTTTATTTATCGGGATTGTTATCATTTTAACAACCATTCAGTTGTTTCTAGATGCCAAACCCTTACTGTTTAAAGATTCTTCTGTTTTTGAAAGTAAATCTACAGTAATTAGTAAGCAGATTTCGATTTTTAAATCTCTAGATAAAGAGAAAATATATTTTACGCAATCAGAAATTGACAATTTAAAAAAGCAGAAGTTTGCTAAAGACGTTTCTCTGTTTACCAGTGCTAGATTTAAAGTAAAAGCACAATCTAAACAAACTGCTAATGTTCCTATGTTTTCAACCGATTTATTCTTTGAAAGCATTTCTGAAAAACATTTAGATGTAAAGCCAGAAGATTGGAAATGGGGTATTTCTCAAGATTTTATTCCTATCATCATTCCTGAAGACTATGTAAACCTCTACAATTTTGGTTTTGCAGAAAGTCAAGGATTACCGGTAGTTTCTAAAAACACCATCTCTCAAATAGAGTTCCATATTGAAATTTCAGGAAATTCTAAGTCTCAGTTATACTCAAGTAAGATTGTAGGTTTTTCTAATAAAATTAATTCTATTCTGGTTCCTCAAGATTTTATGCTTTGGGCTAATAACGAATTTGGAGAGTTAAAAGCTCAAAAAACTAGTCGTGTTCTAGTCGAATTTAACGATCCTTCTGATGAAGGCATTCTTAAGTATTTTAATGATCATAATTATACGATTAATAAAGAAAATTTAGAGTTTGGAAAACTATTCTTCTTTTTCAAATCTGCTTTAATCTTTGTCTTTATTATTGCCATTATTATCATCATACTGTCTGTAGCATTTATTTTAATGAGCTTGAATTTAATTATTCATAAGAACAAAGATTTGATTCTAAACTTATATCATATCGGGTATAATCACAAAAAGATTGCTAAGTTTTATCAAATTATTATTAGCAGTACTACTTTTTTAGCTATTGTAGTGGCAATTATTGTGAGTAGTAGTATTCGAAATAGTTATCTAAAAGAGTTTCAAAATTTCTTTGATTTCTCATTGCAAAGCAATCGTATTGTTTTATTTGGTGCAGTCATCATGCTTATTTTAATTCTTTTATACAATCTATTGTTGACTAAGAATATTAAAAAGATTGTATTTCCTAAAAGGATGTCTTTTTAAGAGATTTATAAATCCTAAAGTAGTTCACAAATACTAAAAATTCATCAGTTTGTCATTTCGGCCGAAGTGGAGAAATGTCTTTATAACTCACAATTATTATTTATGAGATTCTCACGTCGTTTCGAAATCTCGAAACTCCTCAGAATGACATACTTTGTCCTTTCACTTTACTCTTTACTCTTTACTCTTTACTCTTTTCTCTTTACTCTTTTCTCTTGTTTCCTAACTCTTTCAGTAACAAATCACAATACCAAAAACTGGTATCATAATTTTTCTGTTCTTCTTTAGATTGGTGACAATTATCGGAATCTTCTTCGTGTAAAGTATAAGAACGTAAGACCTTCTCTCCTATCTTGAAATCTATTGGTTTTGAAAAAATAGGTCCATCAAACACAAAGGTGTGAAATTCGCCATTCTCACCACAAACATCAACGTTTTCAGGTAAATCTTTGATGAATTGTTCGTCAATTACACGGCCAACAAACTCTTTTCCCAATAGTTTAGCATTCACACATACCGTAATCGCTTTGAATCCTAGGCCCAAAAATTCCTGTATGAGACTTCTTGTATCTTTTTTCCAAAGGGGATAAACTCCTTGAATTCCTACCTCAGCTAATTTTGAATCTCTATACGATTTTAAATCTTCTAAAAAGATATCTCCAAACATACCGTGTTTGTAGTTTTGATCCAGTAAAGAAGTCATTGCCAATTTCATAGTTTTGGAGTAATCGTCCATAGTTACATTGGCGGCAAAAGGAATTTTCAATAAGGGAAGTCCTATAGATTTGGCTTGTTGCTCTAGCAATTCGTTTCGCAATCCGTGCATAGAAACACGATTAAAATCCTGATTGACGGTAGTTACTAATAAATCAATTCCATATTCAGAGTCTTGAAGCATCTTATACAATGCTAGTGCGGAGTCTTTACCTGATGACCAATTGAAGTAGGCTTTTTTCATAATTATATATATATAATACCCAGAGCAACTAATACATACATAACAATACCTACAATAGAATAAATAACAAATTCATCAACTCTTCTCTTAAAACCTAATCTTAGCTCTTCTTCAGTATTTATAAAAGTAGATTTAACATATCTATTAAATCTACCAAAAGGAAGGAGGATAAATAATATAGTCTCTGACCAACTTAAAGGCTTGTTGATTCTCTTATTAGCAAAATCAATTCTTTGCAATACTATTTTTCTATTATCATTTGAAAGAGGTAAATCACAAACTTTCTTTTTTAATGATGAAAAATCATATCTTTTATCAATCATTAAATGCGCAAAGTCTTCTATTTCAAATTGTAGTACTGTACTTTCAAGCAACTCTTTCATCTTTTATTATAAAGCTCTACAAGACATCTCGACTGCACTCGATGTCACAATTATTCATCTTTTACAGGAGTTCCGTATAAGTCAAAATCTCCAGCTTCATAGATCTTTACATCAACAAACTCACCAATCTTGATATAATGTTCTCTAGCGTCAACTAATACATCATTATCTACATCAGGTGAATCAAACTCTGTACGTCCATAGAAATAGTTTCCTTCTTTTCTATCAAACAAACAACGGAAAGTCTTACCAATTTTTTCTTGATTGATTTCCCAAGATATTTGAGATTGAATTTCCATAATCTCATTCACACGACGGAATTTCACATCTGCAGGAACATCATCTTCTAAAGCAAAAGCTCCTGTATTTTCTTCGTGAGAATACTCAAAAGCACCCAAACGCTCAAAACGCATTTCTTCTACCCAATCTTTTAGCTCTTGAAATTGTTCTTCGGTTTCACCAGGATAACCTACAATTAATGTTGTTCTAATAGCCATGTTAGGAACTGTTTCACGGAACTTATGAATCAACGCTGTCGTTTTTTCATGGGTCGTCCCACGTTTCATTGACTTTAAAATTTCTGTATTGATATGCTGTAGTGGAATGTCTAAATAATTACAAACCTTGGGTTCATTATTCATAACCTCCAATACATCAACCGGAAATCCTGTTGGAAATGCATAGTGCAAACGAATCCACTCAATTCCTTCAACATTCACCAATGCTTTCAGTAAATCTGCTAAGGCTCTTTTTTTATAGATATCTAAACCATAATAGGTTAAATCTTGAGCAATCAACATGAGTTCTTTGATTCCTTTTTCAGCTAGTTTTTCAGCTTCTGTAACGATTTCTTCAATAGGTGTAGATTTATGTTTTCCGCGCATTAAAGGAATGGCACAAAAAGAACAAGGACGATCACAACCTTCTGCAATTTTTAAATAAGCATAATGTTTGGGTGTTGTGGTTAAACGTTCACCAATCAATTCATGCTTGTAATCAGCTTCTAAAACTTTCAATAAATTTGGCAAATCATGAGTTCCAAAATACTGATCTACATCAGAAATTTCTTTTTCTAAGTCTGGTTTATAACGTTCACTCAAACATCCAGTTACAAAAACCTTATCTACATCTCCAGCTTCTTTTTTCTCTACATAATGTAAGATAGTATCTACAGATTCTTCTTTGGCTTTTCCAATAAAACCACAGGTATTGATTACCACAATGTTTCCTTCATCATTTTCATCTTCATGAACAACTTCCTTTCCATTCGCTTTTAGCTGTCCCATCAACACTTCTGAATCGTAGATATTCTTAGAACATCCTAAAGTAACTACGTTGATTTTATTTTTTTTTACCGTCTTAGTACGCATAATTAAAGATTAAGTAGAAAGGAGTATAGAGTAATGATTACTGTAAACTAGCTCTCAACTTTTTTATGTATGTGTTTAATATTTTTGATACTTCAGAAAGTTCTTCTTGTAAACTTTCAGTTATTGAAAAATTTAAGTCTTGAATTAGAATCAAGAAATATCTTGTTTCTTCCAGCGATCCATTAGCGATATATAAAAATCTAAGTTTCTCTTTAGGACTTATTCGTCCAAAACCTTCAACAATGTTAGCCGGAACTGAAACACAACTTCTCTGAATTTGATTAATCAACCCAAACTTCTCTGAATCTGGCAATTGAGAGCTTAATTTATAAACTCCTAAAACCAATCCATGCGCTTTTTTCCAAAGCACTAAATTTTTAAAACTTTTTCCCATAGCATCATTTTTATTTTTCTCTTTAGCCTTTTCTTTTTCTTTACTCTTTATCCTTTACTCGTTAATCCTTACTCTTTTCTTCTTTATAAATAATCCACAAAAATAGCCCTTCTCATCTAAATTCTATTCGTAATTCTTAGGCAATTTTCTATGCTTCGTTAATTGTTCAAATGCATTTCCTAAAACGTACAATCTAGATTCCTCTTTATCCTTTACAATAAAAGTCATATTCATAGGTTCTCCTGATTTTTTATACCCCATTGGCACTGTAATGTTAGGATATTCTGCAACTGCTGAAAATGCTGAGTGATAATTATTAATAGATAAAATTGCATCCAGATTTTCGGTATCTAAGGCTTCAAAATATTGACGCGCATTTTTCATTAAAGTCTTCTTGATTTCTTGTAATTGCTCCACAGTTGTAGTATCTGCCACAATTCCGTCAAAAAGTTGTTGTCCGTATGGAGCCCTAAGAATAGAATCTTTTAAGTTAAAATCAACCACATCTTTTACAGAACGAACAGTTACATTAGGATCTGTATGATTTTTTAAATATTCGGGAAGATCGTGCTTCATATCGATATTCAAAAGCGTTAAAAAACCTGGCAATCCAACTTGTGGGGGTGTAATTTCTACAATTTCTGCTCCAGCTTCCTTGATTATATTCACATTGGCATTGAACACAGAATCTTGTAAATATGATTTTATAATTCCAAATCGTTTTCCTTTTAGGTTATCCTTAAATGTGCCATAGTTTCTATCGACGTAGTTATACGATTTAGAATCGTTTGGATCATATCCATACATTGCGTTAATCATGATCCAATTATCCATAACACTTTTTGTCATAGGGCCTGGTGTATCTAAGGTACTAGAAATAGGAACAATTCCTACTCTACTCAACAATCCAATGGTAGGCTTTAAACCAACTAAAGAATTCTGACTTGAAGGTGATGTAATAGATCCCGCAGTTTCTGTTCCAACAGCTGCAACAGCATAGTTTGCAGCTACTGCAGCACCACTAGCAGCACTTGAACCACCTGTTTCAAATTCTCCTCTTCCATAAGGATTTAAAGTTTGACCTCCCACAGCACTATAGCCTAGAGGACAACCAGAACAAAAATAATAAGCCCATTCACTCAAGTTTACTTTTCCTAAAATCAAAGCTCCTTCTTCCTTCAATCTAGTAACAATAAAAGCATCTTTAGTATTCTTATTTTCAGATAAGGCTAGAGCGCCAGCAGTTGTTGGCATTCCTGCAGTATTGATATTGTCTTTTAAAAGAATTGGCATTCCATAAACTTTATTCTGATCTATTCTTTTTGAAGCCCTTTCCTGATCTCTTTGTCTTGCTTCATTAAGCACATTAGGGTTTAAAGCTATGATTGCATTTAATGATTTTGTACTATCACTTTCAAATTTTCTGATTCGGTACAAATAAAACAGCGTCAGTTTTTCATAGGTTAACTGACCGTCTCTTACACTTTTTTGAATACTAGGAATATTTTGCTCTATAATTAAAGGCTTCAACATATTGTATTCTTCCTCAGAAAAATTTTCTAGTTCATTTTCAAAAGGTTTGAAAACTTCATTCATATTCAAGTATTTCGACTGAAATAGCTTGAATTTCATACGAGGGTTTTGATGCTCTTGTTGTTTTTCTAGAGCTTGTGTTTCATCGTATTTTTGGAAAAAATCTGGTGCTTGCTTTTCTTGACAAGCATACACAAGAATTACTACTAGGAGAAGTGTAAGATATTTTTTCATGGTCTTGTATTTGATAAGAATCAAAGATAACTCATTAAACCTTATCAAAAAACCTTAGTCTTATAAACATGTAGCTACATGTTTATACGTAGCCTCTCCCCCCAACCATGCATATCCCTCGTGTTTTGTTTGAACTAAATAATCACGGGGGTTATCAAATTTATAACAATGGGCATATTATTCTCGTTTATCGAAAGAGATAATCACACCCTTTTCTACATAATTCTTAAGACCATTTAATAGCATTGCCCAACAGAAAGAAGAGTGTTTTAAGTGATCGTTGTTTTTTAACCAACCCGTGTGACTGAATCGAAGGTAGGTTCCATTATCTTTCGGTTCCAAAACAAAACCAAAAGTAGTAGGATTCCAGTCGTCATCTGCTTCAGTCATCTTAATAAAGAACAACTCGTTTTGCTTTACTTCTGAGACAATTCCGAACCAATTGTACTGATCTGTAAAATTTAAATTGTATTTCGTTCCTAATTTTGGTTCTCCTGAAGATTTTAGAGACCACCAATTGTTTAGGTGTTCAGGAAGGCTTATGGCATCAAATACTTTTTCTACTGAAGCTTTAATCAGTAAATTGTGGTAAATAGAAAAACCTTTTTCTGAACTCATTATCTTATTTAAAGAAACTATCTACAAACTCGTGTTTATTAAATACTTGTAAATCGTCAATTCCTTCTCCTACTCCAATATATTTTACAGGAATTTGAAACTGATCTGAGATTCCAATCACAACACCGCCTTTTGCAGTACCGTCTAGCTTGGTTACAGCTAAGGAAGTTACTTCTGTTGCTTTGGTGAATTGTTTAGCTTGTTCAAAGGCATTTTGACCTGTAGAACCGTCCAATACCAAGAGTACATCATGCGGTGCATCATCAATTACTTTTTGCATTACACGCTTAATCTTGGTTAATTCATTCATCAAATTCACCTTATTATGCAAACGACCAGCAGTGTCTATAATCACAACATCGGCTTCTTGAGAAACTGCTGATTTTAAAGTATCAAAAGCTACAGAAGCAGGATCAGATCCCATTTCTTGACGTACAATTGGAACATCTGTTCTGTCTGCCCAAACTTGCAATTGATCTATGGCTGCAGCTCTAAAGGTATCGGCTGCTCCTAAGACTACTTTGAGTCCTTTCTTTTTAAATTGAGCGGCTAATTTTCCAATGGTTGTTGTTTTTCCAACACCATTCACTCCCACTACCATTAATACATAAGGTTTTTTATCAGCTGGAATAGTAAAATCTGTTTCTTCCCCAACATTTGTCTCAGAAAGTAGACTTGCTATTTCTTCTCTAAGAATTTGATTGAGTTCTTCTGTACCTAAGTACTTATCTCTTGCAACACGCTCTTCAATCCTATCGATTATTTTTAACGTAGTATCTACCCCTACATCTGATGAAACGAGTACTTCTTCTAGATTATCTAAAACATCATCATCTACTTTAGATTTTCCTGCAACTGCTTTGGATAGTTTATTGAAGAAGCTAGATTTAGATTTTTCTAATCCTTTGTCTAGTGTTTCCTTCTTCTCTTTTGAAAATATATTCTTAAAAAAACTCATTGATTGATTTCTAATTAAAGTGCTTCAAAATTAACGAAATAAACGGCATAAAAAAAGCTACCTCCATAAGAAAGTAGCTTTGTAATATTGTGATAAAGGTAAACTTATTTCTTAGCTAAGAAGTCGTTTACTTTTGTTGGATCCATAATCGCTTCAACAAATGTGTAAGCTCCTGATTTTGGAGACTTTACCATTTTGATAGCTTTTGTTAGTCTTTTAGAACCTGTCTGTAATGATGCTACTGCTTTCTTTGCCATGACTTAGATGTTATCTGACATTTTTATAAAAAATGTCGAATTATTTAATTTCTTTATGAACTGTCATTTTCTTCAAAATAGGATTGAATTTCTTTAACTCAATTCTATCTGGAGTATTCTTCTTATTCTTAGTTGTAATGTATCTAGAAGTTCCTGGTTGTCCAGAAGCTTTGTGCTCTGTGCACTCTAAGATTACTTGTACTCTGTTTCCTTTTTTTGCCATCTTTCTATACTTTATCTAGAGAATTACTTAGTTAAGAAACCTTTCTCTCTTGCTTCTTTGATAACTGCAGAAATTCCTTTCTTGTTGATATTTTTTAACGCAGAAGCAGAAACTTTCAATGTAATCCACTTATCTTCTTCTGGAATGTAGAAACGCTTAGTCATAAGATTAGCGTTAAACTTTCTTTTCGTTCTGTTTAAAGCGTGAGAAACATTGTTTCCTACCATCGCTTTTTTTCCTGTTAATTCACAAACTCTAGACATCTTCTTACAGTTTTTGGTTCTTATCTTTAAACGAGGTGCAAATGTACGACAATTTTAAAATTCTGCAAAAACAATCTTAGTTATTTTTTAGAATTTCTTCTTGTAACATTTCTAAAGATTTATTTACCGTTCTTTTAATGACTTTTTCTCTTGGTTGACCAAAATTATACTCCTTGCATATTACTCCATTCTCAGAAGCAATAGCAATAAAAACAATCCCTACAGATTTATCTGTCTCATCCTTAGTGGGACCTGCATTTCCGGTAATAGCGATTGAGTAATCTGTTTTCATTTTTTTTCGCGCAGAAATTGCCATTTGCTCGGCAACCTCTTTACTCACTACAGTAAACTGATTAATTGTTTCTTGACTAATTCCTAATAATTCTTTTTTGGTTTCTGCAGAGTATGTTATTACACTTCCTTTAAAGTATGAAGATGCACCCGCCACCGAAACTATCGTTGAAGCAATTCTACCTCCTGTCATACTTTCTGCAGTTGAAACTGTTAAGTTATGATCATTCAATAGTTTTCCTACATGTTTTTCAATGGTTTCTCCGTCGTCAAAACCTGTTATGATATCAGGAATTAAAGCATAGAGCTCATTTATTTTTTCTTGAATGGTGTTTTGAAGTAATTCTTTGTTTGTTCCTTTTGCAGAGAGTCTTAATCGAACTCTTCCAAAAGATGGCAAATAAGCAAGCTTAATGAAATTGGGTAAACTTTCTTCCCAGCCTATAATTCGTTCGGCAATTACACTTTCACCTTGTCCATAGGTCATAACCGTCTTATGAAGAATATGCGGTAATTGAAACTGTTTTTGAATTCTAGGTAATACTTCATACTTCATCAACCCTTTCATTTCATAGGGAACACCAGGCATAGACACAAAAACAGTGTTGTTTTCATAAAACCACATTCCAGGCGCCGTACCAAATCTATTAGGAAGCATTGTAGCTTTAGAAGGTAATAAGGCTTGATACTTCTGTACCTCATTTACAGGATGACCAACTCTTTTGAATAGTCGAACGATATTGTCATAGACTTCTTGATAATGTATCATTTCAGTATCATTGAAGTATTCTCCAATTGTTTTTTTAGTAATATCGTCCTTTGTAGGACCAAGACCTCCAGTAATTAAAATTAGATCAGCTCTACCATTTGCTTCTTCAAGCGCTTCTAAAATATGCTCTCTATTATCTTGAACAGAAGATATTTGATGTACAGAAATTCCTATTTTATTTAACTCAACAGCCATCCATTGCGAGTTGGTATCTACAATTTGACCGATGAGAATCTCATCACCTATAGTTATAATCTCTGCATTCATGTCAACTGGTTCTTATTTTGTTCCGATATCATCTATGTTGAATGACTTCTCATCTTCACTCTTATATTTAATCCACGATTTTTTTAAAAAATAGTGCATTATATATGAAGTAATAATACCAAAAGGTATGCTAATTAAACCAACTGTTGTCTCATTTAAGTCTGAAATTAACGCTTCAGGATTACTAATAAAAAAAATAACTGTATATGTTACTCCAGCTGCATAGAATCCAAATATATAACTGACTACTCCTAAAACACCAAAACCCCACTTATTCTTATTATATTTCTCAGCCAGTTTATAGAAAATTCTTCCAGCGAAGAAAAGCAGTAATATTCCTAACATAGTAATTTGTTTTTGTTAATTTCTATTTTACTCTAATTTGAAATGCTTTTTGATCTTCTATAATTCCAATCAATTCATCATTTTCTTTAACTTTTCCAACTCCTGCTGGTGTTCCTGTAAATATTAAATCTCCTTTTTTGAGTGTGAAGTATTGAGAAACATAGCTAATTAATTCATCTATTTTCCACAACATAGCTTTTGTATTTCCGTCTTGCACTACTTCATCATTTTTTAACAATTGAAAAGAAAGGTTCTCTAGATCAAATTCTGTTTTTGAAAAAAACTGTCCAACAATAGCACTACCATCAAAAGCTTTTGCCTTTTCCCATGGTAGTCCTTTTTCTTTACATAGTGCTTGAACATCTCTTGCGGTAAAATCGATTCCTAATCCAACTTCATCATAATATTTATGAGCGAATCGTGCCGCAATGTGTTTTCCAACTTTATTAATCTTCACCAACACCTCCACTTCATAATGTACATCATTAGAAAAAGGTGGTATAAAAAAAGGATTGTTCTTTGGAAGAATGGCTGAATCTGGTTTCAAAAAAATCACAGGACTTTCTGGTCTTTCATTCGCAAGCTCTTCAATATGTTTAGCGTAGTTACGCCCAATACAAATTATTTTCATATTCAATTATCAGATATCAATTATCAGATATCAATTGTACGTTAACATTGATTAATGGTAATTGTTCATTGACTAAGGGATCCACTTTTTATCAAAATTTGGTTTTCTTTTTTCTAGGAACGCATTTCGTCCTTCAACAGCTTCATCAGTCATATAAGCCAAACGTGTTGCTTCACCTGCAAAAACTTGTTGCCCTACCATACCATCATCGGTTAAATTCATGGCAAACTTGAGCATTTTAATAGATGTTGGTGATTTTGCTAAAATTTCTTGCGCCCATTCATAAGCCGTACTTTCTAACTCATCATGAGGAATCACAGCATTAACCATTCCCATTTCATAAGCATCTTGCGCAGAATAGTTTCTTCCTAAGAAAAAGATTTCTCTTGCTTTTTTTTGTCCAACCATTTTTGCTAAATAAGCCGAGCCATATCCTCCATCAAAAGAGGTAACATCAGCATCTGTTTGTTTGAAAATAGCATGTTCTTTACTTGCCAATGTTAAATCACAAACTACATGCAAACTATGACCTCCTCCTACAGCCCATCCAGGAACAACAGCTATTACAGCTTTAGGCATAAAACGAATTAAACGTTGAACTTCTAAAATATTCAATCGGTGGTATCCGTCTTCACCTACATATCCTTGATGACCTCTTGCCTTTTGATCTCCTCCAGAACAAAAGCTCCAAATACCATCTTTGGTAGAAGGTCCTTCAGCAGATAACAAAACAACTCCAATAGAAGTATCTTCATTAGCATCATAAAAAGCATCATACAATTCGCTAGTTGTTTTAGGTCTGAATGCATTTCTTACATTGGGTCTGTTAAATGCTATCCTAGCAACACCATTGCACTTTTTATAGGTGATATCTTCGTATTCTTTTGCAGTAATCCATTCTGGTTGTATCATAATTTCAAACTTTAGTCGTTTACTAGTTGGATGTATTTTTCATTAAAGAGA
Source organism: Pseudotenacibaculum sp. MALMAid0570 (assembly GCF_040151415.1). Classification (NCBI taxonomy): domain Bacteria; kingdom Pseudomonadati; phylum Bacteroidota; class Flavobacteriia; order Flavobacteriales; family Flavobacteriaceae; genus Pseudotenacibaculum; species Pseudotenacibaculum sp. MALMAid0570. Next base: position 105,887 of record NZ_JBDKWF010000048.1, read on the forward strand.
AGACAAAAATAAAACTTTCAGAATTGGCAATAGCCATTTTGATAAGAATAATCCTTTTTCAATATTTTGAAAACTTCTATATTTAACAAATAAATGATTCCTCCACATTATGAGAATACTAACATTACTTTTACTCGTTTTTTCTTTTTCCTTTTCATTTGGACAAAAAACGATTTTTAAAAAATATGAGTCTGATGAGTTAAAAGATATTAGAGATGTTTCTATTTATTTACCGAAGAGTTATGAAAAGGATTCTATTTCTAATTTCCCTTTAGCTATCGTTTTAGATGGTCATAAACTTTTTGACCTCTATGTAGGTGTTTCTAATTATTATTCAAATCAAGACAATGCTCCTGAGCAAATAGTAGTAGGAATTGATATGGAATCTACTAGAAACAAAGATGCTGGGTATGATATTACCAATAGCAATCTGAGAACTGATGCCAAAAGGTTTTATCGTTTTTTGAGAGATGAATTAATTCCTTTTGTAGAAGCAAATTATAAAACATCACCTTTTTTAACAATTGTGGGTGAGAGTTTAACTGCAAATTTTATTACTCACTTTTTAAAAGAAGGCGACCCCATTTTTAATGCATATATCTGTTTGAATCCAACACTAGCTCCTGATGTGAACGCAAAAATGCAAGGTTTCAACCTAGAGAAGATGGGTCCAATGGACAATACTTTCTATTTTTATTTATCTGGAAACCCTTATGCTAAAAGCGAAAAGCTAACCAAAATTCAGTCTTATGGGAAGTTTATGAAATCTGTTGGCGTTGAGAACTTTCATGTTGTTTTTGATGAATTAAAAAGTTCTCCAAGTTCTTCTTCTGTTATAGGAGAAGGAATGTCTAGAGCCTTTGCTAAAATCTTTGAAATATATTCTGGTATTACTCAAGATGAATACGATAAGAATATTAAAGAGCTTGACCCTCCTAGCGCCATTGCATATTTGGAGAAGAAATATTTAGATATTGAATATTTGTTTGGTTCTAATATTGGTATTAGACAACGCGATGTTGTAGCTATTGAAGATATCATTATTGAAAAAGAAAATGGAGACTATTTAAAGGATTTTGGTGAAATGATCTTGAAGCTTTATCCAACTTCTGAAATGGGGAACTACTATTTAGGGCGTTATTTTGAAAGTGGGAATGATTTTAAATCGGCTTTAGAGCAATATAGATTAGGATATGGAAAAATGGATCCTGCCGATCCAAATGCAGATTTATTTTATCAGAATGTAGAAAGAGTTCTTGGGAAGTAAGGTCAATACGCTTTGAATTTATAATGATAGACATCACAATAACATATTCTTATACAAAAGATTACCTTAACCCCATAAGAGATATATTTTGGGAAACAATTTTTACAAGAAAGAAGAAATTGTATATAATCATTATTTTGATTTTTGCAATATTCCTAATTCTTGGTTACATATTTGACGATTCCAAAGTCAATACGTATTCACTTTCGGAAAATAAATTTGGAAATATTGGCTTTATAATTTCTAATATTTTTCTTGGTTTAGGTATAGGACTTCTTTTATATGGCCTTTTTCTTATTTCAAACTTTGTAAAGGTTAAGAATGCTTTAACGTTGATCTTTAATACTAAATTTTCGACTTTTGCTAACGAATTTTCTTATCAATTTAATTCCAATGGAATTACATTTAAAAATGAGACAACCACTATTGAAAGGAAATGGGAATTTTATTCAAAATTCTCTCAAACTAACAGCTTTTTGATCTTGTTTTCAAAAAATATTTTTGACAAGTCTCCCGCTACTATTATACCTGTTGATATTATATCTAAAGATCAAATGAAAGAGATTACAAGTTTACTTGAATCTAAAATTGGTTAATTTTTCTCAATCCTATCTGGAAACAATTTTATTTTTTTCTCTTTATACAAAGCTCCTAAAGCTCTTTTAAAAGCTTTTTTACTCATTTGCAGGTGAAACTTGATAGATTCTGGACTGCTCTTATCTGTAAAATTTAAAACTCCTTGATTCGCAATTAATTTTGATAATATCTTTTCTTTATCAGCGTCAATAGTATTTCTATATCCTAGAGGTTGTAAAGAAACATCGATCTTACCGTCTTCTCTTATATTCTTAATATACCCAGTAGTTTTCACTCCTTCTTCTAAAGGTTTAAAAATTTCATTCCTGTAAATTAATCCTTCATGAGATTCTTCAATTAAAACTGTAAATCCTAAAGCAGTTTCAACTCCGATAATCAAATTAACTTTTTGTCCAATTTCTAAATCCATTAGTGTAGGTGATTTATGTATTGTTTTAAAACTTTATCATTTTCATCACTAGGTGTAAAAACTTCCAAAAGTTTTGGTTGTTCATCTTGGTAAAAAGTATCAAGATTTTCCTTTAAGGATTTCAAGTTTTTAACTTTCTCGTACTTGAATCCATACATGGCACACAAATGTTCTGCCGTTAAATTATGTGGTGCTTCAAAATACTCTATAGAATCTGTTGTATTAGGTCCTGGAATAATTTTAAAGATTCCTCCTCCAGAATTATTAACCACAATAATTCTAAAATTCTTTGGGATATGTGAGTTCCAAAGAGCATTGCTATCATAAAAGAAACTCAAATCTCCTGTAATTAATGTAATTTGCTTGTTAGCTGCATAAGCAGCTCCTATAGCAGTACTTGTGCTACCGTCAATCCCACTAGTTCCTCTATTACAAAACACAACTACTGAGTCCTTCATTTTAAAAAGCTGAGAATATCGAATAATGGCACTATTACTAAATTGAACTTCAGAACTTTCTGGTAAGGAATCCAAAATACTCTCAAAAACCTTTAAATCTGAATATTTGGCTTTTTCTAAATATTCTTTGTGTTTTTTATTTGTATGATCTCTATAAGCTATCCATTTAGATTCGTAATCACTACCATTTCTATAGTTGGTGAGTTTACTAAAGTGAGTGAAAAAAGTTTTACTATCAATTTTTATATGCTTAGTTAGAGCAAAATAGGTATCAAAAGCTCTTAATTCATTCACATGCCAATGTTCTCTTGGTTTGTAATCGCGTAAAAATCTTTTGATTTTTTTAGACACAATTAAACCTCCAAAGGTGAGTAAAATATCAGGTTGAAGAGATCTAAATTCTTCATCAGAAAGATTGAAAATTAAATTATCTATTGAATTGATAAATCTCTTATTATGAAGATTCGAAGTAGTCTCAGTTAGCACTAAAACCGAAGGGTCATCCGCAACTTTATCTAATAAATTTTCTAATTCTTTATCAGGATAATGCACTCCTACCAAGATCATTTTCTTTTTAGCTGAGTTCCATTGATTAGCTAAAGAGGTATAATCTACATTATCCATTTGAATCTGTTGATCTACTTTAAATGAAAACTCTTTTATTTCATTTGTGGTTTCATACAGAGGTTCATCAAATGGTGCATTGATATGTATAGGGCCTTTTACCTGTGTTAACATTGAAAAAGCTTCAGTTAACAACTGAAAATTCATTTCTGTTTGGTTTTCCTCTAAGTTGGCACTATATAAAATATGATTGGTAAAAACATTCTCTTGACGGATTGTTTGACCATCTCCAATATCAATTAAATGTCTAGGTCTATCAGCAGAAATTACTACTAATGGAATTTGACTATAATATGCTTCGGCAACTGCAGGATAATAATTTAATAAAGCTGATCCTGAAGTACACACTATTGCAACTGGTTTTTGTCTTTGTTGCGCAATTCCTAAAGCAAAAAAGGCAGCACAACGTTCATCAACAATACTGATAGTATCAAAATCTGTATCATTTGTAAAACCAATTGTTAAAGGTGCATTTCTGGAACCTGGAGAAATGACAACAGTTTCAATTTGAAATTGACGACAAGCGGAAATGATAATTTGTGCTAATTCCTTTTTAGGATACATAGAAGAATTTTCTATAACAAAGGTACTTCTAAAAAAGAAAAAATCCATGCAATTGCATGGATTTAATATTTTGATTATTGGCGTATTTAGTTGCCTTTTTTATAGTCAGCTAAAAACTTTTCTAATCCGATATCAGTTAAAGGATGTTTTAATAAACCACTAATAGCACTTAAAGGTCCTGTCATTACATCAGCCCCAATCTTAGCACAGTCAATAATATGCATTGTATGACGTACAGAAGCTGCTAAGATTTCTGTTTCGAATGCGTAGTTATCATAAATTTGACGGATTTCAGCAATTAAGTTTAATCCATCAGTAGAAATATCATCCAAACGACCAATAAATGGAGATACATACGTTGCTCCTGCTTTCGCTGCTAACAATGCTTGACCTGCTGAAAACACCAAAGTAACGTTGGTTTTTATTCCTTTGTCTGAAAAATATTTACAAGCCTTTACACCATCGGCAATCATTGGTAATTTTACAACAATCTGTGGGTTTAAAGCAGCCAATGCTTCTCCTTCTCTAACCATTCCTTCAAAATCTGTTGAGATTACTTCTGCAGAAACATCACCATCTACTTCTTCGCAGATTGCTTTATAGTGATTGATAATATTTTCTTCTCCGGTAATTCCTTCTTTGGCCATTAAAGAAGGATTAGTAGTTACTCCATCCAAAATACCTAAAGCTTGAGCTTCTTTAATTTGGTCTAAGTTCGCAGTATCAATAAAAAATTTCATGGTTTTGTTTTTAGTTGTGTGTTACAATTTATAGTGATTCATTAATAGTTTTTCATAAACTTTGTCTGGCAAGATTCTCTTCAAAACAATCGAAAACTTCTCCATAAATCCACCAACTTTATAATGCACTCTAGGATTGTTTGTATTGATAATCTTTTCTATTTTCTTAGCCATTTTAAGAGGATCCATTCCAGAATCTACATGGCTATCCATCAAATCTAAATTCATTTGATATTTTTCTTTGTAGGCAGAGTCATCAAAAACAGGAGTATGATATCTTCCAGCAGCAATATTGGTTGCTACATCGCCTGGCGCTATATTAGTTACTTTAATTCCAAACTCTTTTACTTCCATTCTCACGGCTTCTACAGCCAATTCTAAAGCCCCTTTCGTAGACGAGTAAATTCCCCTGTAAGGCAATCCCATGTATCCAGCTATTGAAGTTACATTTATAATACACCCAGACTTTTGTTTTCTCATTACTGGAAGTACTTCTTTCATTACATCTATAGCTCCGAAGAAGTTTGTATTAAACACTTTTCGCATTTCATCAGTTGGTGTATCTTCAATTGGCCCTGTAATTCCCATTCCAGCATTGTTGATTAACACATCTATCTTACCTTCACTTTCCACTACAGTACGAATAGCATTTTGAATAGAACTAACCTCTGTTACATCCAAAGAAATCATCTTGTAATCTTGGTTTCCTTCTTTTGTATTTCTACTTGTTCCGTAGACAACATATCCCTTATCAGAAAGAAGTTGCGCTGTAGATTTTCCAATTCCAGAAGAAGCGCCGGTAATAAGTACTACTTTAGACATATTGACTTAAGAAAAATATCGAAACAAATATCTAAAAAGAAAATGTGACTCGAATACAATTTTAGTGGTAGATATTAACAGAGTTATGAATAGGTAAATTTAAGGCACAAAAAAAGGCAAGCTACCTACATCACACTGCTACAACCAAGTACCCTTGCTGCGTTCCCGCCCTGGGGGATTCCGAGGGAGCTAGTTGTGTAGGACTTGCCGATGCAAAGTTACAATCAATTTTTAGCATAACAAATGAAAACTTTCTCATTTTTTATGTAACAATTCAAATCAATTGATTACTAATCTATTGTTTTCAGTAGTAAACCCATGAAAAGGTACTGAAAATGAAATCTTTATATTTGTTAACTAACTAAATCAAATCTTATGGAAAATCAAGCATCAAGTAAAAATGTTATTTTAAACTACGGTTTATACCTTGGAGTTGTCTCTATATTAATAGCAGTGATAAAATATGCTATGGAAATGCAATATGAGCAAGAGTTTTATTCTGGAATTGCTGGAATATTAGCTTTAATTGTATTTATCATCTTAGGTATAAAGGCCTTTAAGAAAGATAACATGAATATCTTATCTTTTGGAAAAGCAGTAAAAATAGGCTTAGGAATTACATTAATATCAACATTAATTATAATGGCTTATTACTTTCTTTTTTCTACAGTCATTGAACCTGAATTCCAAACATTATCTATAGAATCTCAAAAGACTGTTTGGGCTGACACCTTTGGTATGACTCCTTCTGAAATTGAAGAAAGTGCTAAAAGAGCTAACGACTTCTTTTATCTTTCATTATTTGGAGGTATTCTTATTGTAAACCTTTTCCTTGGGGGAGTTATTTCTCTTATTGCTGGAGCTGTAATGAAAAGAACAGAAGAAGACGGATACTAGATTCTTATTTTTAGTGTTAAGATTATCATTAACTTTGCACTATAAATAACCACTTATGGATATATCGGTTGTTATACCTTTATTAAACGAAGAAGAATCTTTAAAAGAATTATATGATTGGATTGCATCGGTGATGCAATCCAATCGATTTTTGTATGAAGTTATTTTTATAGATGATGGAAGTACAGATAAATCATGGGAAGTCATAGAGACATTATCCCTTTCAAACGAATCTGTAAAAGGGATTCGTTTTCAAAAAAACTATGGAAAATCTCAAGCTTTAGATGCTGGTTTTGAAATTGCAACTGGAAGAGTTGTTATTACAATGGATGCAGATTTACAGGACAGTCCTGATGAAATTCCAGAATTATACAACCTAATCACCAAAGATAATTTTGATCTCATTTCTGGATGGAAGAAAAAGAGATATGATAATGTAATTGCTAAAAACTTACCTTCAAAGTTATTTAATTGGGCAGCTAGAAAAACATCTGGTTTAAAACTTCACGATTTTAATTGCGGATTAAAAGCGTATAAAAACGCTGTTGTGAAAAGTGTAAAAGTAAGTGGCGAAATGCATAGGTATATCCCTGTACTTGCTAAGAACGAAGGTTTTTCCAAAATTGGTGAAAAGGTAGTTCAACACCAAGCTAGAAAATATGGAGAAACTAAATTTGGAATGAATCGTTTTGTAAACGGTTTTCTGGATTTAATTACTATTTCTTTCTTATCTAAATTCGGAAAAAGACCCATGCACTTTTTTGGTTTATGGGGTACATTCATGTTTGTTTTCGGTTTTATTTCAGCTGGATATATTGGAGCAATGAAACTTTATAAGCTTTCTCAAGGAATGAAAACCATTTTAGTAACTGATAATCCTTGGTTTTATATCGCTTTAACAGCAATGATTTTAGGAACTCAATTATTTTTAGCAGGTTTTATTGGAGAATTGATAATAAAGTCCAAATCAAGCGAAAAACATTACAAAATCAGAGAAAAAATCAATCACTAATCCTAAATTAGCCTGCTAATTTTAGAACTATGGAGAATATTTTAGAAAATGCAAAACAATGGCTCTCTCAGCCATTTGACAATAAAACACAAAAGGAGATTCAAGAGTTAATTGATACAAATTCTCCTGATTTAGCAGATAGATTTTACAAAGATCTAGAATTTGGTACAGGAGGAATGAGAGGTGTAGTTGGAGCTGGAACAAACCGTATTAATAAATATACTCTAGGGAAAGCTACGCAAGGGTTAAGCAATTATTTGCACAAAGTAATCTCTGACGAAACTATAAAAGTAGCTATTGGTTATGATTGTCGTAACGACAGCGAATGGTTAGCAAAAACTGTTGCTAATGTTTTAACTGCCAATCAAATTCAAGTATTCTTATTTGAAGATTTACGCCCAACTCCAGAATTATCATTTGCTGTAAATGAGCTGAATTGTCATGCTGGAATTGTTTTAACAGCATCGCATAATCCACCTGAATACAATGGCTATAAAGTTTATTGGACTGATGGAGGTCAGATTGTCCCACCAGAAGACAAAGGCATTATTGACGAAGTGAATTCTTTAGAGTATGCTGACATTAATTTTAATGCAAACGAAGATTTAATCACTTATATTGGTTCTGAAGTAGATGAGGCTTTTTGGAAAGCGTCATTACAAAACGGAACCTTTGACATAAAAGGTAGAGAAGATTTAAAAATTGTTTTTACTTCATTACATGGAACCTCAATAAAATTAATTCCAGAAGTTTTAAAACGCGCAGGATATACCCAAGTTCATAGTGTAAAAGAACAAGAAGTTCCTGATGGGAACTTCCCTACGGTAAAATCGCCAAACCCAGAAGAACCTGAAGCTCTTGAAATTGCTACAAAATTAGCCGAAGAAATTAATGCTGATATTGTTTTAGGAACAGATCCTGATAGCGACAGAATAGGCGTTGCTGTTAGAGATAATCATGGCAAAATGAAGTTGTTAAACGGAAATCAAGCAATGGTTGTTATGACAGAGTTCCTAATCAATCAATGGCAACAACAAGGCAAGCTTGATGGTAACGAATTTGTTGGATCTACGATTGTTTCTACAACTATGGTAAATGATGTTGCTGATAGTTATGGAGTTGAAACTAAAATTGGATTGACTGGTTTCAAATGGATTGCTAAAATGATTAAAGACAATCCTGAATTAGATTTTATTGGTGGTGGTGAAGAAAGTTTTGGGTATATGGTAGGTGATTTTGTAAGAGATAAAGACGCTGTTACTTCTGCCCTTTTAGCTTGTGAAATAGCTGCTGATGCAAAATCTAAAGGAAGTTCTTTTTATGAAGCTTTGTTAGAATTGTATGTAAAACATTCGTTTTACAAAGAGCGTTTGGTTTCTTTTGTAAAGAAAGGAATGGATGGAGCGCAACAAATCAAACAAATTATGATTGATTTAAGAAGTAATCCATTAACACATATCGATGGTTCTAAAGTTACATTTATCAATGATTATCAATCTTCTATTGAAAAGAACATGAGTACAGGAGAAGAAACTATTATGAATATTCCTAAGTCTAATGTTTTGATTTATCATACAGAAGACGGAACAAAGGTAGCTGCAAGACCAAGTGGTACAGAACCCAAAATTAAATTCTATTTTAGCGTACAAACTAAATTAGATTCAGTAAAAAATGCAGATACTATTGAGAGCGAATTAGAAGCTAAAATAGACCGCATTATTGAAGAAATGAGTATTTAATGAAGTATTTTAAAAAAATAATACGTTATGCTTACCCTTATAAAAGGTTTGCTTTCTTAAATGTATTTTTTAATATTTTCTATGCACTATTTTCAGCATTATCTTTTGTGGTTTTAATGCCTTTTTTAAAAATCATTTTTAATAAAGAAAGGGCTATTACCAAGATAAAGCCAGAGTATAAGGGAATTGAGCAATTAGATAATTATTTCAATGATTATTTTAGTTATTCAGTTTACAAATTGGTTGGTGATGATAAAGCTGATATATTAATCGCTGTTATTGTATTAATCATTGTTGTCTTTCTTCTAAAAAACCTATTTAGCTATTTAGGTTTTTATGCGATAACATTCTTAAAAAATGGAGTTTTAAAAGATATTCGAAATGATTTGTATGCCAAGACTGTATCACTTCCAGTTTCTTACTTTACAGAAAAGAAAAAAGGAGATTTAATGTCCAGAATTGGCCCCGATGTAATTGAAGTTCACTATTCTTTTCTTTCTATTTTAGAATTGATTTTCAGAGACCCTTTAATGATCTTGGTTACAATTGCTATCATGCTAATCATGAGTGTTAAGCTCACCATTTTTGTTTTTGTATTTCTACCTGTTGCTGGTTTCTTAATTAATGTTGTTGGTAAAAATTTAAAAAAGACATCGGATAAAGTTCAAAAAGAGCAAGGAGTCTTTTTATCTCTTTTAGAAGAGACCTTATCTGGATTACGAGTAATTAAAGGTTTTAACGCTGAGAGTCTTTTTCAAAAAGTGTTTGGACAGTCTACTTCAAGGTTTGAAAAACTATCAAATAAGTTGATGACCAGAACACAGTTAGCAGGACCTGTTAGTGAAGTATTAGGAATTGGAGTAATTTGTGTTCTTATTTGGTACGGTGGTTCTTTGGTTTTAGTAGAAGAGGCAATGTCTGGAGAAACCTTCATTGCATATATTGCGCTAGCATATAATATTATCACACCTGCTAAATCAATTTCAAAAGCGAGCTATACCATCAAAAAAGGAAATGCAGCGGCCGAAAGAATTTTAGAAATTCTTGAAACAGAAGATCCTTTAAAAGATAAAAAAGATGCTCTTGAAAAAACAGACTTTACTTCAGAGATTTCATTCAATAACATCTCTTTTAAGTACGAAGATGAATATGTTCTTAAAGATTTTTCGTTAACTGTTCCTAAAGGAAAGACAGTTGCTTTAGTAGGTCAATCAGGTAGTGGAAAATCTACATTAGCCAATTTAGTCACACGTTTTTACGATGTGAATGAAGGAAGTATTACTATAGACGGTATAAATGTAAAAGACATTAAGAAAAAATCGTTGTTAAGTTTAATGGGAATTGTAGCTCAAGACTCTATTTTATTTAACGACTCTGTTGCTAATAACATCAAATTAGGAAAGCAAGATGCCACTCTACAAGAAGTGCAGCAAGCTTCTGAAATAGCTCATGCTCACGAGTTTGTAAAAGACATGCCTAATCAATATGAAACAAATATTGGAGATAGTGGAAATAAGCTTTCAGGTGGTCAAAAACAACGCTTGTCTATTGCTAGAGCTGTCTTAAAGAATCCTCCAATCATGATTTTAGATGAAGCCATGTCTGCTTTAGATACTGAATCGGAGCAAATTGTGCAATTAGCATTGGAAAACATGATGGAAAACCGCACTTCTTTGGTAATTGCTCATCGACTATCTACCATTCAAAATGCCGACAATATTGTGGTTTTAAGAAAAGGTGAAATCGTAGAACAAGGAAAACATGAGGACTTAATGAAGAAAAAAGGTGAGTACTTTAAGTTGGTTTCTATGCAAAATATGGAATAATGCTTAAAGAAAAGATCATTTTCAATCTGTTATATAAATGGAAATATCTTCTTGCATTTCTTAAGGCTAAAAGTTTACCAAAAACTAAACTAAAGAAAACAGAAACCATTACTTACGTAGCAAGAGAAGCTGATAAAGATTGGATTTTTGGAGCAAAAGTTACTAGGTTAGCCAAATTTTCTAAGCTAAATGCTCAAACATATTTTCACGATCGTTTGCGGGATTTACCCGATTCTGACGGCTACTTTTTTGTTTTTCATCAGTACTTCTATAGAGCTATTCGCCATAATCCAAAAATACTTACTAAGAAAAATATTGTGATGTTTACACATCCTAATTGGACATTTTCATTTTCTAAAACTCATGTTATTTGGTGTTTGAATAAAGCTGACTATGTAATCTGTTTGAATTCGGAAGTAAAAAGAGAATTAATCGATTTGGGTTTAAAAGCTGAAAAAGCCATCTTAATGCCCATTGCTTCAGATCCTAATTTCTTTTATCCTCATGAAAGAACAACAGGTTCTGTTGGATTTTGTAGCGCTTTTGGGGACCGTAAAAATCCTGAAATGGTGTATAATCTGATTAAACATATGCCTGAGAGACAATTTTACATGATTGGTCGATATTGGGATCGTTATGAAAAGTATGAAGAATTAAAGAAGCTTTCTAATTTTACTTATTTTGACAATGAGGACTATGAAAGATATCCTGATTTGTACAATAAAATAGATATTTTTATTTCTCCATCAACATTAGAAGGTGGTCCAGTTCCAGTATTGGAAGCCATGTTATCTAACTGCTTTCCAATTGCCTCAAAAACAGGATTTTGCCCAGATATTATCTCTCATGGAGAGAATGGTTTTTTATTTGATATTGATGCTCATTATACTGAAGTAATTGACCTCATCAATCAAGCAGATTCAAAAACAATTGACGTTAGATCAACCGCAATGAAACATAGTTGGGAAAATTGTTCAAAGAAATTAGATCAATTATTTTTAAGCTAATTTTAATCCTAACTCTTTCCCTTTCTTCAACATAAATTGATACGAAGCTTCGTGTTCATTAGGAATTTCTCCATCGAGAATTGCATTTTTAATTGCCTCCTTAATCTGACCTATTTCGCGACAAGGTTTTAGATTAAACGCTTTCATGATTTCCTCTCCTGTAACTGGTGGTTGGAAATTACGAACTCTGTCTCTCTCTTCAACTTCTTTAATTTTGGTTCTAACCAATTCAAAGTTCTTGTGATATCGTTGAAATTTCCTTGGGTTTTTCGTAGTAATATCAGCTTCACATAAAGTCATTAAAGAATCAACATCATCACCAGCATCAAAGATCAATCTTCTTACAGCCGAATCAGTTACCTCAGACGCTAAAACAATAGGGCGAGAACTTAGCAATACCATTTTTTGAACAAACTTCATTTTATTATTCAATGGCATTTTTAAACGTTTAAAGAGTTTATATACCATTTTTGCCCCAACAAATTCATGAGAATGAAAGGTCCAACCTATTTTTTTATGAAATCGTTTTGTAGGTGCTTTTCCAATATCATGCAACAAAGCTGCCCATCGCAACCAAACATCTTCGGTGTTTTTAGAAATATTGTCTACAACTTCTAATGTATGATAAAAATTATCTTTATGTTTTTGTCCTTCTACCTCTTCTACTCCTTTTAAAGCAATAAGTTCAGGTAGAAATCGTTCCAATAAATTGGTTTTTTCTAATAGTAAGAATCCAACGGAAGGTTTAGGCGATGCTAATATTTTATTGAGTTCATCAACAATCCTCTCTCTAGTAATAATATCTAATCTTTCTGCATTTTTAGTAATTGCCTCTAGCGAACTTTTTTCTATTTTAAAATTTAATTGAGAAGCAAATCTAATGGCTCTCATCATTCGTAATGGATCATCGGAATAAGTAATATCTGGGTCTAAAGGAGTTTTAATGATCTTTTTTTCTAAATCTTCTATTCCTCCAAACGGGTCTAATAAAGCTCCATAATCTTCCTTATTTAAGCTTATTGCCAATGCATTAATAGTGAAATCTCTACGATTTTGATCATCTTCTAAGTTTCCTTCAGAAACTTCAGGATTTCTAGTTTCTTCAGAATAGGATTCTTTTCGTGCGCCAACAAACTCTAGTTCGATGTCTTTATAACGTAACATTGCTGTTCCGTAGGTTTTAAAAACTTGAATTTTTGGTTTGTTTGGAAGTAAACTTGCTACTTTTTTTGCTAATTCTATACCACTACCAACAGCTACAACATCTATATCTTTAGCATTTCCTCTTTTTAGAATAAAGTCGCGAACATAGCCTCCTATCACATAACTCTTTACATTTATTTCTTTAGATGCCTGAGAAATGATGGAGAAAATATCGGCAGAAACTGCTTTTGTATAGTTATTTTCTTGCATGAATTAAGCTCTTATCACTTCAATCTCTTCTCCTACAATCTTTAAAATGGTTGAAGATTTTTCAGTGATTTTTTCGCGCTCCAAATTTACTATATAATCTACGCCCTCCAAAATAGGTTTAGAGATTTCTGAAAAAGACTTAGGTGTAGGTTCTCCAGAAATATTTGCAGATGTAGATACGATAGGCTTTTTAAATTCATCGATAAGTTTTCTACAAAAATCATGTCTTGGAATTCTTATAGCAATCGTATTATCTATAGCTATCGTATTTTTTGCTAATCCTTTAGGTTGATTGTAAATAATTGTGGTAGGATTGTCTTGAGTTCTTAAGGTTTCTAAAACCTTTTCTGGGATCTCATTGATATACTCTTTTAGCATTTCCATAGAACTTACTAAAATCACTAAGCTTTTACTCTCTTCCCTATTCTTTAAGTTGTATACTTTCTGGACAGCCTGTTCTGATGTAGCATCACAACCTATACCCCAAACCGTATCGGTTGGATACAGAATTAACTTCCCTTCTTTAAGATCTAAAATACTTTGCGCTATCTCGTCATTAAACATGATTTTATTTCTTTTTTGCAACAGTTGCGTATTGCATATAAAAAATATCTAATTGACTAAATAAAAAAAGAATGTTGAACAAAACTGCAAACGGGAAAAAAGCAAAGGATTTTGTTCTGTTTACTCCTTTCATTTTTTGCACACTATATCCGTTTTCTTCAAACAATCTTCGAATACTTTTCTTTGTAAAGAATCGATAGTGTGTACTGTCTAAAATACGATCATCCGTATATTTCCAATCTCTTTTAAACAGCATATTAAAAAGGTTTTTTGCATAACGAACATTAGGGATTGAGGACACAAATATCCCATCACTCTTTAATTTACTTTTCAATTTTTGAATATCATCCCAAGGCTCTAATAAATGTTCAATAACATCATTCATGATAATGACATCAAAAAAATTATCTGGAACCTCATCTATTTTTTCAGCTATTGTACCTACAAAAACTTTTGTCAATTTTTCTGAAGCTTTTTTTGCTGCATTGATATCAGGTTCAATAGCCCAAATTTCTCTTTCGTTTTGAACAAGTTGTGCAGAAAAATTTCCTTCACCACAACCAACTTCTAAAATCTTCTTTGCATCGGAAGGAATGTATTTTAACATCTCTGGACGCACATTTGCATAGTAAGCTGTATCTTTTTTTGATTTACTCATCAATCTTTATTTTGCATTCATAGACCTTTTACTCAACCAACTCATTCGAATAAGTGATGAAAAGTAATACCTAATCATTTTCAGGAACAAATATACGTTTAATCGCATTTTAGGAATAAAAAACAATAAAACTCCAATAATTCCCAGTAAAAGCTTTATAATCAAGTTATTGACAACTAAACAACATTGAGCAATTCCGTTTTCGAAACCCTTGAAATGATTACTAATATATACATGCTTAGAAATTAGTACTTCTGTTTTTGTAATACTTGCAGTTTTTATATTTAATCGAGAAGCTCCACCATGGTTATGAATAATTTCAGCATCTTTTAATAAAGCAATCTGTCCGTTAGAGTTTTGAACTCTCCTACAAAGGTCCATATCTTCATAATACATCCAATAATCCTCATTCCATCCATTAATCTGATTTAACCATTCTTTACTAATAAAAACTACAGATCCAGACACCCAATCTGGAAAAAGTATATTCTCTTTTGTTTCAAATTTATTCTGTAATCTTTTCTTATTTAAAAATCTATAAAGAGCTCTTGTAAGTCCGAAAAGTGTAAAAGTATTTAAGAAGATACGTTGAGATTTTTCGTAACCTCCTTTTGATTTTTTTTGTTCACAAGAAACTATCCCTTTTGTAGGATTTGCTTTGGCAAAATTCCACATTTTCTCAATAGCATCTTTATTTGCTATTGTATCTGGATTTAAAAACAAAAGGTATTTCCCTTTGGAATGTTGAGCACCAAAATTACAACCATTAGCAAATCCATTATTACCTGTATTCTGTAGAAATTTTACTTCTGAAAAATCTTCTTGAAAAACTTCGATTTTTTTATCTGAAGAATTATTATCTACAACAATAACTTCAAAAAGAAATTCATTGTTTTCGAATTTAAGAGAGTTCAGACAGTCTTTTAGATGTTTCCAACTTCTGTAATTGACAATGACAATAGAAATATCAATATTATTTGTCGAGCTTTTCATTCTTTCTCTGCTTCTGTTTTAAATTCCACAGCTTGATATACCGTACTAAAACTCCATAAGACAAGGCAAATGAAATGATAAAGCCATAAAATCCATCTAGTATTCCTAGCTTTATAAAATAGTGTTTTATAAAACGTGCAAAAGGTTTAATAACTATATGAAAAGGAGTTATTATCAGACCTTTCTCAAACAACTCTTCAGCCTTTAATGCTGAATGTTGATTTAGTTTTACGATATATCGATCAAAACTAATATAAGAATAGTGAAGTATCCTATTTTGTAAAACTCCTACTTTTCCTTGAGGTACTATTTTCTCATGTACTTTTCCTTCGTACTTACAATACTGTCTATTAAAAACACGAATTAGCTTATCATTTTGAGTTCCAGTATATCGCATTCTTTTCCCTTTAAAAAAGAAAACTCTATAAATATAAAAACCAACAAGCTCTTTTGCATTTTGAATGGCTAGTTTAATTTCATCTTGAAGCTCTTGGGTTAAGACCTCATCAGCATCAATCCAAACGATCCAATCATTAGATGCTTTTTCAATAGCATAATTCTTTTGAGAAGAAAAATCGTCAAACTTCCGTTGCAATAAAACTGCATTAGACTCTTTGACGATTTCTATTGTATTATCTGTACTATAGGAATCTATGACAATAATCTCATCTGCAAATTCAGCTGATTTTAGCGAATTCTTAATACGTTCCTCTTCATTGAACGTTGGAATAATCGCAGTAATCTTAGTCATAGATAATTTTTATATTAAACAGCTACGTCATATTCACGTAGCGCATCATTTAGTGATGTTTTTTTGTTAGTACTTTCTTTTCTTTGCCCAATAATTAGAGCACAAGGCACATTGTATTCTCCTGCAGCAAACTTCTTAGAATAACTTCCCGGAATCACAACAGATCTTTCTGGAACATAGCCTTTCATTTCTACAGGTTTATCTCCAGTAACATCAATAATCTTTGTACTCATCGTAAGTACTACATTAGCTCCTAAAACGGCTTCTCTACCAACACGCACTCCTTCAACCACGATACAACGTGATCCAATAAAAGCTCCATCTTCAATAATTACTGGTGATGCTTGTAACGGCTCTAACACTCCTCCAATTCCAACACCTCCAGATAAGTGAACATTCTTACCAATCTGAGCACAACTACCTACTGTAGCCCATGTGTCTACCATTGTTCCTTCATCTACATAAGCACCAATGTTTACATAACTAGGCATTAAAATAGTTCCTGAAGAAATATAAGCACCATGTCTAGCTACTGCATTAGGCACTACACGAATTCCTTTCGCTTCATAATCTCTTTTTAATGGAATTTTATCGTGGTATTCAAAAATTCCAGCTTCAAGTGTTTCCATCTTTTGAATTGGAAAATATAAGACAACTGCTTTCTTAACCCACTCATTCACTTTCCAATCTTTTCCTGAAGGTTCAGCAACGCGTAAAGTTCCTTCATCCAAAAGACTCACTACTTCTCTTATAGCATTAATGGTTGTTTCTTCTTTTAAAAGTGCTCTATCTTCCCAAGCTTTTTCTATAGTTTCTCTTAACGAATTCATCATTTTTAACTTTGAATTTTATGGTTGATTCTTTCTGATAATAATTAACCAACAAAGATACCATTCGCATCAGTCTTTCATGCGAAGATACATTTTTTAAACAGATAAAAGTTGCTTGTTTAAAATCCTTATTTTTGCATCAAATTCTATCATATGGGAAGGATATTAGCTATTGACTTTGGTGAAAAGAGAACTGGAATTGCGGTTACTGATGAATTGCAAATTATTGCTTCTGGATTAACCACTGTAGATACTAAAGATTTACTGTCTTTCTTATTAGACTATGTGCAAAAAGAAAAAGTAGATTTGTTTATAGTAGGAGAACCTAAACAAATGAATAACTCAGAAAGTGAAAGCGAGCAATACATTCAGCATTTTTTAACTTCACTTGAGAAAAAAATTCCAAATATCCCCATTAAAAGAATTGATGAGCGATTTACTTCTAAAATGGCTTTTCAAACTATGATCGACAGTGGTTTAAAGAAAAAACAACGAAGAAATAAAGCTTTAGTTGATGAAATCAGTGCAACCATTATTTTACAGTCTTATTTGTATCATAAGTAAATGAGTAATGAGTAATGAGTAATGAGTAAATATAGATACGAAATAGTTAAAAGAATTCCTAAGCAAAAAACCATTCAAGAACTCTTAGTGCTGTATAAAACTTTGTTTGATGATGCCAAACTAGCCTTTTTTGTAGATAGAATTCACGCTAAAGAGGATCTTGTTACTATTCTGTGTTATCATGATGATTTGTTAGTTGGTTTTAAATTGGGTTATCGGTATAATGATACTACTTTTTATAGTTGGGTTGGTGGTGTTTTAGATGAACATAGAAAACAAGGAATTGCTCAAAAGCTAATGGAACTACAACATGACTGTGCCTTAAAAAAAAGATATGAAAAAGTAAGAACAAAATCGATGAACCGATTTAAACCCATGATTATCTTGAACCTCAAAAATGGTTTTGATATTGTTAGTGTTTATACTAATGAATCTGAACAGACAAAGATTATTTTTGAAAAAATCTTACTTAATTTGAATTAATTTTTTCTTGAGGTGTTTTTTTTGAACATCATTCGTGGTATGTTCTATTGCTTTATTTAAAGTTTCTACGGCTGCTGATTTTTGACTTAAATCTATCAATAATTGTGCTTTGATAGAGTAATACAATCCGCTTTCTTCTAAATCAGAATCTAGATAAACATCTTCTAGAGCTTTGATTGCTTTTTTCGCTCCATAAACTTTATAAAACGGAATAATTCTATTCAATCTAATTATTGGCGAGTAAGAGTATTTGAGTTGTAAATCATATAAATTCAAGATGTTTTTCCACTGAATTTTATCGAAACTCTCTGCTTCACAATAACTATAAGAGACTGCTGCCTGTAAAAAATAAGATGGATTCTGAGATGGTTTTTTTTCTGCTGTTTTAAAATGAATCATTCCAACTCGTATAAGTTCTCTATTGTATTTTGAACGATTATGATGTTCTAAATCAACAAAATTTCCATTCTCATCTGTTCTAGCATCAAACCTAGAGGCATGAAAACACATCAAAGCAATTAAAGCGTTTGTTTCTGAAGTATTTGTAGAAGAATTATCGGTTAATAAAAGGGCTAATCTTATCGCCTCATAACAAATATCTCTCTTGATAATTTCTTCTCCATAGCTAGTTGTATAACCTTCGGAAAACAACAAGTAGATTACTTTTAAAACAATATTTATTCTAGATGATAGCGCCATCTCTACAGGAATATCTAAGGTTTTTATTGTTTCCTTAAATTTCTTTTTAGCTCTTGTAAATGATTTCGCTATTGTGTCTTCTTTTTTGAGTAGTGCTTTAGAAATTTCTTTATTACTAAACCCTCCTATTAGTTTTAAACTTAGGATGATTTGACTTTCGGAAGAAAGCTTTGGATTGCAGCAAGCAAATGTCATTTTAAGTTGACTGTCTTGAATCATGTTATTAAGAGAAATTTCTTCTTGTTGATTTGAAGAGTTCTCTAAAAAATCAAGAACATCATCTTTCTGTTGCATTTTTTGATCTCTTCTCAGAGAATCTATTAAGGTGTTTTTAGCAACTTGTAAAAGCCAAGCTGTGGGATTTTTAGGAACTTCTTTATACCCCCAAACTTGCATGGCTTTTAAAAAGGCATCTTGTACTACATCTTCAATTTTTTCAAGATTTTGAGGACCAAACTTATGAATCAAGATTGAGATAATCTTACCATATTCATGTCTGAATATATGATCTATGGTAGTATTTTGATTGTATTTATTCATAAAACAAAAAGTCCGAAAAGTAAATTTCGGACTTTAATTTTAATTTTTTCGATTACATATCCATTGACATAATCTCTCGAATTTCCACTGTACTTCCGTCATAATCAAAAATCGGGCAATCTTTAGAAATCTCTGTTGCCTCACTAAGATCTTTAGCAGAAACAATTAAATATCCTCCTATCATTTCGGCTCCTTCAGCAAAAGGTCCATCAGTAATTACGTCTCCTTGATTTGCAATCACTTTTCCTTTGCTGTCTAAAGGCAAACCATCAATTAAATGTTTTTCTTGAATGAGTTTTCCCATCCATTTTTGCCATAAAATCATGTGAGTTTCTTTCTCTTCTTGAGATAAACTTCTCATGTTTTCATCTCCTCCTCTAAATAGAAATAAAAAATTACTCATAAGCAAAACTTTAGTGTTCTTTGCTTGCAATCTCTCTTACTTCTACAAAAGCTCCTTTATAATCGAAAATAGGACATGTTTTAGACATTTGCACTGCTTCATTCAAATCTGCAGCTACAACAATTACATAGCCTCCAACCATTTCAGCTCCTTCAACAAAGGGACCATCTGTAATAATCTCACCCTTGTCTTTCACTATTTTTCCTCCATCAAATAGTTGTTCTCCTCCTAACAATTTCCCTTTCTGAGCTAAATTACCCATCCATTCTTCCCAAACTAACATATGGGCTTGTTGTTGTTCTGGAGTCCAGCTATTAAAATCTTCGTCTCCTCCTCTAAATAAATACAAAAAATTACTCATGTTTTTAGTTTTTAAATTAATATGATTTGGATAAAGACGAACTCACCTTTATAAATTGGACAATAATTTTAAATTTTATTCAAATCCTACTATTCTTATATATGAAGGTTTATTTGCAGAATAACTTAATCTTACTTTGGAATTAATTATTTTTCTTATAGTTAATTCATTTTCTGATCTTGTTATGGCTTGTTTTGTTAAGCTTATATCTTTTTCAGTATAATCACATAAAATTCCTGTTTCATAAAACTTGCCGTCAAGCTTATATTTAACAATATAAAAATTTTCTTTTGGAGATCTGGCAATGCCTTTTTGTTTAATATCTATTATTGTTCCTATGAACTCTATCTTTTCTGTGTTCTTGTAATCTTTCCATAAATTATAATTTAAATCTTTCGTCAACTGATCTGTTTTAAAGAATAAAAAGAATAACAATACCAACATGACTATATTAAGAATCGTTTTAACTAAACTGTTTTGTTTTTCAATTGATTCTAAAAAAAATGAAACAACCGTATTATAGACTATAACAAAACCTAAAATCAAAAATATAAGCGAAAGAAACTCTCTTAATGTCCAAAAGGAATACTGATGAAAAAAATATATTTTCAATAATAAAGAAAAGGAAATAAGTATTATTCCAATTATTAATTTGTATTTCTTTGATTTAAGCACTAAAACCCTGGAAATTTTGGTTTTCTTTTTTCTAAGAAAGCTGTGGTTCCTTCTTTAAAGTCTTCGGTGCCAAAACAGTTTCCAAATTCTCTGATTTCAGTGGAATAACCATTCACTCCATCTTTAAAATTATCATTAACTGCCTTAATTGCAGAACTAATTGCAACTGATGAGTTTCTGGCAATCTTTCCTGCTAGTTTTTGCGCTAAAGGAATAAGTTCTTCTTGAGCAACTACGTAATTAACCAATCCAGAGTTTTTAGCTTCATCGGCAGAAATCATCCCTGCTGTCATAATCATTTCCATAGCTTTTCCTTTTCCTACCAATTGAGGTAAACGCTGTGTTCCTCCGTATCCAGGAATAACTCCTAAAGAAACTTCTGGCAATCCCATTCTGGCATTGTCTGAAGCTATTCTAAAATGACATGACATGGCTAGTTCTAAACCTCCTCCTAAGGCAAATCCATTTACAGCAGCAATAACTGGTGTTGAAAGGTTTTCTACATAATCAAATAAAGTTTCTTGGCCGTTGGCAGCTAATTTTCCACCTTCTTCAACAGAGAAGTCTGCAAACTCTGAGATATCTGCACCTGCAACAAATGCTTTTTCACCACTTCCAGTAATGATAATTACTTTAATTGAAGAATCCTGATTGAGTTGGTTAAAAGCGTTGTGCAATTCTGCAATAGTATTTCTGTTTAATGCGTTTAACTTCTTCGGTCTGTTGATTGTGATCGTGGCTAATCCATCTTGCTGATCAACTAAAATATTTTCAAAATCCATTGTTGGTTATTCTATTATGTTTTTGGTAAAATTACTTTAAATGTGGTTCCTATATCTTCTTTGGATGTAAAACTTATGGTCCCGCTGTAAGCTTCAATAATATTTTTAATCATTGGTAATCCAAGCCCCATACCACTTGTTTTTGTGGTAAACTTTGGTTCGAAAATAAGGTGTTCTACTTCTTGTTTTATTCCTTTTCCGTTATCTGTAACCTCAATAACGATCTTATTTTTTTGAGAAAAAACCTTTACTTCTATCTTAGGATTGTCTTTTTCTTCTACTGCTTGCGTAGCGTTTTTAATTAAATTGGTTACAATTCTAATGAGTTGGGTTTTGTCTAAGTTTCCAAACAATTCGGTTTCTTTTGGATGGTAAGTAATATAGTCCTCATTAAAGATATCTAAAGCCATTTTTACAACTCCAATGACTTCAATTTTTTCTTTCTTCTGAGTAGGCATTTTTGCAAAATCAGAAAATGCAGAAGCTATAGAGCTCATTACATCTATTTGCTGAATGAGGGTTTCGCTATATTCTTTTACTTTTTCTTCTATCTTAGGATCATTCGCATCAAATCTTCGTTCAAAACTTTGTACCGACAAACGCATTGGAGTTAGTGGGTTTTTAATCTCATGCGCCACTTGCTTTGCCATTTCCCTCCAAGCCTGTTCTCTTTCGCTTTGAGCTAATTTTACAGCACTTTCCTCAAGTTCGTCAATCATATTATTGTAAGCTTCTACTAAGATGTTCAACTCAGAACTAGCATCTTTTAAAATGATTTTCTCATTTCTTTTATTCAATCTAGTTTGATGCATTTTTATGGTGATCTTTTTAATAGATCTGGTAATATAACTTGAAAGGAAATAAGCCAAGGTAATGGCAATAAGAAACATGAAAAAATAAACCACACTCAAGCGAGATAAAAACTCTTCTAATTCTTGTTCTTGCTCTAAATTATCTTGGGTGAATTCTAATTTTAATATTCCTATTTTTTTTGAATATGAATCTAAAATATAGGTGTAAGATGTTTCGTAACTTACATCTTGAGATTCTTTGATATCTAAGATTCTAAAATCATCTTTATTGGCTAACTCATCTACAATAGTTTTTGAAAGATCGTTAGGAATAGAATCTTTTAAACCAAACGGAATGGAGGTTTTTTGTAGTTTCCCTTCCATATCATACATGGTAATCTCAAAATTATGAATGTCGGATAACTCATATATTCGCTCTTGGAAGATGTATTGTAAGTTTTCTGTGTTTACAGGATAAGTTGTCTTTTTGGTTAGTTCAAAATTGATGTCTTTTTTTATCGTTTGTTCTTTACGTCCAAAACGTTTTACGTTGTATTCTTTAGTTTGCTCGTCATATTGATAAATAGTAACGGTAATAATTAAAACTGACGCCAAAAGAATAAGCAGGATCATTGACAAGAATATCCTTATACGAAGCGATATATTTTTAAAACTTACCACTTATTCTTCTAATTTGATTCTTTTGGTTTTCATAATCAGAAGGTCGTCAAATTCCCCATCTTTGTCCCAATCGTACTTACTTTTTCCTTGAAAACCATTTTCTGTTTTTTCTATTTGATAAGCTTCTTTTACATTTCTTCCGTCATAGTAAAATTCTAGAAAAAGTGAATCTCCTTTAACACCCCAAACTCCTTCAGAGTTTCCATACTTTTCTCCTTCTCTATTTAATGACCAAGTAGAAAAGCTTCCATCACTGTTGTATTTAGATTGTACAATTCTTGCTGGGTTATTTTCAAATTTGTCTTCAAAAACATTTGTTGTATCTGACTTTTGAAAAGTAGGCATTTCAATTTTTATATAGGTTGTTTGCCAAGAATCTGTCATGTATTCTTTGAGTGTTTTTTCTTCTTGTTTGCAGGATACAAATAGCATTCCAAAAAGACCTAGATACAATAAAAAAAGTCGTTTCATGTGTATGTTTTTAGGAGTTACAAGATACATAAATTTATGTCAGGTCGAGCGCAGTCGAGACCTAAAGAGATCTCTCGGCTGCCCTCGAGGTGACAGAAGGAATTTTTTATGTAAGAGTTATGATTACCCTACAATATTCACAATCTTTCCAGGAACTACGATCACTTTTTTAGGCGTTCGTCCTTGTAGTTGTGCTTGTGTTTTCTCGTGTGCTAAAACTGTAGTTTCTATTTCTTCCTTGCTTAAGTCTAACGATAACTCAAGTGTGAACCTCATTTTTCCATTAAACGAAATTGGATAGTTCTTGCTACTTTCTACCAAATGCTTCTCATCAAATACTGGGAAATCAGCTTCTGAAATGGACTCAGTATTTCCTAGTTTTTCCCAGAGTTCTTCTGCAATGTGCGGAGCATAAGGAGAAATTAAAATTAATAACGGTTCAAGAATCGCTCGTTTGTTACATTTTTGAGCAGTGAGTTCATTCACAGCAATCATGAAAGTAGAAACAGATGTGTTGAACGAGAAATTCTCGATGTCTTCTTCTACTTTTTTGATGGTCTTATGCAAGGTCTTTAGTTCATCTTTGGTAGGCTCTGCATCAGTTACACCCACCTGACCTCCCTCGAGGGAAGAATGATACAATTTCCAAAGCTTCTTTAAGAACGAATACACTCCAGAGATTCCAGATGTTTTCCAAGGTTTGGATTGTTCTAATGGTCCTAGGAACATTTCAAACAAACGTAATGAATCAGCACCGTATTCTTCACAAATATCATCTGGGTTGACTACATTGAACCATCTTTTTGACATCTTCTCAACCTCTCTTCCAACTATATATTTACCCTCATCTAAAAGAAACTCAGCATCTTTAAATTGAGGTTGCCAATTCTTTAATTCTTCTACATCAATTTCATCAGCATTATTTACTAGATTAACATCTACTCTTAACTCATCTGTTTCATATTGATCTTTTAATCCCTTTGAAACATATTTATTTGTACCTGTTATACGATATACTATAGCACTTGTTCCCAGAATCATTCCTTGGTTGATTAGTTTTTTGGCAAACTCGTCTACAGGAACTAAGTTCATGTCAAACAAGAATTTTTGCCAAAAGCGTGCGTATAATAAGTGACCTGTTGCATGCTCAGATCCTCCAATGTATAAATCTACTTGTTTCCAATAGTCTAAAGCTTCTTTCGATGCAAACTCAGAGCTATTGTTAGAATCCATATAACGATTGAAATAGTAGGAACTTCCTGCCCAACCTGGCATGGTATTTAGCTCTAACGGGAAAATAGTTTCATGGTCTATTTTCGAATTTTCAACCACAGAATTTGTTGTTGTATCCCAAGCCCAAACCTCTGCATTTCCTAACGGAGGTTGACCGTCTTCTGTAGGTAAGTATTTTTCAACTTCGGGCAATACAATGGGTAAATGCTGGTCTGCAATCATTTGAGGCATTCCGTCTACATAATAGACTGGAAATGGTTCTCCCCAATAACGTTGACGGCTAAATACTGCATCTCGTAAACGATAGTTAATTTTTCCGTATCCTAATCCTTTTTTCTCTAACTCGTATATGGCTAGTTTGAGTGCTTTCTTATATTTTAATCCGCTTAAGAAATCGGAATTGGCTATCACAGTTCCTTCTTTATCAGCATGCGCTGCTTCAGAAATGTCGACATTTTCAAAAATATTTGGGATATCTATTCCAAAATGCTTTGCAAAATCGTAATCGCGTTGATCACCACATGGTACTGCCATTACAGCTCCTGTTCCGTAGCTAGCTAACACATAATCTCCAATCCAAATCTGTACTTTTTCTCCAGAAAATGGATGTATAGCGTAGGCTCCAGTAAAGGCTCCAGAAATGGTTTTTACATCCGCCATACGATCGCGTTCTGAACGTTTTGCTGTAGCTTCTACATAAGCTTCTACCTCTGCTTTTTGAGCCTCTGTTGTAATTTCTGACACCAATTCGTGTTCAGGCGCTAAAGTCATAAAACTGACACCAAAAATTGTATCAGGACGTGTGGTAAAAACAGAGATTTTAGATTCTGAATTTTCAATTTTGAATTCCACCATTGCTCCTTGAGAACGACCAATCCAATTGGTTTGAGAATCTTTTAAAGGTTGAGGCCAATCAATAGTATCTAATCCATCCAATAAACGCTGTGCATAAGCAGAAATTCGCATCGACCACTGGGTCATTTTTTTACGAATCACAGGATGACCACCACGTTCTGAAACTCCGTTTACGATCTCGTCGTTTGCTAATACAGTTCCTAATGCCGGACACCAGTTTACTTCGGTATCCGATAAAAATGTAAGGCGATATTTTAATAAAATCTCTTGCTGTTCTTTCTCAGAAAAGTTATTCCATTCTTCTGCCGAAAATGTAGGAGTATCTTCATCACAAACAGTATTGCAATTTGCATTTCCTTCTTTTTCAAATACAGCAACAAGATCACTTATGGGACGGGCTTTGTCAATTTCATTGCAGTAACATGAGTTGAATAACTGAATGAAGACCCATTGTGTCCATTTGTAATATTCTGGATTTGAAGTTCTCACTTCACGAGACCAATCAAAAGAAAACCCAATCTGATCTAGCTGACGACGATAGGTTTTGATATTCTCATCTGTTGTTTTTGCAGGATGCTGTCCTGTTTGAATCGCATATTGTTCTGCTGGTAACCCAAACGAGTCATATCCTTGTGGGTGCAATACATTGAATCCTTTATGACGCTTATACCTTGCATATATATCTGATGCAATGTACCCTAAAGGATGACCTACGTGCAGTCCTGCTCCGGATGGATAAGGAAACATATCCAAAACGTAGTATTTTGGTTTCTCAGAATTATTTTCTGCTTTGAAGGTTTCTCTTTTCCTCCACTCATCCTGCCATTTTTTCTCTATCTCTTGATGATTGTATTGCATCGTATTTCTTCTCTTTTAAAGGAGGCAAAGTTACATTTTCTGTATCAATTAACGAAGTAAAAAGGATTTGTTGTCAAGCTATTATGACCAACTAAAATCTAACAAATCTTTTAAAGGTGTAAATCTTTATTTTTTCGTTCTTTGGATTGTTTGAAAATGTTGTTCTTTGTAGTAGAAAACAATAGAGAGTGAATTCTAAAATCTTAAAAGCTCATTTGGCTCTTTTGGGAGCTAATCTTATTTACGGAGCAAATCATATAATTGCAAAAGGAATTATGCCTCATAAAATTGGGGCATCTGCTTTTGTCTTTCTTAGAATTGTTGGAGCTGGCATCTTGTTTTGGTTATTAAAAACTTTTATTAAAGAGCGTGTTGCAAAAAAAGATTTAAGACGATTATTGATTTGTGGATTATTGGGAGTTGCAACCAATCAATTGTTGTTTTTTCATGGATTGAATCTAACTTCTCCAATTGATGCTTCTATTATTATTACTGCAGTTCCTATTCTGGTATTGGTGTTCAGTTTTTTTATCCTAAAAGAAAAGATTACTTCCAATAAAATACTAGGGGTTACCATTGGTGCTATTGGTGCTGTTTTACTAATCTCAACAGGAAATTCTGCTGATGGAACAAGTTCTTTGCTAGGGAATCTCTTTGTTTTTTTGAATGCTTGTTGTTATGGATTGTATTTAGTTTTAGTAAAACCTTTAATGAAAAAATACAATACAATTACTGTGGTAAGCTGGGCTTTTTTATTTGGTTTTATTTTTATGTTTCCAATCGGAATTGAAGACGTAATCAGTACTGATTTTGAATCATTTACATTGCATACTTACCTAACTGTGGCTTTTGTAATTATTGGAACTACTTTCTTAGCTTATTTATTAAATACATATTCTTTAAATAATGTTTCTCCTTCTGTAAATGGAAGCTATATTTATTTGCAACCTGCTATTAGTTTTATCATGGTAAGCATTTATGCTTACTGGTTAGGACATGAACAGTATAAGGAAGATATTGGATGGATAAAAATTGTGAGTTGCTTACTGGTGTTTTTAGGTGTTTTCTTAGTAAGTAAACAATCAAAAAGAACATAAAAAAACCGCAGACAATGTTTGCGGTTTTTTTATGTTTTACAGTTGTAAGATTATTTCATCGGAACACTTACAATAGTATCTCCCCATCCTAAATATAGGGTCATGTCTTTTCCAAAAGCCATTGAAAATGCTTCAAGGGTTTTATCTGATTTAGATACTTTTCCTTTTACTCGAGCTACATCTTCACTTTCTTTATAAAAATAAGAACCCCAAACATTTAATTGCTTGCTAATGATTATAGTCCATTCGTTATCTCCAGGAATCGCATACATCGTATATGTACCAGCCTTTACTTGTTTTCCTCCAACAGTTACGTCTTTATAAAACGTAATTTCTGTAGCTTCGTTTGCACCTGTTCTCCATACTTTTCCAGCTGGAGCTAACTTTGCCAAACTTCTTCCTTTTAATTGAGGTCTGCTATAAGTAATTTTAACAGTTTTGTCTGTATTCCTTTTTGAGATTGGGTAAACTACCTGATCCATTGGGCTTTTATCTAACCCTTCAAATTCTTGAGCTTGTATTTGGTTAGAGAAGATAACAGCAACTACTAATACTGCTATCAAAGAAATAGTTTTTTTCATAATGAAATATTTTAGTTTGATTTAAACCTTAGTCTTCAAAAATACTACTCCTTACATCAGAGATTTATTAATGTTGTGTTAAGATTTAATTTCTATACTTTTCTTTTTTCTTTAAAAAATAAGATTCAAAATACTTGTAAGAAAGGTGTGATGCAAAAAATGTCCCTACCAAACATATAATATGGACTAAGATAATTGTTTGCCAATCATATAGGTAGCCTTGAATATTGATTTTCATAAACACATATAATACGAGATTGACTACTATCATATGGTACATGTATATCCCATAAGATATTTTTCCTAGATAGTTTATAAATCTGTTTTTAATATCTATTGTTGCATCATTAGAAAGATTAATAATTAATAAATTAAAAATAACTACCTGAAATACTGATTCATAAATTTTAGGTGCAAGGAAACTAAAGACATCTGTCATCAAATACATGAAAAAGATAATATAGACAATCCATCTCAAGATTGTTGACTGAAAGTACAATCGGATTCCTTTTCTGTGAGCAATAGCAACCAATCCTCCAGATGTTAGGAAAAAGTATAGAAAATCGTATTTCTCTAAAAAATAAAAAGTTTCTAGATGAAATATCAATAAGTATCCAATTGTAAAAAACAACAGCCCTTTCATATAGTTCTTTATTGGCAATAAATAAAGTAATGGTGCGATTATCAAATAGAATTGTTCTTCAATTCCTATGGACCATAAAATTGTTAAAACACTACCAGGTTCGTATAAGGCTCTAAAAACATTGGGTAAAAATCCTACACTCCAAGCAATTCCTTCCAAAAGATGATAATTTACATCAAAAGGGATTTTAAGAACTGGTAATAAGAAATGATAAAGGATAAAACCAAAAGACAAAACCAGATAGTAGACTGGGTAAAGTCTTAAGATTCTACGTATATAAAAGTCTTTAATATTGATTTTCCCCTTTTCTCTTTTTTCATCATACAAAAGACCGATGATTAAAAAACCACTCAAAACGAAAAATACTAAGACTACTTCATGCCCTTTATCAAAAAGAGGTAATGCAGAAAAATACGGAAGATTAAGTGTCTTCGATATCAAAGGAATGTGACACAACATTACGCATATTGCCAGAAATCCTCTCAAGGGATCAAGATTTTTTATCCTTTTGCTCATTTAGATTTAAATTCTAAAAGTAAAGATTCTAGAATACCTTCTAACAATTACAATCAGGATTACATCCTGAACTTTTTTTAGAACTAAAGAAGAACTTTCTAATTAGAAAAACAATTGCTGCTGCTACAATAATATAAACAAATACTTCTTGCATTAGCTTAAAATTTGAAATACAATAAATGATGATATATATGCTAATAATCCCATTCCAAATAACTGGATTAATGGCCATTTCCAACTCTTAGTTTCTCTTTTTACAATTGCCAAGGTTGCCATACATTGCATAGCGAATGCATAAAACACCAATAAAGACATTCCTACTGGAAAGTTAAATCTTTTTTCTCCTGTAGTTGGATTAATTTCTGAAGCCATTCGTTCTTTAATGGTTGAATTGTCTTCATCATCACTTTCTACAGAATAAATAGTTGCTAAGGTCCCAACAAAAACTTCTCTGGCCGCAAATGAAGTAATCAATCCTATTCCTATTTTCCAATCATATCCTAGAGGTTTTATAACAGGTTCTATGGTTTTTCCCATAATTCCAATGTAGGAGTTTTCTAGTTTTGCTGATGCAATTTTTTGATTTAACTCTTCTTGTGATAATTGTTGATTATTAACATTTTCAATAACATTCTTTTCCGCCATCTTATAGGATTCTGGACCATTGGATGCTAAAAACCATAAAATAATGGAAATAGCTAAAATGATCTTTCCGGCTCCAATCACAAAAGCTTTTGTTTTTTCTACTACTTCGTAAAACACATTCTTTATTGAAGGAAGTTTATAATCTGGCATCTCAGCTACAAAGAAAGAGGTACTTTTTACCTTTAGTGTTTTGTGTAGTATAATTGCTGCAATAACTGCTGTTAAAAATCCTAGCAGATATAAACTTAGCAATGTTAATCCTTGCAAATTAAAAAATCCTAACACTTCTTTATCTGGAATAATCAATGCGATTAAAATTGCATACACAGGGAGTCTTGCAGAACAGGTAGTAAATGGAGTAACCAAAATAGTTATCAATCGTTCTTTCCATCCAGAAATATTTCTGGTAGCCATGACAGCAGGAATTGCACAAGCAGTTCCTGAAATTAAAGGAATAACACTTTTACCACTCATTCCAAACTTACGCATGATTTTATCCATTAAAAATACCACGCGACTCATGTATCCTGTTTCTTCTAAAACAGCGATAAATAAAAACAAAATTGCTATTTGTGGAATAAAGATTACCACACCACCTATTCCTGGGATAATTCCGTCTGTTATAAGGTCATTTAAAACGCCTTCAGACATCTGATTTTTGATAAAGGAGCTTAAGTCGGCAAAAGTTGCGTCTATAAAATCCATTGGTGTACTTGCCCATTCAAAAATAGATTGAAAAATCAGTAAAAGAACTCCAAAAAACAATACGTAACCAAATATCTTATGCGTAAATACTTTGTCTAATTTTGCTCTTAAATCTGTTGCTTTAGATCTATCTACCGTATAAGCTTTCTTTAAAATTTCATTAATTCTTTGATATCTATAAATCGTTTCTTTGTGCTGATATTTTTTTAGATTCTTCGAATTATTTTTAAAATCGATTAACTGTTGTCTTTCGTCTTCAGTAATATTTTTTGGAAAGCTTTCCTGTGTTATCATCAACCACAATTCATATGTCGAATAATTCGAGTTGACTTCTTTTAGTTTTTGAAAATAGTCTGCATCAATCTTATGATTGATATTACAAAGTGGAGTTGTTTTTTTGGTTTCGTAAGTACGAATAATTGCTTTTTTTACTTCCTCAATTCCACTTTCTTTTCTTACACTAATTAAAACTACCTCGTTATCAACTTCATTGGCTAATTCCTCTATATTCAAGATAATACCTTTTCTCTTCATTTGGTCGGCCATATTAACCACCAAAACAGTAGGGATTTCTAAATCTTTGACTTGTGAGAATAGTAATAAATTTCTTTTAAGATTTTCAACATCAGCCACCACAACAATCACATCAGGTGTTTTGTCGTGTTTTGAATTGAGTAATGTTTTTAAAACAATAGACTCATCTGCAGAAGTTGGGTTGATGCTGTAAGTTCCTGGAAGATCAGTTACAACAGCTTTTATTTTTTCAGAAAGTTTGCTGGTTCCTTCTTTTTTATCAACGGTAATTCCTGGATAATTTCCCACTTTTTGATTCAACCCAGTTAGCTGATTGAATAGTGACGTTTTTCCAGTATTGGGGTTTCCTATTAAAGCAACATTGATTGTTTTCTTTTCACTCATTAGTTTGCTTTAATAATTTGTATTTTAGCTGCAGTTTCTTTTCTAATAGCTAGGTGACTTCCATTGACACAGATATACAATGGATCATTTAACGGTGCAATTTGAATTAGTTCTACCTCAGCTCCTGGTAAGCAACCCATTTCTAAAAGTTTTAGTGGTATTTCACTCAAAGATTCTTCAGAAACGTATCCTAGTTCACCAATATGTAAAGAAGCTATTGTAGTCATGTATAGATTCTCGATTTATACGAGAACAAAGTTAAAAAGCAAAGATACTATATTAGAATGATTCTAAACAAGTAATTTTACTCGTATTCTTTTTTTAAGATTAGAATATCTTTCTTGATCTTTTCCATATCCTCTTTTTCTGTTCCATCGTAGAACCCTCGAATCCTTCTTTCTTTATCAATCAGGATAAATAAGTTGGTATGTATAAAATCTTGATCTCCTCCATCACCCTCATCTTCCACTGCAAAATAACTCTTGCGTGCTAAATCATAAATGTGTTTTTTGGGTCCGGTTGTTACATTCCATTTACCATCTATAACACCTTTGTTAATAGCATATTCTTTTAAAACAGGAACACTATCCATCACTGGAGTTACAGAATGCGACAAGAACATAATTTCATTGTCGCTCTTATAATGTTCTTGCAACTCACTCATGTTGTATGCCATAGCGATGCAAATAGTTTGACAACGAGTAAAAAAGAAATCTGCTATGTATATTTTGTCTTTATAATCTTCATTGGTAATCAACTCCCCATTCTGATTTATCAATTGAAAATCGCCAATTTTATGGTTCTTATGAATGTTTTTGACTGAAGCGTCAACCAATTTTGGGTTTACATCAATTGGGTTATAGATCTTCAGTTTTTTTTCCACTAATAAGAGTTGATAGAAAACTGTAATTCCTACTAAAGAAAAGACTCCTAAAAAAATAAGAGTAGGTATAGATTTTTTAAAGAAACTCAACTTCATGATTCTGAATTCTTTTGCAAATTTACGGCATAGAATTGCACTACTAAAACTATTTCACCCCTTTTACAGCCTAAATCTTTGTTAAAACAGATTAGGTTTGAAAAACAATCTTTTACAACTCTCTTTAAAAACGTACATTTGTGCGTTCAAATCAGAAAGATATTATTGTTGATGGAAATATTAATTAAAGCTTCTCAATTCATTCTTAGTTTATCATTATTGATAGTTCTACATGAGTTGGGGCATTTTATCCCTGCCAAGATTTTTAAAACCAAAGTAGAAAAGTTCTATTTATTTTTCGATTATAAGTTTTCTTTACTTAAAAAGAAAGTAGGTGAAACCGTATATGGAATTGGTTGGATTCCTTTAGGAGGATACGTGAAAATTGCTGGAATGATTGATGAAAGCATGGATAAAGAGCAATTAAAGGAAGAGCCTAAACCTTGGGAATTTAGGTCGAAGCCAGCTTGGCAGCGATTAATTATCATGTTAGGTGGTGTGTTTGTAAATTTTGTCTTAGGTATTTTCATTTACATCATGTTAATGTACACATATGGAGAAAATTATCTTTCTAACGACAATGTAAAAGATGGTCTTTGGGTTCAAGATTCTTTAGCTATTAACATCGGATTGCAAAATGGAGATAAAGTTGTTGCTGTTGATGGTGAAAAGCTTAGAAAGTTTAACGACATGACTGTGGCATTTATCAATGGACATAATTTTACTATTGAAAGAGATGGGCAAACTATTGAGAAGGAACTTCCTGTTGATTTCATTTCTAAATTAATTGATCGAAGAAAAAACAATGAAGGTCCTATCGCTAGGCCTAGAAGTCCTTTTATGATCGCTCAGGTTCCTGATAGTAGTGTAAATGCTAATATTGGATTTTTAGACAAGGATATTGTTGTAGGTCTTAACGGAAAGAAAGTAAAATACTATGACGAAGTAGAAGCTCTCTTGCTTGAAAATAAAGGAAAAGATATAACTATAGATATTAAGAGAGAAGAGAAAATATCTACTCTAAATGCCAAAGTAAGTGATGAAGGGAAATTAGAAGTAGTGGCTTATGGTCTTAGCGTCTCAGATCTTTCAAAACTGGGCTATTATGATTTAACAAGAATAGAATATTCTTTTGCTGAAGCAATTCCAGCAGGGTTTAGAAAATCATATGAAACCTTAACTAGCTATGTTAAACAGTTGAAGAAAATATTTAATCCCAAAACAGGGGCTTATAAAGGCTTAGGTGGATTTATTTCAATTGGTAGTATTTTTCCATCTGAGTGGAGCTCAGAAACATTTTGGAATATTACTGCCTTCTTATCAATTATGCTTGGATTTATGAATTTACTTCCAATTCCAGCTCTAGATGGTGGACATGTAGTGTTTACTTTATGGGAAATGATTACAAGAAGAAAACCTAGCGATAAGTTCTTAGAGTATGCTCAAATTACTGGATTCATTCTATTGGTAGCACTACTACTATTCGCAAATGGGAATGATATATTTAGACTCTTTGATTAAACATCTTGGATAAAATAAAACAAAAACCCTGCTTAGTTTTAAGCGGGGTTTTTGTTTTTAATAGAATGATTTTCGAATCTTAATCGAAAGATCAAACGGTATTATATATAAATATCGTGTATAGCAGTCCTCACAAGCATATGCTCTTGAGTAAGGAATATACTTTAGTACATATTTTCTTCTTCGTCTACTTCTTTTAGTAGATGAACAGCTAGGACATTTTTTCAACTTGGGGGAATTATGTCTCTAATTTAGAGATAATAAATTATAAATTAGACTTATTGAGTTATATTATTCTTCTTGTGTGTTCTTTTTATCGCATATTCATTCTTCCAATCAATCCACTTTTGCCCTTTCAATCTTCTCATAATATTGTCAAAAGACCTCATGACAACAATATTATAAATAGCTTTTCCTAAACGAATTGGATTTCTAGGAATAGCACGTAAACTCATTGAAAAACCTGGGGTTATATATCGCATGTAATGCCAATAACCTTCGGGCATATATAACACATTCCCGTGTTCTAAATTAGCCACATATCCTTTTGCATTTTTTAAAGCTGGCCATTTTTCAAAATCAGGGTTTGCAAAATTGATGTCTTCTCTCGTAATTAAAGAATTTGGAATTTTATAAAGGTATTTGTTTTGCTTTTGATCGAATAAAATACATTGTTTTTTCCCCTCAAAATGAAAGTGAAAAATATTAGCCAAATCAATATCATAATGCATGAATGTATAGGAATCTTTACCTCCAAAGAATAACATAGGTAGTCCTTTCATCAATCGTAACCCAAAATCGGGGAAAGAAAAATCTTTTTGCAATTCTGGAACTTCTTTTAGAATGTTCCATAAAAAAATTCTGTATTTAGTAGGTTCGCTTTTAAGAAGTTCTACATAGTCTTCCATTCTCATGGTAGCGTGAGGTTCATTAAAACCATCCTTGTAATCTACAGGCCTATCATCATACAAAGGAACTTTTTTATCTCCTGCAATTTCCTTCATATAATCTAAAGACCATTTTTTATAGGCAGGCCAATCTTCTATAAACCGTTCTATAACAACGGGTTTTTGGGGTTTAAAGTAGTTCTTGATAAAGTCTTCCTTGGTAATGGATTTTACTCTATCAATCTCAGACAAATTCAAGCTCATTCGCAACTATTTAAAAACAAAGTTAATAAAACGTTTGAAAATTGTTTCGTAAAAAAAGAAACCATCATCTTTTTAAAGACGATGGTTTTTTATAGTTGGTTATTCTAAAAGTTAAATTTTTAACTCCTTTGCTTTTTGTCTTGCTTCTTCGTTTCTCTCAATTGTATGATCTGGTCTAGACCATTTTGGTTTTTCTCCCAAAGACTGAAATTGAGATTCATCTGCTTCTACAGTTTTTGGTTGCATTTTCTTAATAAAAGGTTTTTGTGGATTCAATCCTAATAGCTTAAACATTTCCATGTCTTCATTTACATCAGGATTTGGAGTAGTTAGTAACTTGTCTCCAGCAAAAATTGAATTGGCTCCAGCGAAGAAACACATTGCTTGACCTTCTCTACTCATTTCTGTTCTTCCAGCAGAAAGACGTACTTGGGTCTCCGGCATTACTATTCTTGTGGTTGCTACCATACGAATCATATCCCAAATTTGCACTGGTTCTTGATCTTCTAAAGGTGTTCCATCTACGGCTACTAATGCATTAATAGGTACAGATTCTGGTTGCGGATTCAACGTAGCCAAAGCAACTAACATTCCGGCTCTATCTTCTTCTTTTTCTCCCATACCAATAATTCCTCCTGAGCAAACTGTAACGTTCGTTTTACGAACATTATCAATTGTTTCCAATCTGTCTTCAAACCCACGAGTAGAAATGACTTCTTTGTAGTATTCTTCTGAAGAATCTAAATTATGGTTGTATGCATATAATCCTGCTTCTGCCAAACGGTGCGCTTGGTTTTCTGTAAGCATTCCTAATGTACAACACACTTCCATATCTAGCTTGTTGATGGTTCTTACCATTTCCAAAACTTGATCAAATTCTGGTCCGTCTTTAACATTTCTCCAAGCTGCTCCCATACAAACACGAGAACTTCCAGATGCTTTAGCTCTTAAAGCCTGTGCTTTTACATGAGAAACAGTCATTAAATCATTTCCTTCAATATCTGTGTGATATCTAGCTGCTTGCGGACAGTATCCACAATCTTCTGGACATCCTCCAGTTTTTATGGATAGTAGAGTAGACACCTGAACTGTATTAGGATCATGATGTTCTCTATGGATTGTTGCTGCTTCATATAACAATTCCATTAAAGGTTTGTTATAAATTTCAAGAATTTCTTCCTTGGTCCAATTGTGTTTTGTTACGCTCATAAAGTTGAGTAGCTTTTACGGTTCAAAAGTAATGATAATATATAAAAAAAAGACTAATTAGTTAACAAAACGGAAACGGCATTTCCGCCAAAACCTACAGCATTCACCAGAATTTTTTCAATCTTTTTTGGTGGGTCTTGTTTCATAGTAAAAGGAACAGCAATTATTTGCTGCTTTTCTAGCATAAGAATAGCCAATTCTAAACTTAACATTCCTGAAGCTCCAAAAGTGTGTCCCAGTTTCCATTTATTAGTTGTCAAAAATGGTTTATTATTATTAAAGATTTTTTCTATAGCCTTGTATTCAGATAAATCTCCTTGAATTGTTCCAGGGGCATGCATTACAATAGCATCAATTTCATCAGGATTTATATCTTTAATTGCCATTTGCATTGATTTTTGAAAACATTCGGCTTCAGTAGAAATAGAAATATTATGCTCTAGAATTTCTGTAGCGTATCCAATGCCTTCTATTTTAGCAATGGCCTCTTTAAGATTTCCTTTTTCTAAACATATTGATGAAGCTCCTTCACCAAGAACCATGGTGTTTTTTTTCTTTTCTAAATCGAAAGCTCTACAAGGGTAATCAACATTCTTGTTAGCATAAATTTTCATCGCCTTCATTTGAGCAATGGTAAACTCTGTTAATGAAGCTTCTGTTCCTCCTACCAAAAACTTTTCTGTTAAGCCAGCTTGAATCCATGCAACTCCATTAAGCAGAGCATGTAACGCTGTAGAACAAGTGATAGAATGGGAAATTTCAGGTCCTTGAGATTGTAAATCATGAGCTACCCAAGAAGCAACATTTCCCAATGTAGTTGTTGGTGAGGTTAAAGTTGGTGTCTTTTGATTTTTTAAAAAAGTTTGATGATATTTTTCAAATAAATGTGTAGCTCCTCTTGAAGATCCAATATTAATTCCAAAATGATCCTTACTTTTCCAACCAGCTTTTTTCGTCGCTTTTCTAGATACGTAGATTGCATACAATACCGTATCATCTAGTTTCTTATACTTTGCATCAGATTCTCTAAGTTTTTTTATCTCTTTTTTTGCTTCTTTGGGGAGCTCAGCAACTAAAGCTTTATCGAAATTAAATTGCTTTTCAGTAATGAAGTGATCGCTATTTAGATATTTACTCCATATTTCTTCTTGTGTACTTCCTAAAGCAGAAAGCGTTGATATGGATACTATGGAAATTGGTTCTTTCAAAAACGAATATTTGACTGCAAAAATACACCATCAACCATTATTGACCATGATAATTTTTTGAAATCTATTTTTATGTATCTTGCTTAAAAATAGATTCATGGAAGAGCAACAACAAAAAAGTTGGTTTAAAAGAAATTGGCTATGGTTTGTTCCTACAGTAGGTTGTGGAACATTAATTATTTTATTCTTTTTAGGAATTGGTGCATTAATTTTTGGAGTTACGGGCATGATGTCTGATGCAACTCCTACCAAATACGCCATAGAAAAAGCATCTAATCATCAAATTGTTATCAATCAACTAGGAACTCCTATTGAACAAAAAGGTTTAATTTCTGGAGAAATTAACTTTAGTAATAATGATGGTAGTGCAAATCTTAATATTCCAGTAAAAGGTCCAAACGGAAAAGCAATTATCTATGTTGTGGCAGAAAAAGTTGATGGCGAATGGTACTACGAGAAGCTGCTTATTCGTATAAAGGAAACTGGCGAAAAAATAAACTTATTAGAGAAATCTTTAGAGGGCATCTAAAGCTTCTTCCATTACTTTATATACTTTGGATAATTCTTCTTTGCTAATAATATAAGGAACTTGCAGGTACAATGTGTTACCTAATGGTCTTAAAAAAACACCTCTATCCATAAAAAATTTAAGCAACTTGTCTCTCAAACCTCCATATCGTTCTGTTTCAGTATTAAGGTCTAAGGCGAAAATGATTCCAATATGTCTTGTCGATTTTACCTTGGGATGTAGTTTAACTCGTTCTGAAAATTCTTGGTGAGCTGCACTAATTTCTTGAATATTATTTTGAATCTCTTCAGTTTGTAACAATTCTATTCCAGCTAAAGCCGCTGAACAAGCAACTGGATTTGCCGAATATGTATGACAGTGAAAGAAACCTTTGGCAATATCATTACTTAAAAAAGCTTCGTAGATTTCTTCTGTACAAGAAGTAATTGCCATTGGAAGTAATCCTGCTGTAAGGGCCTTGCTTAAACAAACAATATCAGGTTTGGTTTCTATATAATCTGACGCAAAGTTTTTTCCTGTTTTTCCAAAACCTGTCATTACTTCGTCTGCAATGGTTAGAACTCCGGAAGATTTACAAAGTTTTAGAATTGCATTCAATCCTTTAGCATCATGAATTTTCATTCCAGCTGCACCTTGAACTAATGGTTCGTAAATAAACCCTGCAATGTCATTTTGATTGATGTATTCTTCAAGTTGAGTTAGAATTTCATCATGATTTTCGCCATTGGGAACCGGAATACGTTTTACATCCATCAAAAAATCTTCAAACGGACCATTGTATACAGACAATCCTGAAACACTCATTGCTCCAAAAGTATCGCCGTGAAAGCCATCTTCAAAGGCAATAAAATTGGAACGCTTTTCTCCTTTGTTAAAATAGTATTGCAAAGCCATTTTGATACTAGCTTCTACTGCAGTAGATCCGTTATCGTTAAAGAAAATTCTATTTTGTCCTTGAGGTAGAATTTTGATAAGTTCTTCTGAGAGTTTTACGGCAGGTTCATGCGTGAAATCGCTAAACATCACTTGATCTAATTGCCGCATTTGTTGATATACTCGATTGGTAATAAAATCATTGCAATGCCCAAAAACACAGGTATACCAAGAAGAAATAGCATCAATATATTCATTCCCATCTTCATCAGTAAGAATACATCCTTTCGCTTTAACTATTGCCATACTATCAGGATTTAACTGATGCTGTTTTAGTGGATGCCACAGATGTTTTTTATCTCTTTCTTGTAGACTCATTTACAAAACTTCTTTAAACTTCGTTGCATATTCTTTAATCACATTCTGATCAAAATAAGGCTCATCATCTATCCTTCCCAAAACAGAAACTTGCGTCATTTTTTCGATAATGGACTCTGTTGTTGGGTGCTCATCCCCAGAGAAGATTATAGATACATCAAATCCTTTCTCTTTTAACGCATTTACAGTTAGCAATGTATGATTGATACTTCCTAAATAGTGTCTTGAAACTACAATTACTTTGTATTCTTGTTTGATAATATCAAAAATGGTTTCCTTATCATTTAATGGTACAAATAAGCCTCCAGCACCTTCAATAACTAAATGATTTTGAGTTTTTGGTTCTTTAATATCACTCAACTTAATTTGAACTCCATCAATCTCAGCAGCAGCATGTGGACTCATTGGAGTGTTTAATGCATATGAGTTGGCATGGAAAACAGATGTTGAATTAGACACCAACTTCTGTACTTTATCAGTGTCGGAAAAATGTAAATCTCCTGCCTGAACAGGTTTCCAATAATCGGCTTCTAAAGCTTCAGTAACAATAGCAGAAACAATTGTTTTTCCTACTTCGGTTGAAATTCCTGTGATAAAATATTTCTTCATATTGCCGCAAAAATACGAAGCGTCTCTAAGACAGACGTAATTTCTTGAAAAGAATTATAGGCATGCAAACAAAAGCGAATACGTTCTTGTCCTTCTGGAACTGTTGGTGATAAGATTGCTTTTACATCAAAACCTGAATTTTGGATATTCTTAGCAATAGTTTTCACCTTTTTATTTCCAGGAATAATACAAGAATGAATGGCAGAATTACTAGAGATAAAGAAATCTGTCATTTCAATTCTAGAAACTTCTTTCTTAAAAAACTCTACGTTTGTTTGTAATGCGTCTTCTTTTTTTGAATGAATCATCTCCTGATAACTCATTAAAATAGTTGCTAATGAATGAGGTGGTAATCCTGTGGTGTAAATAAAACTTCGGGCAAAGTTGATCAAATATTCTCTTAAATCCCGGCTTCCTAAAACTGCTGCTCCATGACAACCTAAGGCTTTTCCGAAGGTTATGACTCTTGCAAAAACCTTAGTTTCTAAATTTAAAGATTGAATCAAACCAGA
This sequence comes from Pseudotenacibaculum sp. MALMAid0570, assembly GCF_040151415.1. Classification (NCBI taxonomy): domain Bacteria; kingdom Pseudomonadati; phylum Bacteroidota; class Flavobacteriia; order Flavobacteriales; family Flavobacteriaceae; genus Pseudotenacibaculum; species Pseudotenacibaculum sp. MALMAid0570. The sequence goes on from NZ_JBDKWF010000048.1 coordinate 146,528, forward strand.
ACCTAGATCTCCAAAAACCCCTAAAGCGTGAGCCTCATCTATAATACAACGAGCTTGATATTGATTGACAAGTGCGGCCATTCTTACTAAATCTGGCGAATCGCCATCCATAGAAAACACAGATTCTGTAACAACATAAATTGCATCAGCATCTTTATATCTATTCAGTAATTCTTCTAGATTAGAAAGATCATTGTGTTTGAATTTATAACTCTTTGCATTGCTCATGGTAATTCCATCTCGAATTGATGCGTGAGATAGCTCATCATATAAAATGACATCTCCTCTTTGTGGCACGGAAGAAAAAAAACCAATATTAGCATCGTATCCAGAGTTAAAAACCAATGCGGATTCCGACTTATGAAAGTCGCTTAAAAAAGCTTCAACTTGATTGTATAATTGATGATTTCCAGAAATTAATCGAGAACCCGTTGCCCCATTTTGTTGCAAATCTAATTCGATTAAATAATCATGTGATCTATGAAAAACATTTACATCAGAAGACAATCCTAAATAATCATTAGAAGAAAAGTCAGTAAGGTGATTTTGATCCGATAGTTTTCTTATTGATTGATTATCGGTTCTTTTTTGAAGTTTTTCCTGAAGTTTTTTAGGCAAATTCATCCTCACAAAAGTAGCTAATTTCTCCTACCTTTGTTTCTTCAACTTTTGATCATGGAAAAAGACACAACACTGAAAGAAAAATGGGATTTTTTAGTTAATGAACTAACTAATCAATTTTCTGATGGAGAAGACTTGAATGTTGATGGAATTATCTACCTCATTGGTGTACAAGAGTTGGGTCAAGGAAAAAGACGTTTTAAGAAAGATGAAAAAGTAAATCTCATGCATATTGCTATCTGCAAGTTGCTAGAACCTTACGGGTATTATGAGTTTGATTTTTTTGATGATGATGGATGGCCTCACTATAAAATGCTTACCGAATTACCTAACTTAAAACCAGGTGAGCAAACTGTTTTAATGAAGGAAGCAATTATTACTTACTTTGAAAGTATTGGTTTTTTTACTTCTTAAGTAACGCTCAACTTCCTAACCATGTAAGAGTACAATTTCGGAATCCATCTTTTCACATAAACCCCTAACTTTTCTTTAGTTCCTGCAATATAAGCTTCTTGCTTCTTTTTGTGTATGGTTTTCGCCATTAGCTTTGCAAAACGTTCGGGTTTTATTCCGTTTTTGGTTGCCTTATCCATGGTTTGTTGTGGAGTTCCATCTCCTTGCAATGCATTTATAGAAACATTGGTCGTTACATAACCAGGGCAAATCAAAGTAACATCTATGTTGATATCATAAACCTCTGCTCTTAGGCTATCGAAAAAACCATGCAAAGCATGTTTGGATGCTGCATAGGTTGATCGTAATGGAGTTCCTATTTTCCCAACAATACTTGTGGTTACTACAAAATGACCCTGCTGTCTTTCTATAAAATGCGGCAATAGCGACTTCGTAAGTGCTACAGTTCCAATATAATTAACTTCCATTATTCTTTTGTCTACACTTATCATGGTGTCTTTGGCAAAGGAGCGTTGGCTAATTCCTCCATTGTTAACCAAAATATCTATTCTTCCAGACCAAGAAATTGCTTCTTGTACTTTTTGATCAAAATCATCATACTGTTCAAGATCTAAGGGTAGCACTTTTACTTGATCTGGACTTGCGCATTTTAATTTTACTTCTTCTAATGCTTTTTCATTTCTTGCAGAAATTACCAACAAAGCTCCTTGTTGAGACAACTCTAATGCGAGTGCTTCTCCAATTCCTGAGGATGCACCTGTAATCCAAACCACTTTATCTTGAAAGATCATATAGATTTATTTTACAGCAATGTACATATTTTCAAAGAGAAACAGTAATTTTGGTACGCTTCTTGGGGAAGCATTTCTAAATTAAGATCCATGAAAAAACTACTGATTTTATTTTTATTAATTAGTTCATTTGCTCAAGCTCAATACTCTGTTAAAGGAAACATACATCCTCCTAAAAAATATACTTGGGTTTTACTTTATAAAGTAGAAGGTGCTAGGCAACTTTTTGTGAAAAACACTCAGATTAAACAAGAGGTAAAACAAGTAGATGGAAAAAACATTACTATAGGAACTTTTGAATTTGAACTTCCTGCTGATACAAAAACCGGATCTTATAGAATAACTTATGATTTGCAACAAAATGGTTTTGTAGATTTTTTATTTAATAAAGAAAATGTTGAACTTTCATTTAATCCAGGAGATGTTGAAGGGACAACCGTTTTTTCTACATCGAAAGAAAATCAGCTCTATAAACGATTTTTAAATGATATTGCTCTTGCTCAATATCAGGTAGATTCTTTACAAGTTGCCTACTTAAAGAATCCATCAACAAATAGTGAAAATGCTTATAACAATGCATTGTCTAACGTTCGTAAGGTTCAGAGTTCTTATACAAAAAATGCTCAAGGAACCTTAGCATATCATTTTATTAAAGCTACTGATAGATATAATTCTCCTACAATTGCTAAAAGTTCACAAGAGTATTTAGATGGAGTAATTTCTCACTTCTTTGATAAGATTGATTTTTCTAATTCTCAACTGTATAATTCTTCTTTTCTTATAGATCGTATTGCAGATTATGTCTTTTACATGAATTATTCTAATAATGCAGAAAAGCAACAACAGCTCTATAAAAAAGCTGTTGATGTAGCAATAGGTAAAGTAACCGATATTACATTTAAAGCTGATGTAATTGAATTTCTAACCTCTCAATTCTCTGCTTTAAAGAATGTAGATTTAGTAGATTATTTACTTGCCAATCATTTTAACAAGTTGCCTAAAGACAAGCAAAACTTAGAATTTAAAAAGAGAATTGAAGAAGCTATGGCAATTGCTATTGGAAGAATCGCTCCCGATTTTTCTTGGACAGAAAATGGTAAAGAAATGAGTCTTTCTCAATTAAAAGGTGGTCAGAGTTATTTATTAATTTTTTATAGTACTGAATGCGGACATTGTTTACGTGAAATTCCCCAAATATATGATTTCATGAAAGACAAAACCAAAACAAAAGTGATTGCTTTTGCCATGGAAACTTCAGATACTGCTTGGAAAAATTACATCAAAAATTTATCTGGATGGCATCATCCTTTAGGCTTAGGGAAATGGGAGAATAAAATTGCCCGAACTTATCAGGTAAACTCAACTCCAACATATTTTGTCTTAGGAATGGATAAAAAAATTATTGCCAATCCTGAAAAGATTGAAGACTTAAAAGTAATTCTAGGAAGCTTAAATTAAAAATGATAAAACGCATTTTCTAAATGCTCTATATCAAATTTAGAGTTGTTTTTTGTGATTGCAATAATATCGAAACGAACTTCAATATCTAAGTCGTTTTGAATCACATATTCATCAATTGCTTTTACAAGTAATTGTATCTTTTTTTTACTCACAAAATCTTGAGGGTTTCCAAAATCATCTGTTGATCTTGTTTTTACTTCTACCACAGTCAAAACCTCACCTTTTTGAGCAATAATATCTACTTCCGCTTTTTGAAATCGCCAATTTTTCTCTAGAATGATATACTTTTCTTTAAGCAAGAATTCGGCAGCAAGTTCTTCTCCAATTTTTCCTAATTCGTAGTGTTTAGCCATTTTTTTTTTTGACTAAAAATACACAATCTTATTTATTAATAATTTCTAATTTATACCCCACGCCATGGATATTTACAATCTTAATAGATGAATCTTCTTTTAATTTTTTGCGTAGTTTAGATATATAAGTGTCTAAACTTCTTCCAACAAAAACACCATTATCTTCCCAAATCTTTTTTGTGAGCTCATCTCTTTTAATAATTTGATTTGGGTTGGCAACGAAGATTTCTAACAATTCACATTCTTTTTTTGAAAGACTAATTTCAGCAGCTTCTTTAACTAGTTTGTTTTGGTCTGGATAAAATCGAAAGCTACCCAAAGAAGTATACTCTTTATCGTTTGATCTATTTTCTGGTTTAGTTTTAAAAAAGGCCAATTGTATTAAAAGAAAGGTGATTAAAATAAGTGCATAAAAAAGTATTTGGTTGTTTAATAGTCTCGACTTTTTATCTAAAAAGCGTATCTGTATCTTATAGCATTGATTTGGCAAAGATCTATCCAAACATGGAATAATTGTGTTCTCTTTATCCTCATTCATTTCATAGCTATAAGCTACTTCATTATCTAAACATTGAATCACCTCAACTCTATAGCTTTTAGACAACTCTGATTTTAAAATACTTCTGCTAACAATGGTTACTAAACTATCTGGAATAAAGGAAAGCTGATTTTGAAAAGAAAGTTCATATTTTGAACTATTGATTTCTACAACAGGTAAAATAAGAGATGTAGAATCTTGATTTGACAGCAGCAATTGATTCCCTATATCTCGAAGGTGGATTTTTGCTTTCTCAGAGAAGTCAACATCTACTTCATCAGTTGTTATAACAACTCTTACTAATAGAATGATAATTGCAAATGCAAGAAATGAAAAAATAGTTTTTTTGCCCATAATCTTCTGTAAAGAACATACATTTTTATGACTTTTTACAACTGTTGACACTTCTTTTACATTTTTTTGACATTCTTCTTTTCTCTCCGATTTAGTTTTACCCAAAAACAAAATATCATGAGAAAAATTATTAGTCTATGCATCATTGCCATCTGCTTTTCAACTGCATTAAATGCTCAAGAAAAACTTAAAATAAACACTTCTAAAAGTTCTATACATTGGTATGGTTATTATACTTTTTACTTTGGAGGTCATGACGGAACTATAGACTTTAAAGAAGGTAACTTTATCAAAACTGGAGATAAAATTACAGGAGGTGAATTTATGATTAATATGACAAGTATTAAAAATATTGATATCAAAGCAAAAAAAGCAAACAAAAGCCTCGTTAATCATTTAAAAGATCCTGACTTTTTTGATGTTGCTAAACATCCAGAAGCAAAATTGCTTATTACTAAAGTTACGTATCACGATTCTACACACATGAAGGTTTATGCAGATATGACTATTAAGGGTATTACTAAACCTATTAATTTTCAGGCAGAAGTGAACTTTGAAAAAAAACAAATGACCACCAAGTTTAAAATCGACAGGACTCTTTGGGGAGTTAATTACAATAGTACTATAAGAAACAGCGCTATTTCTGATGCTATTGGTTTTGAAATAATAATCAGTTTATAGTCTTTTTAAACTTCTTCATTTATCTCTATAGAAGTAAACAGAATAAAATGATTACTGATTTTCAAGATTATTAGAATTTTCAACTTTTTTAATATACTCTGTAGGTGTAATACTTGTAATCTCTTTAAAGGCTTTATAAAAAGTAGATTTGGAATTAAATCCAACCTCATATGCTATAGAAATTACCGTATACTCTTTATGTTCATTATTCTTAATTCTTTTCTTGAATTCTTTTACTCTATATTCATTTATTAATTGATAGAAGGATTTATTATAAATATTGTTTAAAAACCATGATAAATCATTGGTCGTTGTAGATAATTTATCTGCCATAATAGATAAGCTTAAATCTGGTTCTCGATATCCTTTATCATTATCTAGAAAAGTATGGACCAAATTATTAAGCTTATCTATATGATTTTGATTAATTCTAAGGGTTGTTTTTGGAGAGTTAACTTCAATATCTTTATGTAATTGAGTTTTAAATATTTTTGGTTGTTTTAAAGAATAATAACCTATGATATATGCTTGAGCTCCAAATAATATCCAGATAAGATCAGTAAAAATAGAACCATAAAATTTAAAAATATATCTATTAATTACACTAATTAGCCAGACCAGCATACAAGCAGACATAAAAAAAAGAATTCTATTAATATATTTTGAATTTGTTTGATTGAATGATAATTCTTGTTTTTCGCTTATTTCAAAATATCGTAATAATCGATACGATTTAAATATATATATACAAATAGAAGCAATTCCAAATAATTCAAATAAAAAATAAGAAGTAGTTAAAAACTCTTTAGAACCTCTCAAATACTTATATGCAATCACTATGATTAAAGAATACAAAAGAAACCCAATTGCTGGTAAATAATGTAAAACATTAAGATTATAAGACCCGTTTTTAGAAAAAAGAAGCCTTCTTAAATAAGTATAAATTAATGGCCCTATAAGAAAGTAAATTACAGTAGTAATTCCTCTGTAGCGAGTTAAGAGATCTACGTTTTCTATTTTAAAAACTATAATTCCCTCTAACAAAATACAAGTATATATAGCTAATAAATATTGTAAAATTTTATTGGCATCTTTATTCCTTTGAGGAATTAATTGAAAAGATAAAATTAAATAAAGGCAGTGGCCAATTACAATTATCAATAATATATCCAATAATGATAAATTCATTTATTTTTTAATTACGGAGCTATATATTATGATTTAAAGCAAAATGATAAATCTTTGCCTTAATTGATTACAAGTTATAAATAGATTAGTCCTATAGTATATCATAGGACTTTTGATTGCAAATAACTCCTTTGATTTGTAATATAAGTTATCAATATAAGAAAAGTTTTAACTTATCAATCAAAATATAACTATGTTCAAAAACCTTTTTATTTAATCCCCCATTAGTATTAATTATGACTAAAAAAATGAAATTGACACTGAGTATAATCAGTTTTTTTATCCCTTTTATAAGTGCTGGACAAATTGAATCTGATTCTTTAAAAATTGAAGAGTTTATTTATGATCAAAAAGAGGGGCTTAAAATTTATCGCATTAACCCCCTCAATTATGACTCAAACAAAGAATACGCTGCTATTGTAATATTTCATGGTGGCGGCTGGTCTATTGGTGAACCCTCATGGGGGTTTAGCGCTGCCAAACACTATGCAAGTCAAGGCATGGTAGCTTTTTCAGCTCAGTATAGGCTACAAAACTCAAAAAAAGGTTTTACTCCTTACGAATCCGTACTTGATGCACAAAAAGCTATTCGATGGATTAGAAAAAATGCCAATGACTTTTCAATAAATAAAAATAAAATTGCTGCTTACGGTTGGTCAGCTGGAGCGCACTTAGCAGCTTGTGCTTCAATTTTTGAAAATCTACATGCTGAAAATGAAAAAATATCGAGCGCTCCAAACTTATTACTCTTAAAATCACCTGCATTAAGCCTATCTGGTTACTCTAATTTTTCAAAACGCTTAAAAGGTAAAATTAATGTCATAGATATATCTCCAGCAGAATCAGTTTCTAAAAACACGCCGCCTTCTATTATTGTTATTGGACGAGATGATACTGTAACTCCTTTGGAAGGTTCTCGGCTTTTCAAAAAAAATATGGATAAGTATCATAATGAGTGTCAATTAATTATTTATGATAATGTTGGGCATTTATTCACCCCCTCTACCGAACCAGATGACGGTTGGCCAAACCCTGACAAGAAAACAGTTCGTGATGCTCAAATGAAGTTTGATGAGTTTCTTAAAAAGCATAACTATACAAAAAAGAGTCATAGTCAAACGGACAAAAAAGAAAAATTAATGCATTCCATTAATGGAAATATGATAAAGATTGATGCTTTAGACTCTTTTTTAAAGCATCAAATGGATTCCTTAAATATTCCTGGATTATCATTTGCATATATAAATAACGATAAAATAGTTTATAGTAAAAATTTAGGGGTAGTAAATACCAAAACCAAAGAACCTGTAACAAATAAAACCTTATTTGATGCTGCTTCCATTTCGAAAACAGTTTTCAGTTTTTTTGCAATGCAAATGGTTGATAAAGGATTACTAAATCTAGATACACCTCTTTATAAATATCTTAAAAACCCTGATATTGCATATGATAAACGTTATAAGAAAATTACTGCAAGAATGGCATTGTCACACACTACAGGGTTTCCTAACTGGCGTTACTTGAATGATAAAGGTCAATATGATCCTAATGGAAAACTTAGAATAGAATTTAAGCCTGGGACTCAGTATCGGTATTCTGGAGAGGGGTTCAAATATTTAGCACAAGTAATTGCTCATATTTTGAATACAGATATGAACGGATTACAAGAAAAAATGACTGCTTTATTATTTAATCCTTTAGCAATGGGTGAGAGCAGTTTTGTTTGGAATAATTATCTCGAAAAATATCGTGCTGATGGACATATTAATGGGAAGCCCAATAAAGGTTGGAGCATTAATTTAAAGGACCCTGATTTTAATGCTGCAGCAAGTTTACAAACCAATGCAGTTGCATATGGAAATTTCCTTTCTGCTTTAATAAACGGAAAATTATTATCTAAAAATAGTCACAGAGAGATCTTAAAAATACAGTCTTCCCGCCCTAAAACTGGAAAAAAGCCTGGTGTAAATTATGGACTAGGAATCATAATAGACAATACAAATTATGGAACTAATTATGCCCATAGTGGTAACAATGGTAGTTCTACGTCACAGTATTTTTTTAATAAGAAACATAAAAGCGGATATGTCTTTTTCACCAATACAGAAAATAAACAAACGCGCGTATTAGATGCTAATTTGAAAAGGTTTCTTTTAAAATGAGTTGAATTTTTTATAACCTCTATGAGGTAATCTTTCTACTATCTTTAAATAGCATCTAAACCCAAAACTATTTTAGCTGTGATATTAATTTCATTAGCTAAAATCAACAAATTCAACTTTGATGGAAATATTCTTCTTCCTTAACTTTATTCTTCTTTCAATACTGCAATATATTTTTTAACTTCTTTCATCACTTTGGGGGCTAACAGAATAGTTGATAGCATTGTTGGAATTGCCATTAAAGCAAATGCACTATCAATTAATCCCAACATCATATCTAAGCTAGTCATAGCTCCCAACAGGATGCTTGCAATGTAAAAATAGTTGTAGAAATGTTTATTTTTTGCTCCTGCTAAAAATGACAAAGATTTGGTTCCGTAATAGGAATAAGAAAATAAGGATGAAATACTAAACACTGCAATACAAGTCATTAACAAATACTTTCCTATTCCTGGCATTGCCTCACTAAAAGCTGTAGCAGTTAAACTAACCCCATTGTCAGAACTTGTTTGCCAAACACCTGTAACCAAAATTGCTAATGCCGTTAAAGTACAAACAACAATAGTGTCTATAAATGGCCCAAGCATGGCTACCAACCCTTCTCGAATAGGTTCAGAAGTTTTTGCTGCTCCATGAGCCATTGGTGCTGTTCCAATTCCAGCTTCATTAGAAAAAGCTCCTCGTCGAATTCCTAAAATAATTAAAGTTCCTAAAGCGCCTCCAAAAAATGCATCGGGTTTTATAAATTCTGCCGAAAATGCATCGGTGAAAATCATTCCTAAATATTTAGGAACTACATCAATATGAGTAATCAAAATAATAACAACCAAGATAAAATAGAGTAGTACCATAGAGGGTACTAGTTTTGACGTTACTTTTCCAATACGTTTCACTCCTCCAAAAACAACAATACTGGTAATAAGAACTAGAAAAATACCTAAAATTAAATTGGTATAATCTGTTACTTTAATACCCGATGGAATTAGAATAATGTCATTAACAGCTTGTGTTAGTTGATTTACATTAAAAACTGGTAATGCCCCAATCATAGCACAAAAACTAAAAAAGATGGCTAATGGTTTCCATTTTTTACCCAAACCTTCAATAATAAAGTACATAGGGCCTCCCTGAACTTCACCATTACTGTCTTTACCTCTAAACATAATAGCTAGAGAAGAAGTAAAGAATTTTGTAGACATCCCAACTATTGCGCTCATCCACATCCAAAAAATAGCACCCGGTCCACCCATAGCAATTGCCACAGCAACACCAGAGATATTTCCCATTCCAACTGTTGCAGAAAGTGCGGTAGTGAGTGCTTGAAAATGGCTTATTTGACCTGGATCATTAGGGTTGTCATACTTGCCTCGTAAGACCTGAATTGCATGTCCGAAGAATCGAAAAGGTAAAAATTTTGATCGAATTAAAAGGTAAAAACCTCCTCCAATTAATAGGATTAACAGAGGCAATCCCCATATAAATGAAGCAAAATCTACAATTATCTTTTCTATTACCTTCATTTAAATTTTACTTCGGATGTTGTGCTTTTCACATTCATTTTAATAGATCTTCCTAGTAAAATTGCTCTATTATCTATTTCGTGTCCTGCTGGAAAATCAAACAAAATCGGAAAATCGTATTCGGAAGTCGCATCTAAAATCAATTGCTCTATAGAACTTCCCCATTTCGTTGTATTCTTTTTGATATTACTCATATCTCCAACAATCAATCCTTTTAACTCATCAAAATAACCAGCTCTTTTTAAGCTTTGCAGCATTCGATCTATGTGATATTTATACTCGCCTATTTCTTCTATAAAAAGTATTTTTCCTTTTGTTTCTAATTGACTTTCACTACCCAACATTGTTAGTAGGATGGTTAAATTACCACCTATCAATTGACCTTCTGCAATTCCTTTTTGGTTGTATTCTGAAGACGGAACTTGATATTGTAAAATTTCACCAAACAAAGCTTTCCTCAGGGTTTCTATACTTTCTTTGTTCTCCTCTGAATCGAATTGCATACTGGTTCCCATCATTCCATGAATTGTTTCAAAACCTAAATTATGAATATGACTGTGAAGCGCTGTAATATCTGAATAACCAATAATCCATTTAGGATTCTCTTTAAATTTGGTGAAATCTAATTCATCGATGATTCGAACAGAACCATAACCTCCTCTGGCGCTCCAAATCGCTTTGATATTTGGATTGTCTAATGCTTTCTGAAAATCACTTGTTCTTTCTTCATCTGTTCCTGCAAAATGATGGTTCTGATTAAAAACATGTTGACCAACAATCACTTTTAAACCCCAGCTTTCTGCTAATTCTTTCGCTTGATTTATTAGATCTTTTTTGTTTTTTAAGATTCCAGCCGGAGCCACAATAGCAATAGAATCTCCTTTTTTTAAATATTCAGGTTGTACTAATTTCATAGGTTCAGAAATTGAATCTTTCTCTATTTGTGCATTTACTGAGAAGCAAATAATAAGAAATAAAAAAACGATAGTGAATCGAATTCGATTCTTCATAAAAAAGGTTTTTGTAAATGTATCTATTTTCATCTGTTATTCAAAAAGTAGTTCAAGTTGCTTTTTGTACTTTTGTCACGCAAAAACTTGACCAAAGAGAAATTCATGAGTTCTTCGAAACGATATACAATCACTGCAGCCTTACCTTACACTAACGGACCTATTCATATTGGTCATTTAGCGGGGGTATATGTTCCTGCAGATATTTATTCTAGATATTTACGATTAACAGGAAATGATGTTGCATACATCTGTGGTAGTGATGAGCATGGTGTTGCTATACCTATGCGTGCAAAAAAAGAAGGTGTAACCCCTAAAGACATTATTGATAAGTATCACGGAATTATCAAAAAATCGTTTGAAGACTTTGGAATCTCTTTTGATAACTATTCTAGAACTTCTACAGAGATTCATCATAAAACAGCTTCTGAGTTCTTTATCAACCTACATGAAAAAGAAGAATTTATCGAAGAAGTTACAGAACAATTATACGATGCTGAAGCGAATCAGTTTCTAGCAGATCGTTTTGTTGTAGGAACTTGCCCAAAATGTGGATTTGAAGAGAGCTATGGAGATCAGTGTGAAAATTGTGGAACCAGTCATAACGCTACAGATTTAATCAATCCAAAATCAGCAATCACAGGAAACGCGCCTACGGTAAAACAAACCAAGCATTGGTTTTTACCTTTAGATAAACATGAAGATTTCTTAAGAGAGTGGATCTTAAAAGGTCATAAAAACGACTGGAAACCAAATGTATACGGACAAGTTAAATCTTGGGTAGAAGATGGATTACGACCAAGAGCTGTAACTCGTGATTTAGACTGGGGGATTCCTGTTCCAATTGAAGGCGGTGAAGGAAAAGTACTGTATGTTTGGTTTGATGCACCTATTGGATACATTTCTGCTACTAAAGAATGGGCTAAAAGAGAGGGAAAGAACTGGGAAGATTACTGGAAGAATGAAGACACCAAATTAGTTCACTTTATCGGAAAAGATAATATTGTTTTTCACTGTATCATTTTCCCTTCTATGCTAAAAGCACATGGTGGTTATATCCTGCCTGACAATGTGCCTGCAAACGAGTTTTTAAACTTAGAAGGAAACAAATTATCTACATCTAAAAATTGGGCGGTTTGGTTGCACGAATATTTAGAAGAATTTCCAAATCAGCAAGATGTATTGCGTTATACATTAACAGCAAATGCTCCTGAAAATAAAGACAACGATTTTACTTGGAAAGATTTTCAAGCTAGAAACAATAATGAGTTGGTTGCCATCTTTGGTAATTTTATCAATCGAGTTGCTGTGTTAACTCACAAATACTTTGACGGAGTTATTCCTGAACCAAATGACTTCTCTGAAGTTGACGAAGACACACTAGCTGCTTTAAAAGGTTTTCCTAATATTATTGGTAAATCTATTGAACGCTATCGATTTAGAGAAGGTTCACAAGAATTGATGAATCTGGCTCGTTTAGGGAACAAATATTTAGCAGATGAAGAGCCTTGGAAAAAAATTAAAGTAGATGAAGAGCGTGTAAAAACCATCATGTATGTTGCGTTACAAATTGCAGCTGGTTTGGCCGTAGTTTCTGAACCTTTTTTACCGTTTACTTCAAGTAAACTAAAATCTATCTTACAGCTTCAAGAGCTTTCTTGGGATGATGTTACCGAGAAAGATATTCTTTTGTCTTCTGGTCATCAAATTGGAAAGTCTGAATTACTTTTCTCTAAAATAGAAGACAAAACAATTGAAGCTCAATTAGAAAAATTAAAAGCTACGAAACTTGCCAATGAGCAAGCCAACAAAGTTGTAGAACCTCAAAAAGAGACTATCGAGTTTGAAGATTTTACAAAATTAGATATTCGTGTAGGAACCATTTTGGAAGCTCAAAAAGTTCCAAAAACTAAGAAATTACTTCAATTAAAAGTAGATGTAGGAATTGATGTTAGAACCATCGTTTCTGGAATTGCTGAAAGTTTTTCTGCAGAAGAAATCATCGGACAACAAGTAACTGTATTGACAAACCTAGCGCCTAGGAAGATACGAGGTGTAGAAAGTCAAGGAATGATATTAATGACAGATACTCCTGATGGTAAATTGGCTTTTGTAGAACCTGAAAGAGAAGTAAAAAACGGACAACAGATTAGTTAATACACAAAGGAGTTTTTGTTTATATATCTTTCGTTTACTAATTATTCGTTAAAAAATCATCTCTTTTCTTTTTAACTTATTTTAGAATCAATTCATTAGGGAATATTTTTTATTTTGTAGAGTGTTTCTACTTGTTTACTGTTTACAAGTAAACTTTTATAGAAATTGTTAGTACAAGTTAAAAGAAGTCATCTATGAAATTAGTCGCTCTTAAGAAAATTCTCCTTATAGCCCTTTGCTCTTTTTTTTCAATAAGCTTAAGCGCACAAATTTCACAAGATCAGATTATCAACTTTTATAAAGAATTTGCAAAGTCTCCTAGAGAAGTAGCTTATGTTCATCTTAATAAATCTGTTCTCATAAAAAATGAAATGCTTGGGTTTAATGCATATGTGTTTGATAAGTTCACTAAAAAACCTTCTACTGTTACCACCAATCTATATTGCACTATTACAGATAAAAATAATAAGATTATTAAAAGTACGTTAATTAAAGTAGCGGATGGAATTTCTCCAAATGTTTTTAAGATTGACAGTTTATTTAGTTCAGGAAATTACACCTTTAGAGCCTATACAAATTGGATGCTTAATTTCGATGAGCGCAATTATTATGAACATACAATTACAGTTATAGATCCAGATAAACAAAAAGAAATTGTTCCGAAAAAAGTTGAGCGTATGTTTACTACACAAGTGCTTCCAGAAGGGGGGCATATTGTAGCTGGTGTTGGTAACAACCTAGGAATTATTGTGAAGGATACGAATGGGTTTGGTCTGTCAAATGCCCGTGGTCTTATCGTAGATAGCAATAATCAACCGATTAAAGAGTTTACTCTGAATCAATTTGGAATTGCTAAGGTTAATTTAAAACCAATAGATAGGGAAAAGTACCGAGTGATTATTTCTGGAAATGGCCAAAAAATAGTTACTCCCATAAAAGAAATTAGTTCCGTTGGGTTTAATATATCTTTACTTAACCTCCCAAAGAAAATTCGATTGCTGTTTAGTACCAATAAGCAGTCTCTCCCTTTACTTCAAAAAAAATCATATGTGCTGGTTATTCACAATGGTTCAGAAATTAAATCAATAAAATTTCAATTTCATGACAAACAACGCATTATCAAAACGTTTAATCATCAAGATCTTTTTTCTGGAGTTAATATTTTTACGGTCTTTGATCAGGATCAAAACATGCCCGTATTAGAAAGGCTATACTTCAATTGGAATGGAATTTCAATTGCCAAGATTAATGACATGAAGGTAAAAGAGATGGAAGACTCTTTATCTGTCTCTCTCAAAATATCTGAAAACATTGATCTTTCTAAAATTCAAAATCTAAGTGTTTCTGTATTACCTAAAAGCGCTCTATTGCCGAAGTTTAATTCCACCATCATTTCTCAATTGCATTTAAACCCTTATATAAAAGGATATATTGAAAACCCTCATTATTATTTTACAAATTTTTCTGGGAAAGTAAAATCTGATTTTGACAATTTACTAATTACTCAAGGTTGGAGTAGTTATGATTGGAGCACCATTTTTCAAAAACAACTCATCAATCACCGGTTTGAAAATGGTATTGATGTTGTTGCGAAAGTTAACAATAAGAAAGACAAAAAATTTATAGTATATCCTCTAAAAAATAGTCTTCCAAGTATAATTCAAATGGAAGAAACAAATTCTCAATTTATGCACACCAACCTTTTCCCTTACGAAAAGGAACAATATATCGTGGGTAAATTAAAAAACAGTGGTGAAGTGAGAAAGCCTTCTATGTATTTACAATTTTATCCATCTAAAATTCCTAGTTTTTCAATTTATTCACATGAATTTTCTTTAAAATATTCTCCTTTTTCTATTTATTCATTAGATATGAATCCGTTGATTACAAGCTGGTATGATAAAGGATCAGAACTTTTAGATGAGGTTTATGTTAGGGCTAAAAGTAAAAGGTCAAAAAGAGTTAGAGAAATAAAGGCTGCTAGTTATGGGGATGTACATGTATTTAATCGTTTAGATAGAAAGCATGCCCGATCATTATCACATTATTTGACTAGTGAAGGACTCTCTGGAGGGGCTCCCAAATTTATTTTGAATGGTTTTGTTACAGAAGATTTGGGATACTTAAACAGTGTAGTTAGAATGGATATCGTAGATTATATAGAAATTAGAAAAGAAGGTCCAGGCACAGAGGGAGGTTTAAGACCTATAGTGACAATTGTGACTGATTCTAAATTTTTATTTGAAGATACAAGCTATGCAAATAATAGAATCTCTAGTTACCCTTTTTTATTAACCTTTAGTGCTCCTAAAGAATACTATACTCCAATGTATTCTTCTTACAGTTCTGATTTTTTTCGAAATTTTGGAGTCATCAGTTGGATTCCTAATGTGAAGTTTGATGAAAATAATACTGCTACTTTTAAAATTTCTAGAAAATATAAAGATGTAATGAGGTTACGCATAGAAGGAATTATTAATGGAAAAGATCTTATTTCAGAAACCAAATTTGTAAAATAGCAATCAATAATTTTAAGTTGTTCAAAAGAGCCAATACAAGTAAATTCATTGAGTTGGTTCTTCTTTTTTGGAATACATCATTTCCTAATTATTCGTTAAAAAATAAAACCTCGTTTTGTTATGGATTATCTTTGATATCGACCAAAGCATAACTGATATTATTTATAATTAAACCTTTTGTGTTTTGTTATGTCAAAATTCAATACGCTAAATAGAAAAACCCAATGAAAACTATTACCTCTAAAAAAAGGATTCTTTCTACCTTTTCATTACTTTTTTCCGTTGTCATATTTGCTCAGATTTCACAAGATCAAATTGTAAAATCTTATGAAACATTTGTAGGCTCTCCTAGAGAAATAGCATATGCGCATCTTAACAAATCGACTTTGATTAAAAATGAAATGCTAGGATTTACAGCTTACGTTTTTGATAAATTCACCAAACAACCTTCATTGGTTACAAAGAATTTATATTGTACAATTTCCGACCAAAATGATAAGGTTATCAAAAGCAAATTAGTTGAGGTTAATAGAGGAGTTTCTTCCAATATATTTAAAATAGATAGTTTATTTAACTCAGGTAAGTACACTTTTAGAGCTTACACAAACTGGATGCTAAATTTTGATGAGCGTAATTATTACGAACATACAATTACCATTATAGATCCAGATCAGCAAAAAGAAATTGTAGAAACTACTACAGATGCTGCGTATAAAATTCAAGTACTTCCTGAAGGAGGACATCTTGTTAAAGGCATAAACAATTATGTAGGGGTAATTGTTAAAGATTCTGATGGTTTTGGTTTGGCTAATGCTTCTGGATTGATTTTAGATAATAAGAATCAAATGGTTAAAGATTTTACTTTAAATCAATTTGGAATTGCCAAAGTCTCATTAACGCCAGAAGAAGGAAAAACATATAAAGTCTTAGTATCAAAAGGCGAAAAAATAATTGAATCAAAAATTACAGATATTCAGGACATTGGTTTTAATGTTTCACTATTTAGTTAT
This sequence comes from Pseudotenacibaculum sp. MALMAid0570, assembly GCF_040151415.1. NCBI lineage: Bacteria > Pseudomonadati > Bacteroidota > Flavobacteriia > Flavobacteriales > Flavobacteriaceae > Pseudotenacibaculum > Pseudotenacibaculum sp. MALMAid0570. Next base: position 163,307 of record NZ_JBDKWF010000048.1, read on the forward strand.
ACAAACAAGATTGCTTTACTATACAAAGCCAATAAAAAGTCGATGCCTTATGTAAAAGGGAAGTCATATATTCTTGCCATTCACAATGGTACTTATGTAAAAGTAGCTCCTTTTCAATTTGGTGATAATGATCAAGTTGTTCAGGCTTTGAGTCATGACAATTTATATCCTGGAATTAATATTTTTACTGTTTTTGATCCAGATAAAAACATCCCTATTTTGGAGCGTATGTTCTTTAACTGGAAAGGGATTCCTAATACAGACATTTCTTCTGTATCAACAACCAAAGCCAACGATTCTATTCTTGTTTCTTTAAAAATAGATGAAACAATCGATTTGAAAAAAGTTCAGAATTTGAGTATTTCAGTATTGCCTAAAAACACAAAATCATATCAATTTAACACCAATATTTTATCGCAAACATATTTGAATTCGTATGTGAAAGGTTTTATTGAAAACGCTGGTTACTATTTTTCAAATAATTCTAAGAAAGTAAAATCTGACCTAGATAATCTTCTCATCACACAAGGTTGGAGTAGTTATGATTGGACTACAATTTTCAAAAAACCTGAGATTAAGCATCGTTTTGAAAGCGGTATCGATGTTGTTGCAAACATAAACGACACAAAAGAGAAAAAGTTTATGGTTTATCCTCTTAAAGGAAGAACACCAAACATAGTTGAGATTGCCGATGGGAATAAGAAATTTACGCATGCAAACATCTTCCCATATGAAAAAGACAGTTATGGTGTAAGTATCTTAAAGAAAAGTGGAAAGACGAAAAAAGCAGGAATGTATTTACAATTCTTCCCTTCAGAAGTTCCTACTTTTGACTTTTCTTTCTATAAAACTCCTTTAAGAGACCTGTCATTATCTATTTCTTCGGTAGATACAAACCCTATAGTTGCAAATTGGGATATTGAAGACACAGAATTACTTGGGGAAGTTGTTGTAAAATCTAAATACAGGAGATCATCCAGAATTGAGGAAATTAGAAACCGAAGCTTTGGAAACGTACACGTATTCGATGATAAAGATCGAAGAAATTACCGTTCCATTGCCCAATATTTAAGCGGAAGAGGATTTAGAATTGAAAACTCTAGTATTGGACGATATACTATTGAAGATAGAAACCCTGCAAGTCCAAATGCAACAAATCCAATCTTTATGCTGAATGGAATTGTTACAGAGGATTTTAATTTCATTTACTACTTGAGAATGGATGAAGTAGACTTTATAGATATCAATAAGGGAGGTATGGGACTTGGAGTTAGAGGCGGTAGAACTTTGATTAAAATTGTAACCAATCCTCTGCTTTCTGCTAAGTCTATTGGTAATTCAGGAAAAAATGTTTCACAATACCCTTTTTCTTTAACATTTAGTACAGCTAAGAAATTCTATACTCCTTTTTATTCTTCTAGAAGAACTAAATTCTTTAAAGAATATGGTGTTATTGATTGGATTCCTAATATTTCTGTAAGCGAAGATGGAATCGCAACTTTCAAAATACCTAATAACTATAGGGATGAAATAAATTTATATATTGAAGGAATAATTAATGGGAAAGGTCTTATTTCTCAAACCAAAACCATCAATCGATAAAAGAGTTTTTACTTAAAATAGCATACCACCCTATTTACAGACATCCTTTACCTTTAGGACATCGTTTCCCTATGGGTAAATACGAATTCCTATATCAGCAACTTTTGCATGAAGGAACATGTACTGAAGAGAATTTTTTTGAACCTGAAATTCCTAACAATAAATATCTTTTTCTAACGCATGACCCAGAATATGTTTCAGATTTAATGAACCTTACTTTAGATCAAAGAATCGCTAGACGTATTGGTTTCCCTTTAAATGAACTTTTAATAAAGCGTGAAATTATTATTGCCGATGGTACTATAAAAGCTTGTGAATATGCTTTAAAAAATAGAATTGCCATGAACATTGCTGGCGGTACACATCATGCTTTTACAAACAAAGGAGAAGGTTTTTGTATGTTGAATGACCAAGCTATAGGAGCACGTTATCTTCAGCACAAAAACCTTGCTGATAAAATTTTAATTATCGATTTAGATGTCCATCAAGGAAATGGAACTGCTGAGATTTTTAAGGATGATGATAGCGTTTTTACATTCTCTATGCATGGGAAAAAGAACTATCCGTTTCAAAAAGAAAAAAGTAATTTAGATATTCCGTTAGAAGATGGAATCCAAGATGAAGAATATCATCAAATCCTAAAAGGTATCTTACCTAAATTAATCTTAGAACACAACCCTGATTTTATTTTTTACTTATCAGGAGTTGATGTTATAGAATCTGATAAATTAGGTAAGTTATCACTTTCAATACAAGGTTGTAAAGAACGAGATCGAATTGTATTACAATCTTGTAAAGATTTTAATATTCCTGTTGTTTGCAGTATGGGTGGTGGGTATTCTAAAGATATCAATATAATAGTAGAAGCACATGCAAATACATTTCGCTTGGCTCAGGATATCTTTTTCTAATTTTGATAAATTCTTAACAAAACTTCATCACAATCTTCAGCAGCAAAAGTCTTAAAATTTGTATTTTGGACTTTCATTTATGCTTCACGAACTCAAAGACATTATACGATCTGCCAAAGTAGCCAAAGAAAAAGGAATTAAAACAGCTTTAGCCTCTGTTGTTTCTTTAGACGGATCTTCTTACCGAAGACCTGGAGTACGAATGTCTATTCAAAGTGATGGAAAAATGATTGGAGCTGTTAGTGGAGGTTGCGTAGAGAAAGAAGTATTAAGGCAAGCGCAAAGTGTTTTTGAAAAAGGCCTTCCAAAATTAATGATGTACGATGGACGATATCGTTTAGGATGTGAGGGTATTTTGTATATTCTTATCGAACCATTTGATCCAAAAAATGAATTTTATCTTGCTTTTGAAGAACAATGTGTCTCAAGAAAACCTTTTGAAATTACTACTACATTTTCAAAAGAGGAAAGCAAACAACTAGAAGGCGGGTCTGTTTTTTCTTTTTCAAATACCACATTTAGAGTATACGACAGTTATAAAGAAGACTCTTCTTTGGAAGTTTTTAAACAACGTATTCAACCTGGCTTTAAGCTAGTTATCGTTGGCTCAGAACACGATGCAGTGCAGTTAACTAAATATGCTTCTTTAACAGGATGGGAGGTTGATATTATAGCACCTCCAGACGATCCTAAATCGATAGAAAACTTTCCTGGAGCTTCTAATTATTACGGAATTAGTGAGCATGATTTCCAATCATATGATTTTGATACACAAACTGCACTAATGCTCATGACGCATAGCTATGTAAAAGATTTGAAGTACTTATCTGCAATGACCAACAAAGAAGTTCCTTATATTGGTTTGTTAGGTCCGAGCAAGAGAAGAGAAAAGCTCATTAATGAACTGTTAGAAATAGATAGCGAAATTTCTTATGATTTTCTTGATCAAATTTACGGTCCAGCAGGTATCAATATTGGGGCTGAGACACCTCAAGAAATTGCAATTTCAATATTAGCTGAAATTCTTTCTGTTATTAGAAAACAAAAACCCATATCTTTGAAGGATAAATCAGGAGGTATCCATCAATAATGTCTAAAACCGCTATTTTAATTCTAGCTGCGGGTGAATCTAAAAGATTAGGTAAGCCTAAACAACTATTACCCTACAAAAAAACATCTTTATTATCGCATGCTATAAGTCAAGTAAAAGGCATTGAAAACTCTCAGGTTTTTGTTGTTGTAGGTGCTTATTTTCAGGAAGTTTTTCAATCAATCAGAACTGAAGGAGTTACTGTTCTTAAAAACAACGATTGGGAAAACGGCATGGGAAGTTCTATCAGTAAAGGAATTCAATTCATCAAAAAGAAAAATGCCTTTGATAGAGTTTTAATTACTTTGAGTGATATTCCTCTTGTTTCTAATTCCCATTACAAAGAACTTATTTCTTTGTCTGTAGAATCTAGGAAAAGAATTATTCTTACTGAATATGATGATACATCAGGCGTTCCTGTTGTTTTTGATAAGTCTTTATTTGATGCCTTGTCTTTGTTGAATAATGATGAAGGTGCTAAACCTATTATAGACAAATACAAAAAAGAGGTTTTAAAACTTCAGTCTAAAACCCCTTACTTTGATGTAGATACACAAGATGCATATCAGAAATTACTAGAATTATCGTAATAACTTTAATCTATATTTCTTGTTTTTTGTCTGTAGAAGTTACGTTATCTATTTTCCATTGATTTCCGTATTTTTTATAAATCGCAGTCCAAGCAAAGTGAGTTTTTCCTTGAATTGTGTCTCCATCTTGATTTACAAAAGATACTTTAACCATTTTATCAACAATCGTATAAGCCATTGTTCCATCATCAGAAAACTTAATAATAGGCTCACTTACATCATCCCATTCTAAAAATTCTACTGATGAAAAATAACGATGGTATCTCGTTATAATTGCTTCTCTTTTTGGGTTCGTGATTTCGCCTTTATTAACTGAAATAAAGTTATCAGATAACTGATTTGCAAAAGCAATAGAGTCTTTCAAAAAGTGATACTCTCGTTGTTTTTTATGCAATTCTAAGATTGCTTTTTTTTCCTTAGAAATGTCTGTTTTCGTAGTATGTTTACTACATGAAATCATGATAAGCAAACAGCAGCAAATAAGCAAGTAACTTTTCATTATTGTCTTTTACCCTAAGATTGTATTCTTTTTCTTATCGAAATAATGAATGAATGGCTGGTTGAACATTTGTTTACCTGTGGCAGCTTTAATCGCATTGGCAATTGCACCTCCTGCTGGCGGTAAACCTGGTTCTCCTAATCCTGTAGGAGATTCTTCATTTTGAACAAAATGCACATCAACCTCTGGTGTTTCTTGCATTCTAATTAATCTATATTTATCGAAATTAACAGATTGAGGTACTCCGTCTTTAAAATTTAAATCACCATACATTGCATGTCCAATTCCATCAATAACTCCTCCTTCAACTTGATTTTTGGCTCCTAAAGGATTAACAACAATTCCACAATCAACGGCTGCAGTTACTTTTTTAACAATAGGATATCCATCTTTCATTTCTACCTCAGCCACTTCTGCAACGTGAGTGTTATGACTATAATAGGCTGCAAATCCTTGATGTCTTCCTTGGGCTGGTTTACCCCAATTAGACTTAGCCATTGCCAGCTTAATAGTATCCTCCATTCTTTGTCCTGAATACTGAATTGATTTATCTTCTGTGCCTTTTACATTTTGAAGAAGTTCAATTAATAATTGCGGGTGATCTTTTCCTAATTCATCTGCCAACTCTCTAAAAAACGATTGCTCAGCAAATGCTAAAAAGTTTGTATAAGGTGCTCTCCAAGCTCCGGTGGTCATATCACTTTTGTAATTTCCAGTACTTACTTTATAATTTGGAATACATCCTGCAGGAAAGAAATTTGGAATCAATCCATACATGTTAGAATTGATAGCAGCTTCTTTTAAATGATATCCTGTAATTTTTCCTCCTTTGATGGAAGCAGCTATTCTATATTTAATTGCAGGTCTGTATGTTCCTGCAGTCATATCGTCTTCTCTGGAGAAAACTACTTTTACAGGTTTTTTAATCTTGTCTGAAATCTCAGCAGCTTCCAACACAAAATCACCATACAAACGGCGACCAAAACCACCTCCCATACGTGTCATTTCTAAATGAATCTCTTCTGGCTTTCTACCTAAAGCTTGAGAAACCAAGAAAGAGGCCCAAGCTGGAGTTTGAATAGGTCCTACCAAATGAACTTTTTCGGCAGTAACATTTGCATAAAAATTCATGGGTTCCATACAATTGTGCGGTAAGAAGGGAGATTCATAGGTTCTTTCTATTACCTTATCTGCTTGAGAAAAAGCTTTCTTTACATTTCCATCTTCACGTCGAACATCAAATTTTTTCCCATTTAAAATTTTTAAAAGCTCTTTGTCATGACTCTCTGTACTTTCTAACTTTTTATCATTTTCCCACTCTGCTATCAAGGCTTTTTTACCTTTCATTGCTGCCCAAGTGTTTGTGGCAATAACAGCAATTTTATCTACAGATCTAGTAAAATCAATTCGATCTAACTTTTTAAGTTTTTCTCCAATTCTAACTACATCTATAACACCTTTAACAGCTCTGGCTTTTGAATCATCAAAGTTCTTTAGCTTTTGCCCAAAAGCAGGTGGTCTTAATAACGAAGCATATACCATTCCTTCCGATTTATAATCCAATCCAAATAATGGCTTTCCTGTTTTGATTTTATCAACATCTACATTACCAACATCTTGTCCTATTAATTTAAAATCTTTAGGTTCTTTTAACTTAACGTTTTCGGGTACTTCAAGAGCTGCAGCTTCTTTTACCACATCTCCATAACCTAATTTATCACCATTTGCGTTTGTAATCACTCCTTGTGAAGCTGTACATGTAGATGCATCAACTCCCCATTTTGCAGCGGCAGCATTCACTAACATCTGCCTAGTAGTAGCTCCTGTCTGACGTAAAGCATCCCATCCAGAACGAATAGATTGACTGCCTCCCGCAACTTGTCTTTGGTAATTTTTTGGATCATATATTCCTTGAGCAACATTTACTTTATCCCAAGGAATGTCTAGCTCTTCTGCAATGATCATTGGCATTGATGTTTTCACTCCTTGCCCAATTTCTGGGTTGGGTGAAAATATTGTAACATAACCTTCATCAGATATTTTAATAAAGGCATTGAAGTCATTAAAATTTAATTTTGAAATATCAACAGGTGGTTGAGCTTCAGGTTTACAAGACGTAAAAAAATTAAACCCAATCAACATTCCTCCTCCAACTAACGCGGTAGTTCTTAAAAAGTTCCTTCTACTAAATTCCAATGAATTATTTTGAGATTCCATAGTTTCGTTCATTTAGTTGATTATGATTTTTTTGCTGCTAATTCTACAGCTTTTTCTATTCTATTATATGAAGCACATCTGCAAATATTTCCGTGCATTGCCTGACGAATTTCCTCTTTACTAGGGTTAGGATTTGCTTTTAAAAATGCTGAAGCAGTCATCATTTGACCGGCTTGACAATAGCCACATTGCGGTACGTCAATCTCTTTCCAAGCTTCTTGTACTGGATGTGATCCGTCTTTAGAAAGACCTTCAATTGTTGTAATACTTTCACCTGCAACAGTAGAAATAGGAAGAGAACAACTTCTCATTGCATCTTCTCCAACATGAACTGTACAAGCTCCACATTGAGCAATTCCGCAACCAAATTTGGTGCCAACCATATCAAGTTCATCTCTTAAAACCCATAACAAAGGCGTATCTGAATCTGCGTTAACGGTAATTGACTTTCCATTAATTTTTAGTGTGTAATCCGGCATAATACGTTGATCTATAATATTAATGTTTTCAAGTTACAAAAATTTCAGAGGAACTATTTTTTTTAGCCCTTTTGCAGAACTGATTTAAGAATGATTTAACATCTTAATCTAAGATTTAAACAAATGCTATTTATAGTATTTTTACAAAAAACACCACATCAAATCAATTTAAGTTTTTAACATTGGTAATCTTGATTTGCCGTAAAACCCCTAAAAACAAAGGAATTAAAACTATACGATTTTATTTCAACTATATTAAAAAACAATACATTACCACAACATCTTGTTTTTTTTTATTGAAAAGACATTAAATAATCCTTGCTAATAAAAGGTTTGCAATGTTTTTTCGTTTTTTTTGAAGTGTATATTTTTTGTTGTGTATTTTTTTAATGATTACGCAATAATTGGTAATATTTTTATCAAAATCACAAATTTGAAAATTTTATGAGAAAACTCTTGCTAGTATTTGCATTGACCTTTAGTTCGATGTTTCTCTATGCCCAAACTTTTAATGTTAAGGGTGTTGTTACTGATGTAGTAACAGGAGAAACACTGTTGGGGGTTAATGTTATTGTAAAAAATTCTTCTAGAGGTGACGTAACCGATTTTGATGGAAATTATAAAATTTCTGCAGTACCAAAAGGATCTATTTTGGTATTTAGTTATTTAGGGTACAAAACCAAAGAAGTAGTCGTTGATAAAGAAACTATCAATGTTGCTCTCGAAGAAAGTTCTGAGAAATTAGACGAGATTGTTGTTGTAGGTTATGGTACTCAACGTAAGAAAGAAGTTACAGGTGCCGTATCAGTTGTTGGAAGTGAAACAATTGAAGAATTAAAACCTACACGTGTAGAACAAGCCTTGCAAGGTCAAGTTGCCGGGGTAAATATTACTTCACCTTCAGGATCTCCTGGAGCTGCTCCAAATATCCGTATTAGAGGTATATCAACAAATGGGAATAACAATCCTTTAATTCTTGTAGATGGAAACATCATAGAAGATTTAAGTGTTATCAACCCTTCAGATATAGAATCTATTAACGTTTTAAAAGATGCAACTGCTGGAATTTATGGAGTAAGAGGTGCAAATGGTGTTATCATCATTACTACCAAATCTGGAAGAAAAGAAACAGATTATAAGTTTGCTTTTAACGCCTATACAGGTTTCCAGACTACTACAAGAGAAATTCCAATGCTAAATGCAACAGAATATGCTTTGCTTGCAAATGAGGCACATGCAGCGAATGGCGATGCGCTTCCTTTCCCAAGTGTTGGCTCTTTAGGAGTTGGAACTGATTGGCAAAATGAAGTGTTTGAAACTGCTCCTATATTCAATGTTGATTTTCTAGTAAATAAAGGAACTGAAAAATCTACGTACTCTTTTGGACTTTCTGCCTTAGATCAAGATGGAATTATAGGAAGAGACAAATCAAACTTTAATCGTAGAACAGCAAAGTTCAATTATAGTACAGAGATTATAGATGGTTTAACACTTACGACCTCTTCACTATATACAAACACGAATAGAAAAACATTAGCGGAAAATGCATTAGGTTCTGTTTTATTTAATGCCTTAAATATGCCTGCCACTAGTGGTGTTAATGAACAAGCTCCTACTATTGGTGTAGGAATTGAAGTTATAAACCCTATTGATCAAACTGAAGGTACTTTCAATAGAGTTTGGGTAAACAAATATGCAGGGAGCTACAGTTTAAAATATAAGTTTCTAGATTATTTCTCTGCAGAAACAAGATACCAACACAACTATGCCGTTGTTAAAGGTAAATTCTTCAATCCTGTTGCAGATTTTGGAGCAGGAAAAGTTTTCAATAGGAATATTTCTAGTGTGAATATTTTCCAACAAACTTTTAAAGATTATCTTTTTGATGCTATTCTAAGATATGAAAGAAAATTCAACGATGTACATGACTTAAAGTTAATGCTAGGTACATCTGTAAACAAATCTCTAGGTATTAATGATGTAAATCTAACTAGTGATAATGTAAGTGGAAGTGATTTAAATAGCGCCCACATTCAGAGTGGAGCTAGAGATAACTTGGCATTAAGTAATAGTCCAAGACAATTTTCTGACAGCCGTTTATTATCCTACTTTGCAAGAGTTCAATACAACTATAAAGGAAAGTATTTGCTTTCAGCTGTTGTAAGAAGAGACGGTTCTTCAAACTTTGGACCTAAAAATAAGTTTGGATACTTTACAACTGCTTCTTTAGGTTGGGTCGTTTCAGATGAAAACTTTATGAAGGATAGCGAAGCTATTGACTTCTTAAAACTAAGAGCTAGTTATGGAGTTATTGGAAACGATAGAATTGAAAGTTTCCGATTTGTTTCCCTTTTAACAGGTGAAGCAACGTATGTATTTAATAACCAATTAACTTTTGGACAAGCTCTAGGTGCTATTTCTAATCCTGAAATCAGATGGGAAAAACAAAAACCTTTAGATTTTGGATTAGATATTGGGTTATTTAATAAAATAGATATTACTGTAGACTACTTTAGTAAAGAAACAGAAGATCTTTTAGTAAACCCAGAAGTATCAGGGTTATTAGGATCAAATGCTCCGGGATCGGCAGTGCCTTTGGTAAATGCTGGTACAGTAAGAAATAGAGGTGTTGAATTCTCTATTTCCTATAAAGAAGAGGTTAATGACGATTTTAACTTTAACATTAATTATAACCTTACAACATTAGACAATGAAGTTCTTTTTGTTGGTAGTGATTCTGGTGTAGTCTTTGGAGGAACTTTTGGAGTTGGTCAAGAAAATGATATCTCTAGAATGGAAGCTGGTTTTCCAATAGGATATTTCTACGGGTTACAAACCGACGGTATCTTTCAAACACAAGCAGAAGTAGATGCTCATGCAACTCAAACGAATGCTGCTCCTGGAGACCTAAGATACATCGATCGTAATGGAGATGGGGTAATCAGTTCAGATGACAGAGCCTATATCGGAGATCCAATTCCTGATGTAACTATGGGATTAAACTTCTCATTAAATTATAAGAATTTCGACTTCAACATGTATGCTTTTGCATCTATGGGGAATGAGATTGTTCGTAACTACGAAAGAAATCAACCTTTAACCAATAGATCTGTATACTACTTAGATCGTTGGACTGGTCCTGGAACTAGCAATAGTTTTCCAAGAGTAACAACAGGTGCTACAAGCAATAGTTTGTTCTCAGACTTTTATGTTGAGGATGGTTCTTTTGTAAGACTTCAAAACATCCAATTAGGATATAGTTTTGGAGAAGAGTTTTTAAAGAGACCTGGTTTTGATAAACTTCGTGTTTACTTATCAGCCAGCAATCTTTTCACATTGACAAAATATAGAGGTTTTGATCCTACTGGATCAGGAGGAGATCCAATTGGTGCTGGAATCGACCAAGGTTTCTACCCTTCGCCTAAGACCTTCTTATTAGGAATAAATGTTAATTTCTAAAAATGAAGAAAATGAAAAAATTAAATATAAAAATAGCAATCATTGTAGCATTTTTAGCTTTGACTTTTAATGCATGTAGTGACGATTTTGTAGATGTTGATCCTACGGCTGTTGCCTCAGAAAACTTTTTCAACAATGAACAAGACTATCAAAATGCATTGATAGGAGCTTATGACATTTTGCAATCTACTTATATAAATGTGATGTTAGGTGAAATTGCATCAGACAATACCCTTGCTGGTGGCGAAAGCGCAACAGATGTACCTGGAATTCAGCAAGTAGACGATATGATTCACACACCAGTAAATTCAAACATCAGAGATGTATGGAGATGGATGTGGTCTGGAGTGAATAGAGCCAACTATATTATGGAATTTCAAGATAAGACAGATTTTTCAGGGAAAACTGAAGTATTAGCTCAAACACGTTTCTTAAGAGCTTACTACTATTTTGAATTGGTAAAGTGGTTTGGAGATGTTCCTTTAGTTGTTGATCAAAGAATTCAATTTGGAGATCAATTTGCTCTAGACAGAAGTCCTAAAGCAGACGTGTACGCTCAAATTGAAGCTGATCTTATTTTTGCAGCTGATAATTTACCTGCAACTCAAGCTGAAGCAGGTAGAATTACAAAAGGTGCGGCACAAGCTTTATTAGGTAAAGCATATCTGTATCAAGATAAATTTGCCGAAGCCGCTCAAGTTTTAGAAAACCTAATCTCAACCGGACCATACGATTTGGTTACCGATTATGCTACTATTTGGGAAGAAGCTGGTGAAAACAACATAGAATCTGTATTTGAAGTTCAATATACAGATACTGAAGGAGCTGGGTTTGGATGCTTACAGTGTAGTGAAGGAAATGTAGCTGTTGGTTTCAGTGGAATTAGAAACTATGCAGGACCTTTCTTTAGTTCCGGATTTAGTTTTAACGTTCCTGTAGCTGAAGCTTACAATGCTTTTGATGCAGACGACTTAAGAAGAGATGTAGCTATTTTAGATATCGATGCTTGGGCAACTCAAACTGGTGCTACTTTTGGTACTGGATTTGAACATACAGGATATTTCAACAGAAAGTACATTCCTAGAGTTAGAAGTGCTGGAGCACAACCTGATTTAAATTTAACCAATCCTAATAATTATAGAGCTATTCGTTTTGCTGATGTTCTGTTAATGGCTGCTGAAGCACTAAATAGAGGTGGTATCAGTGATGCTAGAGCTCAAGAATATCTTAACAGAGTACGAAGAAGAGCTTTTGGAGATTTGTTACATGATGTTACATCTACAGGAGCTGCTTTAACTGAAGACATCTACAATGAAAGAAGATTAGAATTGGTAGGTGAAGGACATCGATTTTTCGATTTAGTTAGAACAGGTAGAGCTGCTACTGAAATTGATGGTTTTGTGGCTGGGAAACACGAACTGTTCCCTATTCCACAAATTGAGATTGAACTAACTGGTAACAGATGGGCTCAAAACCCTGGATATTAAAATTATGAATATGAAACTTATTAAAAATATATTCAAAACAGTATTCATCATCTTAGTTATTATAAGCTGTGATGAAAATAGAGATCTAGATTTTCTAGATACAATAGCGCCTCCAACAAATGTATCTGCTACATTTGATGTTACTCAAGATAATACAGGAGTTGTTACAATTACTCCAAATGCAGACGGAGCTAATTCTTACGAAGTTGTGTTTGGTGATGGTTCCGACAACGTAACCATTTTAGCTGGAGAAAGTGTAGAACACACATATGCTGAAGGTAATTACGATGTTACTATTAGAGCATTCAATATTAAAGAAGACGTAACAGAAGCAACAGTTCCATTAGTAGTTTCTTTTATGGCGCCTTCTAATCTTGTAACCACAATAGAAAATGACGCAGCAATATCTAAGCAAGTAAATGTAACAGTTACAGCTGATTATGCTGTTTCGTACGATTTTTACTCAGGAGAACCTGGAATTACAGATCCTGTAGCTACTGCAAATATTGGTGAAACAGTTTCTTACACTTATACAAATCCAGGTACTTATAGTCTTAGAATTGTTGTAAAAGGAGCTGCTATTCAAACCACAGAATATACAGAAGATTTTGAGGTAACTGAAATTTTACAACCTATTGCTTCAGCTGCTACACCTCCAACTAGAAATCCACAAGATGTAATTTCTATTTATGGCTCAGAGTATGACAATGTAGCTGGAACTGATACTTTCCCTGACTGGGGGCAAGCTGGACAAGGAAGTAGCTGGGGAACATTCACATTAAATGGTGATGACATGCTTCAATATACAAACTTAAGCTATCAAGGTATTCAATTTGGAGCTCCTCAAGATGTGTCTGCAATGGAATACATTCACTTAGATGTTTGGACTAGTGCTAATGCTGATATAACTAGACTAGAGACTTCTTTAATTAGCGTTTCCAATGGTGAAAAACCAGTGTGGTCTGATTTAACTGCTGGTGAGTGGACATCAATCGATATTCCAATTTCAGATTTTACAGATCAAGGTTTAACTGTTGCTGATATCCACCAATTAAAATTTGTTGGAGATCCATGGGCTGCAGGAACAGTATTTATAGATAATATTTATTTTTACAAATCTCCAAGTAGTACTGTAGTAAGTGGTATTCAAGATTTTGAAGGAACTGCACCTACATTTACAGTATTCGGAAATATTGCTGCAACTGAAGTTGTTGCTAACCCAGATCCTACAGGAGCAAATACTACTGCCAATGTAGCTAAGTTGACCAAAACTAATGGTTCAGAGGTGTGGGCAGGAACTTTCTTTGAAGTAGGAAGCCCTCTTGATTTGACAAATTTCAGCAAAATTCGTGTGAAAACTTGGTCTCCTAAAAATGGAGCACAGGTAAAACTAAAACTTGAAAATGCAGACGCAAGTGTAACTTATGAACAAGATTTAAATACTACGGTTGCTAATGCTTGGGAAGAATTAACTTATGATTTTAGTGGAGCACCAGCTGGAGATTATGTTAGAATTGTTATCTTCTTTGACTTTGGAAATGCTGGAGATGATAGCCTTTATTATTACGATGAAATAGCGCTTATAGACGATTCTGGAGGCCCAGCACCATTATCATTCCAAGATTTCGAAGGAACTGCGCCTACATTTACAGTATTCGGAAATATTGCTGCAACTGAAGTAGTTGCTAATCCAGATGCAACTGGAGTAAACACTACTGCTAATGTCGCTAAACTGACCAAAACTAATGGTTCTGAGGTATGGGCAGGAACTTTCTTTGAAGTGGCAAGTCCATTAGACTTTAATACTTACTCTAAAATTAGTGTTAAGACTTGGTCTCCTAAAAATGGCGTTGTTGTGAAAGTGAAATTAGAAAATGCTGATGCCAGTGTAACTTACGAACAAGATCTAAATACTTCTGTTGCCAATGCTTGGGAAGAATTAGTATATGATTTTAGTGGGGCACCAGCAGGGGATTATGTAAGAGTTGTTATCTTCTTTGATTTTGGAAATCCAGGAGATGATAGTCTTTATTATTTTGACGAGTATACCTTAACGAACTAGATAAAAGTATAATTATGAAAAAATTTAAATATATCATAGGTTTGATTTTGTTGACATCTATTGTTCTCGTAGGTTGTCAAGACGAAGATCAAGAGTTTGGAGATATTATTGCACCTAGCAATATTCAAATAACTGCTGTAATAGAAGGAGCAGACGCTGCCAATCCGAATGGAGATGGTTCTGGAGTAGTACATTTTACTGCTACAGCAAACAATGCTGTTTCTTACACATTTGTATACAATGGAAGCGAAACATCAGCTCCGTCAGGAAGGCATACTTATAACTTTGCAATTTTAGGACTGAATACATATACAGTAACTGTAGTAGCTTCAGGTACTGCTGGTGTAACATCAAGCGCAAGCATTCAAGTAGAAGTGCTATCAACTTATTCACCTCCAGCAGATTTAACAGACAAACTTCATGGAGGAACATCAAAGACATGGAGAATAAAATCTGAAAAGCCTGGACATTTTGGATTAGGCCCAGTTGGTGGAACTGTTCCTACTGAATGGTATGGGGCAGGTATAGATGAAAAAGCCGGAGTTGGAATGTATGACGACAGATACGTTTTTAATGCAGATGGAACATTTATGCACATTACAGATAGTACAAATGATGCAGGAGGAAACGATCCTACAGGAACAATTTTTGGTAGAGATCCACTTATTTATGATGATTTAGGAAATTCAGGAGCAGGAACTATTGATGGTGCTGACGTTCTAAACTTTCCTTTTGATGATTATAGCGGAAGTTGGGCGTTAACAGCTCCTAACGGAGTTGAAACTATCAACTTAACTGGTTCTTCATTTATTGGATACTATACATCAGGAAATCATCAATATCAAATTTTTGATCGATCACTTCCAAATGAAATGCTCTTAAGAACAACAGATGGAAATGGCCAATTTGATTGGTGGTTTATCATAACAACAGATTAAATTATAACACTTCATTAAACTTTGAATTTAATTTGATACAAAGAGCTACACAAAAATGTGTAGCTCTTTTTTATGGTTTTGTTTAAAAAAACATTGATGTTGTGTTTCTAAAATGATTGGTAAAAAAACCATACAAAAATTCAATACGCCCTTATTTTTTATATATTTACTTTCATAATCCCCTAAACATCGGTTTGCATGTTAAGTATTTTTTCATTTGTAGGTTTCACTTTTTTAGTCGCAATCATATCTTATTTAGCAACAAGAAAAACAAATGAAAATTCCTCTGATGGTTACTTTTTAGGAGGCCGCAGTTTAACTGCAGGGGTTATTGCTGGCTCATTATTACTTACCAATCTCTCAACCGAACAAATAGTTGGACTTAATGGCCAAGCCTACTCAAATGGCCTCTCGGTAATGGCTTGGGAAACCCTTGCTGCTATTGCAATGGTTGTTACAGCAATATTTTTATTGCCTAGATACCTAAAAGGAGGTTTAACAACCATTCCTCAGTTTTTAAAAAGAAGGTTTGACACAACAACAAAAACATTAGTCTCCGGATTATTTTTAACGGGTTATGTAGTTGTGTTACTTCCTATAATTCTATACTCTGGATCTATTGCAATTAGTGGGATGTTTGACATTCCCAATTTATTAGGTGTCTCACACACCCAGTCTATATGGATCTGCGTTTGGGGTATTGGAATTATTGGTTCTATCTATGCAATTTTTGGTGGCTTAAAAGCTGTTGCTATTTCTGATTCTATCAATGCAATTGGCTTACTCATTGGTGGCCTTTTAATTCCCTTATTTGGAATTACACTTATTGGAGATGGAAGTTTTTTTGAAGGTTTATCAGCATTAACAACAGAAAACCCAGACAAACTTAAATCTATGGGTAATGCATCAGATCCTGTACCTTTTTACACAATTTTTACTGGGATGATGCTTGTTCAATTATTTTATTGGGGCACAAATCAGCAAATCATTCAAAGAGCTTTAGGAGCTAAAAACCTACAAGAAGGGCAAAAAGGCCTTTTGCTAGCTTCCTTTATTAAAATTTTAGGTCCAATCATTGTTGTTTTACCAGGAATCATTGCATTTCATTTATTTGATGGGAATTTAGAAACTGCAGATCAAGCTTACCCTATGCTTGTTAACAAAGTTCTTCCTGCCGAATGGATTGGCTTCTTTGCAGCAGTTCTTTTTGGTGCTATCTTAAGTTCTTTTAATAGTGTCTTAAATAGTTCTGTAACGCTTTTTGGAATTGATATTTACAAACAGCACATCAATAAAAAAGCCGATGAAAAAACAATAGTGAAATACGGAAAATTATTTGGTGTCCTTTTAGCTATTGCTTCTATGTGTATTGCCCCTTTACTTTTAGGGCAAGACAGTTTATTTGATTATTTGCAAAAAGTAAATGGTATATATAGCATTCCAATTCTAACAATATTTTTAGTAGGATATTTAACAAAGAAAGTCCCTGCAATTGCTGCAAAAGTTGGACTTATCTCTGGAGTTGTACTATATGTAACTTATATTTTTGTTGATGCTTACTTCCCTAAAGTTTTTACTGGCTTGCATTTTTTAGATATTATGGCAATTCTTTTTATTTTAAATATTGCCATTATGCTTTTTATAGGACGAAAATTTCCAAGAGAAGAAGAATTCGTACAATCTTATACACAACAAGTTGACATTAAACCTTGGCCTTATGCAAAAAAAGCTGGTTTATTTATTTGTATTATTGTTATTGGAGTTTATTATTATTTCAGCTAATGAGGTTTAAAAATTACATATTATTCGTTGCTTTTTTGATTCAATTTATCAGTTCGGCTCAAGAATTCCCTCCAATTGAGGTTTTTATGCCTGAAACCTACGGAGCAGAAGACCAAAACTGGGCGATAGATCAGGGTTCAGATCAGTCAATTTATTTTGCAAACAATAAAGGCCTTTTAGTATACAATGGTGCAAAATGGCAACTTTATAAGTCTACAAATTCATCAATAAAAAGATCTGTAAAAGTTATAAATGATAGAATCTATACAGGGTCTTACATGGATTTTGGGTATTGGACAAAAAACGAATACGGTGTTTTTAAATACACTTCTATTTCTCAAGAAAAAGGTATCGATTTGTTGGAAGATGAAGAGTTTTGGAGCATTTTAGAACTTCAGCATTGGATTATTTTCCAATCGTTAGACAGAATATATATCTATAATACGAAAGATGAGAGCTTTTCAATTATTAATTCTGAGACTACTATTATAAAAGCGTACAAAGTAGAAGAAACTATTTATTTTCAGAAAATAAATCAAGGAATCTATAAAATTGAAAGCGGTAAAGAAGTTCTGGTTACTAATAATCCATTATTGAAAAACGAAATTGTTGTCAATATCTTTAAAGAAAATGGCCGTTTACTCTATCAAACCAAAGAAAAAGGGTTCTTTATTGAAGCAGGAAACAATCTTGTTCCTTGGAATAGACTTCTCAACCTAAAACTATCTCAATATAGCATCTACAATAGTATTCAGTTAAGAAATGGAGACTTCCTTTTAGGTACAGTTTCCAATGGTGTTCTATATATAAATTCCAAAAAAGAAATTTCTCTCGAGGTTAACCAAAGAATGGGTTTAGGTAACAACACTGTACTTTCTTTGTTTGAAGATAAAAATGGCAATGTTTGGCTTGGTTTGGATCACGGTATTAGCAATATTAATTTTAACGCTCCCTTTAGAGTTTTTAAAGACAATCAGGGTGTTTTGGGAACTGTATATACAACACTTTTAGACAACAATATTTTATACTTAGGAACTAATCAAGGTTTATTCTATAAAAATTACAATACTAAAGAATCATTCAAGATTGTCAAAGGAACTGAAGGGCAAGTCTGGAGCCTACAAAAATTAAAAGGCACTGTTTTTTGCGGTCATGACAAAGGAACTTTTGTTATTAAAAATGGAAACGCTAATCAAATTTCTGACATAACTGGAACCTGGCAAATCAAAGAAATAAAAGACAAACCCAACTTGTTAATTCAAGGAAATTACAATGGTCTTTATATATTAGAAAAGAGCAATAATAATTGGCAATTAAAAAACAAACTAGATGGCTATAATATATCCTCTAGATATCTTGAGTTTACTCAGTCTGAAGAGTTATTAGTTAATCACGAGCATAAAGGGGTTTATCGATTGTCTATCGATAAAGAGTATAAACGTGTACTCGATTTTTCGAAATTAAAAATAGAAAAATCTATAAAATCTAGCCTTACAAAATACGAAGGCAGTGTTTTTTATGGTTCCAATCGCGGTGTTTTTATTTATAACACAGCTTCAAAAAACTTTATCAAAGACACTCTTTTTAGCAAATTAAATCAATCAGTAGATTATATTTCTGGAAAGCTAGTTAGTGCCAACAATAAGCTATTTGCTTTTACAAAACAAAACATTACGTATGCTGAAAGAGGAAAACTAAGCTCTAATCATGTTTTACAGTCTTTGCCTTTGTCTGGCAACATAAGAGAAACTAAAGATGGATATGAAAACATTTTATATGTTGGAAATGACAAGTATTTAATTGGAACTACTGGGGGTTATATTATTACAGAATTAAATGCTAATGATAAAGATGATTATCAAATTACAATTTATGCCATTGAAGCTCATAAGTTAAACGCCTCTACGAAAGCATTAGATCTTACACAGGAATCTGTTCTTAAAAATAAAGAAAATCATGTTTCATTTTCTTTTAGTGTAACCGATTATAGTAAATATTTACCTTCTCAATATCAATATCGATTAGTAAACTTTAATGATAACTGGACTAGTTGGTCAACAAATCCAGAAGCTTTCTTTGAAAATCTCCCTTATGGAGATTACATCTTTGAAGCAAGGGCAAAAGTTGGAGATGTTGAAACCTCTAATATTGCTCGTTATGAATTTTCTATAGAAAAACCTTGGTATCTAAAACCTTTTGCGGTTATTATTTATTGTATTGCTGGCTTTATTTTGGTAGTTATTATCCATTTAATATATAGAGGATATTATAAAAAACAACGTAGAAAATTATTGCTAAAAAAAGAAAAAGAACTAGAAATCAAGCAATTAGAAAATGAGCAACAATTAATGCATTTCAAAAACTTAGAGTTAGAAAAAGACATTGAATCAAAAAACAGAGAACTCGGAATGTCTGCAATGAATTTAGTTAAACGTAATGAGCTTCTTGGACTTATCAAGAAAGAATTAAGCTCAACTAAAGATTTAGAAGATGTTACTAAAGTTGTAAAATTGATTAATAAGAACCTTAATACTACTGACGATTGGAAACTTTTTGAGGAAGCATTTAACAATACCGATAAAGACTTTATTAAAAAACTAAAAGAGCAACATACCAATCTTACATCTAATGATTTAAGATTATGTACTTACCTAAGATTAAACCTATCGTCTAAAGAAATAGCTCCATTACTAAACATCTCTACTAGAAGTGTAGAAGTAAAGAGATATCGTCTGCGTAAAAAGATGAATTTACCTCATGAAGTAAGTTTGTCCAGTTATATTTTACACTTATAAACTTAATATACTGTTAAAACGCCTATACAACACTACAACATTTACTATTTATTTGCTTATCCTCACACAACATTTCCTTTATTAACCCCTCATCATTAAAGGGATTGTTTTAATAATTCCTCAATTTATTGCTGATTTTTTTTTCATGTATATTTTTTATTGAGGTTTTATTTTCGAAATCATTAATTCTTAACGTTAAATTTACTTTCAAGCATATTTCGATATGCCTATAACTAAAATTTAACAATATGAAAAACAATCTTTTAACGCTGATCCTCATACTTAGCACATCCCTCATGTTTGCACAAAGTGCTAAGGTTTCTGTCAACGAAGACTCAAGCGGAATGAAGCTGAAAGTAAATGGAGCAGACTTTATGATCAATGGTATGAACTGGGATTACTTCCCAATTGGAACCAACTTTTCCTACAGTTTATGGAATCAATCAGACGATGTCATAAAAGCTGCTTTAGATGCAGAAATGGGGTTACTACAAAACATGGGAGTTAATACAGTAAGAATGTATACAGGTGTTCAACCAAAATGGATTCAATACATCTACGAAAACTATGGAATTTATACAATGCTAAACCATTCTTTTGGTAGATACGGATTAACCATTAATGGAGCTTGGGTACCAGTAACTGATTATTCAAATAAAGACACTCAAGAATTATTAATATCAGAAGTTACGAAATTAGTAAACGAGTACAGAAACACTCCAGGTTTATTAATGTACTTATTAGGAAACGAAAATAATTATGGGCTTTTCTGGGCAGGTGCAGAAACTGAAGATTTTCCAGATGAAGAAGATCAAAGAAATGCAGTAGGAGAAAACCGTGGAAGACCAATGTATCGATTAATGAATGAAGCTGCCAAAATTATGAAAGCAGCAGATTCATCTCATCCAGTTGCAATTTGTAATGGAGACGTTTTATTTATTGACATTATTGCCGAAGAATGTAAAGATGTAGATATCTATGGAGTAAATTCTTATCGTGGGGTTTCTTTTACAGATTTATTTAAGGTTGTAAAAGAGAAGCTAAATAAACCTGTAATGTTTACAGAGTTTGGAGCTGACGCCTTCAATGCAATTAACAACGCTGAAGATCAAAAATCTCAAGCCTATTACATGGTAGGAAACTGGAAAGAGATTTATGAAAATGCTGCTGGAATGGGAAAAGAAGAAAACTCTATCGGAGGTTTTACTTTCCAATTTAGTGATGGGTGGTGGAAATTTGGTCAAACTAAAAACTTAGACGTACATGATAACAATGCTTCTTGGGCTAACGGAGGATATCCGATTGATTTAGCTCCTGGAAAAAACAACATGAACGAAGAATGGTTTGGAGTTTGCGCAAAAGGGCCAACAAATGAAAGAGGTTTATATGATCTTTATCCAAGAGCTGCATATTATGCCTTGAAAGAAGCTCATAAATTCAATCCTTATACTTTAGGATCAAATACAGAATCTTTAGACCTACACTTTAAAGGTATTAATTTAATGGATGCTGTACTAAGAGCTCGTGGAGATAAAGCTGCTTTAGGCGGTGGTGGAAGCGGTTCTAAATTAAGAGTAAGTAATTTACAAGCTAGATTTACAACTTTCCAAACTGGAGGTAGCTTACTTACTACTCCTGATACTGCCGAACCAGATGCAAACTCATTTCCAAATCAATTAGGGTTCGATCATATGCAATCATACTTTATCGGATTTGAAGGAAACCCTTCTCCAAATATGAGAGCAAATGTAAACTTCAATGTAATTGGAAGAGTTGCTCAAAACCCAATCGATGAAATCTTTTATGAAAATAGAGCAAGACCTGTTACAGTAAACACTGATAATGGAAATGTAGTCTTAAATGATGTAAATCGTGTTAATGTTTACAATGCCGAATTTGAGTGGAATGCTGAAGATTTCGTGTTAAGAGGTTTCTATAGAACTGGGCATTACCACTGGGGATATGAAGGAGACTTCTTTGGATTATATCCTGAAGCTAACTATGGTCCTAACTTAGATATTTACGGAGGTGAAATCTTAGGATTTGAAGTAGACGGTAAAGGAAAATTTGAAGGATTAAAAGCAGCTATTGGACCTCAACTTTGGTGGGGAGCAAATCCAACTGCCTTATTAAAATATCATAAAAAACTAGGACATTGGGATGTTACAGGAATCTACCACAGAGATTTTCAAACAGACATCCAAATAGATCCTACCACAGGACAACGTGTTCTTGATGCTAATCAAGTACGAAGTGGTATCATTCCTGCATTCCCAACAGAGAGAGCTTCTCTAGTATTCGAAAGAAAGTTTGGAAATGTTGAATTTACATTAGGAGGTCTTTGGGCTGGAAGTCCATTAAATGGAACAAGCTATCAAGATATTGACGCAAATGGAAATGTAGTTGTAGATAGAGTTAAATCTACAGATAACTGGGGATGGAAAGCAAAGCTTACCTATCAAAAAGGTATTTTCAACTGGTATGCTCAAGGAGGTGTTGCAGGACTTGTTGCCAATGGTGGTGCAGATCAAACACAAACATTCACAGGATGGAAACTAAAAGATATTGGAAGTGGAAACTTATCTAACTTCTTAACCGGATTTACCTACACGAAAGGAAATCTTCAAATTGCACCTAACTTCTTATGGCAAAAACCTTTAGTAGCTCCAATGCCAAATGGTGTTGCGGCTCCTGGAAGGTTACGTAATGTTATTGACGATCCTTTTGCAGTAAGATGGAATAGAGAAACCACAGCTGGAGAAATTTTATTCACTTATGACCCAACTCCTGGATCATGGATGTACGAATGGGATAATGATAGAGCTGAAGATGCAAAATTTGCAATGAATCTTGGTTTTGTATACCGACACTTGCCAACCACTATGGATGCGCATATTGGATTCTTAGCAAATCGTTCTTTCTTCGCTTTTCCAAACTCTGCTCCTGCTCAAGACTTATGGGAAGTTCATTCTAGAATGGTTTCTAAAATCAATCCTGACTTTGGAGTAATTGGAAACTTTTACTATGGAAACGGTCAAGCTAATGGAGATTCTGATAGAACCATTACTAGGTTTGGAGGTGACATTAGAATGATTTATAAAAAGACCAAAACCATCGCTCAGGTAAAAGTGAACGATTGGGGTCCTTTTGATTATCATAGAGACTTCAACTTAACATTCCCGTTACAGTTGATGCTAGACTTCTCAACAACATTAGGAAAACCAGATTGGTTTGTTTTACCAAGTACAACTGTTGGAATTCGTGGAACATGGAGATCATTAAATGAATTCTCACCACGTTATTCTCCATTAGCAGCACCACAATTTGGGGTACCACCGTTAAGTCCTGTTGGATTCCCAAATGGTTCTGAATGGGAGATTAGGACTTACATACACATTAACATTGGAAAATAAAAAATAAGAAATGAAAACAGTAAAATATATTCAAGCAAAGATCTACCTTCCTTTGGCGTTGGTGGTGATGACATTAGTAAGCTGTGAACGAGATCTTTCAGATGACGTTGTATTAGCAACGTTTGCAACTACTGCAGAAGTGTTTACAGATGCTCCAGTAGGTTTAGGAAGCAATTTTTATCTTCCTTTTGCAGACTCTAAACTAGATGCTTTCTCAGTTGATAATAACGAAGGATTTGAAAGCTCTGCTTCCTATCGTGTGGATGTGCCAAACGCAAATGACCCAACAGGAAATTATGCAGGTGCAATTTTAAGAATTGATGGTGCTGGTAGAGATTTATCAGGTTATGATGCAATTACTTTTTATGCAAAAGCTTCTCAAGGAGTAACTCTAGATGCTGTTGGATTTGGTCAGGATTTTTTCGAAAACAAATATCAAGTTTCAGCTAGTAATTTAAGTGTTGGAACCAACTGGACAAAATATGTTATTCCAATACCAGATGCTTCAAAACTAATAGAAGAAAGAGGTGTATTCTGGTATGCTGCAGGAACACAAGCTACAGGAGGTTTCGGATATGTATTATGGTTTGATGAAATCAAATTCGAAAAATTAGGAAACGTTGCGCAACCAAGACCAGCTATCTATAACGGAAATGATGTTAATGCTCAAAGTTTTATTGGTGGATCATTAAGTGTAGATGGACTTGCTCAAACCTTCAATTTAGGAAATGGTCAAGATATAACAGTAAATGCAGCTCCAAGCTATTTTACTTTTACTTCTTCTGATACTTCTGTTGCAACAGTAGATGAGCTTGGTCAAATTTCTATTGTTGGTGGAGGAACAACTACAATAACAGCTTCTTTAAATGGAATTGATGCTGCTGGTTCATTAACACTACAATCTTTAGGAAACTTTACTCCTGCTCCAACTCCTACGAGAGATGCAGCTAATGTAATTTCAATCTTTAGTAATGCCTACACTAATGTTCCTGTTGATTATTACAATGGTTATTGGGCACCTTTTCAAACTACTGGATCTGAAGACTTCTCTGTAAACGGAGATGATGTATTAAACTATACAAACTTCAATTTTGTGGGAACTAGTTTTAGCAATCCAACAGTAAACGGATCTTCTATGACACATGCTCACTTTGATGTTTTTGTTCCAGGTACAATTGATCCTGGAGCACAATTAAAAATTACAATTAGAGATTTTGGTGCTGATGGTGCTGATGGTGGTGGTGATGATACTAATTTAGAAACTACTTTAACTACATCAACACTACAAGGTGATACTTGGGTGAGTGTAGACATCCCATTAGCTTTAGCAAATAAAAACAATTTAGGGTTGATTATCTATGAAAACTTAGGAACCAATCTTACCAATTTTTATCTAGATAATATTTATTTCTATGAAGTTCCTACAACTCCAACAGTAGCAGCTCCTACTCCTACGCATCCTGCTGCTAATGTTGTTTCATTATTTAGCAATGCTTATACTAACGTAACTGTAGATACATTTAGAACTCCTTGGTCAGCTGCTGCAACTGTTTTAACAGATGATGTTGTTGCTGGTGATGATGTGAAGAAATACGAAAACCTTGGATTTGTGGGTATTGAGACAACTTCAGCTACAGTAGATGCTTCATCAATGACACATTTCCATTTAGACGTCTGGTCTCCAGATTTTACATCATTCAACATAAAATTAGTTGACTTTGGTCCAGACGGTGCCTTTGGAGGTGGTGATGACTCTGAACATGAAATTGTTATTACTGCTCCTGCTCAAGGAGAATGGGTGAGTTTAGATATTCCTTTAAGTGACTTTACAGGATTAACCTCAACAGCAAATATTGCTCAATACATTTTAGTTGGTCAACCTTTTGAAGTTACCGATGTATTTATAGATAATATGTATTTCCACAACTAATAGGAATGCAAATTTTAAGAATTAAGATTATGAAAAACATAAATAAAATAAAAACAGTTTCTAAGTATAGTTTCGCGCTAATGATTCTAGTTCTTTTTAGCTGTGAAACAAATGAAACTCAGACTGTGACAAACTTTACCAATTTAACATGGCAAGACAACTTTGATACAGATGGAGCTCCAGATTCAGCAAACTGGACCTACGAAATTGGAGATGGAACTGCACAAGGAATTCCTGGTTGGGGAAACAATGAGCTGCAATATTATACAGATAGACCTGAAAATGTTGTTGTTGAAAACGGAATGCTAAAAATTACAGCTGTTAGAGAACAATTTCAAGGTTCTAATTATACATCCGCTAGAATTTTAACAAAAGGATTATTTCAACAGTCTTATGGTCGTTTTGAAGCCAGAATTAAATTGCCTTGGGGGCAAGGTTTATGGCCTGCATTTTGGTTGCTAGGAGATGATAATAATGGCACTGTTGTTTGGCCTCAGAATGGCGAGATAGATATCATGGAAAATCGTGGTTCAGAGCCAACTATTACTCATGGTTCTGTACACGGACCAGGGTATTCTGCTGGAAATGCAATAACAAAAAGCTACGAATTACCAAACGGAAGATTTGATACTGATTTCCATGTCTTTGGAATAGAATGGGGTCCTAATTACATTAACTATTATGTAGATGACGTACTATACAATCAGATTACTCCAGAAGATGTTACTGGTGAATGGGTATATAACGACAAGCCTTTCTACATCATATTAAATGTAGCTGTAGGTGGAGCTTTCTCCGGAAACCCTTCGGCAAATACAGTATTTCCGCAAACCATGTACGTAGACTATGTAAGAGTCTACTCATACGAATAAAACAAAAACTAATAAAATCAATAACTAGGGAACAATAGATCAAGTCGATTCTAAATCGATTTGATCACTTCCTAGAAAACAATAACTAAGTTTTAAGAACACGATTACTAACTAAGGTATAGTAAAATGATAAGCGATACGATATTAATGAAAGATATAGAAAATATGGATAAAGAAATCTCTTTGAAGTCATTAAAAATTGACAATGAGTTGTTTTATAAGATTTCAAATAGCGATCAAATGCGTCCTTTCTTTATGAGCATTGTGAGCGACTCTAATCACTGGATGTTTGTTTCAAGCAATGGCGGTTTAACAGCTGGAAGAAAAAATTCTGAATATGCTCTATTTCCATATTACACAGATGATAAAATAACTGAATCTGCAGATATTACTGGAAGCAAATCTATTTTTAAAGTTCATAAGAATAACCAAGAACATATGTGGGAGCCTTTAGCAATTAGATCTTTAGGCAGCTATTCTACAACTCAAAATCTATACAAGAATAAGTATGGTAATAAAATCATCTTTGAGGAAATCAATCATGATCTAGAGTTAGTTTTCAGATATCAATGGAATTCTAGTAATAAATATGGTTTTATTAAAAAATCAAAACTCATCAATACTTCCGATAACCCGGTAACTGTTGAGTTGTTAGACGGAATCCAAAATATCGTTCCTGCTAATGTGGGAAGTGATTTACAAAATCGTTCAAGTAATTTGGTTGATGCATATAAACGTAATGAACTAGAGGTATCATCTGGTTTAGGAATTTATGCATTAAGCGCTATTCTTGTAGACAAGGCTGAAGCTAGTGAAGCTTTAACCGCAAATGTTGCTTGGTCATTAGGTTTAGACAATCCAACTCACCTACTTTCTTCATTACAAGTTAGAAATTTTAGAAAAGGACAATCTGTTCAGCAAGAAGTAGATGTAAAAGCAGAAAAAGGCGCATACTTTGTAAGCTCTGAAATTACACTTTCCTCTAATGATTCGAAAGAATGGATGATTCTTGCCAATGTAAATTACAACCATTCAGACATTGCTGCTTTATCAAAACACATCAGAGAAGACAATGCTGTTGAAGAAAAAGTTAATCAAGATATCTCTTTAGGTACACAAAGATTAATAAAATTAAATGCTGCCTCAGATGGGCTGCAATGCTCTGCAGACAATCAAAGAGATACACGTCATTATTCTAACACGCTTTTCAACATCATGAGAGGTGGAATCTTTGACGATAACTATAATATTGAAAAATGGGATTTTGAAAAATACTTATCTAATGCGAACAAAAAAGTAGCTCGTAAATCTGAAAGTATTTTAAGAAATCTTCCTGATGTTTTTACTTTAGAAAAGTTAAAGGAGATTGCGTCTCAAAGTGAAGATAGAAACTTCAGACGCTTGTGTTTAGAGTATATGCCTTTAAAGTTTAGTCGTAGGCACGGAGATCCTAGTAGGCCTTGGAATAAATTTTCAATCAATACTAGAAGTGAAATCGACGGCTCTAAAATTTTAGACTATGAAGGAAACTGGAGAGATATTTTCCAAAATTGGGAAGCTTTAGCTCACTCTTATCCTGAGTATATCGAGAGCATGATTCATAAGTTCTTAAACGCGACAACTTTTGATGGATATAATCCTTATCGTGTTACTAAAGGTGGTTTTGATTGGGAAACTATTGAGCCAGATGACCCTTGGTCATATATTGGATATTGGGGAGATCACCAAATCATCTATCTATTAAAATTCTTAGAGTTTATTCACGATCATAAGCCAGGAAAATTAGAAAGTTTCTTTACTAAAGATTTGTTTGTTTATGCAAACGTTCCTTATAGAATTAAACCCTACCAAGATTTATTAGAAAATCCTAAAGACACTATTGTCTTTGATGAAGATTTAGATGCAAAAATTAGAAGAGAACGCGAAGAATTAGGTGCAGACGGAGCATTATTAAGAGATGAAAACAGGTTTATCGTAAAAGTAAATTTCATTGAGAAGATCTTAGCAACTTCATTAGCAAAACTATCCAACTTTATTCCTGAAGGAGGAATCTGGATGAATACACAGCGTCCAGAATGGAACGATGCCAACAACGCCTTAGTAGGAAATGGTGTTTCTATGGTAACTCTTTATTACTTGCGTAGATTCTTTAATTTCTTTCAAGAAGTATTAGCTGAAAACAACACTTCAGATGTTGAGGTTTCAAATGAAGTATTAGAATTCTTCCATAAAGTTTTAAACACTTTCGAAAGCAATAAAAGTTTATTAGAAGGAGCTATTAATGACGTTAATAAAAAACGAATCTTAGATTCTCTTGGACAAGCAGGAAGCCATTTTAGAGAACAAGTATACAACCACGCATTTACAGGAAGAAAAGACACACTTTCTACAGAAGACTTAAAGAAATATGTAGACTTAAGTAAAGCTTTCTTAGAACACTCTATTGATGCTAACAAGCGTGAAGATAATTTATACCACGCATACAATTTAATGACAGTTAATGACGATAATTCTATTTCCATTTCTTACTTATATGAAATGTTAGAAGGTCAGGTAGCTGCATTAAGTTCAGGTTACTTGTCATCTCAACAAGTGCTTGACGTATTAAATGCAATGAAAGCCAGCAAATTATTCAGGCCTGATCAATACAGCTATTTACTATATCCATACAAAGAATTAAAAGGGTTCTTAGATCGAAATACTATTTCTGAGGATGCTGTTTTATCATCCACCTTATTATCAAAGTTATTGGATGATGGAAATACCAGAATTGTTCAAAAGGATATCAATGGAGAGTTCCACTTTAATGGAAGCTTTAGAAATGCCGAAGACCTTTCTCAAGAATTAAACAGCCTTCATGAAAAATATAGCGACTTAATTACCTCTGATAAGAAAAAAGTTTTAGACATTTTTGAGGAAGTCTTTAATCATAAAGAGTTTACTGGAAGATCAGGTACTTTCTATGGCTATGAAGGATTAGGGTCTATTTATTGGCATATGGTTTCTAAACTATTATTAGCAGTACAAGAATGTTCGGTTCAAGCTGTTAACAATGGAGAAAACGAGATCACTGTAGGTCATCTTTTAGAACATTTTTATGAAATTAATGAAGGAATAGGAGTTCATAAATCTCCTTCATTATACGGAGCTTTCCCAACAGATCCTTATTCTCATACTCCTGCAGGAAAAGGAGCTCAACAGCCCGGTATGACTGGTCAGGTAAAAGAGGACATCTTATCTCGTTTTGGTGAATTAGGAATTTTTGTGAAAAAAGGAAAACTATGTTTTTATCCTTGCTTATTAAGAAAGAATGAATTCATCAAAAACGAAAAGACATTTAACTACATAGGCTTAGCTGGAAAAGACAAATCAATTCAATTAAAAAACAATTCTTTAGGGTTTACTTACTGTCAGGTTCCTATTATTTATCAAATAGCTGAAAGAAATGGATTAGAAATTCATTTCACTGATGGAAGTGTTAAAAAATATAACTCTTTAGAAATTGATAATGAAACCAGTGATTTAATATTCCAAAGAACAGGAAAAGTAAATCAAATCATTGCTTATATAGAAAAAAGTCAATTAAAATAAAAACGTACAAACCCATGAAACAGAAAGTTTATTTATTAGCATTTATCAGTTCAATATTCATGTGGTCTTGTGATAGTACTAAAACTAAAGAAAGAAGTCAAGTGACAGCGAAAGATATATTAGGAAATCCAGAATATCAAGCCATTTCTTATGGTGGGTATAGAAAAACTTCTAGAGATTTTCAACCAACAATAGCGGAGTTAAAAGAAGACATGAAAATTCTTCAAGCACTAAACATTAAAGTGTTACGTACATACAATGTTCAATTAGCTCAAGCTTCAAATTTGCTAAAAGCCATTACTGAATTAAAAGCTGAAGATTCAACTTTTGAGATGTATGTAATGTTAGGTGCTTGGATAGATTGTAAAAATGCATGGACCAATCAAGCTCCTGATCATGAAGCAGAAAGCGAGCAAAACGAAGGAGAGATTGCAAGAGCTGTAGCCTTGGCAAATGAATACCCTGATATCGTAAAAATAATTGCCGTTGGAAACGAAGCAATGGTTAAATGGGCCGCTAGTTACTATGTTCAACCAAGAGTTATTTTAAAATGGGTGAATCATTTACAAAACTTAAAAAAAGAAGGAAAGCTTCCGAAAGACCTTTGGATAACAAGTTCAGACGATTTCTCTTCTTGGGGCGGTGGTGACAAAAGCTATCATGTAAAAGATCTTGAAGATTTAATTAAAGCCGTTGATTACATTTCTATGCATACCTATGCATACCACAACTCACATTATAATCCAGAGTTCTGGCAATCTCCTGAAGAAGACAAAGATCTTACCAATCAAGAAAAAATAGATACAGCCATGTTACGTGCAAAGAAATTTGCCATGAATCAATACAACGCTGTCTCAGACTATATGAAAAGCTTAGGGGTTAACAAACCTGTTCATATTGGAGAAACAGGTTGGGCTACTGTTTCAAATGGACTATATGGTCCAACAGGATCAAGAGCAACAGACGAATACAAAGAAGCAGCTTACTATAATCATTTAAGAGAATGGACTAATGAAGCTGGTATTTCATGCTTCTATTTTGAAGCTTTTGATGAGCCTTGGAAAGATGCTCACAACTCTGAAGGTTCTGAGAATCATTTCGGTTTAATCACAGTAGATGGAAAAGCAAAATTTGCTCTCTGGAAAGAAGTTGACAAAGGAACTTTTAAAGGACTTAAAAGAAACGGGAACCCAATCACCAAAACGTTTAATGGAAACAAAGATTCTTTAATGATTGGTGTATTAACACCTCCTGAGAAAAAGGAAGTATCCTTAACACATTAAAATTCAAATTATGAAACTCGTTAGAAAATTTAGTTTATTTATGCTGATACTCATTACAATTGCAGCTTGTACTAAAAATCAATCATCATTAGATGTAACTGTTGTTGAAACTTCTAGAAGTGGACATAGTCTAACGCCCATTTCAGAATTTACACCTTCAGAAAATGCTGCAAGCATTGTGTTAAACCCTGAAAAAAAATATCAAACCATTTCAGGTTTTGGTGGTGCTTTTACAGAATCTTCAGCTTATCTATTAAACAAGTTAAGCAAAGAAAATCGTGATAACATCATTCAAGCATACTTCAGTAAAGATGGAGCTAACTATTCATTAACGAGAACACACATGAATTCATGTGACTTTTCTCTAACCAACTATTCGTATACACCTGTTGAAGGAGATAAAGAATTAAAACACTTCACCATCAAAGAAGACTTGGACGACTTAATCCCAATGATTAAAGATGCTATGGCAGCTTCAGAAGATGGCTTTAAAATTTTTGCTTCACCTTGGTCTGCAGCTCCTTGGATGAAAGATAATAATAGTTGGGTTGGTGGTAAATTATTACCTGAGTATTATGATACATGGGCGCTTTTCTTCTCTAAATATTTAGATGCCTATAAAAAAGAAGGTATTGATATTTGGGGATTTACTGTTGAAAACGAACCTCACGGAAACGGAAACAACTGGGAAAGCATGCATTTCTCACCAAAAGAAATGACTGATTTTGTTGAGTTTCACTTAGGACCAAAATTAGAATCTGATGGATATGGCGATAAAATTATCTTAGGATATGATCAAAACAGAGCTGGTTTAAAAGAATGGGTAGATGAAATGTACCGAGATGAAAACTCATCTAAATACTTTGATGGTACAGCTATTCATTGGTATGAAAGTACTTATGATTTCTTTCCAGAAGCCTTACAATACGCACACAAAAAAGCACCAAATAAATACCTAATTGAAACTGAAGGTTGTGTAGACTCAGAGGTTCCAAAATGGAAAGACGACGACTGGTATTGGAGAAAAGAAGCAACCGATTGGGGTTGGGACTGGGCCAGACCAGAAGACAAGCACTTACATCCTAAATATTCTCCTGTAAATCGTTATGCAAGAGATATTATTGGTTGCTTAAATAACTGGGTAGATGGTTGGGTAGATTGGAACATGGTTTTAGATACCCAAGGTGGGCCAAACTGGTTTAAAAACTGGTGTGTTGCTCCAGTTATTGTAGACCCAGAAAAAGACGAAGTATACTATACTCCCATCTATTACACGATGGTACATTTTAGTAAATATATAAGACCTCAAGCAGAAGTCATTCATGTAGATAACTCTGATGACGATCTGATGGTAACTGCAGCAAAAAACCCTGATGGCAGTATTGCTGTTGTAGTATTCAATCAAGGAGAAATAGCAAAGAGCTTTGATCTCTCTCTAGGAGACAAAAGCAAGAAAATATCTATCAGTGCTCAGGCTATTCAAACAATCATGATCAACTAATAAAAACCTATAGTTATGTCAAAAATTAAAACCGCAGCTAAAGATAGAGTTCCTATTGGGCAAAAAGCAGCATTTGGTGCTGGGCACTTTATATTAAATATCTTGCCTGGTACTCTTGGTGTTTTTATCCAGTTTTTCCTTCTAACAGCTTGGGGTATAGACCCTTTATGGGCAGGTCTTTTGGGAGGATTACCTCGAATATTTGATTCTATTACCGATCCTATTATGGGATTCATTTCTGACAACACCAAATCAAAATGGGGGCGTAGGAGGCCTTACATATTTGTTGGAGCAATTATAAGTGGTATTCTTTTCTTTTTAATGTGGCAACTTGATGATAATGCTTCACAATCTTACATCATTTGGCATGTTATGGTAATACAGTTACTTTTTCTAATTGGTAATACTATGTTTGCTACCCCTTTAGTTGGATTGGGATATGAAATGACCTCAGATTATAATGAACGAACAAGGTTAATGGCTTTTTCAAACACTATGGGGCAAATTGCTTGGATGATTGTACCTTGGCTGTACGTAATTATTCCAGATACAGATACATTTAATACACAAACGGAAGGTGTTCGTACTATGGCACTTATTGTAGGTGCAATGTGTATAGTTTTTGGAATTTTACCAGCTATTTTCTGTAGAGGAATAGATTCTGCAAATATGGAAAATAGACAAAAAATAAATCTAAAGACTTTAGGTTCTAATCTGAAAGAGCTCTGGAAAGGCATTGTTCAAGTTTCAAAAAACAAGCCTTTTATGAAACTATGTGGAGCTACGTTTTTAGTCTTTAATGGGTTTCAATTAGTAGCTGCTTTTGGGGTTTTCATCATTGTTTTTTATATGTACAACGGCAGTTATGAATTAGCAGGTACTTGGCCTGCATGGTTCAATACAATAAATGCAATGATAACTGCATTTATAGTGATTCCAATTATTTCAAGAATGGCTAATAAATGGGGAAAAAAGAAAGCCTTTATAATTTCTACAATATTGTCAATTATAGGTTACATATTAAAATGGTGGGGATTTGATAAAGAACTGAATGAAAAATTCAACGACACCAATTTAGCTCAAAGCTTAAATTCTGGTGTTGGCTCTATTTTTGAATCATTAAACCCTGTGCTTGATAATATTGGAATGTCTTGGTTCAGTATAGAACCTGGAAGTGAAATCCCATGGTTGATATTTTTACCTATTCCTTTATTTGCTTTTGGAATGGGAGGCTTATTTACCTTAATGATGAGTATGACTGCTGATGTTTGTGATTTAGATGAATTAGAAAACGGAATGCCTCGTAAAGAAGGAACCTTTGGGGCTATTTATTGGTTAATGGTAAAAATAGGACAATCAATAGCGTTAGTTTTAGGAGGGGTTATTTTAAGTATAGTTGGGTTTGATCCAAATGTATCTGAGCAATCTGTAGAAACAATGAATAACCTTAGAATTGCCGATATTGTTGTTCCTGCTGCTACAGCTGCTTTAGCGGTTTGGGTCATGTGGAAATATAACTTAAGCGAAACCAGAGCAAAAGAGATTAAAGAAATACTAGTAAAACGTAGAGGAGAATTATAAAACTATTTCAATCAACTTAATTTAATTATGTCAATAAGAGAAGAAAAATTTTTAGCACTAGCTAATATTGATTATTCAAATAAATCTTTAGATGAACTAAAGCAGTTATTTAGAGAAGTTCTTAAATCTGGAATGCATGGTTTGTGTTCTAGCCCATATCAAGAAGGTCAAGAACCAGGCGATCAATTAACAGAAGAACAAGTGAGGAGGAGGCTAAAAATTATGAAACCCTATACAAAGTGGATTCGTTCTTTTTCCTGTACAGAAGGAAATGAACTCATTCCAAAGATTGCCAAAGAAATGGGCATGAAAACACTTGTCGGAGCATGGTTGGGAGATGATCCAGAGGTTAATGAAAAAGAAGTTCAAGGATTAGTTGAGCTTTCAAAACAAGGCTTTGTAGATATCGCTGCTGTTGGAAATGAAGTCATGTATCGTGGTGATCTTAACGAAGAAGAACTATTAGATTTCATATACAGAGCAAAAAAAGAAATTCCAGACGAGATTCCTGTTGGCTATGTAGATGCATATTATGAATTTACAGAGCGACCTGCAATCACTGAAGCCTGTGATATAATCTTAGCCAACTGTTACCCTTTTTGGGAAGGTTGTGATCAGGATTATTCATTGTTATACATGAAAGATATGTACAACAGAGCGTTGCGTGCAGGAAATGGAAAAAGAGTAATCATCTCTGAAACGGGTTGGCCAAGTCAAGGAACAAATTTGGAAGGAGCTTTTCCTTCTGAAGAAAATGCCATGAAATATTTTATCAATACACAAAGATGGTCTAAAGAAGAAGATATTGAAATATTTTACTTCTCTTCTTTTGATGAATCATGGAAAGTAGGAGATGAAGGAGATGTAGGAGCTTTTTGGGGAATTTGGGATAAAAACGAACAATTAAAATTCTAAAACCAGTTTTGTTGTGGTAAAAATAACTATACTTTACCACAACATTGATGTTAAAAAACTATGATTTTTTCGATTAAAATATGTTTAACAATCTATTAATCAGTTAATTATGAAATATTATTCAAAATTCACAACCTTTACAGCTTGTATGTTTTTTGTTGTGGTCTTTTTGAATGACCTTCAAAACGAATACTTTATATTTACCTGAATATCAACTTTTTAAATTACACTTTAAAATTATATCAATATGAAAAAAATTACACTTTTATTTTTAATCTTAACTTCAGCATTTGCGTTTGGGCAAGCTCCAACTACAAATGCTACAGATCCACCTACTAGAAATGCTGGTGATGTTATCTCAATTTTTAGTGACGCATATACAAATATTACTGTAAATAATTTTGATCCTAACTGGGGGCAATCTGGACACACACAAGTTAATAGTTCTTATGACCCAGGGACAGGTAATCTAATCATAGCTTATCCTAACTTTAACTATCAAGGAACTGAAATAGCTACACAAGATGCTTCTGCTATGGAATTTATACATATAGACATATTTGTGCCAGCTTCAGTGACTGGTAGAATGGTAAAATTTAGCCCAATTAATAATGGAACTGGGACTGGTGAGTTTCTTGTAGAAGTTCCAATCACTCCAGGTTCTTGGAATAGTGTAGATCTAGCAAAAGGAGACTTTACTGGTATGATATGGGACTCTGTTTTTCAATTGAAATTTGACGGACAGTTTAATTCTGATGGATCTGCAAATGCAACACCATTCGACATCTATGTAGACAATATTTATTTCTGGAAAAACCCTACAAACACAACAACAGACGCTACGTTAAGTGACTTACAAGTAGACGGAAACACTGTAGCTGGATTTGTGTCTACTAATTATACATACAATGTAGAGTTGCCTAACGGAACTACAGCAGTTCCTACAGTAACAGGAACAGCGACTCAAGCTGGATCAGGCTCTTCTAATGTGTCCGTTTCACCTGCTGCTAGTGTTCCTGGAACAACAACTGTAACTGTAACAGCTCCTGATGGAACTACCATGCAAGACTATACGATTAACTTTACAATATCTGCCGCGCCAACTGTTGCAGCACCAACACCTCCTGCAAGAACTGCAGCTGATGTTGTTTCAATATTTAGTGATGCATATTCAGATGTTACTGTAGATAACTGGGGACCAGACTGGGGACCTTCTTCAGCAAGAATAAATGATGTTACTGTAGCTTCTAATGCTACTAAGTTAATGGACATTGAATCAGGTCAAGTCTTTGCAGGAATTGATTTTGCGGCATCTTCTCCTTTTGATGCTACCAGTTTTACTCACTTCCACTTAGATTACTATATCTCAGGCACTTTACTTCCGGGACAAACTTTAAGTATTAAATTATCTAATCACAGTAATGGAGCTGGTGAAACAAGTGCAATACAAACTATTCCAACAGCTGTAGCTGGATCTTGGCAATCTCTTGATGTTGCTTTAGCTGATTTTGTTGCAGCTAGTGCTCCTGCGGATCTTTCTAGAAATGCAATTGCTCAAATTGTTATTTCTGCAGCAAGAGCAGATAATTCAACATCTGTGGATATTTATTTAGATAATATTTATTTCCACAAAAACACAACATTAAGCACAAAAGACGAAAGTTTATTTGAATCTAAAATATATCCAAATCCTTCTTCAACAGAATGGAAAATAACAGTTCCTAACAACACTATTAGAACCATTGAAGTATTCAATGTTTTAGGAAAAAGAGTTGTTTCACAAAACTATAATAGTGATACAGCTAGCATTTCTGTAGAATCTTTAGCAAGTGGAATTTACTTAGCTAAAATCAATACAGAATTAGGAACAAAAACAGTAAAGTTAATTCGAGAGTAACTTCTCGAGGGTTTGTTTAAAGATGGAAAAACCGCTTTTAAAAAGCGGTTTTTTTTATTTATAAATCTAACCATTGCTTAAAAGCTGCGGCTTTATTCTTTCCGATAATAATATCAATCTCCGAAGGCGGATCTACTTGTATTTTAAGTTTGCTGTTACCAAATTTTATAATCTTATTAATTGCAGAGATAGCAACAATAATTTGTCTATTAGCCCTAAAGAAAGATTTCTCATCTAAATAAGAATAAATTTGATCTAAGCTTTCACTAGTTGTAGACCTCTTCCCGTCTTTCTGAACAACATACGTAATTGTATTTTCTACATATATATAACCAATATCTTCAGTAGACACAGGCATGAGTTCATTTCTTACATAAGTAAGAATTCTTTGTTTTTCCTTTTCTTTTACAGTTTCAATTGTAGGAGCCTCAGCGTTCTTAAAAGATGTTATTTCGTTTAACTTCTTTTGATAGTTTTCTAGAGAGTCATTCAGTTTTGTTAAGTTTAAAACACCATCTTCTAACTTTAGGTTTTTGAGGCTTAACTGATTTTCATAATATCCCGTAATAATTCTTACAATCCCCAAAACAACTATGGTTAATACTAGCATCATAAGACAAAAAATCAAATACATTTGATTTTTTTGTTGATTTAGTTGATCAACCACCTTTGAAATATTTACATAGGCCACCACAATCCAACCTGTATTTTTTATAGCGGTTGTGTACAATATTTCTGTTTGTTCAGATTCAGATTTTTTAAAAGTCAAAATCAATTCATACAAATCATCAGCTACAGGTGCAGTTTCCATATTTCTTGCACTTCCTTCATCAATGTTTTTACTACCAACAAGTGTAATATCTGGATGGCTAATAATATTGTTAGACCAATCAATAACAGATAAGAAAATGTTGTGGTCTTCAGTACCTTCAATAGATTTATGAATACTTTCTGCTATTTTACTTTTATCTAGTTGATTTTCATAAGCACCTCCAGCCATCATGGAAATCTGTTTTGCTTGTTGCTGAGCAGCAACAATCTCATTCTCTAAAAGCTGAACACCCTGAATTTTAGAGATGTATGGAAATCCTAGAAAAGTAGCTAAAACAGAAAAAATAAAAAGCGTAACTACAGTGTAAATATAATATCTGTAATTTTTCACGTGGTTGGTGTTTGTAAATGATTCTTACACACGAAAATACAATTTTGATTGTCAAAACGCATAACTCTAAACCTTTTCAGCTCCTTTTTAACTTTAAATTTTCCTTTTCAACTTGTTTTTCTATTAAAAATGAAGCTTATAAGTAGTAAGTATTCTACTTTTACAATTGTATACAAATGAAAATTCTTTATTTGAGTTGAAGAAGCTTCTTAAAAAATCTGGATTTATTTCTACCATCATCATTATTACAGCAATGATGATGGTACTTATTTACGCAAATAAAACAACTCCAAATACTAGATTTATTGACACACATGCTAAGTTAACTTCAACAGAATTTGTGTCTCTTTTTGATAGTGTTAATCATTCTAATATTAAAAACTTTGTAGACAAAGCAATTGAAGTAAAAGGTGTTTTGAAAAAAATGACGCTAACTGAAGGTGTATACACATTATTATTAACTAGTCATCAAAAAGATCGTTATGTTCTGTGTAAAATGCAAAACGATCAAAATTCAAATATTGTAAATCTATCTCCCGGTGAAACTATTGTTTTAAAAGGAGTCTTTAAAGGTGTCTTATTAGACGCAATATTATTAAATTGCATCATTATTGACCAAAACAATCTATGAATAAAAAATTACTTCTATTTTTTTTAGTCATCTGTTTTAGCTCCATTACTAAAAAAGAAGAGAAATTTATTGAACGGCAAGGAAAAATCACTTTTTTCTCTTACACTCCCGTTGAAAATATTCAAGCAACAAACACTACTGCTCAAGGTGTTTTAGACTCTAGTAATGGCAACATTGTTGTGCGAGTTTTAATGCGTGCTTTTGAATTCAAAAAATCTTTAATGTATGAGCATTTTAACGAAAGTTATATAGAATCTGATTTATATCCTCATGCAATTCTTCAAGGGAAAATCATCGACTTCTCACCTAACGAAAAACAACAAACAAGAATTGTAAAAGGAGATTTTACTTTAAAAGATGTAAAAAAACCCATTGAAGTGAAAGTAAATATTGTTAAAGAAAACAATTTCTATAAAATTGATGGTAATCTTGAGGTAAGCATTAAAGACCACAACATAAAGGTCCCCAAAGTATTATCTGCAAATATTGCCAAAAAGATTCAAGTTTCATTTAACTTCCAATTCGAACCTTATGAGAACTAAAATCAACATCATCGCATTTTTTATTTGTATTGGTTTCGTTGAAAACTCTCAAGCACAAGATTCACTCTTAGATATTCTCGATAAAGAGACTTCTACAAAACCTTTTTACACAATTGCTACGTTTAAGGCTACCCGAATCCTCTTAGGACATTCTGTAGAAACAAGGAAGAAAAATGTACTTGAGATCTCTGCGATGACTAGATATTGGAACACACCTGCAACACAGAGTAATTCATTTGTTGCAGATAGAATGTCAGCAAGATTTGGTTTAGAATATGGTTTGTCTAATCGATTAACATTTGGTGTTGGTTTCTCTTCAGTAGGGAATATTTACGATACGTTTTTCAAATATCGTTTACTCCAACAACAAGAAAATGGAGGTAATAAAATTAGCATCACATTATTACAAACCGCCACCTATAATAGTAGTAGCGGATCTGCATATATAGCGGTTCCAAATAATAACTTTAGTGATAAACTTGCTTTTACAACGCAACTATTAATTGCAAGAAAGTTTACCCGAAATTTTTCATTTCAGTTGTCTCCAACATATATCAAAAGAAATACTGTTTTTTGGCCAGGAGACGATCAAAGTCATTTTGCCATGGGTTTTGGCGCCAGATACAAAGTTGGGAAACATGTTTCTATTGCTGGTGAATACTATTATGTTGCAAATCCTATTCAATCTATAAATGCATACAATCCTTTTGCCTTAGGTGTAAATTGGGAGTTAAGTGACTTAATGCTTCAATTTAAACTTACTCATACTCCACATTTTGTAGAAGATGCATTTATTACTAGATCTTTAAGAAACTTTAATTTTAGAGACGGTAACTTATTTTTCGGATTTCACGCAACTTATTTCATTCAATTTTAAAAAAATTCATTTTTAAACTCTAATTCTCCCATTCAACGAACAAAAGTTGTAAATCGATTCTCTTACCTATTCCTTTGTATCATCATAAAGTAAATTAGAAAGTAATAGTTAAAGTTTGGGGGAATTTTAATCTTATTATTGATGCAAAAAGTCACTTTTTAAAAGTGGCTTTTTTTAATGGTACTTTATTTCTTACTTTACAAAAGAATTATAATGTTAGATTCTTATATAACAATTTTAAAGAGCTTTGTAAAAATAGAACCTTATGAAAAAGGCAATTCCAAAAAACGAAAAAAGGAAAGATGAAATAGTAAGAGTTGCAGCAAAACTATTTAAAGAAAAAGGATATAGCGCAATTACTATGAGGGATATTGCTAAAGCATTAGATATCAAAGCTGCTAGCCTATACAATCATATCAAATCAAAACAAGATCTTTTAAAAATTATCATAATATCTATTGCAGAAGAGTTTACAGATAAAATGCAAATTGTTTGCTCCTCAAAAGAAACTAGCATAGAAAAACTTCAAAAGATTGTGGCACTTCACGTAGATATTGCCTATAAAAATCCTTATAGCATGGGGGCTTTAAATAATGATTGGATGCATTTAGAAGAAGAATTAGAATATTATTTAAAACTTCGAAACAGCTATGAAAACAATTTTAGAAATATTATTAAAGAAGGCATTAAAACAGGTGAAATCATAAACACCAATGCAGAAATAACAGTCTTTTCTATACTTTCTACCTTAAGGTCATTATATCTATGGATTCCCAAAAAAGAAGGTCTTACAGCAGAAGAATTAACTAAAAATCTTAATCAAGTTCTTATCAGCGGAATACAAAACCATTAAAATAAATTTTGTAATTTTGACATTAAAACTAACAAGTGTTAGTTTGGAGTAAAAACAAAACAATTCTATTCATTAATGGCCGAGTTTCACCAAGTAAAAATAGCTGAAATAGTAAAAGAGACTAAAGACACCGTTTCCATTACTTTTGATATTCCAGAACATTTACAAAAAACTTTTGAGTTTATTCAAGGTCAGTATTTGACTCTTAGGAAAATAATCAACGGAGAAGATATCCGTCGCTCGTATTCTCTTTGCACTAGTCCTTTAGAGAAAAAATGGAAAGTGGCAGTGAAAAAAATACCTGGAGGTGTTTTTTCAAGCTATGCCAATGATACGTTAAAAGTTGGAGATGAAATAGAAATTATGGAACCTTCAGGAAGTTTCTTTGTTGAAGTAGAAAAGAGTGCCTCAAAAAACTATATTGCTTTTGCAGCAGGAAGTGGAATCACACCCATGCTTTCTATTATAAAAACACATTTACTTTCTGAGCCAAAAAGCACATTTAAATTATTCTACTTAAATAGAACAGTAAAATCAATTATCTTTAAAGAAGAAATCGAACGTCTTAAAAATCAGTTCTTTGGAAGATTTCAAGTGTTTTACTTTCTAACCAAAGAACAAAGAGATATTCCTTTTTTAAATGGTCGATTTGATACACAAAAATTAAACGTTTTAACAAAAACATTTATCGATATTGAAGACACCAGTGATTGCTTTATTTGTGGTCCACAAGAAATGATTTTCTTGATTAGAGATCATTTAGTTGAAGCAGGATTAGATAAAGAAAAAGTTCACTATGAGTTGTTCTTTTCTGGAGATTCGGACAAAGACAGCCAACATATTGCTGAAGTTCTAGAACAAAAAGTAGATGGAACCGAAGTAACTATTATAGATGGAGGAAAAGAATTCCATTTTGTAATGGATGATGATTTTGATAATATTTTAGACGGAGCCTTAGCTGCTGGAGCCGACTTGCCTTTTGCCTGCAAAGGAGGTGTGTGTAGTACTTGTAAATGTAAAGTTGTAGAAGGTTCTGTTGAAATGAAAATCAATTACGCTTTAATAGAAAGCGAAGTAAAACAAAACTTAGTATTAAGCTGTCAAGCAGTTCCAACTACTGAAAAAGTAGTGGTAGATTTTGATGTTTAAAAACTAATACCCTTTAAACTATTCACTAATACCTAGAAAAATGAGTGAAGAACAAATTAAAACATTAGAAGCTCAATTTGAAGAACGTATTGCACATGATGAAAAAATTGAAGCTAAAGACTGGATGCCTGAGAAATATAGAAAGACACATATCCGACAAATTTCACAGCATGCACATTCAGAAATTATTGGAATGCTTCCTGAAGGAAATTGGATCACAAGAGCTCCTTCCTTGAGAAGAAAAGTGGCTCTTCTGGCAAAAATTCAAGATGAAGCCGGTCATGGTTTGTACCTCTATAGTGCTTGTGAAACTTTAGGCGTTTCTAGAGATGAATTATATGATCAACTGCACTCAGGAAAAGCAAAATATTCAAGTATTTTCAATTATCCAACTATTACTTGGGCAGATATGGGCGCTATAGGTTGGCTTGTAGACGGTGCTGCTATTATCAATCAAGTTCCGCTTTGTAGTACTTCATATGGCCCTTATGCTAGAGCTATGATTCGAGTGTGTAAAGAAGAAAGTTTTCACCAACGTCAAGGTTATGAGATTATGGTAAAATTAGCCAACGGAACACCAGAGCAAAAAGAAATGGCACAAGATGCATTAAACCGTTGGTGGTGGCCAAGCTTAATGATGTTGGGACCAACAGATGCTGAGTCAGTTCATACAGAACAATCGATGAAATGGAAACTGAAAAGAAAATCTAACGATGAATTACGTCAACAATTCATTGATCAAACAGTTCCACAAGCAGATTTAATTGGATTAACAGTTCCAGATCCGGATTTAAAATGGAATGAAGAACGCCAAAGTTATGACTTCGGTGAGATTGATTGGGATGAATTTTGGCAAGTAGTTAAAGGTCATGGCCCATGCAATAAAGAGCGAATGAATGCAAGAGTGACTGCCTGGGAAGAAGGAGAATGGGTAAGAGATGCAGCTATGGCATATGCCGAAAAGAAAGAAAACAAAAAAATAAATAAAGCCGTATAAAATGAAAAAAAACTGGCCTCTTTGGGAAGTATTTGTAAGAAGTAAAAACGGACTAGAACATCGTCATTTTGGAAGCCTCCATGCTGCAGATGCAGAAATGGCTTTAGAAAATGCTAGAGATGTATACACAAGACGCAATGAAGGTGTGAGTATTTGGGTTGTAGAATCAAAAAACATTACTGCTTCTAATCCAGAAAACAATGGAGAATTATTTGAGCCTGCTCAAGATAAAGTATATCGCCATCCAACATTTTATGATTTACCTGACGAAGTAAAACACATGTAATGAAAGAAAATTTATACAAGTACATATTAGGTATTGCAGACAATTCATTAATACTTGGTCAACGTTTAGGTGAATTATGTGGTCATGGCCCAAGCTTAGAAATTGATATTGCTTGCACTAATATATCTCTAGATTTATTTGGTCAAACAAGAAGTTATTATCAATATGCTGCTAAGATAAAAGGTGAGGGTACTACAGAAGACGATATTGCTTTTTTACGTAGAGAACGCGAATATGTAAATCTTTTGTTGGTAGAACAACCTAACAGAGATTTTGCACACACTATGGCAAGACAATTTTTATTCGATGTTTATCATTTATTGCTATTGCAAGAACTAGAAAAAAGTCACGACATAACTTTGGCGGCAATTGCTAAAAAATCAATCAAAGAAGTAAGTTATCACTTACGTTTTTCTTCTGATTGGGTAAAGCGATTAGGTGATGGAACAAAAGAAAGTCAAGCTAAGATGCAAGCAGGAGTTGATGCCTTATGGACTTACACAGATGAACTATTTCATCAAACAGATGCAGACAAAGCAATGATTGAAGAAGGTATTGGTGTAGATGTAACAAAATTCAAGGATGTCTATATGCAAAAAGTGTCTCAAGTTTTAACAGAAGCAACATTGAATGTTCCTGAAACAAAATGGTTTCAAAAAGGAGGAAAACAAGGTATACACACAGAACATTTAGGATATTTATTAAGCGACTTGCAATATATGCAACGTACCTATCCTAATATGGAATGGTAATAAAAATGATGAATACCTAACATTGAATATTAAGATATGATGATTACAGAACAGCAAATAACAAAAGAATTGATTCCTATTTTGGAACAAGTCTCTGACCCAGAAATTCCGGTTTTATCCATAATGGATATGGGAGTTGTTCGTTCTGCTACTATTGAAAATAAGGTAGTCAAAGTACAAATTACACCAACTTATAGCGGTTGCCCCGCAATGGATGTAATAGGAGATGACATTCAAAAAGCGTTATCAGACTTTG
The DNA here is from genome assembly GCF_040151415.1 of Pseudotenacibaculum sp. MALMAid0570. Classification (NCBI taxonomy): domain Bacteria; kingdom Pseudomonadati; phylum Bacteroidota; class Flavobacteriia; order Flavobacteriales; family Flavobacteriaceae; genus Pseudotenacibaculum; species Pseudotenacibaculum sp. MALMAid0570. Next base: position 207,706 of record NZ_JBDKWF010000048.1, read on the forward strand.
GATACCAATCAACTATAGAATTAGTACTTTCTCCTGCTTGGACTACCGATTGGATTACTCCAAAAGGAAGAAAGGCTTTAGAAGAATATGGTATTGCAGCGCCTCTAGATCCAATTTCGGATAAAGCTGCTCTGTTAGAAGATAAACGTATAGTAAAATGTACGATTTGCGGATCTCAGAATACAAAATTAGTAAGTCAGTTTGGTTCTACTGCATGTAAAGCATTGTTTAAATGTGATGATTGCCAAGAACCATTCGATTATTTTAAATGTTTGAAATGAAAAAATGAAGAATCTCCAATAGAGAATCATGGATGATGAAATCCTTAAGAATTTACTTCATTATTCAGTGTTTAGTATTCGATATTATATATAAATGAATATGAATTCAATAAAATTACATATAGAAAACAAGGTGGCTTCTATCACATTGAATAGACCTGAAGTTTTTAATAGCTTCAATCGTGAAATGGCTTTAAAATTACAAGAAACTCTTGATGCTTGTGAAAAAAATAAAGAAGTAAGAGCTATTGTTTTAACTGGAAATGGAAAAGCCTTTTGTGCTGGTCAAGATTTAAAAGAAGTCACAACTCCTGAGATCAATCCTGGTTTCAGAAAAATATTAGAAGAACATTATAATCCAATTATCACAAGAATTCGTGAAATCAAAAAACCCGTAATTGCTGCAGTGAATGGTGTTGCTGCTGGTGCTGGGGCTAATATAGCATTGGCTTGTGACATCGTTGTAGCCAATGAAAAAGCTAGTTTTATCCAAGCATTTAGTTTAATTGGGTTGATTCCTGATAGCGCTGGAACCTATTTTCTACCAAGATTAATTGGGTTTCAAAGAGCTTCAGCATTAGCTATGTTAGGAGATAAAATTGGAGCTCAAGAAGCTGAAAAACTAGGAATGATTTATAAATATATTCCTTCTGAAGAATTCCAAGAAACAACTAATAAGCTTGCTTTAAAACTGGCAAACATGCCAACTAAAGCACTTGGGATGATTAAAGAATTATTCAATAAATCTATGTCCAATTCTCTAGAAGAGCAGTTGGCAATGGAATCAAAATATCAAATAGAAGCAGCGCAAAGTGAAGATTATGCTGAAGGAGTAGCCGCTTTTATAGAAAAAAGAAAACCAAACTTTAAAGGACAATAAATGAACGTAGGAGTTATCGGTTCAGGAACCATGGGAAGTGGAATTGCGCAAGTTGCAGCTACTTCAGGTTGCAAGGTGAAATTATACGACACCAATCAAAATGCTTTAGACAAAAGTAAATTAGCTTTGGAAAAAGTATTGAATAGATTGATCGAAAAAGGTCGAGTTGATGAGAATGAGAAATCAAGAATTCAAGGAAATATTTCCTATGTTAATTCACTAAAAGATTTACATGATTCCAATCTTACGATTGAAGCTATCGTTGAAAACTTAGATATCAAACAAAAAGTGTTTTCAGAACTTGAAACATACGTGTCTGATAATTGTATCATAGCTTCTAACACTTCAAGCCTGTCTATCGCATCTATTGCGTCATCATTGCAAAAACCAGAGCGTTGTGTTGGAATTCACTTTTTCAACCCTGCGCCTTTAATGAAATTGGTTGAAGTAATTCCAGCTATTCAAACATCAAAAGAAGTGTTAGACAAGTCGGTAGAAACCATTACTTCTTGGAAAAAAGTTGTTGCAGTTGCCAAAGACACACCTGGGTTTATTGTGAACCGTGTCGCACGACCTTTTTACGGCGAATCACTTCGAATATATGAAGAAGGAATTGCAGATTTTGCAACCATCGATTGGAGTTTAAAAACTTTAGGAAGGTTTAGAATGGGGCCTTTTGAACTGATGGATTTCATCGGAAATGACGTAAATTATACTGTAACCGAAACTGTTTTTACAGCGTTCTATTTCGATCCTAGATACAAACCCGCTTTTACCCAAAAACGCTTCGCTGAGGCTGGATATTTAGGAAGAAAATCAGGGAAAGGATATTATGAATACTCAGAAGGAGCAACAAAACCAGCTCCAAAAGAAGATCAAGAATTGGCTCAACAAATTTTTGATCGAGTATTGGTCATGTTAATCAACGAAGCGGCCGATGCGTTATTTTTAAACATCGCATCTGCAGAAGATATAGATAACGCGATGACAAAGGGAGTAAATTACCCGAATGGTTTGTTGGCATGGGCTGATGAAAAAGGAATCAGTTGGTGTGTAGAACAATTAGACACATTATATGCAGAATATCATGAAGATAGATATCGTTGTTCACCACTATTAAGGAAAATGAAAAAAGAAAATAAAACGTTTTTCTAATGAACGGAGCAGACATTCCATACAAAATGCTAAATCAAGATGCCTATAGTCAATGGCTTGGCATTCAAATATTAGAAAGTGAAATAGGTCGCGTAAAAGTAGCCATGACCATTCGTAAAGAAATGTTGAATAGCATGAATTTTGCCCATGGCGGAATCAGTTACTCTTTAGCTGATACTGCTTTTGGATTTACATCTAATACGCATGGAAAATATGCTGTTTCTATAGAAACATCCATCAATCATATTGAAGCTTTGGAAGAAGGCGATGAATTGATTGCAGAATGTGTCATCGAAAAAGTAAATAACAAATTAGGCTTTAACGTAGTTGAAGTTAAAAGAGGTAATGAACTAGTAGCTTTGTTCAAAGGAGTAGTCTATAGAACGCAAAAAGATTGGCAGGAATAGAATAATAATACCGAATATTAAACACTGAATAATGAAGTTAGATTCGGTTAAATAATAACAATAAAAAAACAGAATTTTGATAAAAGAATAGTGAAGTTTATCTTAAGTCTACTTCGATATTTAGTATTCAAAGTTCTACATTTAATTTTTACATGGAAGCATATATTATAGATGGAATAAGAACACCTATTGGAAGTTATAAAGGAACTTTATCAGCTGTAAGAACAGATGATTTAGGGGCTCTTGTGATTGAAGAATTGGTAAAAAGAAATCCTAATATCCCAAAAGAAGCATACGATGATGTAATTATGGGATGTGCTAATCAAGCTGGTGAAGACAATCGAAATGTTGCTAGAATGTCCTCGTTATTAGCTGGATTGCCATTTACTGTTCCTGGAGAAACTGTAAATCGTTTGTGTAGTTCTGGACTTTCGGCAATTATCCATGCCAATAGAGCCATTAAAGCTGGAGATGGAGATTTATTTATCTCTGGAGGAGTAGAAAATATGACCAGAGGGCCTTACGTTGTTGCGAAACCTTCAAGTGCCTTTGGAAACGATTCTAAAATGTATGATTCAAGTTTTGGGTGGAGATTCATCAACCCTAAAATGCACAAAATGTATGGAACAGATGGAATGGGAAATACAGCAGAAAACTTAGTAGAAAAATATAATATTTCTAGAGAAGATCAAGATGCGTTCGCCTATTGGAGTCAAATGAAAGCAGCTAAAGCTCAGGAAAATGGACGTTTAGCAAAAGAAATTGTAACAGTAGAGATTCCACAACGCAAAAAAGATCCAATTCTGTTTTCAAAAGATGAGTTTGTAAAACCAACAACATCGAAAGAAATTTTAGCAAAATTAAGACCCGCTTTTAAGAAAGAAGGGGGTTCTGTTACAGCTGGAAATTCATCAGGATTAAACGATGGAGCAGCAGCTACAATTGTAGCCTCTGAAGCAGCTGTGAAAAAATACAATCTAAAGCCATTAGCAAGAATTGTTAGTTCAGCAGTGGTTGGCGTAGAGCCAAGAATTATGGGAATTGGTCCTGTACAAGCTTCTAACAAAGCACTAGAAAAAGCAGGATTGACTATGGATGATATCGATATCATTGAATTAAATGAAGCGTTTGCAGCTCAAGCCTTAGCTTGTACAAGAGCATGGGGTTTAGCAGATGACGATTCTAGATTGAATCCAAACGGTGGGTCTATTGCTATCGGGCACCCATTGGGAGTAACCGGAGCAAGAATTGCTTATTCAGCAGCCTTAGAGTTACATGAGCAACAAAAAAGATATGCGCTAATTACTATGTGTATAGGTGTTGGACAAGGATATGCCGCAATTATTGAACGAGTTTAAAAGATTTGTCATTCTGTATCAAAACGGAATCCACAATAAAATTTAAAATTATGACTAAAATTCCACACTATGTTCTAGGACAATGGAAAGAAGGGAAAGAAGAGGGATCTCCAGTATATGATGCCATTACTGGTGAGGTTATTTCCAATATTGCAATTGATGGATTGGATATTCCAGAGATTCTTCAATATGGAAGAACCAAAGGAGGTGAAGTCCTTCGTAAAATGACGTTTCAAGAGCGGGGAAATATGCTAAAAAAGTTAGCATTGTATCTTACAAAACGCAAAAACGAATTTTACGATCTAAGCTATAGAACTGGAGCAACAAAAATTGATAGTTGGATAGATATCGAAGGTGGTTTTGGTAATTTATTTGCCAATGCATCCTTAAGAAAGCTTTTTCCTAATCAATCCTACCATGTAGAAGGCGATCCTATTGACTTGTCTCGCGGAGGTCGTTTTATGGCACATCATATTATGGTGCCGAAAAAAGGAGTCGCTGTACATATCAATGCATTTAACTTTCCCGTTTGGGGAATGCTAGAGAAATGTGCCGTAAACTGGATGGCTGGAGTGCCAGCTGTAGTTTTACCAGCACCATCTTCATCGTATTTAGCAGAAGCCGTTGCAAGAGTTATTATAGATTCTGGAATTTTACCCGAAGGCGCTTTGCAAATCATAAACGGAACTGTTAGAAATATTTTAGATACAGTAGAATCTCAAGACGTAGTAACTTTTACAGGTTCAGCTGCAACAGGAAGAATCTTAAAAGCACACCCGAGAATTGTTCAAGAAGCTGTGCCGTTTACTATGGAAGCCGATTCATTGAATGCTTCTATTTTAGGGGAAGATGCTGTTCCTGGAACACCAGAATTTGATCTCTTTATCAAAGAAGTTCGTAAAGAAATGACCGTGAAAGCTGGGCAAAAATGTACAGCTATACGCCGTATCATTGTGCCAGAGAAATTAGTGGAAGATGTACAAATTTCCCTCGGAAAAGCTTTAGATAAAGTCACCATTGGAGATCCTAGATTGAAAGAAGTTAGAATGGGGTCTTTAATTAGCAAACAACAAGTAGAAGCTGTTCGCAATTCTGTGCAAGATATTGCCAAAGAAGCAGAGATTGTATACGGAAGTTTGGATAAAATAGAAACCATTGGAGCCGATGCAAAAAAAGGAGCTTTTATAAGTCCTATTTTATTGAGGGCAGACAATCCATTTGAAAACACTGCTGTTCACGAACGAGAAGCTTTCGGACCAGTAAGCACCATTATGCCATACAAATCCCTAGATGAAGCTATTACACTAGCCCAAATGGGGAAAGGATCGTTAGTATCTTCTATTGCCACCTTTGATGATAAAATTGCCAAAGACTATGTGGTAAATGCAGCGAGTCATCACGGACGAATCTTGGTGTTAAATCGTGAAAACGCTAAAGAAAGTACAGGTCATGGTTCTCCATTACCAACCTTGGTTCATGGTGGTCCTGGACGTGCTGGAGGTGGTGAAGAAATGGGTGGAATGCGAGGTGTGAAACATTATTTACAACGTACTGCCATTCAAGGTTCACCTACCACATTGACAGAAATTACCGGAATCTATCAACCCAATGCAAAATACAAAGAAGCAGAACAACATCCATTTAAGTATCATTGGGAAGACATTCAGCCGGGGATGTCGTTAAAAACGCATAAACGTACTATTACAGATACTGACATCATCAATTTTGCTAATCTGACTTGGGATCATTTCTATGCGCATACTGACATCACTTCTTTAGACGGAAGCATCTTTGAAAAAAGAACTGCACATGGATATTTCATCATCTCAGCAGCTGCAGGGTTATTTGTATATCCAAATAAAGGACCTGTTTCTGCAAATTACGGATTGGAAGAATGCAGATTTCTGCGTCCATTATACCACAACGATACCGTTTATGTGCGTTTAACATGTAAGCAAAAAGTTGACAGAGACGTTGCCAATGCAGAGCATCCTAGCGGAATAGTAAAATGGTTTGTTGAAGTTTTTGATGCTGAAGATGAGTTGGTTGCCATTGCTACCATTTTAACCATGGTGCAAAAGAAGCAAGAGATGTTTACAGAAATCAATAAACAAACTATTCAAGCTTGCCTTAATAAATTAACCGACAGCGTTAAACCTTTGTGGGGAACAATGTCTCCTCAGCATATGATAGAACATTTAGAATATTCAACAAGAATATCTTCCGGTGAAATTCAAGATTTTGAATTTTCTACTCCAGAAAAAATAATGGAAAAAGTTCATGCTACCTTATACAATTATGAGCCAATGCCAAGAAATTTTAGTGCACCTGAACGTTTAGAGAAGGAACTAGAAACATTAAAGCATGAAAACCTAGAGACAGCAAAACAAAAATTACTAGAAGCTTATGATGATTATGAAACCTATTTTAAAGAACATCCAGAAGCAACATTAAAAAATATTGTGTTTGGTCATTTAAATAGATATGAGTGGAATTTATTCCATAGAAAACATTTTAATCATCACTTTAATCAATTTGGATTACTATAATTATGACACAACCCTACGTAAAACAAACCATAGAAAACGAAGTAGCATACATTGAGTTTTTTCACCCTGCTCATAATTCGCTACCAGGAAATATTTTAGCTGAGCTAGCACAAACCATCACAGATGCTGGAACAAACAATGAAGTAAAAGTTATTGTTTTGAAAAGTGGAGGAAATCGTACTTTCTGTGCAGGAGCTAGCTTTAAAGAATTAATTCATATTAATGATGAAGCCACAGGAAAAGTATTCTTTTCTGGTTTTGCGAATGTGATTAATGCTATGCGTAAATGTCCAAAATTTATCATTGGAAGAATTCAAGGAAAAACTGTTGGCGGCGGAGTTGGATTGGCAGCTTCTACAGACTATTGTATGGCAACCAAGTTTGCGGCAATTAAGTTAAGCGAATTGAATATTGGAATTGGACCTTTTGTTGTTGGGCCAGCTATAGAACGTAAAATGGGATTGAGCGCAATGTCGCAAATAGCTATTGATGCAAATTCTTTTTATCCAGCAGAATGGGCAAAACAAAAAGGATTGTTTACTCATGTTTATGAAAGTACAGAAGAGTTAGATGAAGCGGTAAAAATCACTGCAGAACATTTATGTACCTACAACACAGAAGCCATGATGGAAATGAAGAAAGTTTTTTGGAAAGGAACCGATGATTGGGATACTCTCTTAGCAGACAGAGCAAAAACAAGTGGTAGATTGGTCTTATCTGATTTTACAAAAGAAAAATTGAAAGGATTTAAATAAGTAGAATGATTTACAGTTTTCAAGGATACATCCCTGTAATACACGAGTCTAGTTTTGTACATCCCTTAGCCGCGGTTACCGGTAACGTGATCATTGGTAAGGATTGCTATATAGGCCCTGGAGCTGCTATACGAGGTGATTGGGGGCAAATCATTCTAGAAGATGGGGTGAATGTACAAGAGAATTGCACAGTTCATATGTTTCCAGGAAAATCCATCACCCTAAAAGAGAGTGCTCATATAGGTCATGGAGCCATTATTCATGGGGCCAATATTGGAAGAAATGTATTGGTAGGAATGAACACAGTAATCATGGATGATGCAGAAATTGGAGATGAAAGTATCGTGGGAGCTATGGCTTTTGTAAAAGCCGAAACCAAAATCCCAAAAAGAAGCTTGGTTGTTGGAAACCCTGCCAAGGTAATTAAAGATGTGACTGATGATATGATTGCATGGAAAACCAAAGGAACTCAGCTATACCAGCAATTACCTAAAGACTGTCATGAGAGTTTAAAAGAAGTTGAACCTCTGCGCCAAGTTCCTAGAAACAGACCTAAGCAGGAAGAAATCTATAAAACCCTACGAGAGCAGTTTAAAAAATGACGAATACTGAATAATTAATATTCTTAAACCAATAACTTATCCAAGTCAATTTCGTTAGTTTCTTTTCCTGTTGATAGTGTAATCAAACTTTGTACGCTTCCTAAATAAGGAAGTAGCGTCAACTTGGTTATAATAAACTTTTCATAAGACTCTATATCTTCCACAACTAGTTTTAGTAAATAGTCAAAGTTTCCACTTACACGATGGCATTCTATAACTTCAGGAAATCCTTGAATTTCTTTTACAAATTTTTCCAAATAACTTCTCGTATGTCCTTGTAAAGTAATCCCAACAAATACTAATTGTTTTAATCCTAGCTTTTTATAATCCAACCGCGCTACATAATTAGAAATATATCCTTCTTTCTTTAACTTCTTAATCCGTTCAAAAATAGGTGTAGTAGAAACTCCTAACTCTTCTGCAATACTTTTAATGGTCCTATCAGAATCTTTTTGTAGAATCTGCATAATGTGAATGTCTAAATTATCTAACCTCATGATAAAATATTCTTTTGTGAGTTAAATATAATTGAAAAAAAGAATAAAACAATTAAAATTAATTATATTAAAGAATAATATTCTTAATTAGTTTCCTTTAACCCACTTTAATATTTATAAATCATCATATTTTGTATTTTTATTCCCTTATAAAATCAGCTGTTTTTTATGGAATTTGAGATGAAAATGCCTAAGCTAGGAGAAAGTATTACCGAGGCTACACTCTTAGGTTGGTTTAAAAATGTTGGTGATTCAATCGAAGAAGACGAAATGTTGTTGGAAGTTGCTACAGACAAAGTAGATTCTGAAGTGCCTTCTTCAGTTTCCGGAGTCATAAAAAAACTTCTTTTTGAGAAAAATGACATTATCAAAATTGGAGCAACTGTTGCCATTATAGAACTTGACAAATCATTAAAAACTCAAAAAAAAGAGTTAAAAACAAAAGAAGCAAATTTAAAAACAGAAAAGAAACCTCAAGCTAAAAAGAAGCCTAAAAAAGCTATTGTAAAAGCTCAGCAAAACAATAATACTTTCTTTTCTCCCCTCATTATATCTATTGCAAAAGAACAACATATTAGCTTTGAAGAGTTAGCTCGTATTCCTGCAACCGGCAAAGATGGAAGACTTAGAAAAAGTGATTTATTCCAATATATTGAAGATGGGAGACCAGCGCAATTTGTACAACCTACTGCTCAACCTGACCCAACTGCTTACAGAATTCCACAATTAAATCTAGATAAAGGAACTGGTAAGATTGTAAAAATGGATAGAATGCGTCAAATGATTGCAGATCATATGGTGTATTCTAAACACACATCTCCACACGTAACAGCTTATGTTGAAGCTGATTTGACAGAAATGGTGATGTGGAGAAACAAAAATAAAGTCGCTTTTCAAGAGAAGTACAACGAAAAACTAACCTTCACTCCTCTATTCGTAGAAGCAGTCGCCAAAGCTGTGAAAGCATTTCCAATGATTAATGTCTCTGTAGATGGAGAAAACATTATTGTCAAAGAAAACATCAATATAGGAATGGCTACTGCATTACCAAGTGGTAATCTAATTGTTCCAGTGGTAAAAAATGCTGACACTAAAAATCTACAAGATTTAGCTAAAAATGTGAATGAGCTTGCTGGAAAAGCAAGAGAAAACAAATTAAATGCTGATGATATTCAAGGAAGCACTTTTACTATTTCTAATGTAGGAACCTTTGGAAGTGTTATGGGAACTCCTATTATTAATCAACCTGAAGTAGCAATTCTAGCCTTAGGAATTATTAAGAAAAGAGCTGAAGTTATAGAAACTGCAACAGGAGATGAAATTGCCATAAGAAGCATGATGTATCTATCACTCTCTTTTGACCATCGTGTTGTTGATGGTTATTTAGGTGGTAGTTTTTTACGCCGTGTTGCTGATGAATTAGAACAATTTGATACAGATAGAATCTTATAATTATGTCATACAATATACAAGTACAAAAAGTTTCAAAGTCTAAAGTAGACTCTTTAGATTTCAACAACATCCCTCTAGGAACCACCTTTACAGACCATATGTTTATTTGTGATTATGCTAATGGAAAATGGGGAACTCCGAGAATTGAACCTTTGGAGTTAATTCCTACACACCCAGCAGCAATGGCTTTGCATTATGGTCAAGCCATTTTTGAAGGAATGAAAGCAACTGTTGACACTAACGGGGTTCCGATGTTATTTCGAGCAGATAAAAATGCTGCACGAATGAACTTTAGTGCTGATAGAATGGGAATGCCAAATTTCCCAGAAGACTTATTTGTAGAAGGATTAAAACAACTTGTAGCATTGGAAAAAAGTTGGATTCCTCCACAAGAAGGAAGTGCTTTGTATTTACGCCCTTTTATGTATGCCGATGAACCATTTATTGGAATGAGAGCTGCTAACAATTATAAATTCATCATTATGGCTTCACCTGCAGGTCCTTTTTTTACAAAAAGAATCAAATTATATGCAGAAACTAAATTCATAAGAGCCATGATTGGTGGAACAGGAGAAGCTAAAGCTGCTGGAAATTATGCAGCTGCTATAAGACCAACTGAAATCGCAAAATCTAAAGGATATGATCAAGTTTTGTGGCTAGACGCTGTAGAGCACAAATACATTCAAGAAGTAGGAACAATGAATATCTTCTTCAAGATTGATGGTAAATTTATCACTCCAAAAAGAGATGGAGCTATTTTAGATGGAATAACCCGAATGAGTGTGATTGACTTACTCAGACACAAAGGATTTGAGGTAACAGAACGACCAATTACTATTGATGAAATTGAAGAAGCTTCTAACAATGGCACTTTAGAAGAAGCATTCGGAACAGGAACTGCAGTAGGTATTGCCTATATTCAAGAAATAGGAATGAACAACAAAACCATTCATGTTTCTAATGAAAGCCCTGTAGGATTAGATGTAAACAACACATTAAACGCCATCAAAACAGGAAAAATTGAAGACCCATTCAACTGGATGATTAAAGTAGAAAAGGCATTGGCTTAATGAAGAAAGAAGTTTTACAAAAAGGATTTTCAAACCTCTGTACTGCCAAAACCATGGCAGAATTATACGAAGAGAACTTTAAAGTGGTTTCTAAATATGTGCATGCTACATCTCGTGGACATGAAGCTATTCAAACTGCAATAGGAATGCAATTATTACCTCAAGATTTTGCTTTTCCTTACTATAGAGATGATGCCATGTTGTTATCATTTGGCTTAGAGCCTTATGATTTAATGTTGCAATTACTCGCTAAGAAAGAAGACCCATTTTCTGGCGGAAGAACTTATTATTCTCACCCAAGTTTAAAAGATGATGATAAACCTAAAATACCTCATCAATCCTCTGCAACAGGAATGCAAGCCATTCCTGCTACAGGAACTGCCATGGGAATGCAATACAAAGAATTACAAAACATTGAAGATGCAGCAGCAAAAATGTCACCCCGAACTGAGTCGAGAGGTCTCAATCCGATTACTGTCTGTTCTTTAGGTGATGCATCTGTTACCGAAGGAGAAATTGCTGAAGCTTTCCAAATGGCTGCTTTAAAACAACTTCCCATCTTATATTTAGTGCAGGACAATGGTTGGGATATTTCTGCCAATGCAGAAGAAACAAGATCTCAAAATGCCTTTGAGTACGCTCAAGGATTTCATGGTTTAGATGCTATTTCTATTGATGGAGCCAACTTTATAGAAAGCTACAATGAGATTGAAAAAGTAATCCATACGATTCGAACAGAACGCAGACCTTTCTTAGTTCATGCTAAAGTTCCTTTGTTAAATCATCATACTTCCGGAGTGCGTATGGAATGGTACCGAGACGATTTAGAGGAAGCTCGTTCTCGTGATCCATATCCTGTTTTAAAGCAACAATTGTTAGACAACGGATTTACACAAAAAGAAGTAGAAGACATTGAAGAAGCTGCAAAAAAGAAAGTCAAGTCAGACTATGAAAAAGCAATCAAAGCAGAAGATCCTTCTCCAGAAGATTTATTTACACACGATTTTGCTCCGACTTCAATTACAGAAGAAACAGGTGATCGTTCTCCCAACGGAAGCGATAAGGTAGTTATGGTAGACTGCGCTTTGTTTGCTGTAGAGGAGCTAATGAAAAAACATAAAGAATGTTTGCTCTACGGTCAAGATGTTGGTGGAAGATTAGGAGGGGTTTTTCGCGAAGCAGCCACTTTAGCTCAGAAATTTGGAGATGATCGTGTCTTTAACACACCTATTCAAGAAGCTTTTATTGTAGGGTCTACTGTGGGTATGAGTGCAGTAGGGTTAAAACCTATTGTTGAAGTACAATTTGCAGATTATATCTGGCCAGGTTTGAATCAATTGTTTACAGAAGTAAGCAGAAGTTGCTATCTGTCAAACGGTAAATGGCCAGTGAGTATGATTCTTCGAGTTCCTATTGGGGCGTATGGAAGTGGTGGGCCTTACCATTCTTCATCAGTAGAAAGTGTACTAACAAATATTCGAGGAATTAAAATTGCGTACCCAAGTAACGGAGCTGATTTAAAAGGATTGCTAAAAGCAGCGTATTACGATCCAAACCCAGTGGTTATTTTAGAACACAAAGGATTGTATTGGAGTAAAGTTCCTGGAACTTTAGGAGCAACATCTATTGAACCCGTAGAAGATTACATCTTACCTTTTGGAAAAGCTTGGGTTCTGCAAGAGATTTGGAAACAAGAAGATGAAGAAACCTTAACAATTATTACCTATGGTATGGGTGTTCATTGGGCTATGAATGCAAGCGAAGAATTAGGAATGCAAGATACTATTGAGGTCATAGACCTTAGAACATTATATCCTCTAGATGAGGAAACGGTGATGAAATCTGTAAAGAAAAACGGCAAGTGTTTGGTGGTTACTGAAGAGCCTTCATCAACAGGGTTTGCAAGGGCTCTGTCAGGGAAAATACAAGAAGAATGTTTTGCTTATTTAGATGCTCCAGTAATGACCATTGGTAGCGAAAACATGCCTGCAATACCATTAAATTCTACTTTAGAACAAACTATGATTCCTTCCACAGGGAAAGTAAAAGCTAAAATTGAAGAGCTTTTAAACTATTAGAAATATTCCCTTAAAATAGGATTATCAACAATTTCATAAATGACTGAAACGGCTAATAAACTAGAACAATTATTAAAAAAAGGCTTAGAATATTTAACTCAATCTTCTGAACTGGAATTGAGCAGAAAAGAATCTGTCAGCAAGTGGTCCAAGAAAGAAATTCTAGGGCATTTAATTGATTCGGGAATTAACAACCTCCAGAGGTTTACTGAAATTCAGTTTGAAAACAAGCCTTATCCAATCAGACAATATAATCAGAATGCCTTGGTTAAGGCTAATGATTATCAAAATGCTGACATTAAGGAAATCTCCGAGTTCTGGAATTCAATCAATCTTAGAATTCTGTATTTAATAAAAAAGCAAACGGAAAAAACACTGAATTATAAAGTCCAGCTAGAAAAAGATAAATTCTGTGACTTAAGGTTTTTGATGGTCGATTATGTTGATCATATTGAACATCACTTAAAACAAATAATGAAATAAGGGCTTATTTTTAATAGTAAAATATATAATTGGTCATTTAGCCTTATAAAAACAAAAGCCTCTCATCCCAAATTCTCAGGAGAGCGGCTTTCCTTTCATAGCAAATCTCCCCACTATTTACTTCCTAACATCAACAATTCATTACATACAACCTCTGTAATGTATCGTTTCTCTCCTTCTTTTGTGTCATAGCTTCTTGAAGTCAGCTTTCCTTCTACAATCACTTCGTTTCCTTTTTGTACATATTTCTCTATAATCTCGGCAGTCTTGTTCCAAGCAATCACATTGTGCCACTGCGTATCCGTTACTTTTTCACCTTTCGCATTTCGATAGGTTTCATTGGTAGCAATGCTAAACTTTGCTAATTTTTTACCACTATCTAAAGTGATAACTTCTGGTTCATTTCCTAAATTTCCAATCAACTGTACTCTGTTTCTAAGTGCGTTCATAATTTTCTTTTTTTTAATAGTTTCATTTTCCTGAGTTTGTAACCCTTAAATTCTACTACTTTTTAACAGTTAAGATACATTCTGAGTCTCTCTCAGAACCTTTTGTCATTTGGTATACTGAAATGTTCAGCAATTCGTTGACATGGCAAAGATGCATCGACAAGCAAACTAAACTCGGTTGTAAAGCATTTACTTTCGGTTGTAAATATTTGTAATCGTTTGTAAATGGATATTTTCTATATTTGTCGTATGCAAAAATTTAGCATTCATAAGGCTTTGGAAGTTTTAGAGCAAACTCCTGATACATTGAATTCTTTTTTAAAGGATTTATCAGATAATTGGATTTTTTTTAACGAAGGCGAAGAGACTTGGTCTCCTTTCGATGTAGTTGGGCATTTAATTCACGGTGAAAAAACAGATTGGATTCAGAGGTTAAACAAAATCTTATTTGAAGATGACAAGCATTTTCTTCCTTTTGATCGATTTGCTCAGTTTGAAAATTCTAAAGGAAAATCATTACAGGATCTTTTGCATGAGTTTACAATCCTTAGAGAAGAAAACATTGCTTTAGTAAAGTCTTTGAATCTTTCTGAAAATGATCTCGAAAAAAAAGGAATCCATCCAGAGTTTGGAGAGGTAACTGCAAAACAATTATTAGCTACTTGGGTTACTCACGATCTTGGACATATTTCTCAAATAGCAAGAGTAATGGCAAAACAGTACAAAAAAGAAGTTGGTCCTTGGACAGCATATATTTCAATTCTAAAAACATGAGATTTTATTTAGAAACAGAACGTTTAATTTTAAGAGAATTACTGGAAACAGACCTTGAAGGAATGTTTGCTTTAGATTCTAATCCTAAGGTGCACCAATACTTAGGGAATAAACCCATTCAAACAAGAGAAGAAGCTGCAAAAGTGATTCGTTTTATTCAACAGCAATACAACCAAAGAGGTATTGGTCGTTTTGCTGCTATTGAAAAAAGTTCAGGTGAATTTATCGGTTGGTCTGGACTTAAATTGAACCAAGGAGAGAACGAAATGATTAACGGTTTTGATCAATTTATTGATATTGGATATAGGTTCCTCCCTCAGTTTTGGGGAAAAGGTTACGCAACTGAATCTTCAATAGCAACATTAAAATATGGTTTCGAGGCTATGAATTATGATATTATTTATGGAGCTGCTGAAGCCAGGAATATTGCTTCAAACAGAGTGTTGAAAAAAATAGGACTGCATTTAGTGAGTGAATTCATATACTCTGATATAAAATGCAATTGGTATGAATTAAAAAAAGAAAAGTATGGAAACTAGAGAATGTTTAGAATGTGGAGAAGTTGTAAAGGGGAGAACCGACAAAAAGTTCTGCTCTGACTATTGTAGAAACTCATACAACAACAAGGTTAATAAAGACAGTAAAAACTTAATCCGCAATATTAATAATCGCCTTCGTAAAAATTATAAGATTTTAACAGAGCTTAATGCTAAAGGAAAAACAAAAGTATCTCGAACAAAACTCTATGATAAAGGGTTCGATTTTCAATTATTTACATCCATTTACACAACCAAAACTGGGAACACTTATTTTTATGTGTATGATCAAGGGTATTTAGCGTTGGAAAACGAGCTTTTTTTATTGATTAAAAGAGACTTGTAAGATTACTTCCAGCGATTTCCTTTCATTTTCAAAGCCGCTTTTAAAACATCTTTTTGACTTATTTGACCGATAAGTTTTCCATTGTCTACAATAGGAAAACGTCTCCTTTTAGAACTTACAAATTTGTTGGCTGCATCAAAGATGTTCATGTTTTTATCAATCGTTTCAACTTGAGAAATCATATTCTTCTCTACCGTATGACTATTGTCCATAGGCATATTATAATACTTACTCTCTGAAATGTGTTTGATGCAATCTCCTTCAGAAATAATTCCAATTAATTCATTCTTTTCATTTACTACAGGGCCTCCAGAAATTCTATTCTTAATTAAAGTTTCAATAACCTCTTCAACAGATTGTTCTGGTTTAAATGTAATTAGTTTGGTTGTCATATAATCCGACACCAATATTTGTTCAACTGGCTGAGATGCCGCCTTATCTCTTTTCCCCTGAAAGTTTATAATCCCCATAATAAAAAGTTTAGTCTTCTTTAAAGTTACTGATTTTAAACTGTTTACAATAATTCTTGTTAGAATTTTTAATTTCTTACTTTTATGAAAATCTTTTCCGAATGAAAAAATATACTTCGCTCATCTCTTTTTTAATTATTATTCTTGGTGCTTATTGGGGATTTTACGATCAAAAACCTATAACGGTTAAAAGTCCAAAAAATGAAACTGAGTTTTCTATAGAAAATGCTTTATCTCATTTAAAAAATATTAGCAAAGAAGTACATCATGTAGGAACTCCCGGTCATAAGAGAGTTCAAGATTATTTGCTTAGTGAACTCCAAAAACTAGGATTAAGTCCTTTTGTTCAAACTCAAACAGTCATCAATGAAAAATGGGTAGCAGGAACTACTGTAGAAAATGTTTTAGCAAAAATTGATGGAAAAGAAGATGGTAAGGCGCTTTTGCTTTTATCTCATTATGACTCTAATCCCAATATAGCTATAGGTGCTAGTGATGCCGGATCTGGTGTTGTTACAATATTAGAAGGTATAAGAGCTTTTTTAGCAAAAGGAGAACAGCCTAAAAATGATATTATTATTTTAATTTCTGATGCTGAAGAATTGGGACTGTTAGGAGCAAAAGCATTTGTAGATCACCATCCTTGGGCAAGTGATGTAGGTCTTGTTCTTAATTTTGAAGCACGTGGTAGTGGCGGACCTAGTTATATGTTGATGGAAACCAATGGTAAAAACAGTAAGATGATTTCAGAATTCATCAAAGCAAACTCTGGATACCCGGTATCAAACTCATTACTATATAGTATTTATAAAAAATTACCTAACGATACAGATTTAACAGTTTTTAGAGAAAATGGAAATATCAATGGCTTCAATTTTGCTTTTATAGGCGATCATTTCGATTATCACACAATGCAAGACACCTTTGAGAGATTGGATAGAACCACATTGGCTCATCAAGCGGATTATATAACAAATACTTTGAATTACTTCGCGAATTCAAATCTTAATAACCTCAATAGTGATGTTGATGATGTGTATGTGAACTTTCCAATTTTAAAAATGTTATCCTATCCTTTTGCATGGGTAAATACTATGTTGATTATTGCTGCAGTTCTCTTGCTTGTTCTTGTATATTTTGGAATTGTTCTCAATAAACTGGTACTTAAAGAGATTCTAAAAGGGTTTATCCCTTCTGTTTTATCTATTCTAGTTTGTGGCGGAGTCTCTTATGTTTTGTGGATGGTTATCACTAGTATTCACTGTGGTTATGCTGATATTTTACATGGTTTCACTTATAATGGTTATTGGTATATTATTGCTTTTGCCTGTTTAAATGTGTGGTTGCTTTTTTGGGTATATAAGTACTTTACCAAAAAAGAAAACGTAACTAGTTTGTTCATAGCCCCTATTACAGTTTGGCTCATTATTAACTTTATTATTCCTGAAGATTTTAAAGGAGCTGGTTTTTTAATCATTCCTGTTCTTATTGCAGAGATTATTTTAGCTATTTCTATTTTTACCAACTCTCAAAAAATCTCTAGACCAATATTGTTTGCTTTTTTATCTATTCCTTCAGTATATATACTCGCTCCATTAGTAAAAATGTTTCCTGTAGGTTTAGGGTTAAAAATCCTTTATGTTAGCGGTATTGTTATTGCTTTGCTTTTTGGGTTATTGATTCCAGTAATAAATGCATCAAAATCTAGAAGAGCTTTTAGCAAGCTTGCAGGAGTATTAGCAATTATTTTCTTTTCAATTGCTACTTACTATTCTGGATTCACTTCTACCAAGAAAAAACCAAACAGCTTGGTTTACATACAAAATGTTGCTGACTCTACAGCTTTTTGGGGAACTTATAACCAAGTGTTAGATCCATTTATTAATCAGAAATTAGGAGACAATCCTACAAAAGGTGGTATTGTTACTGCTAATACAAAAAGTAAATACAATACACGTTTTAGTTATCATAAGAAAGCTGATTATGTTACTGTTCCAACAGCAGAGGTTATTATTGAAAGTGATACTGTAATTAATCAAAGTAGAATTGTTGACCTAGTAATAAAACCTAAGAGAAAAATTAGAAAACTAGAACTGGTAACAAAAGAACGTATTGTTTTTCAAAAACTTGTTGCAAATACAATTCTTATCAATAAAGGAAATGAATATAGATCTAGAGGTTCTTTCTTAATTTATCATTTTGGAAACCAGGATACCGAATTGCGTTTACAAATGACTTTAGGCTTGGAAGAAATTCCAGAAATCATTATCAACGAAATTTCTGACGATTTGTTAAGTAATTCAGACTTTACAATTCAACCAAGATCCGAAGAGATGATGCCTATGCCTTTTGTAACAAATGATGCAATCATTAGTGCACTCCAACTAAAATTATGATTTTATTTGATTTCTGAGACGCGTAATGTATTTACCATTCCGCGTTCTTCAACTGGCATAGAAGTGAGGTTTATAACTAAATCTCCTTGTTTGACATAGCCCTTATCTTTTACAATTCTATTGATATCTTTCACAGTATCATCTGTGCTTAAATCTTCATCGTAAAAATAAGCTCTCACTCCCCAAAGTAAATTCAGCTTTCCGAGAATTCTTTTTTCTGTTGTAAAGGCCAAAACATGTGTTCTTGGTCTCCAAGCAGAGATTTGAAAAGCAGTATATCCACTATTGGTTAAGGTGCAAATAGCTGCTGCATCAGTGTCATTAGCCATTAATGCTGCATGATAACATACAGATTTGGTAATAAATCGATTAGTTCTAATATGTGGAGGTTGCACTGGAACTTTAATTAAAGGAGAGTTTTCAACTCCTAAAATAATTTCGCTCATTTTTTGGATTACTCTTACAGGGTGTTTCCCTACAGAGGTTTCACCTGATAACATTACTGCATCTGCTCCGTCCATAATCGAGTTTGCAACATCATTTACTTCGGCTCTTGTTGGAACAGAATTGTCAATCATGGTTTCCATCATTTGAGTTGCAATAATTACCGGAATACGAGCTTTTTTAGCTCTCATTACAAGCTTCTTTTGAATTAAAGGAACTTCTTGCATCGGAATTTCAACTCCCAAATCTCCTCTTGCCACCATTAACCCATCACAATAAGGAATTAATGCGTCAATATTTTCAACAGCCTCAGGCTTTTCTATTTTGGCGATTACAGGCACTCTATAAGATGAGTTCTGCTTGATTAAATCGCGTAACATTCTTAAATCTTCTGGAGTTCTTACAAAAGACAATGCGATCCAATCTACTTCTAAACTTAGAGCAAAGATTGCATCTTTTTTATCTTTCTCGGTAAGAGCCGGTAAAGAGATATTGGTATTAGGAAGATTTACACCTTTCTTAGAAGACAGAACTCCTCCTACTATTACCTTGGTTACTACTTTAGTTTTTTTATCAGTAGAAATTACTTCAAACAATAATTTTCCATCATCTACTAAAATCTGTTCTCCTTCTTTTACATCTCTAGGAAAACTTTGGTAGGTCATATAGGCTTTCTCTTTTGTTCCTATACATTCTTCAGTTGTAAAAATAAACTCGCTTCCTTCTTCTAAAACAACGCCTTCTTCCATCACTCCAACTCTTAATTTTGGTCCTTGAAGATCTGCTAAAATGGCAACATTGTAATTATTTTCTTTGTTAACCTCTCTAATTTGTTTTACACGCTCTTTAACTATATCGTAATCTGCATGCGAAAAGTTGATTCTAAAAACATTAACGCCTGTAGATGCAAGCTCTCTAATGATTTCTTTATTATTTGTTGCTGGACCTAATGTTGCAACAATTTTTGTTTTTTTGGTTGAAGGCATGCTTAAAAAATTAAAAATTCTTTCGATTTTAATGTGTTTGGTTCTATGGTGTAGGATGTAACTATATTACTAATTGTATTTATCCTATCAACTGTTTTGGTAATTAACTCTTTATTTGATTCCCCTACAATTTTTATAAAATAGTCAACTCTTTTCTTTTCAGGAATTAAATAGGTTTTTGTTTCTGTTGCTAATGCAAGTGTATCTGACTCGTTGATTCTTTCTTCTTTATAACTATTTGCAATCAAATACCATTCGTAATCATATTTCTCATTCGTATAATCATAGATAGAAAAAGAAGCTTTTGTGTCGCCCGTTTCAAAATCTAAACTATAATTTGTTCGAGAAAAACGTGTGTTTAAATTGTTATTTAAAAGATAAGCTAGTTTAAAATCTTCCAATGCAGTATGTATGCCAATTAGTGTGTAATTGTCTTCGCAAAAATCTTCTAACCCTAATGAATGAACCTGCATTATATCTTATAATTATGTTACTTGCTGGTCTGAGCCCTAACTAACAAAATTACTGATTGTTTTAAAACTTTCGGCAAAAAATCACGAAATCGTTATCGAACTACAGATTGTCTATTTGTTTTTGGAAAGTGTAATAGACTCTTTTTGAAGCCTGTTCTTCGGCTTTTTTCTTTGAGGTTGCTCTTCCTTTAGCAATTTGTTCTCCATCGATACTAATCTTAACGCTAAAGTGTTTTACAGACTCATTTCCAGTATCTTCATAGGTATCAATATGATACTTCTTCTTTTGTTTTTGGCACCACTCAATAATAAGTCCTTTATAGCTAGTAATTTTACCTTCTAATTTTGGTATATCTACATAAGGAGTAATTACTTTCTCGTAAATAAATTTCTTACAATAGTTATATCCTTTATCAAGATATATAGCCCCAATTAGTGCTTCAAAAATATTTCCGTGTATGTTATCTCCTACATTGTCTTGAGAAATATTACTCTTGACAAACTGAATTAAATCAAGGTCTTTTCCTAATTCGTTTAAGTGATCTCTACTAACAATTTTAGAGCGCATTTGTGTTAAATACCCCTCAGTGCCTCTTGGAACTTTTTTATATAAATATGAAGCGATTACAGAACCCAACATAGCGTCGCCTAAAAACTCTAGTCGCTCGTAGTTGAAGGGCTCTCCTTTACCATCTAATTTTTTTAAAGATCGATGGGTAAAAGCCATTTCGTAAAACTCTATTTTCTTAGGATAGAAGTTTAACAATTCTCGCATAGCATTGTAAAAACCCTCGTCATTTCCCTTAGAAGACGGTTTTACTATTTTGCGAATAAAATTCATTAAAGTTTAGTCGATTTTCTTAAACGCAACACATGCATTATGCCCTCCAAATCCAAATGTATTGCTCATTGCAACTTTTACATCTCTTTTTTGGGCTTTATTTAATGTAAGGTTTAAATCTGGATTGATATTTTCATCAGCCACACTATGGTTAATTGTTGGTGGTATTATCCCATGTTCAATGGCAAGAATAGAAGCAATTGATTCAATCGCTCCTGCGGCACCTAATAGATGACCTGTCATTGATTTTGTAGAGTTGATGTTAATATTCTTTGCATGATCACCAAATACTTCAGAAATAGCTTTTAGCTCTGCAACATCTCCTAATGGAGTTGATGTTCCGTGAGTATTGATATGATCTACTTCTTCTGGATTAATTCCTGCATTCTCTAAGCAGTTTTTCATTACAGCAATTACTCCAATTCCTTCTGGATGTGGTGCGGTCATATGATGAGCATCAGAAGACATTCCTCCTCCAATTACTTCAGCATAAATTTTTGCTCCTCTAGCTTTCGCGTGTTCGTATTCCTCAAGAATAATAGCCCCAGCTCCTTCCCCTAAAACAAAGCCATCTCTTTCTGCGTCAAAAGGTCTTGATGCAGATTCTGGACTATCGTTTCTGGTAGATAAGGCATGCATAGCATTAAAACCTCCCATTCCAGCAATAGTTACTGCTGCCTCGCTACCTCCAGTAACAATAACATCACAGTGTCCTAATCGAATGTAGTTTAAAGCATCTATCATAGCGTTTGCTGAAGATGCACAGGCAGATACCGTAGTATAATTTGGTCCCATAAATCCATTTTTAATGGAAATATTTCCTGGGGCAATATCTGCAATCATTTTTGGAATAAAGAAAGGGTTGAATCTTGGAGTTCCATCACCTTCAGAATAGTTTAAAACTTCGTTCTGGAATGTTTCTAAGCCTCCAATTCCTGCTCCCCAAATTACTCCTACTCGTAATTTATTAACCTCGTCTAAGTTTAGTTTTGCATCTGCAATAGCTTCATCTGAAGCTACCATTGCATATTGCGTAAACTTATCCATCTTACGAGCTTCTTTTCGGTCGATAAAATCTCTAACCTCAAAGTTCTTGACTTCACATGCAAAACGAGTCTTGAACTTGGTAGCATCAAAATGTGTTATAGGCGCAGCCCCACTAACTCCGTTAGTTAGGCCATCCCAATATTCTTGAATATTGTTTCCAATAGGTGTTAATGCACCAAGTCCAGTTACAACAACTCGTTTTAATTGCATATAAAATAGGTGTTAGTTTTAACCTTTAGCGTCTTCAATATAGCTAACTGCTTGACCAACAGTTCCGATGTTCTCAGCTTGGTCGTCTGGAATTTGAATATCAAATTCTTTTTCGAATTCCATGATTAACTCAACAGTATCTAAAGAATCTGCTCCTAAATCATTTGTGAAGCTAGCTTCTGCAGTTACTTCGTTATCGTCTACTCCTAATTTGTCAACGATAATAGCTTTTACTCTTGATGCAATGTCTGACATAATTTGTAATTTTTAAATTTAAAATCGAGGCAAAAATACAAATCTTATTATTCTAAACGAATTTTTACCGAAAAAATGAGTTTTAAAAATAGACAATTTTTGTCGAAATCGTTGTAGAAAAATTACAATCTCATTTATTATTCTTTCTTTTGTATCTGAATTGAATCTCCATGAAAAGAATTGCCATATTTGCTTCGGGCTCAGGAACCAATGCTGAGAACATTATCAAATACTTCCAGAACTCAGATTCTATAAGGGTTTCTAAAGTGTATTGTAATAAAAAAGAAGCTGGTGTTTTTGAACGCTGTCAACGATTAAATGTTCCTTGTGTTTGGTTTTCTAGAGAAGCTTTTTATGATTCTTCCAGAGTTCTTCACGATGTGCAATTACATGCAGATTTTTTGGTGTTAGCAGGCTTTTTATGGAAGATTCCACAAGACTTTATTGCTGCTTTTTCCGATAAAATGGTTAATATTCATCCTGCGCTACTTCCAAAATATGGCGGAAAAGGCATGTATGGTATGAATGTGCATAAAGCTGTAAAGGAAAATAGAGAGTCAGAAACCGGAATTACCATTCATTATGTGAATGAAGATTATGATGAAGGTGCTATTATTTTTCAGGCAAAAACTAATATTGATAGTCAAGATTCTCCTGAAGATATTGCAAATAAAATTCATGTTTTAGAATATGAGCATTTTCCTATAGTGATTGAAGAAACAATACTTACTAGTGATAAATAAACATTATTAGAATCACGATTTAGGAGTCAAGACGATCTTGATTCTTATTTCATATATCAAAATATATATATGGCCAAGAAGAAATACTATGTTATTTGGAAAGGAAAAGAGACCGGTGTTTTTACTTCTTGGGATAGAGTAAAAAAATTAGTCCAAGGCTTTGAAGGTGCTCAATACAAATCTTTTACTGAGAAGAAAGAAGCAGACATAGCATTTAAAAAAAGTTATAAAGACTACAAGGGGAAAACTACTAAAAAACCTACTTTATCTGCTGCTGAAAAAGCCAAATACGGCTCTCCTATTGAAAATACATTAACTGTTGATGCAGCCTGTAGTGGAAATCCTGGCAAAATGGAATATCGCGGCGTTTTGAATTCTAACAAGCAAGAAGTTTTTAAAAAAGGCCCATACAAAGGTGGAACAAATAATATTGGAGAGTTTTTAGCTTTGGTTCACGGCATTGCATTACTTAAAAAGAAAGGTCTACATAAAATGCCTATTTACTCTGATTCTAAAATTGCAATGTCTTGGGTGAAAAAGAAAGAATGTAGAACCAACATTGCATTTGATTCTTCAAATAAAGAATTACTCGATTTAATTACTCGTGCTGAAAAATGGTTGAAAGAAAACTCTTATCAAAATCCTATTATCAAATGGGAGACCAAAGCTTGGGGTGAGATTCCGGCTGATTTTGGGAGGAAGTAAAAAAACCCAAGCAAATTGCTTGGGTTTTTTATATATCAGAAACCTCTCGACTGCGCTCGAGGTGACATTTATTATTATCCTTTCAAACTCGCTCTTAAATATTCACGGTTCATTCTGGCAATATTCTCTAAAGAGATTCCTTTAGGGCATTCTACTTCGCAAGCCCCTGTGTTGGTACAGTTACCAAATCCTTCTTCGTCCATTTGTTTTACCATGTTTAATACACGATCTGTAGCTTCTACTTGTCCTTGTGGTAATAAAGCAAATTGAGAAACTTTTGCCGATACAAATAACATTGCACTAGAGTTTTTACAAGTAGCTACACAAGCTCCACAACCAATACAAGTTGCAGCGTCAAAAGCAGCATCTGCATCGTGTTTGTTAATTGGAATTGAGTTTGCATCTTGTGTATTTCCTGAAGTATTTACAGAAATAAATCCTCCAGCATGTTGTACTCTATCAAAAGCAGATCTATCTACAACCAAATCTTTAATTACTGGAAATGCTTTCGCTCTAAATGGTTCGATATAAATTGTATCACCATCTTTAAACTTTCGCATGTGTAATTGACAGGTAGTAATTGCTCTATCTGGACCATGAGCTTCTCCATTGATGTAAAGAGAGCACATTCCGCAGATTCCTTCCCTACAATCATGATCGAAAGCAACTGGTTCATCACCGCTTTCAATTAACTGATTGTTTAAAACGTCCAACATTTCAAGGAAAGACATATCTGGAGATACATCAGCAATTTGATAGTCTACCATTTTTCCTTTATCGCTAGCGTTCTTCTGACGCCAAATCTTCAAAGTTAAATTCATATCCTTCCTATTTATATGATCTTTGTTTTAATTCTATATCGTTAAATTCTAAGTCTTCTTTGTGTAAGACCGCATCTTTAGGTTCTCCTTTGTATTCCCAAGCAGCTACATAGGTAAAGTTTTCATCATCACGCTTGGCTTCTCCTTTTTGAGGCCCGTCTTCTTCAACAGATTCTTCTCTGAAGTGTCCGCCACAAGATTCGCTTCTATGTAATGCATCTTTTGCAAATAGTTCTCCTAATTCTAAGAAATCGGCAACTCTTCCGGCTTTCGCTAATTCTTCATTAAACTCATTTGCTTCACCTGGAATTCGAACATCATTCCAAAATTCTTGACGTAATGCAGAAATTTCTTCAATGGCTTCTTTGAGTCCTTTTTCATTACGGGACATTCCAACTTTGTTCCACATAATCTTTCCTAAGCGTTTATGGAAATAGTCTACAGAATGTTTTCCTTTGTTATTGATTAATTTATCAATGGTTTCACGAACATTCTTTTCTGCTTCTTCAAATTCTGGTGAATCTGTTGAAATAGGTCCTGTTCTAATATCATCAGCTAAATAATCTCCAATTGTATAGGGTAAAACAAAATATCCATCAGCTAAACCTTGCATTAATGCTGATGCTCCTAAACGGTTAGCTCCGTGATCAGAGAAATTTGCTTCTCCAATGCAATACAATCCTGGAACAGTAGTTTGTAGGTTATAGTCAACCCAAACACCTCCCATGGTATAGTGAACAGCTGGATAAATCATCATTGGAGTTTCGTATGGATTCTCATCTACAATCTTCTCATACATTTGGAACAAGTTTCCATATTTATTCTTAACTACTTCTTGCCCTAATGATTTTACCAAAGCAGCATCGTTTTGATCTAAGTGTCTGATTTGTGCTTGCTCTTTTCCGTAACGTTGAATAGCAGATGCAAAATCTAAATACACTGCTTCTCCTGTTGCATTTACTCCATAACCAGCATCACAACGTTCTTTAGCTGCTCTTGAAGCCACGTCACGTGGTACTAAGTTTCCAAAGGCTGGGTATCTTCTTTCTAAATAGTAATCTCTATCTTCTTCAGCAATCTGAGTAGGTTTTAATTTCCCTGCTCTAATTGCTTCAACGTCTTTCATGTTTTTTGGCACCCAAATGCGTCCGTCATTTCTCAAAGATTCAGACATCAATGTTAATTTTGATTGATGATCTCCTGAAACTGGAATACAGGTTGGGTGAATTTGTGTGTAACAAGGATTTGCAAAATAAGCTCCTCTTTTGTGTGCTTTCCAAGCAGCAGTTACATTTGATCCCATTGCGTTGGTTGATAAGAAGAATACGTTTCCGTAACCACCCGTTCCTAACACAACGGCGTGAGCTGAATGACGTTCTATCTCTCCAGTAACTAAGTTACGAGTGATGATTCCTCGTGCTTTTCCATCAACAACAACAACATCTAACATTTCGTGTCTGTTGTACATCTTGATCTTACCACGACCAATCTGACGATTCATTGCTGAGTAAGCTCCTAATAATAATTGCTGACCTGTTTGTCCTTTTGCGTAGAAGGTTCTTGATACCAAAACTCCTCCAAAAGAACGATTGTCTAACAATCCTCCATAATCACGTGCAAAAGGAACTCCTTGTGCCACACATTGATCGATGATGTTTGCAGAAACCTCAGCCAAACGATAAACATTGGCCTCACGAGAACGATAATCTCCTCCTTTTACCGTATCGTAAAACAATCGGTAAGTTGAATCTCCGTCTCCTTGATAGTTCTTTGCTGCATTAATTCCTCCTTGTGCTGCAATAGAGTGCGCACGTCTTGGCGAATCTTGAAAGCAAAATGCTTTTACATTATATCCTAGTTCTGCTAAGGTTGCAGCAGCAGAACCTCCTGCTAATCCTGTTCCAACAACAATAACGTCTATTAAACGCTTATTGGCTGGGTTTACAAGGTTGATCTCGTTTTTATGTTTTGTCCACTTATCTGCTAGTGGTCCTTGAGGTATTTTTGAATCTAAAGCCATCCTATAAAATCTGTTTTAGATGATGAAACAATGCTATGAAAATAAATCCTAAAGGAATTCCTATAGCATAGATTTTTGAAAATCCTTTTAATGCTTTTGTATACTTATTGTTTGCTCCAACTGATTGGAAAGCCGAATTGAATCCATGCAATAAGTGCATCGCTAAAAAAATAAATGCAACGCAGTATGCAATGGTTCTAGCATGGCTATGGAATTTATGAACTAATTCTTCATAGTATCTAAATCCACTATCGGCTACATTAGGATCAAGTAGTCCCGACATATCTCCATCTATGTATTTGATGTTGATTTCAGGAATCCAGAAATCGATAAAGTGTAATACGATAAAGGCTAAAATTGCCAATCCGCTCCAAATCATGTTTCTGCTCATCCATGATGAATTTGCGCCTCCATTGTTCTTTGCATACTTAATTTGACGTGCTTTGTTGTTTTTGATTTCTAATACAAATCCCATCACAAAGTGAAATATCACTCCAAAAATCAATACAGGTTGGAGCAAATATTGCACCGCCCAGAAAGTTCCCATAAAATGTGATGCTTCGTTAAAAACATCAGCACTAAAAACTGAAAGAATATTGATGGCAAAATGTTGTAAAAGAAAAATCATCAGAAAGAGTGCCGAAAGAGCCATGGCAAACTTTCTTCCTATTGAAGAGTTGAGAAGTCCACTCATTTTTGTCGTTAATTTTTAATCAATACAAAGGTAAGGCTCAATCGTTTGATGCGCAAACGTTGAACCTTATTTTACTCAGTATTTAGAATGATTCTTGTTACTGAAAGAAGGTGGGCTAAAGTTAAAACCCAAATCTAGGATTTACAATAGTATTGTAGATAGATCCGAACGTATAATTGAAACCTATATTTAACCCATAATTAAACGAAGAGGGCAATTGTTGTTGATTTAACAAAAGTTCTTCAAGAGTAACACCTCCTGCAGATAAGTTTACTTGATTGTTTGTTATGCTATAACGAGCGCCTACATTGAAATTAAATCCTTTGAACACTCTAACATTTGCATTAATACGAAAGTTCAAAGAATTAAGGCTTAAGTCTTGTAAAAACTGATCAAAAGAAGCTTGCCCTGAAAGACTTCCCCATTTTTGGTTAATACTGGCTCCTAAGGCTAAACGGTGTTCCCACAAATACTCTTCATTTTTCCCAAAAACTGTGAGCTCTATATAATCATTGTATCTAATTCCGTTATTATAAGAAAGTGTGATTTGCTTTTTTGCAGATTCTGCATAATCAAAGAAGTTGTACTCAATGGCAGGTCTAAATCCCCATGAGAAATCCAAATTGCTAAATATTGATGTTCTCATGTGAGCAAAAGCTCCTACAGACCAGTGATCGCTAATGCTAATTGCATCATTGATATTTAAACTTTTGGAATTTCTTGAAGTAATGGATTCATCTCCATCAAATTCAATAACCGTTCTGTTTTCGTTATAACCAATTCTAATAAAGAGCTTGTTTTTCTCAGTTACTCGTCTGGCAGACATACTAGCGTTTATCCTACTATTTCTTCGCGTCTCTTGGCCATTAAAATTTCCATTAGCTCCCACTCTAAACACCCAGTAATTCCAGGGATCTTTGTCTTCTGTTTTCTCCACAATCTTCTCTTCTTCTTTGGAATTGTTTTCAACATTAATGGTAATCGCATCTATTTTACCTGCCTTTATCCAATAACGTACCAAGCCTAATTTGATGTATTTAAGCGTTAAGTTTCTTACTTCATCCCAGGTCATTGTGGCATTGGTGTTGAAACTCAACCTGTCTTTGATGTCTGCATATGATTCTCTCCCAATAAAATCTACAACATACTCTGTTCCGCCACTTCCGTTGCGCTGGGTAGTAAAAAATAAATGGACTTCTGCTAGGTTTTGATCTCTAACAAACTCTACATTTCCTAGATTTTGTCGGATATATTGGTTATCGCATCGATCGCAATCAATAAATATTCTGAGGTCTTCTGACTTTTCTTGAGAATATGTCATTAGTGACAATAGAAAGGTCAAAGAAAAGATCACTTTCTTTAACATCGGTTGGTTTTCAAAAAATTTGACCTCGCGAATCTAACTCTTTATAAAGGCTCTTAAAGAGTTTCAAAATGTTAATTAAGTTTATTTTAACATATCTGCGCATAAAAAAAGGCGCTACTATATTTTGCGCCTTTTTTATGATTGATTGTGTTTGTCTTTATTTTATTTCAAAACTTCCTTTTGCATCGCCAATCTTAACTGTATACTTTCCTTTAGGTAAATAGTAAACTCCATTTTGTGCTTTTCTAACAGATGCATCTTTGTAATTACTCATGTATTTCTTTCTTCCTTTTTTTGAGAATGAAACATCAAACTTAGCTTCATTGTAACCATTATCAGTATGTAACGCAATTGTGTTTACTTTGATATCTCCATGGTAAATATCTATTGTCACCTTTTTACTTCCTTTGGTGTAAAAAGGAATTGTCATTTGAGGAGTAAAAGGTTGCGACCATTGACTTCTAGAGCTTCCCCAATTTCCTCTTTTTCTAATATTAGCAACCGTAAAAATATGTGCTTCTTTATCTGTTAATGCTTTGTTCATTAATTGTAAAAAAGCAATGTTTGCTTTATATAAACTTCTTCCGTGAGTTCCTACAATAAGGTCTTTTGCTTTGGGTTGAATAACCAAATCATGAACTGCAACATTTGGCAATCCTTTTTGGAAAGGGAACCAGCTTTTACCTCTATCTAAAGAAGCATATACACCATTATCTGTTCCAACATACAATAAATCTGCATTGTTAGAATCTTCTCGGATTACATTCACTGGCGAAGCTGGAATGTTGCTAGAGATATTTCTCCATGTTTTACCATAATCGTCTGACACATAAACATAAGCGGTAAAATCATCCCAACGGTAACCGTTTAAGGTTACATAAACACGTTCTTTTTTGTGCTTTGAAGCTATCACTCTACTTACCCAAAGATCTTTTGGAAAGGAATTAGAAATCCTATCCCAAGAACCTCCTCCATTTTTTGATACATGTACATATCCATCGTCTGAACCAACATAAAGCAATCCAAATTGAAATGGGGATTCTGAAATTGTGGTCAAAGTTCCGTAGGCTACGTTTCCTTTTTTTCCTCCTGTTGTTAAATCCTCAGAAATTGTTTCCCATGTATCTCCTTGATTTAAACTTCTGTGTAGCTTATTTCCTCCTAAATATAGAATGTCTTGATTGTGTCTAGACAAATGAATGGGTGTTTGCCAATTAAATCGATAGGGGTTTTCTCCTAAAGTATGTTTGGGCTGAATGTATTTATTTCTTCCTGATTCACGGTCAATTCTGAAGTAATTTCCAAATTGATATCCTGTAAACACAATGTTGGGATTTCTATCATCTACTTGCACTTGCATTCCATCTCCTCCCATGATAGACTTGTATGGGTTTTGACCTGTTTGATGCCATCTTTTGTTAATTCTGGCATTGTTTGATGCGGTCCAAACTCCATTGTCTTGCAATCCTCCATATACTTGATAAGGCTGCTGATTGTCAGCATAAATTGCATAGAATTGACCTACTGAAGGGTTATTTAGTTTCACCCAACTTTCACCATCGTCATAAGAAAGATTTAATCCTCCATCATTTCCGTCAATAAGATGGCCTTTTCTTTTAGGGTTCACCCATAGTGCTTGGTGATCGGCATGTACATTTTCTCTACTAATAGATGTAAAAGACTTTCCTCCATCTTTCGATTTCAAAATAGGCACTCCCAGCACATAAATTCCGTTTTTGTCTTGAGGGTCAACTCGTATTTCTCCGAAGTAGTATCCATAAGAATAATACAATCCTTCAATGTGTCCTTTATGTGTTTTTTTCCAAGATTTCCCGCCATTAGTGGTTAAAAAAACCTCAGCTCCTTCTACAGGAGTGTCAAATAATAAAGAATTAGCATTTTCTAAATATTTTGCTAGATCTACTGGTTTCACCGAACCAGCACGTACCATTTGTTTTACATTTTCAGCTCTGTATTTTTCTTGAAAACCATTGGTTTTTAAATATGTATTTAACTTTTTGTCTGTTAGTTTTAAAAATTCGTCAACAGACATGGTTTTAAAGTCTTCTTTGGTCAAATTTCCAGAATTGTTTCTCTTAGGTCCGGTTGATTTTCTTCTAAATTGACTATCGTGTAAAACATATACTGTGTTTTCATCGTAGACAGCTAATCCAATTCTTCCAACACCATCTCCATTTCTAAATCCGTTGTTATTAGATATGTTTTTCCAAGTATTCCCTCCATCTGTACTTTTGTAAATAGCAGAATGTTTTCCATCTCCATCAAAATTCCATGCTTTTCGTTCTCTTTCCCAAGAAGCTGCGTACATAACACTGAAATTGTTAGGAGCTGAAACAACATCAATAATACCCGTGTCATTATTTATAAATAATGTTTTTTTCCAAGTCTTACCTCCGTCTGTTGTTTTGTAAATTCCTCTTTCAGCATTTGGAGAGTATAAGTGACCAATAATTCCAATAACAACTTCATCTGGATTTTTAGGATTTATAATTATTCTACTGACGTGATGTGAGTCTGTTAACCCAACATTTTTCCAAGTTTTTCCTTTATCTGTAGATTTTAAGATTCCAATTCCTGCATAGGAAGAACGTGAAGAATTCTTTTCTCCTGTTCCAACCCATAAGGTTCCATTTTTCCAGTCTACAGCAATATCACCTACATTTTGAGTTGGAGAATTGTCTAAAACGGGCGTAAATGTTGTTCCGTTGTTGTTTGTGTACCATAATCCTCCTGAAGCGTATCCTACATAAAATTCTGTTGGATCATTGGGATTTACATCAATATCTGCAACACGGCCGCTCATAATAGTAGGGCCAATGTTTGTAAAAGAGATGTTTTTAACTATTGAGTTTTGTGTTAACTTTTCTTTATCAGCAAGTGATTGTTGAACGATACTTGCTTTGGTTGCGGGTTGTTGTGCTAATGCGTAGATTGAAAAAAAGCACAATAGATACTTGAATAAGAATTTCATTTGGGTTTGATTTTGAACGCATGAATTTACCAATTTTCATCGGTAAGAAAAAAAGCAGGGAATGAATTTCTGTAAATCCAACAAAAAAGTCAAGATTGTTACGTTTTTTACAACTCGTTTTGGTTGATTTTTTCAAAAAACTCTTTTCGATAGGTATTTCCAATAGGCAACTGCTTGTCTTGAATCCAAATAGCATCATTTTCGATGCTATCAATATGTTTTATAGACACAATATATGACTTGTGAATTTGAATAAAGTTTTTCTTTGGGAGCATTTCTTTGAGATTTTTTAGGGTATTGTATGTAATAATCTCTGATGAGTTTTGTTGAATTGCTACGTAGTTTTTTAATCCCTGTACAAATAAAATATCCTTCAAAAAGACCTTGGCAAATTTGTTCTTCCCGTCTGTTTTAAAGAAAATATATTCTTTTTCATTCGACTTCTCTATAACTGATTCGTTTTCTTTAGGTAGTAATTTTTTAACTGCTTTGTAAAAACGCTCAAATTCAATTGGTTTTAGCAGATAATCAATTGCAGAAACATCATAGCTTTCTAGAGCAAATTCAGGATAAGCCGTTGTGAAAATAATATGTGTTTTTTTATTAATGATTTTTGATAATTGAATTCCTGTGATTTCTGGCATTTGGATGTCTAAAAAAACAAGATCAACAGGATTATTCTCTAAAAAACTCAATGCTTGTAATGACTTGTTAAAGGTCTTCTCTAGTTTTAAAAACCCAACTTTTCCAACATATTTTTCTAATAATCTAATTGCTGGCGGTTCATCATCTACTATAATACATGTGAATTCTTTTTTCATAGTGGCATTTTTAAATACGTACTAAAATAATTGTCTTTTGAGTTATAAGTAAGCTCGTAATTGTCCTTAAACAAAATCTTCATTCGGCTTTTAATATTTTCTGTTCCAATTCCTTTGTCCATATACTTTTCAGAGGTGTTGATTTTATTTTCTGTCGCAACTTTAATCACATCTTTTTCAATAATAATTTTAACCTTAGCTGGGTTTTCTTTATCATCAATTACACCATGTTTGCAGACATTTTCTATAAAATGAATTAACACTAGCGATGGGATTTTTTGTTCTTTAATATTCCCTTTGATTTCTAAGTTTAAGTAAAAATTATCTTCATATCTCTTGTTATAAAAATAAAGATAGTCTTTGATAAAGGCGATCTCTTTTTTTAACGGCATAAAATCTTCTTTTACTTCATAGGTAATATACCTTAATAATTGGGATAGTTTTAAAATGCCCTTTGCTTCTTCTGGATTTTTATCATACAAATCAGAATAAAACCCGTTTAACGTATTAAATAAGAAATGAGGTCCTATTTGCGATTGTAACATTGCCATTTGTGCTTCTTGTTGTTGTATTTTTAACTGATTGACAAGCTTAGTGTTTTCTTTATATCTAAAAAACAAATACATCAAACTACTAAACAAACAAGGTCTTAATGTATAACCTGTACTATCAATCAAATAAATTGCAACAATATTATCTCTATTAAGATTGTAATTATGCGTTCCAAACAAATGGTAGCCAACAATTTCTTCTAGAAAGAACCGAACTGCTGCAAAACAAAGAACCATGATAAAAAAGGCAAGAATATAATGTGGTACCTTGTTAAGTTTCAAAAATCTAGGGGCGAAAACCAAATAATTTAGAGCATAAACAGTAAAGTAGGCGATATTAAACGTAATGAACAGTAAAAAACCTCCAAGGTTAATCTGATTCCAACGATCTGAAGTACCGCTAAAAAACATCTCGACAGACAAGTTCCATGTCTCGCCTACTAAGACAAAAAGAAGTCCAAAGAGAATATTATATTTTAATTCTTGATTCCATTTCATACTTACAAAACTAATATGTCTTTTTAGTTTTTGGTGTTTACTCTGACAAAGTAGCGTTTTTATCTTACGAATTTTCTATTTACCACAACCAACTCGTTTGTTGAGTGAAAAAGTTTTTTAATCCCGTTTTTTTTGGCATTGGTTTAATCTTCTCTATCACAAAATGTTTCTCCTTTAAAATTGCACCAGAATTGATTATCAACATTAAACACAAAAAAATGAAACATCTACTTATTCTTATGGTTGCTATTATTATTAGCTGTCATATTTCTGCTCAAACTATCTCTTCAGATTACCTTAAAAAACACACTAACTATTTTACTATTGAGAATAATGAATTAAAAGGTTCAGGAGCGAAGGTTTTAAAAAGAATGATAAAGTCCTCACAATTTATCAATTATGGTGAAACTCATGGATCTGAACAAGTATCAACTATTATAAAAGCATTTATGCCTCTTTTAAAGAAGGCTGGTTTTAACTATTTTGCTATTGAAGTGGGACCAAATTCTGCTCAAAAGTTGTCTGAGTTATCATCACCTGCTTCTGAGACAGTGAAAAACTTATATGCTTTTAACAGCAGATATTCTGTAAGCCAAGGGAAAGATACTGCTGTACCAATTCCTTTTTTTGATGGTGTAAGTGATGCTGAATTTCTTCAAATAGCAAGAGAAAATGGAATGCATTTATGGGGAATAGATCAGGAATTTTATTTTTCTCCATTTTTCTTAATGGATGAAATGGTAACTACTGTAAAAAACACTTCTAAGTATAAAAAAGTCAATCAATTAAAACAATTGGCTCAACAAGCAATGTATCAACACTTTATTGCTGAGGTTCAGAAGAAAATTGACAATGCTTATCCGTTAATTAAGAAGGAAAAAGCTGTACAGGATTTTTTTAGTGCTTTCGAGAAGTCAAATAAAAAAGCACAAGATATTATTAACAACATGAAAATTAGTTGGGATATCTATATTCATTGGAGAAATGATTCACATGCAGATCGTATTAGCTATATCCGAAATAACTTTATGAAAAAATACAAAGAAGCTTTAAAAAAAGAAAAACGTCCAAAAGTGTTTACAAAAATAGGGAGTTTGCATGCTTCAAAACTAATCTCAAATGGTGCTTTTGATGTGGGGCACTTAACTGAAGAGCTAGCCCAAAAAAGCAAAACGAATAGTACTTCCATCAATACTTGGGTTTCTTATTCAAAAACAGAAAAAGGGATTCAAAATAACTTTGAAAAATATAAAAGAAGTTTTAGAAGGCTTGCTTTATTAACTCAATTTGCAAAGAAAGATCAATGGACTGTTATCAACCTTAAAGAAATAAGAAAAGACATTTTATCTGGAAAAATAAAACTTCCGTCTAATGGAGATTATCACAAATTGAGAAAACTAATTTTCTCTTACGATTATCAACTAATTACACCTATTGACGAGGACCCAAAGCCAAATAGAAAAAACTAAAAACCATTTCTAACCCCTTGTTTTTCAACTACATGTTAATAACTCTTCTTTATTTTTAGATTTTATTTACTTACATTAGAACTTATTAACTAACTAAATTTTATACTATGTTATACGGTATTTTAATTGGAGCTGTTGCTGGTTTTATAGCAGGAAAGCTTATGAAAGGCGGCGGTTTTGGAATTTTAATCAACATTATTTTAGGTATTGTTGGGGGATTTGTAGGAAGTTGGCTTTTCGGGATTGCAGGAATCAGTTTTGATTTTGCAGGAGATATAGTAAATGATCTTATTACTGGGGTTATTGGAGCAGTAGTGATACTCTTTATTGCTGGACTCATAAAAAAGTAATACGCGATTTTACATAAAAATTCTATTAAGAACCCACAATCTGTGGGTTCTTTTCTATTTTACACGATTCGAAAAAAAGTATCTTTGGCAAAACAATAGTTGAAATGGATGTTCTTAAATCGAATTTTCCCTCATTTTTAAGAGAAATTATTGATCAAAAAGATTTAGAAAAACATATTCCAGAAATCATACATTCTTTTTCTTTTTTGGAATTAGAGAAAAATCAATTTTTAGTTCAAAAAGGCAGTGTCTGTGATTTTTTCTGCTTTATAGAAAGCGGGGTTTTGCAACACTCTATAGATATTATTGAAGACGAAAAAACAACATACTTAGCTTTAAAAAATTCGTGTACTTCTGCTTTAAAAAGCTTCTTACAAAAGACTCCATCCAGAAAAAACATTAAAGCTTTAGTCAACTCTAGTTTGTGGGTAATTCGTGTAGATTCTTTTCATTCACTTATGAAAAATAATCCTGCTTTTTATACCTTTTATTTCAATCTAATTGAACGGCAAATCTTCCTTATAGACGATTATCGCATCGATTTACTTACCCTAACTCCTGTAGAGCGTTATAAAAAATTGTTGCAAAATGAGCCTAAACTTTTATCGGAAGTTCCTCTACATTATCTCGCTTCTTTTTTAGGAATTTCGAAAAGACACATGTCTCGAATTCGAAAAAAAACAAAATAGTGCCATTTGGCTGCATTTTAAATTTCTTGTTTTCTTTATTTTTGAAAAGATCAAACTTCTAAATCAAAAAAACAATGAAATACAATCGTATCAACTCTTCTCTTTTTGTTAAGAATCGTAAGAATTTTGCTGCTCAAATGAAACCAAACAGCATTGCTGTTTTTAACTCTAATGATATTTATCCTATTAGTGCAGATAGCACAATGCCTTTTGAACAACATCGTGATATTTTTTATTTAAGTGGTGTAGATCAGGAAGAAAGTATTTTGGTTTTATTTCCAGATTGCCCAAAAGAGAAGTATAGAGAAGTCTTGTTTTTAAGAGAAACTAACGAACATATTGCTGTATGGGAAGGAGAAAAATTAACCAAAGAAGCTGCTTTTGATACTTCTGGAATAAAAACAGTTTTCTGGTTGCAAGATTTAGAAAAGATTATGTTTGAAATTATGTCTTTATGTGATACGGTATACATCAATACAAATGAGCATTACAGAGCCAATGTAGAAACAGAAACCAGAGAAGATCGCTTTACCAAATGGTTACAAGCAAAATATCCTGCGCATTCTGTAGCAAAAAGTAATCCTATTTTACAACGATTGCGATCTGTGAAAGATCAAATAGAGTTGGATTTGATGAAGCACGCCTGCGATATTACAAACAAAGGTTTTCGAAGAATTTTAAATTTTGTAAAACCTGATGTTTGGGAATATGAAATTGAAGCAGAATTTATTCATGAATTTATCAGAAATAGATCTAAAGGATTTGCTTATACTCCGATTATTGCTAGTGGTAATAATGCCAATGTATTACATTATATAGAAAACAATCAACAATGTAAAGCAGGTGACTTATTATTGCTGGATGTTGGCGCTGAATATGCTAACTATTCATCAGATATGACAAGAACCATTCCTGTTTCTGGGCGATTTACTGATCGTCAAAGACAAGTATACAATGCTGTCAACAATGTAAAAAAAGAAGCTACTAAAATGTTGGTTCCGGGTACTATTTGGGAAGAATATCATATAGAAGTTGGTAAAATCATGACTTCTGAGTTATTAGGTTTAGGACTTATAGATAAAGCCGATGTGCAAAACGAAGACCCAAATTGGCCAGCTTACAAGAAGTATTTCATGCACGGTACATCACACCATATTGGATTAGACACACATGATTATGGTTTGCTTCACGAGCCAATGCAACCTGATATGGTTTTCACAGTAGAACCTGGTATTTACATTCCAGATGAAGGTTTTGGAGTGCGTTTAGAAGATGATGTTGTGATTCAAAAAACTGGTGAGCCGGTAAACTTAATGCAAGACATTCCTATTGAAGCGAATGAAATAGAAGACTTGATGAATTCTTAGTTGGTTTTTATGAAAATGTATATTCTTGTCAAGGAAAACCTCCCGAAAGGGATTGCACCTTTGGCAACCGCACATGCATCACTAGCTGCTTATTTAAAATTTGAAAACGATCCTGAAACTCAAAAGTGGGTTTCAGGAACTTTTTACAAGGTTATCTGTAAAGTGACTGAAAAAGAATTTGAAAAAGCCAAAACTTATGACAATAATGTGATTCTTACTGAATCTTCTCTAAACAATGAAGAGGTTGCCATAGCTTTTAAACCTAGAGAAGAGTGGCCCAAAGCTTTTAAGTTTTATAGGCTATACAAATAGAGAAAATCTTTTCTGCGACATTTTTTTATTCGCGACGTCTTACTAATGGATCGTATTAAACTCTAATATAAATCCATTTAACTAACCGAAAACTAAACATGAAGCATCTATTTTGTCTATTAGCATTTACATTTTTATTAAGTTGTCAAAAGAAAACCGATTTAGAGATTTTAACTAAGGTTTCAAATGATTTGCAACAAATCAAAAAGATTCAATATAATTTTAACTTTGAGCAAAAAGGATATGAATCTGAAAGTTCAAACTATTCGTATTCTGGAATACAAGCAATTGATTTTACAAAAAAGAATGAGTTAGGGGCTAACGTTTACTCAAAACGATTTCCAAGAAAAGATAAGGAAGGTTTTGAAAGATTAGCTATAGGAGACACTTTAATTAAAATAAAGTCAAAAACTAAAACCATTATAAAGTCTCCTAAAGCTCAAGTGCCTATACTTTATGGTAATATTGTTTTATACTTTAATCTTTTTGATCTTAGAAAAAGCTTGCCTTTGATTATAAAAGATTCAACAATGACCTCTTTACATACATCAGATACTCTGATTGCTGACATTCCTGCTCTAAGCATACAGTTCAAAATACAAAAACATATTCTAGGAGGAAAACTCTATGATACACATGGAAGAACAAATAAGTATCATCTAATTGTTCGCAAAGGTGATCATGTTCCTCTTGTTTGGGCGCTTAAAAACAAAGATGGCGCTATGGAATTTTCCTACAGTGATATTCAACTTGACATTAATCCTGCATTGTGGCAATATAATCCTCGAAAAGAATATATTGTTATTTCTGGTGAAGAATATCGTTTGCGCGAAAAGAATAAGTTAAACAGAAATATTGGACAATACTTTCCAGATTGGCAATTGTCAAGTATCAGAGGTAAAAGCCTGTCAAATAAAAACTTTAATAACTCCTTAACTCTATATGAATTCTTTTTTGTTGGATGTGCCGGATCTGTTAGTTCTAAACATTTTATTGACGAATTAAACATTAATTATGGTAAGAATCTCAATATCGTAAATATTGAAATTCAAGATCACTCGAAAAGCGATGTAAGGTCTTTTGTAGAGAAGTATAATTTAAAAGAGCCTGCTTTGTTCAAAGGAAAACAATTAGCAAACAAACTGGGGGTAATTGGTTGTCCTACATATATTCTTGTAGATAGATCGGGGAAGATTATTTTTTCTTCATTTGGAGATAGAACTGGTTTAAAAGAGCTTATAGAGAATGAACTTCAACTCTAACAAAGTAAAAAAACCACACTCAATGAGTGTGGTTCTTCGTTTATGCAAAGTAGACGCCAATTTACTTTACAATCAATGTATACTGCGGTGTTGGATTCAAGGGACAGAAGTATACATAGGTTCCTTTTTTTAAAGTCACTTTATTAGACTTTGATTTTGAATTGTTTTTCACAGGCTTAGTCACATAGGCATTTTTAATATGCTTTTTTGTATCTGACTTAGGCGCCAGTACAAATCCTACATCATGACCTACATGATTATTTGCAATCTCAAAAATGTAGGTTCCTTCAGATAATGTAATTTGCTTTTGTGTAAATTCTCCTTTGGTTTGTTCTAAAGCTACTGTCTTCACTTTTTGTGCGTTTGCTGTAAATGCAAACCCAACAAACAATACGATTACTGCGATTAATTTTTTCATTCCTTATTGTGTTACTGCAAATTTTCCTGCTTCTACTGATGGAAAATCCACTTCTGTTTCTGCAATGTGATTTACATAATTTGTTAATGTATTGGAAACAACATTCAATACAATCTCTAAAATATCTCCATCTGTATATCCTGCATTTTTAACTGCTTGAATCAATTCAGAAGAAACTTGCCCTCTGTTTCTTGTAACTGCTTGTGCAAATTGTAACGCAGTTTGCTCTTTTTCATTCGTCGCAAGTCCTTGTCTGCTTTGCTCTGTTTGTTCTTCAGACAATCCGTTTAACTTTCCTATTGCAGTATGTGCAGACAAGCAATAATTACACGAATTTTCTTCTGCAATTGCCAATGCTAATTGCTCTCTAAATTTGTTGCTAAAGTTTCCGCTTGAGGTAATTTCACCTAAGCTTAAGTATCCTTGTAAAGTAGCTGGAGAGTTTCCAAATACTTTAATCAGATTAGGGATGAATCCTAATTTACTTTGAACTGCATCAAATAATTCTTTTGATTTTCCAGTCGTCGTTGCTGGATTTAATGTTTCAATTCTTGTACTCATAATTTCTATCTTTTTAGTATTATTTATTTGTATTTAGTATGCATTCAATTTGGATTGAATGACTTCTTTGCAATCGTATTCCTGGTAACCCCAGCAATTCGGACAGCTTGTATTGTTTTTTGAAATCATCTTCATTGTTTTTGAATTACGGTACAAAGATGCGATGAGAAGTATTCTCTAAAAATGGACAAAGGTTCCTAGTGTTTGGACAAACTAGTTTTTGAACTCTTTTTTAAACTGAAGTGGTGATTTTTGAGTAGCTTTTGTAAAGAATCTCGTAAAATAGGCAGGGTCATTAAAGCCAAGATTAAAAGCAATTTCCTTTACAGAATTGTCTGTGTAAATTAATTTTCGTTTGGCTTCTAAAATGATTCTATTCTTAATAAAATCGCTTGGAGTGTCTGTTCCAATCTTTTGAAAATGCTTCGTTAACGATTTTGGAGATAAGCCTAAACGTGATGCATACGCTGATACAGAATGAATCTCTTTGAAATTTTGATCTACTAACGTGCTAAAATCTTTAAAGAGTTTTGTCTCTGTATCTTCTTTAAGAATATGATTCTCCTTTTTGATTCGTACAGAGTGAATGATAAATTGCTTTAAATACGATTGTAGCATATCGTACTGAGCGGTTTCTTGTAACTTAAATTCTTCAATTAGGTTTTCTAGAATAAAATCTAGTTTCCGAATATCTTCTTCGCAAGGTTTTACAAAAGGTGTTTCGTAAACATTATTAAATAAAACTCCATTGCAAGCAATTTCCTTATCGTGGGTTTGAATACAGTAGAAATCTCTAGCAAAAGTTAGTTTGTAAGCCTCTTTCACTTTTTCAGAATCTACAGAAAAGATCTGGCCTGGCGACAAAAAGAAGAGAACATTGTCTTCAAAAGAATATTCTTTAAAATCGATGTGATAGGTTCCTTTTCCTTCTTTGACCCAAAAAATTGTATAGTAATTTACCTGTTCTTGTTCACTAACAACACAGGCTTTATCAAAATCAACAATACTTAAAGAAAATGTGTCTTTATATTGATATGTGGCAACTTCCTGAACAGCCATAAAGAAATGTTTAGCTCATTTGTGGTTGCTTAGTCGTAAAAGTTTTCAGATTTAACAATACAAGTGATAAAACTGCAGGAATTACCCAACCCATGTGATGAGAGCTCAACGGAATCATTTCTGTAATTCCTGAAATGTTTTCCTTTAATCCTACAAACCCTAGAAAATCTGGAATACTAAACACAATTGTAACAAGAACAACTCCTCTAAACACTAGTTGAGATGCCCATTTTTCTGGTAAAACATTCAGAAATATCAAAACAATTGTTATCGGGTAAATCAACATTAATACAGGTAAAGCTATTACTATAATTGTGTGAAAATCCATTTGTCCAACTAAGATTCCTGCCAAACAACCAATTATTGCTGTGATGGTATACGCCTTTTGAGAATTATTAAATAATCCTTTAAAATAGTCCGCGGTTCCTGTGACAATTCCTACTGCAGTTGTAAAGCAAGCCAACGCAACAAGTACACTTAAAAAAGCAGTTCCTATATTTCCTAAAGTAGCTGTGCTAATTCCTCTCAACAAAGTGGCTCTTTGCATATCATTACTTAAACTTCCATCAACAAAAATTTCAGATCCATAAAAGGCTCCTACAGCAATCAATCCCGTGTAGATAACCGCCAACCCTGTTCCAGCTATAAAACCAGATTTTCTTATAATGTTCTTTTTTTCTGCTGAAGAGTTTATTCCTTTTAGTCCTAAGGAAATTATGATAACACCTCCCACAACAACGGCTCCAATCGCATCAAAAGTTTGATACCCTTCTAGAACCCCATCAACAATTGGTGTTTTAAAAATTGAGGCGTTCATTCCTCCTCCACTAGA
Organism: Pseudotenacibaculum sp. MALMAid0570; assembly: GCF_040151415.1. Classification (NCBI taxonomy): domain Bacteria; kingdom Pseudomonadati; phylum Bacteroidota; class Flavobacteriia; order Flavobacteriales; family Flavobacteriaceae; genus Pseudotenacibaculum; species Pseudotenacibaculum sp. MALMAid0570. The sequence continues at coordinate 250,030 of NZ_JBDKWF010000048.1, forward strand.
GAACAACCCTATTCCGATGACCAAAAAAATAATAATCGCAATAAGTGGTGTTAGGTATTTACCAATCAAATTAATAATCCTAGATCTATTTAAAACAAAGATTAAAACCAAGGCAAAATAAATACTACTAGTAAGTAAAGGAGTGGTTTCAAAAAAAGGATAGATTGCTATTTCATGTGATGCAGATGCTGTTCTTGGAGATGGTATTGCTATTGAGATCATATATACTAAAATGCAATACACAAAGCTAAAAGCAGGTGATACTTTTTTGCCAAAATCAAACATGGTACCTTGTAATTTTGCATGTGCTAAAATTCCTAAAACTGGAATAAAAACAGCGGTAATCACAAAACCTAGAACCACCCAAAACCATTGGTCTCCAGAATTATATCCTAATAATGGAGGTAACAACAAATTTCCTGCTCCAAAAAACAGAGAAAACAATGCAAATCCTGTAATCCAAACTTCTTTGTTCTTATTCATTGATATCGTTTTAATCAAAAAGAAAACTATTCCTTTTTCTTATCAAAAAGCTTTGGAAAGATACATATTTTTGTGCCATGCAAAACACCGTTGTTTTTAAGAATACTCCAATTCACTATTCTGATGAAGGAAAAGGAAGTGCTGTGGTTTTACTCCATGGTTTTTTAGAGAATCGTTATATGTGGGATTTTATAAAAGAGGATCTTACAAAAACATATAGAGTAATCACTATCGATTTGCTAGGACATGGCAAAACAGATTGTATAGGGTATGTTCATTCTATGGAGCTTATGGCAGAAGTTGTTTACTCAGTTTTAAAATCAATTAGAATTAGAAGAGCTATTTTGATAGGTCATTCTATGGGAGGTTATGTTTCGCTGGCTTTTGCTGAAAAATTCCCAAAAATGGTAAAAGGTCTTTGCCTAATGAATTCTACCGCTACTGAAGATGATCAAGACAGAAAAGATTTAAGAGCAAGAGCGAATAAGATGGTTCAAACCAATTTTGAAAATATGGTGAGAATGTCTGTTGCCAATCTTTTTAAACCTGAAAGTATTGCTGCATTTTCTATGGAAGTTGACAGGGTAAAAAAAGAAGCTTTACAAACTCCTATACAAGGCTATATAGCAGCTCAAGAAGGAATGAGAATTCGTCCTGATAGAACTTCTGTGGTTCAAAACGGACCCTTTCCTACATTTTATGTTATTGCAAAAGAAGATCCTGTTTTAAATTCTGCAGAGGTGACAACAGAGGCCAAAAGTGTAAATGCTGAATATGTGGTTCTAGAAGGCGGACATATGAGTCACGTTGAAAACAAAGAGGAATTAACTGCTTCGCTAAAAACGTTTTTAAAAAATATTTAATTTTTTCACGCAACCTTTTCAACTTACAAACATCTATCTAGTATAGAAGTTTGGTTAGTTGTAACAAAAACCTATGGAAAAGATTAAAATCCACTCTTAACCATAATCACTTTATCTAGTTTACTCTTGATAGCTTTCTTCATTCTAGATAATGTGATTATTGGTGGATATTAAAGTTCAACTAACTTATTTTGCATTCCTTTTTTCTTAATTTTGAGATTCTAACTTCCTAGAAATCATGAAAATTAACGAAGCAAAGTCTATTATAGATATCGTAAGAGAATCTTCTTTTGGAGAACTTTTTTTCACCTCACTAATTATTCTTCCTATTTATTTGGGTAGTTGGGTTGTTGTCTTAAAACAGATAGACAATAACTTATGGGGCAAAAATTCTCTTATACTTTTGATTTTAGTTTTGGCTTATGTTTTCACTTTAATTGTTATGAAGCATTATCAGTCTAAAGACAAGAAAATAGAAAATGCATCGATTAAAATTCGCCAATATATTTTATCTAGAAATTGGACAAGAATGAGTTATGAAAGAGTTCAAAAAAACATTGATTCTTCTTTTAATCAAGAATTAATCGACAGTATTTTAGATAAATATCCTGAAGATTTTAGAGTAGGTACTATTAAAGGCGGTAAAAAGGCGATTGTAGTTTTAGGCGAAGAAGAATAGATCTATTCTTGCAATGCATTCCAACCTTGGGCTTTTAATTCCAATTCTTGATTGGCTCTCGTTACCAAATTCATTCCTTGGTTTTGCTCAGTAATATGTCCGATTACCGTTAAATGTGGGTTTCCTTTAACCTTGTCAAAATCATCAATAGAAACGGTAAAAAGCAGTTCGTAGTCTTCACCTCCACTCAAAGCAACCATTGTACTATCTATATCAAACTCTTCACATGTAGAAATTACTTGTGGATCTAAAGGAATTTTATCTTCATAAATTTTACATCCCACTTTACTTTGAGAACAGATATGCATAATTTCAGAAGATAATCCATCAGAAATATCAATCATCGAGGTTGGCTTGACATCCATTTCTTTTAATAATTTTGGAATGTCCTTTCTTGCTTCAGGCTTTAACTGTCGTTCTATTAAATATGTGTACTTATCTAAATCAGGTTGACTGTTTGGGTTTACTTGAAAAACTTGTTTCTCTCTCTCCAAAACTTGTAACCCTAAATAAGCAGCTCCTAAATCCCCGCTAACAACAATTAAATCAGTCTCTTTTGCTCCGTTTCTATAAACAACCTCTTCTTTGTTTGCTTTACCAATTGCTGTTACAGAGATTAAAATTCCTTTTGTTGATGAAGTCGTATCGCCACCAATTAAATCTATATTATACGTCTCACAAGCTAATTGAATTCCAGAGTACAACTCTTCAATGGCTTCCAAAGGAAACCGGTTTGAAACAGCTAAAGAAACAGTAATTTGTTCTGCGCTAGCATTCATGGCATAAACATCCGAAAGATTAACCATTACAGATTTGTATCCTAAATGTTTTAATGGCATATAGCTTAAATCAAAATGAACGCCCTCAATTAGTAAATCTGTAGTAACAATTGTTTGCTGTTCAGAGCTATCCAAAACTGCTGCATCATCACCAACTCCTTTTACAGTAGTTGAATGGTTTATTTTAAAGTGTTTTGTAATATGATTGATAAGCCCAAACTCTCCTAGTTCAGACAATGATGTTCTCGACTGATTTTTATCTTCTAACATGGCGCAAAGATAGCCACATCTTTAAAAACAATCATCAAATAAAACTCAATAAAGTTGTTTTAGGGTTTTTCTGTCCTAATCTGTTACCTTTGTATGTAACAAGCCTCTAATATGAAACACAAATTACTCTTATTCATAGGATTATGCCTATGTGTAAACGCTTATTCTCAAACTCCATGTGTTGGAGGTTTTGCTGGAGAATATCCTTGTAATGATTATGACCTTTTATCACATGTTCCTGTAGCTACTTTAGCCAATACATTAGGAAATCCTGAAGGAAGTGATATTTGGGGATGGACAGATTCTACAACAGGAAAAGAATATGCAATTGCTGCAATGACAAACAGTACAGCTTTTGTTGATGTTTCGGATCCTCTAAATCCTATTTACTTGGGAAGAATAGATACTCAAAACGGAAACACTAGTTTTTGGCGTGATGTGAAAATATACAACAACCATGCTTTTATTGTTGCTGATAATATTGGCTCTCATGGAATGCAAGTTTTTGACCTTACAAGGTTAAGAAGTGTTTCCTCTCCACAAACATTTTCACCTGACACAGTATATAATGATGTAACAAGTTGCCATAATATTGTTATAAATGAAGCCAATGGTATTGCTTATTTGGTAGATTGCAAAAATGTTGGAAGAGGTGTTCATTTTGTTGATATTTCTGACCCCGTGAATCCTACAAATCTTGGAAATTATAACAATGAAGGAGTAACACATGATGCACAAGTTGTGACTTATAACGGCCCTGACACTGATTATACTGGAAAAGAAATTTTAATCGGAAGCAACGAAACTAAAATTGTTATTTTGGATGTAACCGACAAAAACAATGTTGTCAAGATTTCTGATTTGGCGTATTCTCAATTAGGGTATACACATCAAGGATGGTTTACAGATGATCAGCGTTATTTCCTTTTAGGAGATGAAGCAGATGAACAAAACTTTGGAATTAATACCAGAACCATTGTTTTTGATTTTCAAGATTTAGACAACCCTGTGCAATCTTCTACATATTCTGGACCTTCAACAGCAATAGACCATAACGGATATGTGAAAGGAAACGAATTTTTTATGGCTAGCTACAGAGCAGGAATGAGAGTATTGGACTTAACAAATGTTGGAGCTGCTACTAATTCGCTTTCTGAAATAGGATATTTCGATACATTTCCAGCAAATAATGGTACCGGATTTAATGGTGCTTGGAGCGTTTATCCATATTTTGCTAGTGGAAATATTATTATTAATGATATTGAAAGAGGTCTTTTCGTAGTTAGAAAAAGTGGTACTTTAAGTACATCACAAGAAACTTTTCGTGATCGTTTTTCAATCTCTCCAAACCCAGCAGAATCAAACCCAATAATTCGATCAAAACAAAACGAGCAAATTAATTCTGTAGTTATTTATAATATTCTTGGAAAGAAAGTCTTCTCCAAACAAAATATAAATCAGACTGAATACGTTTTACCTGTTGAGAATCAACCAAAAGGAATATATCTTGTAAAGATCAATGCGATTATTTCAAAAAAACTCATTTTAAGGTAATATCATGAAAAAAGCGATTCTTCTCATATGTAGTCTAAGCTTATTAATCTCCTGCAACAAATCTGATGTTATAGACCCTAACGCAATAGATTTAAACCCCGACCCTATTACTGTTTTATCACCTTGTGAAAATGGTATGGCAGGAATTTATCCTTGCAATGATTATGATTTAGTTGCTCATATAGATCTTACAACTTTAGGCGGAATAGGAGCTTCTGGTAATGATTGTTGGGGCTGGACAGACCCTAACACTCAAAAAGAATACGCTTTAATGTGTACAAGCACAGGTCTTTCTTTTATTGATATTTCAGACCCTCTTAATCCTGTAAATTTAGGTCAGCTCCCAACACAAACAAATAACAGTACTTGGCGCGATGTAAAAACTTATGGCAATTACGCTTTTATAGTTAGTGAGGCTTCGGGACATGGGATGCAAGTTTTTGACCTAACTCGTTTAAGAAATGTTGATCCAAATAATGCCCCTCTAACATTTTCTTCAGATGCACATTATACGGGTTTTGGAAATGCTCATAATATTGTTATCAATGAGGCTAACGGATATGCTTATGCTGTTGGAACTGGAACTTTTTCTGGCGGGCCTCATTTTGTAGATATTTCAGATCCATTAAATCCGATAGCTGCAGGAGGATATGCAAACGATGCTTATTCTCACGATGCCCAAGTAATAACCTATAATGGTCCAGATACCGATCATACAGGAAAAGAAATTTTAATAGGAAGCAATGAAAATGAAGTGGTCATTATAGATGTTACAGACAAAAGTAATCCTACTCGAATTTCAACAATCAATTATAGTAATATTGGATATACACATCAAGGTTGGTTTACTGAAGATATGCGATATTTTCTTCTGGGGGATGAACTGGATGAAAGAGATTTCGGTATTAATACAAGAACTGTTGTTTTTGATTTTAACGATCTCGATAATCCAACACACCATATGGATTATTTGGGTCCAACTACAGCCATCGATCATAATGGATATGTAAAAGGAGACTTGTTCTTTTTGTCTAATTATTCTGCTGGAGTGCGAATTATTGATATTACAAATATTTCTAGCGGTAATATGACAGAAGTTGGTTTCTTTGACACAAATCCAAACAACAACAATACTTCTTTCGATGGTGTTTGGAATGTTTACCCATATTTTGCAAGCGGTAACATCATTGTTAGCGATACAGATAGCGGATTCTTTATCATAAGAAAAAGCGGTTCCTAAAATGAAAAGAATATTCTTCTTTATCTCACTAATATCAATCGTAAGTTGTACTGATCAGGGTAATATTATAAGTGGTCCTAACAATCTTTTTACAGGTTCTTTAGAATTAGCAAAAACCTATGGGGGAACAAAGAATGATGTTGGTCAATCTGTTATTGCTACTTCTGATGGAGGTTTTGCTGTCTTAGGATATACGCAAAGCATGGATGGTGATATAACCGATAAGCTTGATGAGAGTTTTGATTTCTGGTTGTTGAAATTTGATGCAAACACCCATCTAACATGGAGCAAAACCTATGGTGGTTCTGATGATGATAGAGGTAAGTCCCTCATACAAACTGCAGATGGCGGTTTTGCAATTTTAGGATATACAGCAAGTTCTGATGGCGATGTAACTTCCAACAATGGATTTAGAGATTTTTGGCTCATTAAAACAGATGCTTCAGGAAATCTTTCTTGGCAAAAAACCTTTGGCTTTTCTGGAGCTGATGAAGGAATCTCAATTATAGAAACCAAAGACAACCATTTTCTTATTATTGGTGTTCTAGATGTAACGGCATCAGGAGGTTTAGGAAATGCAGGGAGAAATAGTAGTAGACATGCTGGCGGAGATTATTGGGCAATAAAAGTCACTCAAAACGGTGATTTGACTTGGTCTCGTTACTTTGGAGGGTCTTTTACAGATATTCCAAATGGAGTTATAGAAACCTCAAACAATGAATTTATTATAGCGGGTTCTTCAGACAGCAATGATGTAGATATTTCTGGAAATAAAGGAACATACGACTTTTGGCTTGTAAAAACAGCAGCTTCAGGAAATTTAGTTTGGGAAAAATCTTTTGGAGGTATGGAAATAGATGAAGCTAGAGGGATTGCTCCTACTAGTGATGGAAATTATGTAGTAGTCGGTGATACTAGAAGTTCTGATCAAGATGTTTCTTTAAATAATGGCGCCGCAGATCTTTGGCTCTTTAAAATGTCTGATAGTGGAAATCTTATTTGGAATCGATCAATTGGAGGGTCTGGTTTTGACGTTCCTAGATCTGTAAAATCAACAAGTGATAATGGTTTTATTATTGCAGGTAGTTCAAGAAGTTCTGATGGTTTAGTAGCTAATAATCAAGGACAAAACGATGCTTGGATTGTAAAAGTTGATAGTAATGGACAACTTGTTTGGGAACGCTCTGTTGGTGGGTCAGAAATTGATTTTGCTTACGATGCTGTTGAGCTTTTAAACGGATCAATTATTGCTGTTGGAGAAAGCAGCAGCTCAAACGGAGATCTGTTAGAAAACAAAGGTTTTACCGATCTTTTAATTATCAAATTGAATTAAAAAATGAAAAACAAACTCCTTTTATTTTTATGTTGTATCACGGTGTTTTGCTGTTGCAGTAGCAATGATGATGTTATTGTAAGCCCAGTAAGCATTGTGTTTAATTTTAATCATACTTGGCAAACTACTGATGTTACCAATGCAGACTTTAACGATATTAAATTCACTAATGAAAATGGAGAGCAGTTAAGTATTGAAAGACTTCGCTATTTAATTTCTGATATTGTTTTAACGCACGAAAGCGGAACTGTAACTACCTTAGAAGGATATGTTTTAGTGGATGTAACCAACAATGAAAACCTTTCTTTTACAACGGCTGCATCTATCTTACCAGGAAACTACACCAATGTTACTTTCCGATTTGGATTTAGTGATGATGATAATACAGATGGAGTTTATCAAGATTTAAACACAGCTAATTTTAATGTTCCTGGAATGCTTGGAGGAGGGTATCATTACATGCAATTTGATGGGAAATATATAGATAATACAACAGCAGAAGCCCTTTTTAACTTTCACGCAATAAGAGCAGTAGATACAACAGACCCTAATAATCTGCAATTTGAAGACACTTCCTTTGTAGTTAGTTTAGGGGCTGTAACAGTTCAAGGCGCTACAACAATCAATGTCGGTGTAGATCTTTACAACTGGTTTTCAAATCCAAATTTATGGGACTTGAATACTCTGAATACAGGGTTGATGATGAATTTTAGCGCACAACAAATGATTAGCGCTAATGGCTCAAATGTTTTTAGCCTAGTTGGAGTTACACAATAAAGTTATGAGAAACCATCTAATCTTGCTTCTTTTAACACTTTTACTCGCATCTTGTTCGAGTTCAAGTTCAGGTGGAGACGATGATGTGTATACTCCTGTTTCTGCTTCTTTAAATATTCCTGATTTATTTCAACAAAGACTAATTGCTCCTGTAATTCCAACCAACAATCCTCTAACTGAAGAAGGAATTGCCCTTGGAAAAAAATTGTTTTTTGACCAAAGGCTTTCTGGAGATAATTCTCAATCTTGTGCTAGTTGTCATAATCCATCCAATGCATTTACTGATGATACAAGATTTAGTGATGGAATTGATGGTGTTTTTGGAACAAGAAATTCGATGCCCCTATTCAATCTAGCTTGGAATTTTGGTGACCGCTTTACTTGGGGAGGTAAAGAGTTAGGTTTAGAAAGACAAGCATTAGAACCTGTGAGAAACCCTATTGAAATGCACAGCAATTGGACAACTGTAGCCAGCAAACTTCAACAAGATTCGCAATACCCAACTTTATTTCTTCAAGCATTTGGAACCTCAACAATAGACTCTACGCTTATTACCAAAGCCATTGCACAATTTGAGAGAACCATGATTTCAGGAAACTCGAAATTCGATCAATACTTATTAGGAAACGCACAATTAACTCCAGAAGAACTCAATGGTTTCAATGTATTTATGGATGAAGATCGCGGCGATTGTTTTCATTGCCATGGAAGTGACAACAATCCTTTGTGGACAGACAACGATTTTCATAATAACGGTTTAGACGAAACATTTACAGATCTTGGTTTAGGGGCTGTAACTGGAGATCCAAATGACAACGGTAAATTCAGATCTCCTTCGCTTAGAAACTTAACCTTTACCGCTCCTTATATGCATGATGGGCGATTTACTACTTTAGAACAAGTCATCAATCATTATAGTGAGGGCTTAAAAAACTCTCCAACAATAGACCCTTTGATGAAAAAGGTGAGTCAAGGAGGAGTACAGCTCTCTGCCCAGGATAAAGCAGATTTGAAGGCTTTTTTATTGACCCTAACAGACAACGATTTTGTAAACAATCCTGCCTTTCAGAACTAATCAATTTCTACAATAGCAAAATAAATCATTCTAATGTAAGTCTGGATGGTGGTTTCAGACTTATATCGTATCTTTGCAACCACAATTTAGATTTAATCTATATAAATTATGATTAAAGTATCTGATCAAGCAAAAAAGAAAGTCATTGAATTAATGACTGATGATGGATTTGATGCAACTACCGATTTTGTTCGCGTTGGCGTAAAAAGTGGTGGTTGTTCTGGGCTTTCTTACGATTTAATCTTTGATAAAAATCAGTCTGAAACCGATAAGATTTTTGAAGATAACAATGTGAAAATCATTGTAGATAAAAAGAGTTTTTTGTACTTAGTAGGAACTACTCTAGAATATTCAGGAGGTCTAAACGGGAAGGGATTTGTATTTAACAACCCTAATGCGAATAGAACTTGTGGCTGTGGAGAAAGTTTCTCTCTCTAATAAATAATTGTTCATTGATAATTGATAGCTGAAAATGAGTAAGTATACTGAAGATGATTTAAGAGAAGAATTAAAAACCAAAGAATACGAATATGGTTTTTATACTGATATAGAAAGTGAAACCTTTCCAAAAGGGTTGAATGAAGATATTGTTCGTGCTATTTCTAAAAAGAAAAATGAACCAGAATGGATGACTGAATGGCGACTTGAAGCTTTTAGAATTTGGTCTGAAATGGAAGAGCCTGAATGGGCAAACGTTCAATATAAAAAACCTAACTTTCAAGACATTGCCTATTATTCTGCGCCAAAGCAAAAGCCTAAACTAAATAGTTTAGATGAAGTGGACCCAGAATTGTTAGCTACTTTTGAAAAACTAGGAATCTCTTTAGAAGAGCAAAAAAGATTGGCAAATGTTGCCGTAGATATTGTAATGGATTCTGTTTCTGTTGCAACTACTTTTAAAGAAACCTTAGCAGAAAAAGGAATTATCTTTATGCCTATTTCTGAGGCAATTCAAGAATATCCAGAATTGGTAAAGAAATATATTGGATCTGTAGTTCCGCCAAAAGATAACTTCTATGCCGCATTAAACTCAGCTGTATTCTCTGATGGTTCTTTCTGTTATATTCCAAAAGGAGTGAGATGTCCAATGGAATTGTCTACATATTTTAGAATTAATGAAGGAGGAACTGGTCAGTTTGAAAGAACTTTAGTTGTAGCGGATAAAGGAAGTTATGTAAGTTACTTAGAAGGTTGTACTGCCCCTCAAAGAGATGAAAATCAGTTACACGCAGCAGTGGTTGAACTAATCGCTATGGATGATTCTGAAATAAAATACTCTACGGTTCAAAACTGGTTCCCTGGAGATAGCGAAGGTAAAGGTGGTGTTTTCAATTTTGTAACTAAAAGAGGGTTGTGTGAAAACAATGCAAAAATTTCTTGGACTCAAGTAGAAACGGGGTCAGCCGTAACTTGGAAATACCCAAGCTGCGTGTTAAAAGGAAACAATTCGGTAGGAGAATTCTATTCTATTGCTGTAACTAATAATTTCCAACAAGCAGATACCGGAACTAAGATGATTCATCTTGGAAAAAACACAAAATCAACAATTATCTCTAAGGGAATTTCGGCAGGAAAATCTCAAAATAGCTATCGTGGGTTGGTTCAAATCAATTCTCGAGCAGAAAATGCAAGAAACTTTTCACAATGTGATAGTTTATTGATGGGAAATGAATGTGGTGCCCACACATTCCCTTATATAGAATCTAAAAATAAATCCGCTCAAATAGAACACGAAGCAACAACTAGTAAGATTGGTGAAGATCAATTATTCTACTGTAATCAACGAGGAATTGATACAGAAAAGGCCATTGCTTTGATTGTAAATGGATTTAGTAAAGAGGTGTTAAATAAATTACCGATGGAATTTGCTGTTGAAGCTCAGAAACTTCTTGAAATTAGCTTAGAAGGTAGTGTCGGATAAACAAAAACTAACCATGAAAAAAATTCTTTTCCTTTTATTAGCTGTTAGCCTTATTGGTTGTAAAGACGCTGAAAAAAAACAAACAATTAAGGTAAAGTTGTATGCGCTTGAAGGCGGTCAAATTTTAGTTAACAAACTAGACTTGTTTTCTCAAGACTCAACATATACAGGTCAAACAAAACAATTTACAGATGCCTATTATGTGATTTCGCATCCAAAGGGGAATTTAATGTGGGATGCTGGTTTGCCAGAACAATTAGTTTTAGCAGAACCCATTACTCCGCCTCCTGGAGCGTTTACTGTAAGAAGACCTGATTCATTAAAAAACCAATTAGCTTCTATTGGATTTAAAATAGAAGACTTTACGTATTTCGCGATGTCGCATTCACATTTCGATCATACAGGACATGCCAACCTAATGAAAGACGCTACTTGGTTGGTTCAAGAATCTGAGTACAATGCAGTTCGTGGAGATTCAACAAAAATTGATCCCGCGGTAAAAGACTTAGATAAGGTTCAAAAATTAAACGGAGATTATGATGTTTTTGGTGATGGTACCGTTATCATTAAATCGATGCCTGGTCATACTGTAGGTCATCAAGTTTTGTATGTTGATTTAGGTTTAGAACAACCTATTTTACTAACAGGTGATCTTTATCACTTTGAGGAAAATAGAGCAACTCGTGGAGTTCCATCGTTTAACTATAACGTTGAACAAACTTTAGAAAGCATGGATAAATTTGAGGCTTTCGCAAAAGAGAAAAACGCAAATGTGTTCATTCAGCACTCGCCTGCTGATTTTGTTCGCATTAAAAAATATGTAAATCAAAAATAAATTAAGGAGACATGCTAAAGATTGAAAATTTACATGCTGAAGTAGAAGAGAAAGCCATATTAAAAGGCTTGAATTTAAAAGTTAATGCTGGTGAGGTTCATGCTATTATGGGGCCAAACGGAGCAGGAAAAAGTACACTTGCTTCTATTGTTGCTGGTAAAGAAGAGTATGAAGTTACTGAAGGAAATATTGAATTAGATGGCGAAGATATTAGTGATTTAGCTCCTGAAGAAAGAGCTCATGAAGGAATCTTTTTGTCGTTTCAATATCCCGTAGAGATTCCAGGTGTTACAGTTACCAACTTTATAAAGACTGCAATCAACGAATCTAGAAAAGCAAGAGGTTTAGAAGAAATGCCAGCGAAAGATATGTTGAAAAAGATTCGTGAAAAATCTGAGTTATTAGAAATCGATAGAAAGTTCTTGTCGCGTTCTTTAAATGAAGGGTTTTCTGGAGGAGAAAAGAAACGTAATGAGATCTTTCAAATGGCGATGTTAGAGCCAAAGTTAGCCATCTTGGATGAAACCGATTCTGGTTTAGATATTGATGCGTTGCGTATTGTAGCAAATGGAGTCAATAAATTAAAGTCTAAAGACAATGCTGTAATCGTAATTACTCACTATCAGCGTCTGTTAGATTATATCGTTCCTGATTTTGTACATGTGTTACACGATGGTAAAATTGTAAAAACAGGGGATGCTTCTTTAGCTCTTGAGCTTGAGAAAAAAGGATACGATTGGATTAAAGAAGAAGTTGTCTCATAAAACTATCAGATGGATTTAAAAGAAAAATTAGTTTCTTCTTATGTTGCTTTTGAAGATGGCGTAAACATCAACTCTGATATTCATGAAATACGATCAAAAGCATTTCAGAATTTTGAGAAAGTTGGCTTTCCAACAAAAAAAATGGAGGCTTGGAAATACACTTCTTTAAACTCGATTTTAAAAGAAGATTACAGCATCTTTCCTGATAAGGAAAAAGCAGTAAGCTTGGCTGATGTTAAGAAGTTTTTTATTCACGATATTGACACCTATAAGGTTATTTTTATCGATGGTAAATACAGCTCGTTTCTCTCAGAAACTACTCATGATGCTATTGATGTATGCTTAATGTCTTCAGCATTAACAAAGTCAAAATACAAGGCTATTATTGAGAATTATTTTAATAAAGCTGCAAAACAAGACAATTTAACTTCTTTGAATACTGCTTTTGCAAAAGAAGGGGCTTACATTCACATTCCAAAAAACACTGAAGTTGAAAAACCCATTCAGATTATCAATTTTACAACTGGTTCAGAGAGCTCTACAATGGTTCAGCCTAGAAACTTAATTGTTGTAGAACAAAATGCACATGTTCAAATTATTGAACGCCATCAAAGTTTGACAGAGAATGCGGTTTTAACAAACTCTGTAACTGAAATTTTTGCTGATAGGCACGCTACTGTTGACTATTACAAAGTACAAAACGATCAGATTACAGCTTCATTGATTGATAATACCTTTATTGAACAACAATCTGAAAGTACGGTTTCAGTTCACACCTTTTCTTTTGGAGGAAATATTACCAGAAATAATCTTAATTTCTTCCAAAAAGGAGAACATGTCAACTCGATTTTAAAAGGAGTTACTATTATTGAAGGAAAACAACATGTAGACCATCATACATTAGTACATCACATTGAACCTAATTGCGAAAGTCATCAGGACTACAAAGGAATTTATGATGAACGTTCTACTGGTGTTTTTAATGGTAAAGTAATTGTAGAGAAAGAAGCTCAAAAAACAAACGCTTATCAGCAAAACAACAATGTTTTAGTGAGTGATAAATCTACCATAAATGCAAAGCCTCAATTAGAAATTTTTGCTGATGATGTAAAATGTTCTCATGGATGTACAATTGGTCAGTTAGACGACCAAGCATTGTTTTACATGCAACAAAGAGGAATTCCTAAAAAAGAAGCGAGAGCTCTATTAATGTATGCCTTTGCAAATACAGTATTAGAAAGTGTTAAAATTCCTGAAGTAAAAGAAAGAATTACACGAATTATTGCCAGCAAACTTAATGTGAATATTGGTTTCGATATTTAGATTACGTAAAAACATATAAATAAAAAAACAGGTGTTAATACCTGTTTTTTTGTTTTTACCTCTCTGTATTTTTAAGGACTAAACTTTTTCCTTATGGCAACTACTAATACACCAACACCGAAAAACACCCCTACACCAACACCAAAAAGTACATCAACTGCTAAAACAACAACAGCTTCTGCAGCCACTACAAAAAAGACTACTAAAGCCGCTCCTAAAGGACCGGATATCCCAGGAATTTCTCAGGATGTTATTTATGAAATGAGTACTGAAATCAATAATATGTTAGGTTTTGCTGTTTATAATGGCATTACTGTAAACACAGAGGTAAATGCTTTGATTCAAGATAGCACTGTTGATGACTTAATTAATGCACACAACCTATTGTGTGAAAATGTAGCTCCTGCAACACCAAAGTCTATAGAGTTTACTAAGAAAATGCACCAAGAAGGTAGTGGTAAATCTATTTTTAATAAAATTCCACTAACAAGGAATCTTATGATTTTAGCTATTCTTTTTCTAGCAATGTTTGTTGCTACAAGTTATTCAAGCGATGTAAATAATGATTCCTTAGACAAAGGTATCTTAAGCAATCATGGGAAATCTCTTTTATTGAATTTAGGATATTTAGCTTCTGTAGCTGGTTTGGGGGTTATTTTCTTTTTGTTAAAAGATGTAACCACCTCTATCAAAAAAGGAACCTTAGTTCCTGAAGATACCATCTCTTACGCTGCTCAAATTTTACTAGGAGTTATTGCGGGACTTTTTATGTCAGAAATTTTGTCTGTATATATTAAGAACCCAGATGATATTAATCTGTTTAACAAGAGTCTATTAGCGTTAATTGGAGGGTTTTCTTCAGATGCAATCTTTAGCCTCTTGAAAGGATTGATCAATCGTTTGAAGAATATTTTTGTTCCAGCAAACCAACAACAATCATAATAGAATTAGTAATTAACTATTCTATTGCAGTGAGAATTCCTTTTAGAAAGGAGTTCTCATTGAATTTTTTTAGGCCAAACCGTACGATTACTAAATCTTGCTCAGGTAGAATATAGATTCTTTGTCCTTGATAACCATCAGCAAAATACATGCTTGTAGGAACATCTGGAAATCTAGATTTTGCATTTAACCAAAACTGTGCTCCATAACGACCATTAGAAGTAGGCGTTGGTTCTACTACATAATCAGTCCATTCAGGAGCAAAAACCTGATCTCCGTCCCAGTTTCCTTTGTGTAAGTAGAGTAAACCAAATTTTCCCCAATCTCTTGGCGTTGCCCATGCATAAGAAGAGGCTACATAATTTCCTGTCATATCTGTTTCAATAACCATGGAGTTCATTCCGATCTTGTCTATCAATTCTCTGTACCAATAGTCTAAATATTCTTGATGGGAGCCTAATTCTTGTCGTAAGATTCCAGATAATAAGTTAGACGTTCCAGAAGAATAATTCCAGGAAGCATTAATTTTTCCTGTTAACGGTTTTTCGCGTTGCATCACAGTCATGTCTTTTTCTAGAAACAACATTTTGGTTACATCAGAGATTTTATCATAATTTTCGTCCCATTCTAAACCACTATTCATCTGAAGTAAGTTATGAATGCTTATTTCTTTTCTGTCATCATTCTGCCATTCAGAAATTGGAGCTTTGTCTTGAACATTAATCTTTCCTTGATGTTGCATGATTCCATATATGGTGCTCATAATACTTTTGGTCATAGACCAACCTAGTATTCGAGAATCTTTAGTAAATCCTTCTCCGTATTGTTCCGCTATAATTTGATCTTTGTAAATAACCAATACAGCTCTCGTTTCATAAACATCTTTAAAGAGAGAATTTACAGCTGTGTTCAGTTGCTGATAGTTTATTTCACTAAAAATAGTGTCTCTCTGAGTAACGTTCCCATAAGGGTAGGCTTTGTTATTCTCTAACCTATTTCTTTGAGGGGTTAATGGTTGTTTACTAGAATCGTAATCTTTAGTAACCAAAACACTTCCCAAACCTTCTCTATAAACCGCTTTTCGTGTAAGTAATCCCAAAGCAGAAGATGTTGCATACTTTTCTTCTAAGTTAACTTTATCAGTTGCTAAGTTTACAGGCGAGAAATTATTGTCGGTAGAATCTGTAAAAGCTAATGTTCTGTTCGCTAAAAACACAGAAGAACTTGTGCTCTTTGCTGAAAAGCCTGATAAAATATTAAGCTTTGGATAGTTAATAATGACTACAAGAATCAATGTAACTGCCAAAAGAAGAAGAATTCGCTTTAAGATTTTCATAATAAACCATTTGATTTCCTACAAAAATAGGAATTAAATGATTGCTTTCTTGTAAATTTTGCGTTTCAAAACCTACCTTTGTAAAACAAAACAACAAGGATGTTTCCAGTAGAAAAAATTCGCGCAGATTTTCCAATTTTACAACGTCAGGTAAACGGAAAGCCATTGGTCTATTTTGACAATGCTGCTACTTCTCAAACACCAAAAGTAGTTATTGATGCTATTGTTGATTACTACTCGAATTACAATGCCAATATTCACAGAGGCGTTCATTCGTTAAGTCAAGAAGCAACAGATAAATATGAGCAAGCAAGAATTATTCTTCAAAAACATTTTAACGCCCGTCAAGCATACGAAATGATTTTTACTTCTGGAACTACCCACAGTATTAATATGGTTGCTTCAGGCTTTTCTAAATTGCTTGCGAAAGGAGATGAAGTAATTGTTTCTGCTTTAGAGCATCATTCAAATATTGTTCCTTGGCAAATGTTATGCGAAATAACAGGTGCAAAGCTTAAGGTAATTCCTATGAATCAAGAAGGGGCTTTGATGATAGACGCCTATGAGAACTTACTATCTAGTAAAACTAAACTTGTTTTTTGTAATCATATTTCCAACGCTTTAGGAACTATTAACCCTATTAAAGAGATTATAGAAAAAGCGCATAGTGTTGGTGCTGCTGTCTTAATTGATGGTGCACAATCTATTCCTCATATGAAAGTTGATTTTCAAGAACTGGATGTAGATTTTTATGTTGCTTCCGCTCATAAAGTTTGTGGTCCAACTGGAATGGGTTTTCTGTACGGTAAACAAGAATGGTTAGAAAAATTACCTCCATATCAAGGCGGAGGAGAAATGATAGAGACCGTTACGTTTGAAAAAACAACTTATGCGGGGTTACCTCATAAATTTGAAGCAGGAACTCCAAATATTTGTGGCGGTATTGCCTTTGGAGTAGCTATAGATTATATGAATTCTATAGGGCTAGATGAAATTGCCGCTTATGAGCAAGAGTTATTAGAGTATGGAACCAAAAAACTTGAAGAAATTGATGGTGTTACGATTTATGGAACATCCAACAAAACATCTGTAATTTCGTTTAATGTTGGTGAAATTCACCCTTACGATATTGGTTCTATATTAGATAAGCTTGGTGTTGCTGTAAGAACAGGACATCATTGTACCCAACCCATTATGGATTTTTACCAAATTCCAGGTACTGTTAGAGCTTCTTTTGCTTTTTACAATACCAAAGAAGAAATAGACATTTTTATAGAAGCTTTGAAAAAAGCTATAATGATGCTTTCTTAATTCAAAACTTTCTTTAACAACTCCCTAAAAAAGGGGAAGAAAATCATCCCCAATAAAGGGTATTGCAAGAAATAAATATTTTTTTCATATTGCGATGTGTTTAAAAATTTAAACAAATAGCTGGTAATATGTTAAAAATTAAACAGACTTATTTATCTTCTTTTTGTTTTTTAACTTTTTTAACACATTTTATTCAACTAACTTATTTACTAACTAAATTTAATCAACAATGAAAAAAGTTTATGGTTTGTTGCTTATTGCAACTGCTCTTTTTATTGGGTGTCAAGATGATGCCGAAACAGTACTTGAACCTCAACAAAGTATTGACATGTCTGACTTTTATGTTCACAGTGATGGAACAGATAAAAGTCCTACAGAAGGAAAACAATGTCATTCAATGCAAGTTTTAAACAGAATGCTAGAGAAAGATCCTGATCTGTACAAAAAAATGTATGATATAGAATACAACACTAGAAAGTATTTAGCTGCTGGAAAACCGGGAAATGGAAATGGAAATGGAAATGGAAACGGCGGTGGCGGTAACGGCGGCGATGGCGGCGACGGTGGAACCGGAGGAGATGATGGATTAGGTGTTGTTAATATTCCTGTGTACGTTCATGTAGTATATAGCAATTCTAATGAAAACATTAGCAGTACTCAAATCAATTCTCAAATGAACGTTTTAAATGACGACTTTAGAAAAGCTAACAACGATGCGAATCAAATTCCTTCTGAGTTTGCTGGTGTTGCTGCTGATTCTGAAATTACATTTTCATTAGCTGGAGTATTTAGACATTCTGATTCAAGAACTTCTTGGGGAACAAACGATGCGGTTAAAGCTGCTTATCCTCCTGTGAGCCCTAGTACTCACTTAAATATTTGGGTATGTAATATAGGTGGGGGTATCTTAGGATATGCTCAGTTCCCTGGAGGAAATCTTAATACAGATGGAGTTGTTGTGTCTCCTCAGTATTTTGGAACTACAGGTTATGTTTCTGCTCCGTTTGACGGAGGAAGAACACTAACTCATGAGGTGGGTCATTATTTAAATTTACGTCATATCTGGGGAGATGGTAGATGTAACAGAGATGATTTTGTTTCTGATACTCCAAGATCTGATAGACCAAATTACGGGTGCCCAACGTACCCAACTTCTCATTGTCGTTCAACTGATATGACAATGAACTACATGGATTACGTAAATGATGATTGCATGTATATGTTTACAGAAGGTCAAAAATCACGTATGAGAGCTCTTTTTGCTTCTGGTGGAGCTAGAGCTGCAATTGCAGGGAATTAATCTCTAAAAATCAACTAACTACTTTAAAAAGACGTCTTTTAGGCGTCTTTTTTTATATTTACAAAAAACAACTCATGAAAAAAACATTTGTCTTAGTAGGTTTTTGTTGTTTGTTTCTTTTTGGGTGTCCGCCACCTATAGAAATGACTTCCTTTCAAAAAATAAATTATGAAGCTTATACCCGTGGTAGTTCTGAACAAATTATTTTAGAGCAAGGGAAATTAAAGCATTTTCAAAATCAAAAAGAAGTCTTGTCAAAAACCCTATATAAAAAAAACTATAAGACTATTTATCGCATTCTCAATTCTATTAATCTAGAAAACATAGATAAGGTAGAAGCTCCTTCTAAAAAGCATCAATTTGATGGCGCCATGTATGCCACACTTGAAATAACGGCTAAAGGAACAACTTATAAGAGTCAAGGCTTTGATGATGACAACCCTCCAAAAGAATTTGAGGAACTTTTAAAATACTTACAGAGTATTGTAAAACAATAAAAAAGCGGCTAGTAAGCCGCTTTTTTATTGTTATTTATTCTCTTTCAGATTAAATTCCTGGAGGGTAATTCGTAGGATAATTTGCTGCTTTTGCAACATTTCCTGAGGCTACAAAATTAGATCCGTAAGTTGCATCAATAGCTTCCAAGATCTTGTTACCCATGAGAGCATATCCTCTAGAAGTTAAGTGAATTCCATCTAAACTTACCATTCCTCCAAACACAAGGCTAGTTGTCATTGTAAATTCATCAAATTGAGTTCCTGAAGTTGCTGCTTCCGTTAACAATCCGTCTAAATCAACTACTGCTAGTCCATTAGCGTTTCCAACCGCAATAATAGTTGCATTATAGGCATCTGTTGCTGTTTGAATATTATTTTGCTCTTCTGGAGTTAACACCCAGTTATCTGCTAAAGGAACACTAACTCCGTTAATTAATGCAGGGTTACCGCCAACAGTAGTTCCAATAAAGCTAGAACTCGTTAGTACTAAAAAGTCGTCTGCAGTAGCTTGTCTCATACTAGCCAGCAATGGATTAATTCCTGTAAGGTCTGTCAAATCTTCATCAATAATTACAACAGCGTTTTGACCCGCTGTAAAATTGATTGTTCTTCTAGCTGCTTCAGCCGCAATTTCTTCAGGAGTCATTCCTAATGCTCCTAAAGCATTTGCACCCGTTATAGCGGGTAATAAATTTGCATTGTACGTAGCATAGGCTGCATTTAATTGAGCTGCTGTTGCTGCATCTAATGGCACAGCATTATATGGTACTGTTGTAAAGAACGGAAGATTTACGATTGAAGGCACAGTAACCACAGCTCCTTTCGCTCCGTTTGCTGTCATTGTCGTTACCATACTAGTAAATACTTGAGCAAAAAGCCCTGGGTCTGTAATATCATTAGGTCCGTATGAAATAGGGTTTGGATTTCCTGTTTGAACAGTTCCTGTTCCTCCAGAAGTAGCATACCCTAATACATCGTTCCCTCCAATTTCTGAAATGGTAAAGAATGTTGGGTTTTGCGCAGCGGCATCTCCTAAAACAGTAGCTCCTGGGCTAGAAGCCATTCTCACATAATATGGGTTGGCAGAGACACCAACTCCTCCCACATTACCATAGCCTGGCGCTACCATATGAAAGCTTTTGGCTCCTGGTACACCCATGTTGTTAAATGGTCCTGTTAATATATTGGAAACCTCAGTTGTTGGAGTTCCTGGTAAAACCGCTGGTCCGGCTCCATTGAAAAACAATCTTGGATTAGAAATCGGAGTTCCTAGGAATAACAATCCTCCCACATTATCGCTAACTAAAGGTTGCGTAAACGATCCACCTCCAACATTAGCCATTTTACTAGCCATTATGCTCGGGAAAGATCTAGATTGAGCTGCTAAAAAAACAGACCCATCAGAGAACCCAGCAGTAAATGAAGCTCCAATAGAAACAAAATTTGAGAAATCTGCAGAACCTGCTGTAGGTGTAGGCAACACAACTACTTCCGCAGGAATTTCATCAAGATCATTATTTACATCACAAGCGATAAAGCTTGCTGTCAACGCCATTAAGAATATATATTTAATTTTTTTCATCTTTCTTTAGTTTAGTTATTAATTGTCCAAGACAGATAATATTGAGAACCAATTGCTCCAACACCAGGCGCACTAAAGTACTCTTGGCCTGTTAAGTTAGCTCCTCCTAATTTGAATACAGATTTGATTTTTGGAACAGTATAATTGATTTGTGCATCAAGTACTGTACGAGAATCGATAACTGCGTCATGGAATGTAGATTGCCACAAATACTCATCTTGCCATCTAACATTTACATTAAAGCCAAAGTTCTTGAACAACTCTTGTTTACCAATTTGCAACTTCACTTTATGTTCTGGTGTATTAAATGAAGGCTCAAAATCTGGGTCAGATGCTTGATCAAAATCAAACTTAGAATAAGTATAGTTTAAGCCTACGTTAATTCCATTTAATATTTTGGTATTAATAGCAATTGCTGCTCCGTAAGAAGTAACATCAGCTGATGAATTAGTGTAAGCAGAGAACGCTTTAAAATCTCCATTTTGGAGCGCTAAAAGCGATAATGCATTGTCTCCAGCTTGCCCATAGTAAGGAACTAAAACAGTTCTTGTTGCGATAAAGTCTTCATACGAGTTGTAGTATCCACTTAAGTCAACACTTACTTTACTTCCTTCTACATCAAGTACTCCACGATATCCTAGTTCAAATGCTGTTACTTTTTCAGGCGCAACTAAAGGAGTATTTACTGCAGTTGGCGTTCCTGCACTTACAGAAGCTAAAGAGAAAGCATTTTCATAAGCGCTTCTTCCTGATAACTGTACAGTTGCAGAACCTGTAAATGCTTGCCCTCCTCCACTAACTGGCAATGGAGAACTTGTATATCTATCTAAGTTTTCTGGTGCAGAACCAACTAATAAGGCTCTACCTGCATCTAATCCGATATATTGATCTTGAGTAGTTGGATATCTAAATCCTGTTTGGAATGACCCTCTAAAGTTATGTTCTTTGTTTTCGCCAGCTGCATATGCCAACGATAATCTTGGAGAATAATTTCCGTCAAAGTTTTGAGCTCCATCATAACGAATAGAAGCTGTTAACTTAAAACGCTCTTCTTCCATAAACTTCTTTTGAAGTTGAGTATAAACCCCATACTCACTATAGTTAATAGGTCCATCAAAATCTGTAAAGATTGTTCCGTTAGAATTCAAAGAGTATTTTCTGTATGAACCTCCTACTTGAATTTCACCCCAATCAATGATGTCTCTAAAATTATAGTTTCCATCTGCGTGATACAATTTTGTTTGGTCTTGAAACTTAGATCCTGTGGTTAAATTAGGGTCAGCTGTAACAGCATCAAAAGCATCTTGGAACCCTTGAGTTCCTGGAACCAATCTTCCTGTATCAGCAGTTTGTCTTGCTAATACATGTGCTTGTGCTGGTAATAAACCTCCTAATGTTCCTTGAACAAAGGCTCCTACATATTCTCCAAACCAAGTGTTGTCATCTTTCCATCTTCTGTTGATGTTGATCGCAGCAAAACGAGTATCGTAAGAATCTCCTGCATCCTCAGTAGTCATATAACCTCTTAAAAAGAAGTTTTTCCCTCTTACTTCTAATTTGTGTTGCGCTAAGAAGAAATCAGCAATGTTATATCTATTCAATCCTTGGTAAATTGTGTTTCCTCTACCAATTTTAGAATTCCAAATCAATTCTAAACGGTCGTCTCCATAAGGTCTATAATGAAATGCTGTGTTGAACTTTACACTTCTAGCATTATAAGTCATTAAATCTCTTTCTTCATATCCAGTTCTACTTACATTAACGCTAGGTACTAAAGCATCTGCTCCCGAAGGTAAAACTCCTAATCCTATCAATGCTTGTGCTACTCCTCTAATATTCGTAGAAACCTCATCTCCATAAGTATTTAAACCATCATAGTTGATATCTGTAGCTCTGGTTCCTGCAACATAGCTTCCGTTCAGTGTATTTCTATAATCTGTAGCAAACCATTCTGTACCGTCTAATACTGATAATGTTGCTTTTGCAGCAAACTTATCTGAAAACACATAGGCCATTCTAGCATTGTATTCTGTAAACTCATTGGTTCCTGCTGCTTCTTGAGAAGTATACCCTCTTTTGTGAGAAACACTAATTCCTTGATCGTCAAACGGACTTCTACTGGTCATGAACATAATTCCATTAAACGCGTTGGCTCCATATAAAGCCGAAGAAGCTCCTGGAAGTATTTCAACTGTAGCTACATCTAATTCGGACATCCCTAAAAGGTTTCCAATAGCAAAGTTTAATGCAGGTGACGAATTATCCATTCCGTCTACCAATTGCATAAATCTTGTGTTAGCAAATGTTGCAAAACCTCTAGTGTTTACAGACTTAAATGTTAAACTATTTGTGTTGATGTCTACTCCTTTTAAGTTTTCTAACCCATCATAGAAAGATGGAGCAGTCGAGTTTTTAATAGCTCTAGCGTCAAGCCTTTCAACAGTTACGGGCGATTCTAAAATTCTTTCAGGAGTTCTCGAAGCAGATACAACTACTTCATCAAGAGCTGTTGCGTTTTCGGTCAATGATACGTCAACTACCTGTTTGTCTTTTGTAATCTCAACTTTTACTGTCTGAAATCCTAGCATAGAAACTTCAATCGTAAAAGGCGGTGTTTCATTCACTTTCAGCGTAAAGTTTCCGTCAAAATCTGTGGTAGTTCCAACAGCTTTTCCAGTTACTTTGATATTCGCTCCCAAAAGTGTCTCCCCCGTTTTTGCATCCTTTACAGTTCCTGTAATTGTTGTTTGAGCAACCATAGCGGCTGAACTAAACATTACAAATGCAAAAAAAATTATCTTTTTTATCATAATGTAAATTAATTTGTTAACTCAGACGAAAATACAATTTTTTTTGATTTGTGTAACGAAAACGCCTTTTTTTTGAGATATGACAAGGGTTTTAGAGGTTTTTTTATGAAATTTTTATTATTTCAAATCATTGGGTATATACCATTTATGATTGTAACTTTGCTCTCAAATTTTTACTCAAGTTGAACATAGTCCATTCTATTTCTGACTTTATTTCTCAAAAGGATTGTTTTGTGACCATAGGAACATTTGATGGAGTTCATATAGGACATCAAAAAATTCTCAAAAAACTAATTCAATCTGCGAAGGAACATAAAAAAGAGTCTGTTTTATTGACTTTTTTTCCGCACCCTAGAATGGTTTTACAAGAAAATGTTTCTATTGAGCTTTTAAACACATTAAAAGAAAAGTCGGCCTTATTAGAAGAAATGGGGCTGGATTCCTTGATTATACATCCTTTTAGCAAAGAATTCTCAAGGCTTACTGCTTTAGATTTTGTTAGAGACATCTTAGTTAACCAACTTAATACCTCAAAGCTTATTATTGGTTACGATCATCATTTTGGTAAAAACAGAGAAGGGAATATAGATCAATTAAGAGAGTATAGTCAGCTCTTTGATTTTGATGTAGAAGAAATTCCTGCTCAGGATATCGATGATGTTTCTGTAAGTTCAACAAAAATTCGCAATGCTCTTCATAATGGTCTTTTAAAAACCGCCAATAAATATTTGGGATATCAATACATGATTAATGGAACGGTTGTTAATGGTAAAAAACTAGGTGGGAAAATTGGGTTTCCAACAGCTAATATTGATGTTAAAGAAGATTACAAACTGATTCCAAAGACCGGTGTTTACGTTGTCAAGGCTATTCTAGAAGATGCTGGTACTTGTTTTGGAATGATGAACATTGGCTATAGGCCTACTTTGGATGGAAAACATCAAACAATAGAAGCTCATTTTTTCGATTACAACGGTGATTTGTACGGAAAATCTCTGAAGATAGAATTACTTTATTTTCTTAGAGAAGAACAAAAATTTAATACTGTTGATGACTTGATCATTCAACTTAAAAAAGATAAAGAAAACTCTATGTTTTTTCTTAAAAACAATCTTACGCTATAGATTGTTATATTAACTCACTTACTTTATCTTTGACGCCTTAACTAAGAAACACGATTATGTTACAGGTTCAGTTTATTAGAGATCACAAAGACACCGTTTTGCAAGGTTTGGCTAAACGTAATTTTGCAAATGCAGAAGAACTAATTGAGCAGGTTTTATCTACTGATGAAAAAAGAAGAAAAGCTCAAGTTTCTTTAGACAATGTATTATCTGAATCCAATAAACTATCCAAAGAAATAGGATTACTATTTAAAGCTGGAGAAGTTCAAAAAGCAAATCTTGTAAAAGAAAAAACAAGTCAGCTTAAAGGACAAAAAGAAACATTATCGCAAGAAAAAAATACTGCTGAAGAAGAATTGCAAAGCTTGCTATTTCAGATTCCTAACATCCCTCATACTTCAGTTCCTAATGGGCAATCTGATGAAGACAATGAAGAAATCTCAAGACATGGAGAGGTTCCAACACTTCATGATGGGGCTCTTCCTCATTGGGAATTAGCAAAGAAATACGATATCATCGACTTTGAATTAGGAACAAAAATTACAGGTGCTGGTTTTCCGGTTTATAAGGGAAAGGGAGCTCGATTACAACGTGCTTTAATCAGTTATTTCTTAGACAAAAATATCGATGCAGGATATGAAGAATATCAAGTGCCTCATTTAGTAAACGAAGCTTCTGGTATTGGCACTGGATCTCTTCCTGATAAAGAAGGTCAAATGTATCATATTGGGGCTGATGACCTGTATTTAATTCCTACAGCAGAAGTTCCTGTGACAAATATTTTTAGAGGAGATTTATTACAGGAAAAAGATTTCCCGATTGCTTGTACTTCATATACTCCTTGTTTTCGAAGAGAAGCTGGTTCTTACGGAGCTCATGTTAGAGGTTTGAATCGTTTACATCAGTTTGATAAAGTGGAGATTGTTCGAGTAGAACATCCTGACAATTCTTACAATGCTTTAGAGGGAATGGTTGACCATGTGAAAGGAATATTAGAGGAATTGAAATTACCATACAGAATATTACGTTTGTGTGGTGGTGATGTTACTTTTGCTTCTGCTTTAACGTATGATTTTGAAGTATTCTCTACCGCACAAGATAGATGGCTAGAAGTAAGTTCTGTTTCAAACTTTGAAACATTTCAAGCGAATCGCTTAAAACTACGTTTTAAGAATAAAGAAGGGAAGAGTCAATTGGCACACACGCTTAATGGAAGCGCATTGGCTTTGCCTAGAATATTGGCAGGGATTTTGGAGAACTATCAAACCGAAAATGGAATTCAAGTTCCGGAAGTCTTGATTCCTTATACTGGTTTTGATATGATTAATTAATTCGCTGCAACAGCAACCATTAATCTTTTGTATTTATTCATTTCTAGCAACGCATTTAAGTAGTCGCTTATTTGTCCCATTCTCATAAACTCTATTGAGTTTTGTTTGGCAGTTTCGTATTGTTTAGTTAAGTCTTTCATTTTAATTTCGATTGGTTATTTACTATTAAGACAATTATTGTGCCAAAATGTTACAAAACAATGAATCAAAACATAATGGTTTAATAAAAAATTAACATATATCTTGCCTATCTTTGATTTTATATGAAGCAGTTTTTTTTCATAATCGCCTTATTTCTTGCGGGTTTATCCTACTCTCAAAACAATTTTATGTTGGGGGAAGATTATTTTCGTCAAGGAGAGTATAAAAAAGCTGCTCAGATTTATGAATCTCTGCTTAAAAAGAATCCTTTTAACACCACTTACCTAAAAAGATTAGCAACTTGCTTCCAAGAAACAGATCAATATCAAAAAGCAGAAAATCTTTTGCGATCTACTCTTGAAAGAAATCCTGCTCAAAAATATTTGCATGTTGAAATTGGTTACAATTATGAAAGACAACAGAAGTTAGAGTTGGCAAAAAAAGAATATGACATTGCTTTAAACGCAATTAATACAAATCCTAGTTTAGGAGGTATTATTGGCCGGATGTTTCGACAAAATAATTCTTTAGATAACGCTATTGCTTCCTATAAAAAGACGATGGAATTGAACAATAATGCAAACTATCAGTTTCAGATTGCACAGATTTATGGAGAAAAAGGAGATTTTGAAAAAATGTTTGATTCCTATATAGAACTAGTTAACAAAAACGAAAATTATATTGGAACTGTACAGCGATTGTCTAGCAGATATATTACAGACGACCCTACGAATAAAAACAACATCTCATTAAAAAGATCTTTGCTTAGAAGGTCTATTAGTAATCCCAAGAATGTCTGGAATGAGCTCCTAAGTTGGTTATTTGCCAAACAAAAAGAATACAGTAAATCCTTTATTCAAGAGAAGGCTTTGTTTAAAAGGAATCCAGAGTATTTAGACAATATGAATACATTAGGGAAGATAGCTTATAACGACAATGATTTTGAGGCGGCAAAAGAGTGTTTTTCCTTCATTTTAAAAAACACAAACTTTATTGATGAAAAGGTGAATGCCGAATTGTTTCTGTTAAGAATTGCTGTAAAAACAGAAGATGACAAAGCTCTTAATCACTTCGAAAAAGTGCTAAAAACCTATGGTGTTAATTCTAATACTATTGCGATTCAAATAGAATATGCCGATTTCCTAACATTTAAAAAGAATAATCCTACCCAAGCAGAGTCTGTTCTAGAAAATGCTTTGCGGTTTTCTAAATCTAAATTCCAGCAGGCTAGAATCAAATTAAAAATAGGCGAGGTTTTGGTGTTTACTGGAAAGTTTAATAAAGCGTTGATTTACTTTTCTCAAGTGCAAACCAAGTTAAAGAATCATCCTCTATCTCAACAGGCTCGTTTTAAAGTTGCGCAAACCTCCTATTTTAAGGGAGATTTTAAATGGGCTATGGCTCAGTTAAAAGTTTTAAAAGGCTCAACCACTCAGCTTATTGCAAACGATGCTGTAGATTTGTTTTTAGTCATTTCTGATAATGAACCAAAAGACTCTATCCCATCTGGATTGAAAGAATATGCCAAAGCCGATTTACTTGCTTACCAAAATAAAGACAGTGAAGCCTTAGCTATTCTAAAAAAAATTCACACAAAATATCAAGGTTTTCCTGTTGAAGACGAAGCTCTTTTTAAAGAAGCTCATATCTTAATCAAATTAAAAAAGTTTGACGAAGCATTACTCACCTTAGCAAAGGTTGTTGCTCTTGATCCAGAAGGAATTCTTAACGACGATGTCTACTATCTGGTTGCAGAATTGTACAACAACGAATTAAATATGCCTGAAAAAGCAAAAGAATACTACCAAAAGATTATTTTTGAATATCCTTCTAGTATCCACCTTGTAGATGCAAGGAGAAAATACAGGTTATTAAGAGGAGATTCTATCAACTAGTTGAATAAAACAAATCATCAATGTAGTAGTGGAATCCATAAGATTTGGTACATTATTATATTTTAAAATTAGCGCATTAAATAAGTATGTATATATACAACGTAACTATTAACATAGACGACAGTGTTCATGATGAGTGGCTTGTGTGGATTAAAGATCATATACAAGACGTCTTGGGCACAGGAAGGTTTGTTTCAGCTAAGCTTACCCAAGTTCTTGTAGAAGAAGAAATGGGTGGGGTTACTTATTCTGTTCAGTACACAGCAAAAACCCGTGAAGATTTAGACGAATACTATAGGGTTGATGCTCCTAAACTTCGTAGTGATGGTATGCGAAGATTTGCCGATAAAATGGTCGCATTTAGAACCGAATTAAAGGTTGTAAACGAGTTTTATCCTACAAGTGTAAGCAACTAGATATGTCTGTTAAAGCAAAAAAGCACTTAGGTCAGCATTTTCTTACCGATGAGAACATTGCAAAAAAAATTGCAGATTCTTTAGTTGGTGAAGGGTATAATAATATCCTAGAGATTGGTCCTGGAATGGGTGTGCTTACAAAGTACTTGCTTCAAAACGTTAAGAAAGTAACGGTAATGGAACTAGACTCAGAATCTGTTGTTTTCTTGAATGATGATTTTAAAAAAGAACATATCAACCTAAATACTTCTGAAGAAAGATTTCAAATTGTAGAAGGAGACTTTCTAAAACAAGATTTATCCACTTTTTTTAAAGGAGAACAAGTAGCTATTATTGGAAATTATCCTTACAACATCTCTTCTCAAATTGTTTTTAAAGCTATTGAAAACAGAGATGTTGTACCTGAGTTTTCTGGAATGTTTCAGAAGGAAGTTGCTCAAAGAATTGCAGAAAAAAAGGGAAGTAAAACCTATGGAATTTTATCTGTTCTTACACAAGCTTTTTTTGATGCTGAATATCTTTTTACAGTTCCTCCATCTGTATTCAATCCCCCGCCTAAAGTAGACTCTGGGGTAATACGTTTAACACGTAAAAAAAACTACTCGCTTCCAGTAGATGAAAAACTGTTTTTTAGAGTGGTTAAAACAGCGTTTAACCAACGAAGAAAAATGCTGAGAAGCAGTTTAAAATCTTTCAATCTTTCGGATACCTTAAAAGAAGATACTATATTTGCGATGCGTCCAGAACAATTGTCTGTAAATGAGTTTATAGAACTCACGCAAAAAATCGCAAGTCATGTCGTTTGAAATCACCAAAGAACTTTTAGAAACAGTTACTTCTTATATAGAAGAAGCGAATGATTCTGCATTGGTTTCTTATTTTGAAGAAATGCACCACGCAGATATTGCTGAAATTCTTGACGACCTTTCTTTTGATCAAGCTGTATACATCATCAAATTATTAGATAGCGAAAAAACCTCTGAGGTTTTAATGGATGTTGATGATGATGTTCGAGAAGAAATCTTAAAAAACCTTTCAGCTAAAGAAATTGCCGAAGAAGTTGAAGAGCTTGATACCGATGACGCTGCTGATATTATTGGAGAGCTTTCTGAAGAGCGACAGGAAGCAGTAATGTCTCAGATAGAAGACGAAGAACATGTTAAAGAAATTGAAGAGCTGCTTTCTTATGATGAAGATACTGCAGGTGCTTTAATGGCAAAAGAATTGGTAAGAGTTAACGAAAATTGGACTGTGTTAAAATGTGTGCGAGAAATGCGTTCTCAAGCAGAAGAGGTTACTCGTGTTCACTCTATTTATGTGGTAGATAATGATGAAAAACTAAAAGGTCGTTTGTCTTTAAAAGACCTATTAATTGCTTCTACAAAAACCGCTATTTCTGAGGTTTATATTCCTAAGGTAGATTATGTAAACGTCAACGATGATTTAGATGAGGTTTCTAACAAGATGAGAAAATATGATTTAGAAGCCATTCCTGTGGTTGATGACAACCTTGTTCTTTTGGGAAGGATTACTATTGATGATATGGTAGATGTGATTAAAGAAGAAGCCGATAAAGATTACCAGTTAGCAGCAGGTATTGTTGAGGATGTTGAAGCCGATGACACTATTTTTGAATTAACAAAAGCTCGTTTACCTTGGTTAATTCTAGGGTTGTTTGGTGGTTTGGGAAGTGTTCTTATTATGGAAGGGTTTGATGAAGCGATGAAAAGTTATGGAGAGCTGTTTTTATTTACTCCATTAATTGCGGCTATGGCTGGAAATGTAGGGGTACAATCATCAGCAATTATAGTACAAGGTTTAGCAAACGATACCGTAAAAGGAAGTTTATGGAGACGACTCTTAAAAGAGGTTGGATTAAGCTTAATTAATGGTTTTGTTCTTGGAGTTCTTTTGATTGCAGTTTCTGTTATAATGGGCTATGACACTCAATTAAGTTTTACCGTTGCCATTTCTATGATGTGTGTAATTATTGTAGCTGCACTAATTGGAACCTTTGTTCCTATTGTTCTTGATAAAAGAGGTATAGACCCTGCAATTGCTACCGGTCCTTTTATTACTACCAGTAATGATATTTTTGGAATCTTTCTATTCTTTATGATTGCAAAAATGATGCTTCATTTCTAAAAACAGAAAACCTCCCAGTTTGCACCGAGAGGCATTTTCCTTTTTCCTTTTTCTGATTACCGTCCCCTAGAGTAACCAGCAATATTCCCTGTTTGAATTATTTTAAAAACATTCAGAGTAACAAACTTATAAACAGTAAAAGACGTGACATTGCGGATTTCCGCAGATAAAAATGTGGATTTCCGCAGATGGCGGATTAATCGATGATTCCCAGCTCTTTAGCTTTTAACACAAGGTCTGTGTTATTTTTTGCATTTAAATCAATTCGAAGATTGGCCAATTTGTTCTCAATGGCTCTTATTTTCATAAAGTTCCCATCTGATTTTTTTATCTTTCCTTCTAGGTTAACAATCTTGGTTTGTCTAGGAAGTTCTTTCAGTATTTGAATCGCAATTTCGTCCATTTGTATTTGAACAATATTTCGCTTCATGATTTTTTGGTGAATTTCATGCGTGTAAAACTGTTCGCCTTTCATCATCTGCTGAATGGCAAAATTCAATTCGTCGCCAGAACAGTGATTTTTTAAGATATATGCATCTGGATTTAAGTTGTTAATCACATTAAAGACCCGATTGGTTTCGGTATGACCTGTAACAACTCCTATTTTTACAGCAATCTCATTTTCTTTGATTTTTCGAATCAAAGCTTCACCACCATCAAGTTCGGTTTCATCCGTTTGATTTTCAAAACTAAGGTCGGTAAATAAAATCGTAAAAGGTGTTTCAGCTTCTTGTAAGTTTTTAAAAGCGGTGTCACAGGTATTGCAGGTTGTAATATCATAATCGCCGTGCTGTTGCAAAGCTCCCACAATTCCTTCAATCATCAACTGATGATCATCAACAACAAGAATTCTAATTTTATCTCCCATTTATTGGAATACTTACAGTTGTTTTTGTTCCTTGATCTGAGCTTTCGATATGAAAAGAACCTTGAATCTCCTCAACACGTTCTTTGAGATTCTTTAAACCAATGCCTTTTTTCTTCTTTCCTAGCTCAAATCCTTTTCCATTGTCTTTCAAATGTACTAGGATTTCTTTCTTTTCTAGCGAAAAGCTGATAAAAAATTTTGTTGCGTTGGCATATTTGAGTGTGTTCTGAAGACTTTCGCGAATGCATAAGTACAGAGTTCTTTTAATCTGACTGTTAATTTCTTTCCACAAAACATCATCAATTCCTTCAACTGAAACTCTAAAATTCGGAGAAAAAGCATCCGAAACTAAGTTGATTATTTGATCTTTAAAAGAAACCTCTTCAAAACTTACGCTACTCAATTGGTGCGAAAGATTGCGCACGTTTTCTTTGATTTTTTCAATGCTTTTAGCTTCTATGTCTAGATCTGTTTTAGATAGTTTTTGGTGCAGCATTCGCAGATCTCCTGCTACTTCATCATGTAATGATTTTGCAATCTGTTGGCGTTCTTCTTCTCGAACAGAGGCTTTTTGCAATTGGGCTTCGTACATTAATTTTTTTCTTCGAGCTCTAAAATAAGTAGCACTAAATCCAAGTCCTAAAATAGCAACCAAAGAAACAAGCCATCCTATAATTTTTTGCTGTCGTTGACGCTGAGCTTCTTTAGCTTCTTCTTCTTTTTCAATTTTTAATTGCTCGTTCTCTTTGTCTTTTTTCTCAGTTTCATACCGAACCTTTGCAAATTGGTTTTTTAAATAGCGTTCTCTATTGTTTAAACTATCACTCAGAGATACATATTCATTAAAATATCTTTTAGATTCCTCTCCAGAAGTAAGGTTGGCCAGCTTGGTTAAAGCAGAGAGCAGTGTGTAGTTGTTATTGACTTTCTTTGCTATATAATAGCCCTTTTTAGCATGATATAATGCTTTTCCTTTTTCTCCTTCTCTTTCATAATAGTAAGCTATACCATTGTGAGAAAGACTCTGTCCATATAAGTTGTTTGATAATTCTCTCAGTTTAAGAATCTCTTTATAATTTTTAAACGTCTGTTCTGGTTGACCTAATTCATAAATACAATCACTGTAGTTTCCTAACAAAACTTGATAATGGTTTGGATAGTCATTTTCAATATTTTTATGCTTCAATCCTTCCTCAAAATATTTCTTTGCTTTTTTATAGCTTTTATCAAGTAAATACGTATATCCTATATTATTAATTAAATATAATTCCCAACCTGTCTTAAAGATTGTATCTAAGCTTTTTGAAAAAATTATCCTTGATTTAACATAATTATTTCTAGCTTCTTCATATTCTCCAATATTTGCCAACGCGTTTCCTAAAACATTATAACAATCTCCAGTATTAATTATTTCATCAAGAGGCTCAAGATATCTTAATGCTTCTATAATTGTGCTTTGAGCTCCTACATAATCTTTTTCATCATTTTGCATATACCCATGCTTAAAAGTCTTTTACCAACTTCTGTAGAGTCTCCAATCTTTTTGTATATGTTTTTTGACTTATGATAGTAACTGTAAGAACTGTCTAGTTTAAATTGAATTCTGTAAAAAAGAGCTTTAAAATGATGTTCTTTGGCAAGAAAATATGGGTTTCTGTTTTTTTTATGAAGCTCTTTTATACTTAGGAAAGCTTTCTTTAATACTGTAGTGTCTTTTTTTGAGTAGCCTGCTAAACCATACTTTACCAAAGCAGTAAATAATAGAGAATCATTTTTTATACTCTTAGATAAGCGAATTGCTCTAAGCGAATTATTAGTTTGATTTTCTGAGGTGTTTAAATAGTAAAATATAGAATCTCGTATTTCATTCGAAGGTGTTTGGTTTTGCCCAAATGAAATAATTGAAATCAAAAAAATTATAGGGAATAGTTTCATAAAAAGGAAAAACACCTTTTCAGGTGTTTGGGTTTTTTAAGGTTTTCCGGTTCCAGTACCTGTGCCGGTGCCAGTTCCTCCTTCGTTTCCTCCAGAACCGCCTTGTCCGCCACCTCCGCCAGAACGAAAGTCCATCATCATTGTTTCTCTGTAAAGTTTTTTGTTTTCCATAATCTTGCGTTTTAGGGTTAATATTAGAGGGGGAATACGTTCTTTAAAGTTAGCAGAATGATTGATAAAATCAAAAAAATTAACGCATTTTCTGAAATAGGTCCCATAAAACCACTCCGCAACTCACAGAAATGTTTAAAGAGTGCTTGGTTCCTAATTGCGGAATTTCCAAGCAAATATCTGATGCAGAAACCACTGTTTGTTGTACCCCTTTTACTTCATTCCCAAAAACCAAAGCCAATCTTTTTTCTTTGTTTGGAGTGAAAGAATCTAACATAGTGCTTTGCTCTGCCTGTTCTATAGAGGCTACCACAACATTTTGTTTTTGTAACTCTTTTATTAAGCTTAGAGTATCTTCTTTGTACTCCCAGTCTACAGATTCTGTCGCTCCTAAAGCCGTTTTGTGAATTTCTTTATGAGGCGGGGTTGCGGTAATTCCGCAGAGGTAGATTTTTTCGATTAAAAAAGCATCGCTTGTTCTAAAAACAGATCCCACATTATTGAGGCTTCGGATGTTATCTAATACTACAATTATAGGTGTTTTTTGAGTTTGTTTAAACTCATCAACAGAGATTCTACCTAGTTCATTATTCCGTAGTTTTCTCATAAAAAGTTCTATCTTTAAACGCTAATTGTTAGTGACGGTAAAACTAACTGAAAAATTCCAAAAACTTGGCAAAAACAAAAGGGAAAAAGGAAACTCCTTTAATGAAGCAATACAATTCCATCAAGGTAAAATACCCTGATGCCATCTTGCTTTTTAGGGTTGGTGATTTTTATGAAACGTTTGGAGAGGATGCTAAAAAAGCTGCCGAAGTTCTAGGAATTATTTTAACAAAAAGAGGTGCGGGAAGTGAAAGTGAAACAGCTTTGGCTGGGTTTCCTCATCACTCTTTAAACACTTATTTGCCAAAGTTGGTCAAAGCGGGTTTACGAGTGGCTATTTGTGATCAGTTAGAAAACCCTAAACTCACAAAAAAAATCGTAAAACGTGGAGTTACAGAATTGGTAACTCCTGGTGTTTCACTAAACGATGAAGTTTTACAATCAAAATCTAACAATTTCTTAGCAGCTGTTCACTTTGGAAAACGTCTTATTGGGGTTTCTTTTCTAGATGTTTCTACAGGTGAGTTTTTATTAGCTCAAGGAAATGAAGAATATGTAGATAAATTGCTGCAAAACTTTAGTCCTTCTGAAGTCTTAGTTCAAAAGCAAAATAAACAGCGTTTTAAAGAATTGTTTGAAGATCGTTTTTATACTTTTTTCTTAGACGATTGGTGTTTTCAAGAAGATTACAGTCGAGAAACACTGAACAATCATTTTAAGGTAAGTTCTTTAAAAGGTTTTGGAGTAGAAGAATTAACAGAAGGAATTATTGCTTCTGGAGCTGTTTTGTACTATTTATCTGAAACTCAACACAACAAGCTACAGCACATTCAAAATATTAGTAGAATTGCTGAAGATTTGTATGTGTGGATGGATCGTTTTACGGTTAGAAACCTTGAGTTATACCATTCTACGGCATACAATGCCGTAACGCTTTTAGATATTATTGATAAAACCATTTCTCCAATGGGAGGGCGTTTGTTAAAACGTTGGTTGGCTTTACCCTTAAAGAATATTGAAGAGATTCAACAACGCCACGAACTTGTAAAGTATATTATTGAGAATGATTCTTTTAGAGAGGTTTGTGAATATCAAATTCAGCAAATAAGTGATTTAGAGCGACTGATTTCAAAAGTTGCTACAGGAAAGGTTTCTCCTAGAGAAGTAGTGTTGCTAAAGAACTCTTTAAAAGCAATTCTTCCTGTAAAAGAAGCCGCTTTGCAAAGCAAAAACACTTCTGTAAAATATATTGGAGGTGAGTTTCTAGATTGCTCTGAAGTAATTGAAAAGGTAACACAGACGTTGTTTGATGATGCTCCTGTAAATATTGCTAAAGGTAGTGCTATTGCTAATGGCGTTTCTCAAGAACTAGATGATTTGAGAGCAGTTTCTAACTCTGGAAAAGAGTATTTAGATAATATGCTTGCCAGAGAAACTGAAAGAACGGGAATTCCTAGCTTAAAAATCGCTTTTAACAACGTTTTTGGGTATTATATTGAAGTTCGTAATACACATAAAGATAAGGTTCCAGAAGAGTGGATAAGAAAACAAACTCTGGTAAACGCAGAACGTTATATTACGGAAGAACTCAAAGAGTATGAGACAAAAATCCTAGGAGCTGAAGAAAAAATACAGGAGTTAGAACAACGACTTTTTGCAGAGCTGGTAAACTATATCATTGGGTTTGTGGTTCCAATTCAAAAAAATGCTCAAACCATTGCAAAAGTGGATGGCTTGTTATCGTTTGCTAAGTTGGCAATCGAAAACAATTATGTGCGTCCTATAGTAGATGATAGTACTGATATAGAAATTAAAAATGGTCGTCATCCTGTCATAGAAAAGCAATTGGCAATTGGTGAAGAATATATTGCCAACGACATTGTGTTGAATAGGAATCAACAACAAATTATGATGATTACCGGGCCTAATATGTCGGGTAAATCTGCCATCCTTCGTCAAACAGCATTGATTGTTCTGCTTGCTCAAATGGGAAGTTATGTTCCTGCTCAGAATGCAAGAATTGGAATGGTAGACAAGATTTTTACTAGAGTGGGAGCCAGCGATAATATTTCTATGGGAGAATCTACTTTTATGGTAGAAATGAATGAAACAGCTTCTATTTTGAATAATATTTCTAATAGGAGTTTGGTGTTGTTAGATGAAATTGGTCGTGGAACATCTACTTATGACGGAATTTCTATCGCTTGGGCTATTGCCGAATACCTACATGAACACCCTTCAAAAGCAAAAACATTGTTCGCTACGCATTATCATGAGTTGAATGAAATGACCACAACTTTTGAGCGAATTAAAAACTTTAATGTTTCTGTAAAAGAACTAAAAGACACTATTATTTTCTTAAGAAAATTAGTTGTTGGTGGGAGCAATCACAGTTTTGGTATTCATGTTGCTAAACTTGCGGGTATGCCAAATCAAGTAATTCATAGAGCTTCTAAAATTCTAACACAATTAGAAAAGAACCATGCTCAAGAAGAAGTAAAAGACACTTTAAAAGAAGTGCAGCATGAAGATTTCCAGTTGAGTTTTTTCCAACTAGACGACCCTTTGTTAGAAGACATTAGAGAAGAAATTCTTTCTACGAATATTGATGCTTTAACTCCTATTGAGGCCTTGATGAAGTTAAATGAAATCAAACGGATGTTGACAAAGAAATAACTATCTTTGTACCGATTATGATGGGAACTTTTTTATTTATTGGCGGGCCTGAAATTTTTATCATTTTGTTAGTGGTAGTTATGTTCTTTGGTGCAGATAAAATTCCAGACATTGCTAGAGGTTTAGGAAAAGGAATGAGTCAGATTAAAAATGCTACGAACGATATTAAAAAAGAGATTAATGAGAGTGCTAAAGATCAAGGAATTGATACTGATTTAGCAAAAGACATCAATAAAGAGATTAGTGAGGTTAAGGACAATATTGATGACATGACAGGTCCTATTAAGAGGCTGTAATTATTTCACTCGGCTAATTGTTAAGCCATCTCTTATTGGTAAAACCACTGTTTCTATTCGATTATCATTGTTCAGTAAATGATTGTATTCTAACAACGCTTTTGTATCTATATCTTTAGGGTCTAATTTTTCTATAACCTTACCGCTCCACAACACATTGTCGGATAAAATAATACCTCCCGAATTCATTTTATCAATAATCAAATTGAAGTAGTTTGGGTAATTAGATTTGTCTGCATCAATAAAAACTAAATCGAATTTTTCATTCAGTGTTGGAATGATTTCTAATGCATTTCCAAAGTGTTGTTGAATCTGTTCTCTATAGCCCGACTTTTCAAAATACTTGTTTTGAAGATCTTCAAGTTCTTCATTTTTATCTAGGGTGTGAATTGTTCCTCCTTCTTTTAATCCTTCGGCAATACAAATTGCGGAATATCCTGTGTACGTTCCTATTTCTAAAACATTTTTTGGAGCAATTATCTTTGAAATCATCGACAAAACTCTTCCTTGAAAGGCTCCGCTTAGCATTCTTGGGTTTAATACTTTTTGCCAAGTCTCTTTACTCAACTTCTGTAAAACTGCTGGTTCTTGTTGAGAGTGTGAGACAACATATTGATCTATTTTTTCAGGTAAAAAATTCATTTGGTTCATTATCGTATTCAATCGCTAAAATACAAAACCCTTGGTGAGAGTGTATAAAAAAACGAAACTTAGAGAACTAAATTTCGTTTTATAATGTTGTTTTTCTTTATTTAAACACTAAGTTTTTCAAGCTCTTTTCGCAACTTTTCTTTTTCTTCATTACTCATACAACGTGTTGTTGTTTTTACTTGATCTTCTTTTGCTTTTTTCTTATAAATCTTGGTTAGCGTTGTGTTCTGTTTGGTATACAACGCACATATTCTGCACTTCAGAAAATGAATGTTTAGCTTTATTTTTTCCCAAAGTGTTGATTCGCCATACTGGTTTTTATCGCAGATGGTTGTGGCTTCATCACAAGTAATTTCTAGCTTCTTAAACATTTCTTTAATTATTAAACCAGTTTTCTTCTAAACATTTTCTTAACTGTGTTCTCGCTCTGTGGATAATAACCCAAAGGTTGGACGGTGTAATATCTAGTTCCTTACAAATGTCTTCTGTATCAAACTCTTGAATGGTTTTCATTCTAAAAACCATCGCGTATTTTTCTGGCAGATGATCTATACATTCATCTATTTGATTGTGTAACTCTACAGATTCTATTTTCTTTTCTGCTTCATTATCCCAAGATTGTGGCACTCTTTCTTCCAACCAACTTCCTTCGTTTTCGCCATCGGTATAAAAGTTTACTCGAACTTCAGCTTGACCTTTTTTAGAATTGATCTTTCTGTAATAGTCTATGATTTTTCTTTTTAGAATAGAAATCAACCAGGTTCTTTCTGTAGATTTTCCTTCAAAGTTTTTAGCCGATTTTAACCCAGCAAAAAAAGTTTCTTGCACAAGATCTTTTGCAAGATCATGATTGTTGACTCTCACAATAGCATAGTTGAATAAATAATCAGAATAATTATCTATCCATTTATTAGGATCCAATGTATGTGTTACTGAGGTTGGTTGGCTCATTAGGATTTAAAAATCAAATATACATTATTTTTTATCTTTTAATGCGTCGCAATTTCCTTTCCTTCTCATGTCTACAAGGAAGATAATTTCCCATGTTCCGTTGTTGTTAAAAAGCTGAAATGAATTGGCTCCACAATGACTAAAATTACCATTGACATAAAACTCATAAGGCGTCCATACAGACGCTAGATTGCCATCAACTTTAATGTCATACGACAATAGTTTTTCTTCATACGTAACGTTAGCTGGTTTTCTAGAAACCCCTATTAAAAGATTCTCGCGTGTTTGTCCTTTTAGTATTTTTTCTCCTTTACGATTTGTGTGAGTTGTTTGAATTTTAATCTCTTTATGAAGTGTTCTCTTCATAATTGTTGAGTCTCCTTTGTGTAATCCATCAAAAAAAGTTTCAATTACGTTTTTGATTGCTTTTTCTTCTGTTTCTTGCTGTGCTGATGCAATGTTTGTGCTGATTAATAAGAGCAGTAATACAATTATTCTAGACATAGTTTGTTGATTTTGTGAGAGTAAAACTATCATTTTTTCATTGTTTGTGTCTTGTCTTTTTAGAACATTAACGTAAGATTAACTCCATTTTATTCTGTTGATATTTACTACTTTTACAAAATATAAAACCGATAACATGTCTGTAGCTAAAAAGGAATACAAAAGAATTACAACTAGGTCTTTGGTAGAAATGAAGGCTAATGGTGAAAAAATCTCAATGCTAACAGCGTATGATTATACGATGGCAAAAATTGTTGATGGTGCTGGAATTGATGTAATTCTTGTTGGAGATTCTGCCTCTAATGTAATGGCGGGTCATGAAACAACTTTGCCCATTACATTAAACGAGATGATTTACCACGCTAGTTCTGTTATTAGAGCTGTAGAACGTTGTTTGGTTGTTGTAGATCTTCCATTCGGAACTTACCAAGGAAACTCGAAAAACGCTTTAGATTCTGCTATTAGAATTATGAAAGAATCTGGAGGTCATGCCGTAAAACTAGAAGGGGGAAGTGAAATTTCTGAATCTATCTCTAGAATTTTAACCGCAGGAATTCCTGTAATGGGGCATCTTGGTTTAACTCCTCAATCTATCTATAAGTTCGGGACCTATACTGTAAGGGCAAAAGAAGAAGAGGAAGCAAATAAATTAATCGAAGACGCAAAGCACTTAGAACAATTAGGTTGTTTTGCTTTGGTGTTAGAAAAAGTTCCGGCAGATTTAGCAGAAAAAGTAGCCAAAGCAATTCAAATTCCAGTTATTGGAATCGGTGCTGGTGGTGGTGTAGACGGTCAGGTTTTGGTTACTCACGATATGCTAGGGATGACTCATGAATTTAATCCTCGTTTTTTGCGTAGGTATTTAGATCTTCACACTGAAATGACCAACGCTTTTAAAGGCTATATCTCTGATGTGAAAAGTAGAGATTTCCCGAACGAAAAAGAACAATATTAATCAATTGTTCAATTGATTAATGAGCAAATCAAACAATGAAGGTTCTACATCTTGATACCAATCATCCTTTATTAATTCGCCAACTTTCTGAGTTAGGTTTTGAAAACCATGAAGATTATACATCACCTAAAGAGCTCATTGAAGAAAAAATCCATGAATATAGCGGGATTGTTATCAGAAGTCGGTTTTCTGTTGATTCCTCTTTTCTTGATAAGGCTTCTCAACTTAAGTTTATTGGTAGAGTAGGTGCTGGTTTAGAGAATATTGATTGTGAGTACGCAAAGAAGAAAGGCGTTGCTCTTATTGCTGCTCCTGAAGGAAACAGAAATGCAGTTGGGGAACATGCTTTAGGAATGTTGTTGTCTCTTTTTAATAAACTCAATAAAGCCAATAAAGAAGTGCGAAAAGGCATCTGGCTTCGTGAAGAAAACAGAGGTGTTGAGCTTGATGGTAAAACCATTGGAAT
This sequence comes from Pseudotenacibaculum sp. MALMAid0570, assembly GCF_040151415.1. Taxonomy (NCBI): domain Bacteria; kingdom Pseudomonadati; phylum Bacteroidota; class Flavobacteriia; order Flavobacteriales; family Flavobacteriaceae; genus Pseudotenacibaculum; species Pseudotenacibaculum sp. MALMAid0570. The sequence goes on from NZ_JBDKWF010000048.1 coordinate 290,835, forward strand.
TATCGGTTATGGAAACATGGGAAAAGCATTTGCGAAGAAGCTTAGAGGTTTTGAGGTTGACGTTATTTTTTACGATCTTTTGGAGGGAATTCAAGATGAAAACGCACAACAAGTTTCGTTAAAAGAGCTGCAGAAAAGAGCTGATGTTCTGAGTTTGCACACACCCCAAACACCGTTAACAATTGAAATGGTTAATCAACGTTTTATCAATGCGTTTGAAAAACCTTTTTGGCTAATTAATACTGCTCGAGGAAAGAGTTTGGTTACAAAAGATCTTGTTAATGCTCTTAAGTCTAGAAAAATACTTGGTGCAGGATTGGATGTTTTGGAATATGAAAAAGCTTCTTTCGAAAATTTATTTACGAATTCTTTGCCTGAAGAGTTTCTTTATTTAACTCAGGCAGACAATGTAATTCTTTCACCTCATGTAGCAGGTTGGACTATTGAAAGTAAAGAAAAACTAGCTCAAACAATTGTAAATAAAATCAAAGCTAAATTTTGTTAACTTGCTAGGGTGAAGAAGACAATTTTTGTTTTTAGTGCTCTTATTATTGCTCTCTTGGTGCTTTTTAAAATAAGCACGTATTCTATTATTTCTGGAGATTTAGATATTGAGATTATGATTGCTTTTGTAGCAATATTGTCTTTTTTTGTTGGAATTTATTTCAACCGAAAACCTAAAAAAAACAATGCTTCAGAAACTAAGTCCGTTGATTACAAAAAAATTAAAGAACTTGAAATTACCAATCGAGAACTTGAGGTTTTAACTCATATTTCTGAAGGTTTATCCAACAAAGAAATCGGCGAACAGCTCTTTTTATCAGAGAGCACTATTAAGACTCATGTTTCTAATCTCTTGATAAAACTTCATGCCAAACGAAGAACACAAGCCGTACAAAAAGCTAAAGAATTGAACATTATTCTTTAATTTTATACGAAAGGAGGAGGCTTTTGGTACTTTAGTATGAGTGGTTTTTTCTTTTGTGAGCCTACTTTTGGTTTATCAATTTAAATCTTTTACAATTATGAAAAAAACGATCGTTCGTTATGGGCTTTATGGTTCTATAACCTTAGCTGTTTTGTTTTCTCTTGGTCTTTATATTGGCCAATTTTTAGAATACTCTACGAGAGAAGTTATTGGTTATGCAACCATGGTGATTTCTCTTTCTTTTATCTTTTTTGGTGTAAAACACTATAGAGATAAAGAAAATGGAGGTGTTATTTCTTTTACAAATTCTTTAAAAATAGGCGTGCTTATAAGCATTATTGTTGCTCTTGTTTTTGGGATTATTGATGTGGTTTACATAGAGTTTATTAACCCTGATTTTACAGCAGAATACTATAACCATATGGTTGAACAATACAAAAGTTCTCTTACTGAAGTAGAGTTTCAAGAAAAATTAAAACAACTTGAAGAACAAAAAGAATTGTTTTCTAGCACTTTTATGAGTTTTCTAATTATGTCTATGACTGTTTTTGTCTTAGGTTTTATAATTTCATTACTTTCAGCATTATTTTTACAACGTAAATAAAATATTATGAGATACGAAGCATCATCACCTGAAGATTATATCAGTCAATTGCCTGAAGAAAGAAAAGGTCCAATGACCAAACTTCACAACCTTATCAAAGACAATATGCCAGAAGGTTTAGAGTCTGGAATGGGCTACGGTATGCCCGCATATTTTGTTCCAAAATCAATTTATCCATCAGGGTATCATTGTAAGCCATTTCCTCCTCTTCCTTTTATTAATATTGCATCACAAAAAAACTTTATCGCTTTATACCATTCTGGTTTGTATGCAAAAAAGGAGCTATATGATTGGTTTGTGGGAGAGTATCCGAAACACGCAAAATACAAGTTAGACATGGGTAAGAGCTGTGTTCGTTTTAAAAAAGTAGATGACATTCCTTATGATTTAATCAAAGAATTGTTAGGAAAAATGTCTGTTGATGAATGGATAACAATTTATGAAAGCGCCATCAAAAAATAAGTACTATGAAAAAACGAGTAACCGGAATTGGTGGATTATTCTTTAAAACAGACAATCCAAATCAAACAAAAGAATGGTATAAAAAACATTTAGGTTTTAATACCGATGATTGGGGTTGTACTTTTTGGTGGAAAGATAACGAGGGTAATAAAGCTTCTACACAATGGAGCCCTTTTTCTAGTGATACCAAGTATTTTGAGCCTTCTAAAAAAGATTTTATGTTCAATTATCGTGTAGAAAACTTAGTTGAATTACTAAAAGAGTTGGAAAAGGAAGGTGTTACAATTGTCGGAAAAATGGAGGAATATGATTATGGTAAATTTGGTTGGATCTTGGATGGCGATGGAAACAAAATAGAGTTGTGGGAACCAAAAGACGATGCTTTTTTATAAATTTACCTAACTAATCAATCGAAATTTATATGCAAGTTGTTGATGACAATGGCAACCCTATACGTGAAGAGCAAAGCAAAAGGGTTGTTGCTGGTGTTTTAGCAATCATCTTTGGGGCGCTAGGCATACATAAGTTTGTCTTAGGATATATGGGTGAAGGGTTAATAATGCTTGTTTTAACACTAATTACTTGTGGAATTGGAGGCTGGTTTATGGGGCTAATCGGTTTTATAGAAGGGATTATATACTTAACAAAAACAGACAAAGAATTTGTTCACCTATATCAGACAAACAAACGTTCCTGGTTTTAAATCTTAACAATGGATATTTTAACAAAACACCCAGCAGAAATTTTAATCTTACTTTTTTTGATTATCACCTTCCTTCAATCTGGAATTGATAAACTTACAGATTGGAACGGAAATCTTAATTTTATTAAGGATCATTTTAAAAGTTCTCCTTTAAAAAATTCGGTTCCTTTGCTTTTGGGAATAATTCTAGTTATAGAAATAATAGCTAGCTTTTTGATGATTTATGGAGTTTACGACATTGTTTCTTCTGGAGAAAAATTAATTGCTTTATACGGTGTTGAATTATCTGCCTTGACCTTAATCTTTTTATTAATTGGTCAACGGCTTGCAAAAGATTATGCTGGTGCGATGAGTTTGGCTGTATATTTTATTGTGGCAATTTTTGGAATCACACTACTTGTTTAGGCTGTATAAGAAAATATTATAACGGCTTATTAAAACAATAAGTATTATTTATTACACTGTCGTTTTTAAAGCCTTTTTAAGGCTTTTTTTGTTTTTCTTGGTGTGATTTAACATGTTGGCCTGTGAAGGTCTTTCTGAGCTCCTTAAAAGCTCTTTTAGGAGTGTTTCAGTTCATAAATAAGTGAAGAATACTCTTTTGTTTGACTTGCTTTCATATTTGACTTTAATCCTACCCAAAAAGCTTTTAAATAATTTGTCTTACCTGTTTTGTTTTTTTCACTTAACAAGGAAACATAAAAAGAATCAAATTTTAATGGGTGAACTTTAGTTACTTTCATTTGAACAGATTCAAAAAGTGTGTGAATTGATTTTTTTGAAAAGTGCCATAAGTGTCTTGGGACGTCATAAGCCGCCCAAAACTCTTTGTAGTATTCGGCGTCGTAACTCTTAAAGTTAGGAACAGCTATAATTAACTTTCCGTTTTCATTTAAAAGTGTTTTTAGTTGTTCTAAATATTCATATAGATTTGGAACATGTTCTAAAACATGCCACATTGTAATTACATCAAACTTTCGGTCTAGAACTTCTTTTAATTCTTCATATAATTCGATTCCTTTTTCCTTCGCAATATTTCTTGCGCTTTTACTCGGTTCTACTCCGGTGACATCAAATTTATTTTCTTTACAATACAGTAAAAAATCTCCTGTTCCGGCCCCAATATCTAATAATGTTTTATTCGGTTTTCCGTTCTGAAACAATCTTCTTTTTCTTTTAAAGGATTGTTTTTTCACTGTATTATAGATGAAATTCAGAAAAGTTTTTTTGCTATTGTGGTGCGATTGATATTCTTCAGAATCGTAATATTTATGTAAGTCTGATGGAATAGGAGATGTTACCAACATCTCTTTTTGTTCATTTAACATGATCTCATATGTCTCTTTGGAGACTAAGTGATCTTTACAGTTTAAAAAAGGAACTACCCCCCTATGAAGTTCTTTTTCTTTCATTTGATGATTTTATGATGTTCCATGTGGAACATTGATAAAATTCTCAACCTCTACCTTCCCATATGAACTAATAAAACGGAGATGTCACTAGGTGAAACCCCACTGATTCTACTTGCTTGTGAAATGGTTGTTGGTTGAATTTTAGTTAGTTTTTCTCTAGCTTCATAGGACAAAGATTTCACTTTATTATAATTAAATGTCTGGGGGATAATTACATTTTCTAAGCGATTTAGTTTGTCTGCGTTAGCTTTTTCTTTTTCTATGTAGCCAGAGTATTTTAAATGTATTTCTACTTGCTCTATTATTTTATGATCTATTTCTTCTAATATGATAAAAGCTTTTAAGGCTTCTATTTTCTCAAAATCTATCAAAGACAGTTGAGGTCTTGCGGCAATTTTATACAACTTCATTGATTGCTTAATTGGCGCTAATCCTTTTGCTTCTAATATTGGGTTTATTTGTTCTTTTGAAACACTTGTCTCTTTTAAAAACTGAATAAGACGTTGTGTTTTTTTCTTTTTTTCTTCAACTCTTTTTATTCTTTCTTCAGAAGCTAATCCTAAATTATAAGATATTGGCGTAAGTCTAAGATCTGCATTATCTTGTCTAAGAAGCGTTCTATATTCAGCTCTAGATGTAAACATTCTATAGGGTTCTTCCGTTCCTTTTGTAATAAGGTCATCAATTAAAACACCTATATACGCTTCACTTCTTTTTAAGACAAAAGGTTCTTTTCCTTGAACTTTTAATGCCGCATTCACTCCCGCCATCAAGCCTTGTGCTGCAGCTTCTTCATAACCTGTAGTACCATTAATCTGTCCAGCGAAAAACAAATTCTCTATCAACTTTGTTTCTAAGGAGTGTTTTAATTGTGTAGGTGGAAAATAGTCATATTCAATTGCGTAACCATATCTAAAAAACTTAACGTTTTCAAATCCAGGGATTAAACGAATTGCCTTGTCTTGAATATCTTCTGGTAATGAAGTAGAGAATCCATTTACATAAATTTCAACTGTATTCCATCCTTCCGGCTCAACAAAAATTTGGTGTCTTTCTTTGGTTGCAAAACGATCTATCTTATCTTCGATTGAAGGACAATATCTTGGTCCTGTAGATTGGATTCTACCATTAAACATTGGTGAGCGATCGAAACCGTCACGAAGCAGCTCATGCACTTCCTTGTTTGTATAAGTTAAATAACAAGACCGTTGTTTTGCTAATGGTTTTGTATCTAAAAAAGAGAAGGTTTCTGGGTTAACGTCTCCTGGTTGTTCTTCCATTTTAGAATAATCCAAAGATCTACCATCTACACGAGGCGGTGTTCCTGTTTTCATTCTTCCAGATTCGAATCCTTTAGCGACAAGGTCTTCGGTAATTCCTGTTGAAGATCCTTCTCCTGCTCTTCCTCCTCCAAATGTTTTTTCACCAATATGAATTAAACCGTTTAAAAAGGTTCCAGCGGTAACAATAACTGTTTGGGATTTTATACGGAGGCCTAAAGATGTCTTGACTCCAACAATTTTATTTTCTTCAAAAAGAAGTCCGTTGACAGAGTCTTGATAGAAGTCTAGATTATCTGTTTGCTCTAACATGTTTCTCCATGTTTCTGCAAACATCATTCTATCTGATTGCGCTCTTGGGCTCCACATAGCAGGCCCTTTAGACTTGTTGAGCATTTTAAATTGAATTGCGGTCTTATCAGTAACAACCGCACTATAACCGCCTAACGCATCAATCTCTCGGACAATTTGACCTTTTGCAATTCCACCCATAGCAGGATTACAACTCATTTGCGCAATGTTTTGCAGGTTCATTGTAATCAACAATGTTTTCGCCCCCATGTTTGCGCTTGCTGCAGCAGCCTCACTTCCTGCGTGTCCACCACCAACAACTATCACATCATATGTTGTATCAAACAAACTCATAATCGTTCCACGTGAAACAAAGGTCTTAAAACGTTGATTATCAGGGATTTAATTCTGACAAGCTGTCATTTTCTTTGTTTCTCATCTCTTTTTTCTCTTCTTCTGTTTTATCTTTAATTCCTAAAAAGTGTAATACACCATGTATAATTACTCTATGTAATTCGTTGTCAAAGGTAACATTAAATTTTTGAGCGTTCTCTTTTACCCTTTCAACAGATATAAATATATCTCCACTTACTGTTTTACCAAGCGTGTAATCGAAGCTAATAATATCTGTTAATGTATCGTGTTGTAGAAACTCAACATTCATTTTATGAAGGTATTCGTCATTACAAAAAATGTAATTGATGTCGCCTAAAGAATATCCTTCTTTATGAAGTATTTTCTCTATCCATGAAGAAGTTCTTTCTTCTTTTCCTATTGTAAAATTGGTTTCGTAATTAAACGTTATCACTTAATCCCTTTTTTAGAGAAGTACTCTTGTACCTTTTTTTCAAAAATTTGCTGCAAAGGTAGTGATTGTCTGTTTAAAATTTCTATCTGGTTATAAAAGCGTTTTTTAAACTGTAGGGTTTTTGCTTTTTTCTTTTGATAGCTTGCGGTGTTGGTGTTAGATTTTCTTTTTTTGTCTTTTCCTTGTTCAAATGCGGCTTTATCTAGTTTCAATAATTGATATTCTAGTTGTTGCATTCTTTGTAATGTTCCTTGACTAAATCCTTTTTCTAAGATTTCATTCTCAAGTTGCTCCATGGTTTTCAAAGCTTTTTTAGCATCACCAGCTCCTTCCCCGCCTTTCTTAATTGCATCTTCTAACTCTTGTCGTAAAGCTTGTTGTTGTTGATATATTCTAAACAGGTCTCCGTTTAATTCTTCTTCTCCTTGTTGTTCTCCTTGACCGTTATTCTGTTTGTTTCCATTTTCTCCTTTTTGGCCTTTTTTACCGTCTTTACCTTCTTTTTCTTGACCCTTTCCTTTTTTCTGCATCCCTTTTTGCATTTGTTCTGAAAGACCTTTTTGTTTCTGAATTAAATCTGGTAAGCTAAATGATTTTCCTTTTCCATTACCTTTTCCAGATGAATTCATACTGTTTTGCATATTGTCTAACATGTCGCTTAAAAAATCAGATAGGTTATTCGCGGCTGTCATTACGTATTGCTGATTGGAAAGCCCACTACTAAATCTGTTCTCAGTAAAATTTTCTAAGGATTGATCTAAATTATAGTGAGCACTTGATAAGTCTGTTTGAATTTTAGTAGATAATTGAGGAACTCTCATAGAGAGTACATACAAACTATCATCTATGTGTTCAAAGTATCGTTTGATTTCGTTTTGTTTTTTTATGTTTTTTCCAAAATCTGGATGCTGAACAGAAATCTCATCAAATTTATTCATCAAGTCTTCTTGTTTGAATGAGAAAGTAACTAGGTTTTCTAAGATCTTTCTAAGGTCGTCAATGTTTTCATCTATGGTGTTTGCTTGCATATCAGCCATGGCTTGTTGCATTTGCTGGCTCATTTGCTTCATTTTTTTTGAAGCTTTCTTTTGATTCTTTTTCGCAGATTCTTTTTGTTGTTCTTGAAGTTTTTGCTCCGATTTGTTTAAATCTTCTTTTGTTTCTTCTTGTTCCTCTTCCATTTCTGGAATTTCCATCGGTTCTTTCAGCTTCTCATTGTCTTTTTGAAGTTCGTTTAACTCCTTTGATATATTGTCAAACTCTTTGTTTATTTCTTTTTGCTTGTCTAGCGCGTTTTGTTGGTTGTTGTTTATGCTGTCTTGTTTCTTGGCTAGTTGTTCAAGTTTATTTGCCAACTGCATGGCTTTTTCTTCAACATAATATCGTTTGGTTAATTCTAATATTCTTTCTAGGCTTCTTTCTTGTTGCTTGTTTTCTTGCGCTAGTTGTTTGGCTTTTCTAACCAATTCTTCTTTGTTTAGTTTATCAGCCATTTTTTGCAATTCCTCTAAGAGTTTTTGCTGTTTGCTTATTTTTTTAAGTTCTTCAATTCGTTTTTTTAACTGTTCTTTTTTCTCTTGTAGGGTTTGGTTTTCTTCTTTCTTTTCATCAAGTGTTTCCTGAAGGTTTTCTGTTTGGCGTTCCATCATTTGTTTATACTGCTGTTGTCTTTTGATGAATTCGTCTACCTTCTTTTTATCGTTCCAGTTAATGTTTTTCTTGTTCTGTATTTCTTTTTGAAGTTGATCTAGTTCTTTTTTCTGATCTTTTTGTTTTTGTATTGTTTTTTCTAAATCATTAATTGTGTTCCTTTGGTCTTCAAGGATTTCTTCATTAATCTCTTCTTCTGTTTTTTGTCTATAACTAAACTTTTTGCTTATTGCTTTTTTTCTCCCATTAACAGCATCGTTGTCAGAAACTTGAAAATATAATTCATAATCTATTCCTTCTTTCAGTTTTAGATCTCCTGGAAATTGATAGAAAAATGTTTGAATGTTTTCTTTACTTAGAGATAAATTTTTACGCTCCTTTGTATTTGGATTCTCTTGATTGTAATAAACAAGTTCTAGTTTGCTAATTCCGTAATCATCTGAAATTTGTCCTGCAAATTGCGCTTCTCCTCTAACAATACTATCTATATTTGATTGAACTAATATTGTAGGAAACTCGTCTTTTACAACGGTTATATTGTATGACAATTTTTCATAGTCTCTTAAATCTTTATTAGAAGAACTTATTTGATAAGAAACATTTTTTTTAATTTTTTTATTGAAAACAAACTTATCTTTTCCTTCCATTAAAAAAGCGCTTCTTTTTTCTTTTTCAATAAAAACAACTGAATCTGTTTGAAGTGTATTTGCTTCCCATTTTACATGGGTTCCTTCGGGAATTAATATATTACTAGTATTGTTGATTGTTTCGTTTTTCTTACCTAGATAAGAAGGGTAATCTAAATTCAAAGAAATGTTTTGAATAGTCGGTGTTTTTATAACCTTTAAAAGGTGTGTCTTAGAGCGTACTTCGTTTGCTTGTATATAAAATTCTATAGGTTCTCTAACATTAGTAAACGTAAAAACAAAAACACCATTTGATTTCTCTTGCATATAGTATTCTTGATTTTTAAAAAACACTTTTGCTTCTTCAGGAACCAAAGAGCCAATTGTTGTAACTCCTAAAGTGAATGATTTTCCTTCAACAACTTCAAGGTTATTGGTTTCTAAAGCAAACGAAAAAGGCGCTGGTGGAATATATTCTTTTTGGTAGTTAACAACTCTAGATAAGCTATTTGATAATTCGCTGCTTGTGCCGCTTAATAGGCTAATTAACCAAATGAAAAGAGGAATACACAAATACTTTACATATTTTACGTTCTTTTTAAAGTTTACCGCTTTTGTAAAAGGAATAGGTTGTAGTTCTTTTGCTTTTTGTTCTATTCCTGCAAGAATGAGTTCGGTTTCCTTACTCTCTCTTTTTAGTTGAAGAATGTTTAAGAGTTTGTCTTGAACCTCGGGAAAATAGCTTCCAATAATCTTAGAAGATTCTGTTTCGGTAAGTCCTTTTCTTATTTTTACAAGATGAGTAATTGGGTTTACAATAAACTTATAAACCAAAAAAACCTCTACGGTTATAAACACCCAAAACAAGATTGTCCTAGAAAGAGGTTCTAACCATAAAAAATACTCGAGATATAAAGTAAATAAGAAATAAAGTAATCCTAGAGAGCAGAAAAGTATAGACCCTTTAATTAACTCATTGGTATAATACTTTTTATAAAAGTCTCTTAGTTTTCTTTCTATGTTACCAAATTCCTTCATGAACTTATAAAAATAGTACTTTTTCAAAAGTCTTTTTTGAAAATTTATGTTAAAGCTGCTTTCCTTTTATTTCTAATATGATAAAAGTATCTTTGCCGCATAAATTGAAGATGAATGAACTCTAGTGTACGTGTACGTTTTGCTCCTAGCCCTACAGGTCCTTTGCATATTGGTGGAGTAAGAACCGCTTTGTATAATTATCTTTTTGCAAAAAAGCATGGAGGTACTTTTATTTTAAGAATAGAAGATACTGATCAAACACGATATGTGTCTAATGCTGAGCAATACATTATAGATTCTTTGAATTGGTGTGAAATTCCTTTTGATGAAGGACCGGGTAAAGAAGGTGAATTTGGTCCTTATCGTCAGTCTGAAAGAAAGCATTTATACAAGCAATATGCTGATGAATTGATTGCAAAAGGAAAGGCTTATTATGCTTTTGATACATCTGAAGAATTGGATGCTCATAGAAAGCAACACGAACAAGAAGGAAAAACCTTTATCTATAACTGGCACAACAGGGAAAAAGGTCGTCTAGTAAACTCATTAGTTTTATCTGATGAAGAGGTTGAAACTCTTATAAATTCTGGAGAAAATTATGTCATCCGATTTAAATCTCCTGAAAATGAAACTTTGTTTTTAGAAGATGATATTCGTGGAACAATTAAAATAGACACAAACACACTAGATGATAAAGTGTTGTTTAAATCGGATGGAATGCCCACCTATCATTTGGCAAACATTGTAGATGATCATTTGATGGAAATAAGCCACGTTATTAGAGGTGAAGAATGGTTGCCTTCTCTCCCACTTCATGTTTTGTTGTACAAAGCTTTTGATTGGCCTGCTCCTAAATTTGCCCATTTACCATTAATCTTAAAACCTGTTGGGAAAGGAAAATTAAGTAAACGTGATGGAGATAAACTTGGTTTTCCTGTGTTTCCTTTAGAGTATACTAATGAAAAAAACAATGAGGTTTCGCGCGGATATAAGGAAGATGGTTATTTTGCTGATTCATTTGTAAACATGCTTTCTTTCTTGGGATGGAATCCTGGTACAGAACAAGAAATTTTCTCTCTAGAAGAATTGGTAGCTGCTTTTGATTTGAAACGAGTGAGTAAGTCGGGAGCAAAATTCAATCCTGATAAAGCGAAGTGGTTCAATCAACAATATCTGCAACAAAAAGAAAATAGCTTGCTTGCAGAAAATTTTATTTCTTTGTTAGAAGCTAAAGGAATTCAATCTGAACTTTCTTTTGTAGAAAAAGTGGTTTCTTTGATTAAAGAACGTGCAACATTTGTTCATGATTTTTGGGATTTAGGATCTTTTTTCTTTGAAACACCTGCAGATTATGATGTAAAAGCTGTAAAAAAACAATGGAAAGAAGGAACTGGCACGTTATTAGATGAAGTTGCTAGTGTTATTGATTCTGTTGAGGACTTTTCATCAAACAATATTGAGACAATTGTAAAAGAATGGATTACCAAAAAAGAAATTGGTTTTGGTAAAGTAATGCAGCCTTTACGATTGAGTTTGGTGGGCGCTTTAAAGGGTCCGCATTTATTTGACATTATAGAAATGATTGGTAAACAAGAAGCTGTGTATCGAATCAGAAAAATCATAAAAGAATTATCATGAAAAAAATTTTAGTTTTCTCTTTGTTCTTATTTGTTGGTATATCTGCCAGCGCTCAATTTGTTAATCGAGGTTCTGATCCTCGTTTAAGGGGACAAAGCAGACCTCAAAATGATAAGTTACCTGAGTTTAACCCTGAAAGAACGATTGGTTTAGTTATCTATAATTATGAAAGGGTTGTTAAAAAGATTGGGGTTAAGAAAAAAAGCGACAATGCTAAAAAAATAAAAAGCATTTTTACAAAATTCAACAGGTCTTTAAATGATATTAAAAGAATTAATTCTTTTACTCTGAAAGAAATGAAAACTACTTTTGAAGCCACTCGTAGAGAAGCGATAAAAACTAAGGATTTTTCTGGTATGCAAGCCGTACAAAAACAAATGGCAGAAGCTTTTAAACCTATTGTTGATGCTATTTTAAAGAAAGAAGAAGAATTAGATGCTTCTTTAAAACCTTTGCTTTCAGAAAAACAATTTAGAAAGTGGTTGAAATATAAATCTAGAGTTAAGAAAAAAGGGTAATTTCTTCTTTTTGTAACGTTTTCTTTTTTTTGCGTCTTGTAATTAGATACTTATTCTAGTATCTTTAACAACTATCTATTAACTTTTAAAAAAACAACGTTATGAATCCATTTATGTATGCTGGTCTAGGCTTAGGTATCTTAGTTATTATTTCAGCTTTTTTTATTGTAAAGCAACAAACTGCTGTGGTTATTGAAACTTTCGGTAAGTTTAGTAGTATTCGACAATCAGGCCTTCATTTTAAAATTCCTTTAGTTCAGAGAATTGCTGGGCGATTAAGTTTAAAAATACAACAGTTAGATGTAATTGTAGAAACCAAAACTTTAGATGATGTATTTGTAAAACTAAAAGTTTCTGTTCAGTTTAAAGTAATTAAGGATAAAGTATATGATGCTTTTTACAAATTAGATTATCCTCATGATCAAATAACTTCTTATGTGTTTGATGTGGTAAGAGCTGAGGTTCCAAAAATGAAATTAGATGATGTGTTTGTAAAGAAAGATGATATAGCTATCGCAGTAAAGACAGAATTAAATGATGCTATGATGGAATACGGATATGATATCATTAAAACGTTAGTAACAGATATTGATCCTGATTCTCAAGTAAAAGCTGCAATGAATAGAATTAATGCTGCTGAAAGAGAGAAAATTGCTGCTCAGTTTGAAGGAGATGCTCAACGTATTTTAATTGTTGAAAAAGCAAAGGCTGAGGCTGAAAGTAAACGTTTACAGGGTCAAGGTATTGCTGATCAAAGAAGAGAAATTGCTCGTGGTTTAGAAGAGTCTGTTGAGGTACTAAACAAAGTGGGAATAAACTCTCAAGAAGCTTCTGCATTAATTGTAGTAACTCAACATTATGATACTTTACAATCTATCGGAGAAGAAACAAATAGTAATTTAATTTTACTTCCTAATTCGCCTCAAGCTGGAAGTGATATGTTAAACAACATGGTAGCTAGTTTTACAGCTAGTAATCAAATAGGTGAGGCTATGAAAAAAGCTAAAAACAAAAAGAAAGAAGATGAATAGAATTATTTTAACAACAACAAATAGTATAGAGGGAAAACCTGCAAGAGAGTACTTAGGTTTGGTCACTGGTGAAACCATTATAGGGGCTAATATCTTTAAAGATATTTTTGCAAGCATTCGTGATGTTGTAGGTGGTAGATCTGGTTCTTATGAGCGTGTTTTAAGAGAAGCTAAAGACACTGCTATTAAAGAAATGACTGATGAAGCATTGCGTTTAGGGGCTGATGCTATAATTGGTATTGATCTAGATTATGAAACCGTTGGTGCTCATGGCGGAATGCTCATGGTAACCGCCTCTGGTACTGCTGTAAGATTATAATAACAAAAAACCGAAGATTGCTCTTCGGTTTTTTTATTATTTCTTTTCTTCTAGTTTTTCATCTTCTTTATCTTCTTTAGAGGCTTTTTTAAATTCTTTAATTCCTCCGCCTAATCCTTTCATTAGTTCAGGAATTTTTCTTCCTCCAAATAATAATAGGATTGCTAAAGCAATTATTAACCATGATCCTCCACTTGGCATTCCTAAAAGAAATATGTTTAAAGCTGTCATTTCAATCTTGTTTTATGCAGCAAAGATACAAAAAGCAATTAATTAATCTACTTGCTTTATAATTCCTCCCGCTACCTTTTTATCTTTTATTACTTCTGGGTTTCCTTTGTAAAAAATAGATCCTCCAAAACTTACTTTCGCGTTTAAAGTTTCTCCTGCAGAAACTTCTGCTTTCGCACCTGATCCCGCTCTAATAGAAGTATTGTCTGAAACAGACAAACCGTATCCATGATAAATACCATAAAGATCTACATCTATGTCTTGGTTTTTAGAACTTCCTGTTAGTTTTATAATTCCTCCTGATGAAGATTTTACTTTTAAGTGTTTTGTTTTAATTACAAGGTTTATAAAAGCTCTTTCTTGTGATTTTACCTCTAATTGTAATTGATCTATATCTTTTCCTGTAATAGTAGCTCCTTCATTACCATCAATAACTTTAATATCTTTATTGTAATAGAGTTTCACATTTACCTTACCGTCTGCAGATAAATCAGGAAACTTAAGAGTTACTTTTAGCGTATTATTTGAGTTCTTTACTTTTACTTTTTCTGCTTTCTCTCCAGTAATTTCTATTTTTTGTTCATCTGATTTAATCAATTCTACATTGATTCCATTATAGATTTTAATTTTCTCAAAATCTCCTAATTGTTTCGTGATTGTAGTTTGAGAAATCATCACATTACTTGTGATGAAAGCAACTAAAAACAGTAATTTTTTCATGAGATATGGTTTTGGTTAGGGAAACTTTCAATAATTATACCAATATAAAGACAAAGTTGGTGATTTATTGTGGCAAACAGGGTTAAATTATATTTAATCTTCTATCAATTCGAAATCTAAATGTTTTCTTTCTAGATCTGTATGTTTTACTTTTACTCTTACTTCATCTCCTAATTGGTACATGTGTTTTGTAGACTGTCCAACAATTGCAAATTGTTCTTCATCAAAAATATAATAATCACTTTTAATATCTCGTATTCTTACCATTCCTTCACATTTGTTAGAAATAATTTCAACGTAGATTCCCCATTCAGTAACCCCAGATATCACTCCTGGAAATTCTTCATCTTTGTGATCTTCCATATATTTTACCTGCATGTATTTAATAGAATCTCGCTCAGCTTTTGCAGCTAATTCTTCCATTTTAGAAGAATGTTTACATTTTACTTCATAATCATCAGATTTTGGAGAACTACCTCCATCTAAATAATGTTGTAATAAACGATGTGTCATTACATCTGGATAACGTCGAATAGGTGAGGTGAAGTGAGAATAATAATCAAAAGCTAATCCGTAATGTCCAATATTCATTGTTGTATAAGCAGCTTTACTCATAGAACGAATTGCTAATGTTTCCACCATATTAGCTTCTGCTTTACCATGTACATCTTTTAGTAACTGATTTAAACTTTCTGTGGTACTTTCTCTGGTATTTGTATTGAGTTTGTATCCAAATTTAAACACCATATTTTGTAATGCAGCTAATTTTTCTATATCTGGTTCATCATGAATTCTATAGATAAACGTTTTATTTGTGGGTCCTCTCCTACTTTTTCCAATAAACTCAGCTACTTTTTTATTGGCTAATAACATAAATTCTTCAATTAGTTTATTAGCATCTTTTGCTTCTTTAAAGTAAACACCTGTTGGATTTAAATCTTCATTTAAATGAAACCTTACTTCTACTCTATCGAAAGAAATAGCGCCAGATTTCATTCTTTTTTCTCTGATAACCTTAGCTAATTCATCCATTTTTAGAATAGCTTCAACAATAGATTCATCTACTTCATATGTTTCTCCTGTTAATGAAACATTTTCTGGAACTATATTCCTTTTACTTTCTATAATAGCTTGCGCTTCTTCATAAGCAAATCGTTTATCAGAATACGTAACTGTTCTTCCAAACCATTGGTTTACAATTTCTGCTTTTTCAGTAATTTCAAATACTGCAGAAAATGTTAACTTTTCTTCATTAGGTCGTAAAGAACAAACTCCATTTGATAACATTTCGGGCAACATAGGTACTACTCTATCTACTAAATAAACAGATGTTGCTCTGTTATAAGCTTCTTCATCTAAAATAGTTTTTGGTTGAACGTAATGAGATACATCCGCTATATGAATTCCTATTTCATAATTTCCGTTTTCTAGTTTTGTAAAGGATAATGCATCATCAAAATCTTTTGCGTCTTTTGGATCTATGGTAAACGTAAGATCATTTCTCATATCTCTACGTTTTTTTATTTCCTCTTTTGTAATTTCTAGTTCTAATGTAGAAGCTTCTTCTTCTACATTTTTAGGAAATTCATAAGGTAATCCATATTCTAAAAGTATAGAATGTATCTCTGTATCGTGATCTCCTGGTTTTCCTAAAACTTGAGTAATTTTTCCAAAAGGATTTTTAGAATTATCTGGCCAATCAGTTAGTTTTGCAACTACTTTATCGCCATGTTCAGCTCCATTTATTTTACTCTTAGCAATAAAGATATCTACTGGAATACGATCATTATCTGGTAAAACAAACCCAAAATTTTTACTCATTTGTAGTGTCCCTACAAATTCTTGTTTTGCTCTTTCAATAATTTCAACTACATCTGCTTCTAATTTATCACTTCGTTTTCTTTTATATATATAAACTCTAACGGTATCTTCATGTAATGCTTTTCCTAAGTTTACAGACGGAACAAAAATGTCGTTTTCAAAATCATCACTAATAAAATATGC
This sequence comes from Pseudotenacibaculum sp. MALMAid0570, assembly GCF_040151415.1. NCBI lineage: Bacteria > Pseudomonadati > Bacteroidota > Flavobacteriia > Flavobacteriales > Flavobacteriaceae > Pseudotenacibaculum > Pseudotenacibaculum sp. MALMAid0570. Next base: position 307,098 of record NZ_JBDKWF010000048.1, read on the forward strand.
ATTTCCGCTTCTTGTAACATCAAGAGTACCAATAAAGTACTTACGATCTTCGTTTATTTGAAATTTTCCTCTATCTATTTCTTTTACTTTTTTATTAGCGGTAAGTTCTACTAATTTCTTTAGAATTTGAGTTTTACCATCTGTATCGGTAATTCCCATTTTCGCAGCAATTTGTTTGTAATTATAATACTTGGTACTGTCTTCATTTAGGATTTTAAAGATATTTCTTGTCAGGTCTTTAATAACCCTTCCTTTTTTCTTATACATTTTTTTCTTTCTACTCATAAAATCTTTCTTCTTTATGTTTTGTCCAAAGTACAAATTAATATTTGTCTTTCTTTATTAAGAAACAGTTATCATTGTATTTTGTACTTTGCTTTTATTAATTATTATTTTTCTATGTCTACACCTTGGTTTTTAATTGTAAATCCTAATTCTGGGACACGTGATTTTACGAAGTCGTGGGGAAAAATTCAGCAATTTTTAAAGGACCAAAGAATAGATTATTCTTTTTCATTCACAACACATTCAAAACATGAAATCCTTCTTGTAGAGGAAGCTTTAAAACAAGGTTTTCGGAAAATCATTTCTGTAGGCGGAGATGGAACCCTACATCATGTTGTAAACGGAATTATGCAGCAAAGATATGTAAAAAGTTTTGATATTAAGTTAGGAGTTATTCCTTTAGGAACAGGAAATGATTGGATAAAAACTTATAATATTCCTAATTCAGTAGAAGAATCTATTACTATTCTTTTAAAAAATAAAACTACACTTCAAGATGTTGGATTGATTGAAACAGAAGATGGAAAAAAGGAATATTTTAATAATATAGCAGGAATTGGTTATGATGGATATGTGGTTTATAAATTAAATTCTTTAAAACGATTAGGTTCTATTGCATATCTACTTAGTGGATTACAAGGTTTGTTATTCTACAAAAAATCTAATTATAAAATCATTGTAAATAATAAAACAATAGAAGGAAAATGTTTAATGATTTTATTTGGTATTTGTCAATACTCTGGAGGTGGTATGCAAATGACAAAGGGAGTTGACCCTAAAGACGGTTTATTTGATATAACTATAGCTAAGAATTTTTCTTTTTGGAATTTGGTATTGAATCTTCCAAAACTTTACAACGGACAAATTGTTTATCATAAAAAAGTAGAAACTTACAAAGCACAATGTATTGAAATTCAAGAGTTAGACTCTAAAAAATCATACATAGAAGCAGATGGAGAATTAATTGGTACAGGAAATTTAAAGGTATCTATTTTAAAAAATGCTATTCAAATTATTACTTAATAATTAATTTTTGAGTAGACTTTCCTTGATTTGTATTTATTTCTACAAAATACAAACCAGAAGATAATTCATGAATATTCGTAATATTAGTTCTTGATACTTTTACTAACTGACCTAATTGATTGTATATAGATATTTTTTTCAACAGAATATTATCATTTAATTGGATATGAATCTCATTTTTTGACGGGTTAGGATAGAGGTTTACTTTTTGAAATAATGGATTATTTATTGATAAAACATTTGCTAAACCATAAACTTGAACATGACCTGCACTACTTAAACTACCACCAATAAAAGGTCCACCAATAGCTACTATAGATCCATTTGATGATAAACTTACTGAACTTCCTGAAAAAGAACTTGATGCTCCATCAATGTCTATACCTGCTTGTTCCCAAACTTGCAAGGTATTGTTATATTGATAAATTCGAACATGACCCGCAAAAGAAGGAGTACCATCTCCGTTTGCTCTTGCACCTACAGCTACAATAGAACCATCAGAAGATAAGCTCACAGAAACACCTGAATCATCTGCAGAGTATTCACCATCTAAATCACTCCCTAATTGTTCCCAATCTCCTAAACCAGAGTTATATTGATAAATACGAACGTGACCTGAACTTGGTCCACTTCCATTATTAAAAGGTGCTCCAATTGCTACAGTAGAACCATTAGAAGACAAGCTTACAGAATACCCTGAATCATCTCCAGAGGACTCTCCAAAAATAGATGAACCTTTTTTTTCCCATACTTGCGTGTTTGTATTGTATGTATATATTTCAACCATTCCACCAACTCCACCAGATATAGCTCCAACAGCAAGAGTATGTCCATTAGTAGATAGATTTACAGAATATCCAAATCTTCCTCCAACAACAGAAGAAGTGATTATTTCTGAACCTAATTGTTCCCAAGCTGTGGTGTTTGTATTGTAAGAATAAACTTTTACTCTACCATTATCTATGCTATGAAAAGGTGAACCAATAGCAAGAATGGAACCATTAGAAGATAAACTCACCGAATGTCCTGACTGATCTCCATTTGAAGTACCATCTATATCATTTCCTAGTTGCTCCCAAGAAGTCGTATTTGTATTATATGTAAACACACGAACATGACCTTCATTATTTGCACCATTAAAGCGTGCTCCGATTGCTAAAATAGAACCATCATCTGAAAGACTCACTGAATGCCCAAATTGATCATTTGATGATTCTCCTAAAATGTCATTCCCTTCCTGTTCCCAGGTTGATGTACCGTTATTAAATCTATATACACGAACTAGACCTCCATTAGATCCAGTTAAATCATTTAATGGCGCACCTATAGCCAACACAGAACCATCAGCAGATAAACTTACAGATGTTCCAAATTCATCACCAGCTGAAACTCCTTGAATATCATTACCTAATTGAGTTTGACTAAAAATATAATGTGTTATAAAAAGGAAACAAAAGAGTATTATTTTTTTCATAGAGTAGTATTTTATCTAAAGTTAACAGGATAAAAAGTTTGTAAAAGTTAAAAAAATCTTAAGAAAAATGTAACGTTTGTTAAAATAAGACGTCTTTACAGTAAGAAACAATCTCTTTTAAGTGAAAGACTTACGTAAAATAATAGCTTTATTTATCTTCATTTTTGTTGTAGGAACAGCAATAACTATTGCTTCTATAAACAATAAATTAGATAAAAATTCAACAAAAGAAACTGTAGAGATATCTAAAGACTCTACTCAATCTTTATCAAAAGAAAAGAAAACAGTTTAACTTCTTCCTTTTCCTTTATTTAATTAAACATCTTACAAATTAATACATCTAAAAAAAACTGTTATTAACAATTGTATTAATTATCATTTATTCTTCTTTTTTAAAATTTAAAAAGATGTTTATTATAATAGGATGTGAATATCAACAATAAAAAAGAAGTTAATTTTTTTGATTTATCACTTATTAAAAAACATTCACACTTTATTAGAATAATAACTACTTATAAATCAAATAGGTTTGTGGTTTATTAACAAAACTTATAAACATTAATACACATATTTTTATTGAGTTTTTTTCTGATTTTATATGTAAACAACATGTAAATTTTATGTTGATAAATGTTCATTAAAAAATAAAAACTCTTGTAGGTTTTTTAAATAAAACTTCTGTATTGTAATAAATTCCTTAATAATCAAATTTATTTTTTAAAACTTTCTGATAGTTCTTAACAATTAAGTAAAACAAGATAAAAGCTTCTTTATGAATAGGTTATTAAGAAATGAAAAAAATAGAAATATAAAAACTGTTGATAACCGTATGTATTTGTATTTTTGTGTAGAATAACACAATTAAAACCAACATATTATGAAAATTTCCATTGGAAATGACCACGCTGGAACGGATTATAAATTTGCTATTGTAGAATTGTTACAATCAAAAGGAATAGAAGTAGAAAATTACGGAACCGATTCGCATAGTAGTGTTGATTATCCAGATTTTGTACATCCTGTAGCTAAAGATGTAGTTGCAAAAAAATCTGATTTTGGAATTCTAATATGTGGAAGCGCTAACGGTGTTGCTATGACAGCTAATAAATATCAAGAAATAAGAGCTGGTTTATGTTGGACAAAAGAGATAGTAGAATTAATTAGACAACATAACAATGCTAATATTTTATGTATTCCAGCAAGATATACTGCTATTCCTCAAGCGCTTCAAATGGTAGAAACATTTTTATCTACTGAATTCGAAGGAGGCCGTCATCAAAACAGAGTAAATAAAATACCTGCTTGTTAATGATAGATTTTGTAGTTAAAGAATTTACAGAATTAACTGCTGTTGAAATCTATCAAATGCTTCGATTAAGATCTGAAGTTTTTGTGGTGGAACAAAATTGTGTGTACCAAGATATAGATAGTAAAGACCAAAAAGCATATCATGTTCTTGGTTATAAAAACAATATATTAATAGCTTATGCCAGAATTTTTGATTCTGGAGATTACTTTCAACTTCCAAGTATTGGAAGAATTCTTGTTCAAGAAGAAGAACGAAAATTTAAGTATGGATATGAATTAGTAGCTCATTCAATCCAATTTATTCAAAACAATTTTAGAGAAAAATCGATACTTATTTCTGCGCAAACATATTTACTCAAATTTTACAATTCTCTAGGATTTATTCAACAAGGAGAAGAGTATCTAGAAGATGGTATTCCTCATATGAAAATGTTGAGAACTTCATAAACATCGCATAAAAATATTACTTGTTTTTTGTACCTTGCTTTCTCGTATTTTAATCAAGAAAAATAGCATAAAACATGTCAACAGATAAAGAAAAACAAGCCAAACTTAAAGCATTGCAACTCACTTTAGATAAGTTAGACAAGACTTATGGAAAAGGTGCTGTAATGAAAATGGGAGATAGCGTTGTAGAAGATGTAGAAGCCATTTCATCTGGTTCATTAGGTTTAGATTTAGCATTAGGAGTAGGAGGATATCCTAGGGGAAGAGTTATAGAAATTTACGGACCAGAATCTTCTGGAAAAACAACACTAACATTACATGCTATTGCTGAAGCTCAAAAAGCTGGAGGTATTGCTGCTTTTGTAGATGCTGAACATGCTTTTGATCGTTTTTATGCAGAAAGTTTAGGTGTAGATATAGACAACCTTATAATTTCACAACCCGATCATGGAGAACAAGCATTAGAGATTGCTGATAACTTAATACGATCTGGTGCTATTGATATTGTTGTTATTGATTCTGTGGCTGCTTTAACTCCAAAATCTGAAATTGAAGGAGAAATGGGAGATTCTAAAATGGGATTACATGCCCGTTTGATGTCTCAAGCATTACGTAAATTAACAGGAACTATTAGCAAAACAAACTGTACTGTAATTTTTATAAATCAGTTGCGTGAAAAAATAGGAGTGATGTTTGGAAACCCAGAAACAACAACTGGAGGAAATGCTTTAAAGTTTTATGCTTCTGTTCGATTAGATATTAGAAGAAGAACGCAGATTAAAGATGGTGATCGTGTAATTGGAAATTCCACCAAAGTAAAAGTTGTAAAAAACAAAGTTGCGCCACCATTTCAAACTGCAGAATTTGATATTATGTACGGAGCGGGAATTTCTAAAGTAGGAGAGGTGTTAGATATTGGTGTAGATTTAGGAATTATTAAAAAAAGCGGATCTTGGTTTAGTTATGGTGAAACAAAACTCGGACAAGGAAGAGACGCTGTAAAATCCTTAATTAAAGACAATCCAGAGTTAATGGAAGAATTGGAAGGAAAAATCAAAGACGCTATTAACGAGCAAGATTAAAACATAAAAATTCATAAATTAAAGGCTAAAAGTAAACTCTTTTAGCCTTTTTTATTTTTAAGACTTTATGGATAAAAAACTCACAAAAGATAAACAGACTATTTCTAAAGAACTTCAATTACAAAGAATCTTAGAAAAAGATCATGAAAATTTGTATGCTTTAATGAAACGTATTTATCCGCCAGCATATATCAATTATTGGCAAGATAATGGAGATTGGTATGTGAATGATTTGTATAATATAAACAACCTTAAGAAAGAACTTAAAGAAGAAAACACAGATTATTTTTTTGTTTTATTAAACAACCAATGTATAGGTATTATGCGTATTGTGTGGAATTTAGATACTCATTACCTAAACGACAAAAATTATGTAAAACTTCACCGATTGTATTTAGATCAAACCATACAAAATAAAGGAATTGGCTATCAACTAATGAGTTGGTTAATCAACAAAGCAAAACAAGAAGGATATAAAAAATTATGGTTAGAAGTGATGGAAAAACAATCTCAAGCACTATATTTTTACCAAAAACTAGGATTTAAAGAAGTTGATAAAGTTTTTATTGATTTTCCTTTAGTTTATAATGAATATAGAGGGATGTATAAAATGGTTAAAATATTAACTTAGAAGAATATTATCTTTCAAATTCCTTCAAAAAACCATCTGCAGCAATACCATCATCTAGTTTTAATATAAAACCATCTATATAAACATCTCCTTGTTTAACACCATTAACATAAAGAGTTTGTAATTGATTATTTTCTTCTATTTCAAAATTATAAGTACCACTATCTAAGCCCGCATATATATCTTGTGGACCTGTAGTAGTGATATTGTTTTCAACAGTCAGGAGGTTGTTTTGCAAATCAAAAGTCCACTTTACCAACCCATGGTTGTAATCAATATTAATTCCCTGCAGCCCGCCACTTACATTTCTTAAATTCCACGTACCATTAATTGTTTCATCATAGGAAACATTTGTATCAAGACAAGTAGTTAGAAACAACATTCCAAGAAAGAAAAAAGAGGTCAAGGTTTTCATTATCTATAAGCTAGAGTTCTATTTAATAGATACTTAAAACACAAAAAGGTTGCGTACAAAAATTTATGAATCAAATTGATTAGGATCCCAAACAACACCTAAAGGAAATAATTCATCTGTTCTTTTTTTCATCTCTTGTGCTACCAAAGCACTATTTCCACCCTTTTCCTCAAGTTTAGAAATAATATTTAGGTAACTTTCTTTATCTCTATTTTGACTTAGTTTAAAGACGTTTTGAATGTTCTCAGCTTTTATTTCGAAACCAACAATAGCAGGCATCATCTTATTTAAAAAACTATCAGGAAGATTATCATAAAAAGTTGGCGACTGATCATTCCCCTCTTCAAATTTTAAAGTAAGTTTTTTCATAAACTTTACAAGATCATCATCGGACATAAATGTTATTTCTCCGCTAATATGTACACTCATATAGTTCCATGTTGAACCAATTTTGGGATTAGAGTACCAAGAAGCACTCACATAACTGTGAGGGCCCGTAAAAACAAGTAAAGCTTTTGGATTCTCTATAAAAGCTTTGTGGTGATCTGTTTTTCTCATGATATGACCTTGTAAAAAAAGCTCTCCATCTCGTTCTTCAATTAAAACAGGAACCTGTGTAGCTACCTGATTTCCAGAGAGGCTACTACCTGTTAAAAACGCAAAAGGATGTTGTTTGAGAAAAGCTAGTATTTTGTTCTGGTCTTTTTCTTTAAAGTAAGAGAAGTTGTACATAGTTATTCTGTTTTTTTCTTATTTACTTTTTTTAGTTCATAAATAATTTTTGATGAGAATATTATAATTATACCAAAAGAAATAAATATTCGAAAAAAATCAATCTCATACTTTTTTTCAAGAAAACCAATTGTTATTTCGCTAAAAAAGAAAAAGTAAAAAACAAAAAAACAAACCTTAGTATAGTTAACTTCTTGTTTTTTATTGTCTTTTACAACAAATGTGTTAGAGATATTATCATGAATAGCAGTTTCATCGTCACTTATTGCAGAAACTAAACTAAAAAATCTAGACAGAGTTCTTTTTATAATTTGCGATATACTAGGCTTCTTATTTTCTTTATTTACCACTTTTGAACCTGTTTCAAATTTAGCAGGTGTTTTTCCAAAAAAGTACTCAAAAAAGAAATAATATAATGTTCTTACGAAGTAATAAATTAATATATCAAAGAAGAGGTTGTCAAAAAACAAATAAGAACAAGAAAACCCTAGGGATGAAGAAATAAAAAAATCAATTGAAAAGTTTTTAATCCTATCGTCTTCACTAGCAAGGTCTAAGTTTTTAAATATCTTATTAGTTATTATCACGTCTTTTTTATAGAAGTTTTTTACAACTCTTCAACAAGTTGAATATTATTTCCGCAGGTGTCATTAAATACCGCAAACTTTACAGTACCCATTTTTGAGGGTTTTACACTAAACTCAACATCTAGTTTTATTAATCTTTCATATTCGGCGTCAACATCATCAACATCAAATTGAGTGTAAGGAAACCCTGCTTCCATTAACGCATCTTGAAAAACCTTGCAAGGTTCAAAATGATTGGGTGCTGGTTCTAGCAATAATTCTGGACCGTCTTGCCATTCAGGAGAAACTAGAGTTAACCATCTATTTCCGCCTCCTAAAGGGGTGTCTTTCTTTTTAAGAAAACCTAACTTTTCTGTGTAAAACTTCAACGCTTTTTCTTGATCTCTAACCGGAATACTAATTAATGTAACCTTCATTTTTAATATCTTTTTATTATAAAGAGCTAAGGTTAAAACTTAGGGTTTAATTTACTTCTTGAAAGTTGCTCTTTTTGAAATTCACTAGGAGATTTTCCTGTTTTTGTTTTAAACAAAGAACTAAAAGACCCTAAACTTTCAAAACCAACAGCAAAACAAGTTTGGGTAACCGACATTCCTTTTTTTAGGTTTTCTTTTGACTTCGCAATTCGTTTATCTATTAAATATTGTCTAGGTGTAAGACCGTAGTATTTTTTAAACAACCTTAAAAGATGGTATTTAGACACAAAACGATTACGAGATAAAACATCTAGATTTATATCACGATCATAGTTGTTGTTAATATAGTTACGAATTCCTATAACAGTTTCTATTTGCGCCTGATTTGAATAAACTACAGCCCGAACTGTATTTAGTTTTTTCTCGTAGAACGTCATTCTTGTGTATAATTATTTATCTGTAGTCATTGAATGAACTAAAAAAACGGAAGGAACAATAACAACAAGCAGCTCAAAAGCAAAATAAATGTTTCCGGTGTAGTAGTATGCTACAGTAGACACTATAAGCCAAATAAAAAATAAAACGAATCCAATATTTTTATAATCAGTAAGCTGTTCTTTGTTTACTTTTTTTCTTTCTAAAACTATATTTTTAGCAACTTCTTTTGCTAGTTGTATAGGAAACCCCTTTTTTTCGAGTTTCGCATAAATCACATCCTCTTCAAGTCCGGAATTTTTAAATTTCAAGCCTTCTAGGTAAGCTTTATGTTTGAGCTGTTCACGTATATTTTTCATAAAAATTTATTTTTAATCTAACCAACGATTGTTAGCTAAACGAATATGCTCTAAGTTACAAAAAATATAGTTTTTATATACAGTTCTTTTGTGCGTTTACTATAATGTGCGTTTCTGAAATGGTGTCAGATCTTTTGTATTCCTTTTCAAAAAAGCCAACAACAGTCATTTTATTTAGTTCTAACTCTTTTTTAATTCTATTGATTTCATGGTAATAAAAGTATGTTTTATCCCCCGAACTACCAGACACAAAACCTGACCTATCATAGTTTCCAGGGACAAAACTTATATATAAAATGCCTTTATCAGACAGCAATTTACTACAATCAGAAATCAGATTTGAACAGTCATGTTTTGATAAGTATGGAATGGTAAAACCACAAACAATACCATCAAACTTTGACTTGATAGTATTGAGGTTTCTACAATCCAAAACTTGAACCTCAACCTCTGGGTTATTTCTTTTAGTCAAATCAATCATATTTTTCGAAACATCAGTTGCTAAAACCTTTAGTTTAGGTTTTAAATTCAATATACGACGAGTGATATTACCTGGCCCGCAACCTATTTCAAGAATAGAAGCATCAGGTTTTGTTAGTAAATCACAAAAACTCTTGTATGTGTCGTTATAAAGATCAAGCTCCATAAACTTTTCTTCATAAAGCTGAGCTATATTATCCCATGTTTTATGTGTTTCTAAATATCTATCTTTCACTTTTCAATTTTACCATAGTTTTTCAATACTTTCAAAACCCACAAAGTCTGTATACCAGCCCACTCTAATTTTGTTCCTTCACTGATACCATACCAAGTATCCCAACGACCATCATCTTTTTGACGTTTAATTAACTCTGCAATGTCAGATTCGATAGCTTCTTTTGTGAAAGAAGAATATAGAATACTTTCTGAGGATGTTGCATAGTTTAAACGATGTGGTTTTCCATATAAACCCCAACCTTCATCAGATTTATCTTCGCAAAGTATTCCGTTGTTTGATACCCAGTTCTTCAGGTTTTTAATAGTGTTTTTTGCCTTATCTTGACTTCTAGTGTGTTTTAAAAAAAATAAATAACTCCCTTTTAACAGAGTGTTAGACTCCCGTACTTCCAAAACCACCAGCGCCACGTTCCGTTTCACCTAAAACCTCTACCTCTTGCCAGCTTACACGTTCGTGTTTGGCAATCACCAATTGAGCCACTCGTTCACCATCTTGTATAATGAAGTCTTCGTTTGACAGATTCACCAATATTACACCTATTTCACCACGATAGTCAGCGTCTACAGTTCCAGGACTGTTTAAAACAGTGATTCCTTTTTTTGCCGCGAGACCGCTTCGCGGTCTAACCTGTGCTTCAAAACCCGCCGGCAACGCAATGTACAAACCTGTTTTTACAATTACTCTTTCTAAAGGTTTTAAAACAATAGATTCCTCAATATTTGCGCGAAGATCCATTCCTGCAGATTGTTCCGTTTCGTAAGCCGGAATTTGATGTTTAGACTTGTTGATAATTTGTACGTTCATGAAATAAATTTTTAGATTTCCTCCAAAACAGAGCTACCTTTAGACCGATCTCCAGAAGACCATTGCCATGACTCATAAAGACGAATCTTTCCATTAGAAAGAACCTCTGGAGTAGACACACATGTTCCTGTTTTTAGCTCTCCGTTTTTGTTAATTTGATGATATCGCATGTCAATCACTCCTTCTTCATTTACCACTCCAATCAAATGCCCTTTTAGAATTGTTCCGCCAGAATATTCACAACTAAGAATATTTCCCTCTTGTTGATATGTGAAAAGGACACCCTCCGAAACCTCTCCGTTTTCAGAGTTTTGTATAGGTTTAAAAGTCTTATTGTGATAGTTCATTTTAAGATGTGAAAATCGAAATAAACGATGAAAGACATCGATAAACAAATATAATAATTCAGCCTAGTTTGGGTCAAAGAAATTAGAATTATTACATTTGATTAAACTAACAAAAATCAAGTATGAGTACACATCCTAAAATAGCTGTTTTAGGCGGCGGAAGTTGGGCAACAGCCATTGTAAAAATGTTGTCTGAAAACCTAGAATCTATTGGATGGTACATGAGAAGTGTATACGCAGTTGAACACATTAAAAGAAACAAACACAACCCAAATTACTTAAGCTCAGCAGAACTACACCCAGAACAGTTAGACCTTTCTTCTGACATAAACGAAACAGTAAAAAAATACGACTACTTAATTTTTGCAATCCCATCGGCTTTTTTAAAATCTGAATTAGACAAGCTTTCAGAATCTTTAGAAGGAAAGGTTATTTTTTCTGCCATCAAAGGAATCGTGCCCGAATCAGGATACATTGTTGGAGAACATTTTTTTGAAATCTACAACATTCCATTTGAAAATATTGGAGTAATTACTGGACCTTGTCATGCCGAAGAGGTTGCTATGGAACGATTGTCTTATTTAACCATTGCATGTAAAGACCAAGAGAAAGCAACAATTCTTAGCAACTGCTTAAAAGGAAGATACATTAGAACGAAAATTTCTGACGATATTATTGGAACCGAGTATGCCGCAATGTTGAAGAATATTTATGCAATAGCCGCAGGAATTTGTCATGGGTTAGGATATGGCGATAATTTTCAATCGGTGTTGATGAGCAATTCTATTCGCGAGATGAAACGCTTTATCAAAAAGGTTCATAAAATGAAACGAAACATCAACAACTCTGCTTATTTAGGAGATCTTTTAGTAACCGGATATTCTACCTTTAGTAGAAACAGAATGTTTGGAAACATGATAGGAAAAGGATACACCGTAAAATCTGCCATGTTTGAAATGAGCATGGTTGCAGAAGGATATTACGCCACAAAAAGTGCTTATCTACTTAACCAAGAAAAAGGAGCAAGAACACCAATTATTGATGCCGTTTATAGTGTTTTGTATGGAGGAAAAGAAGCTAAAAAAGTGTTCGAAAAACTAACTACAAAACTTAATTAAGCTTCAAGAGCAGCAAGTTGATGTTTAAAAAGCTGTGCATTTAATGCATTTAGCGCCTCTACTTTATGAGCTGTTTTTACCAATAATGAAACATTGTAATTACTACCACCATAAGAAATCATTCGTATAGGAATGGTTTTTAAAGCGTTAAAAACTTGAGCACTAATACCTTCTTTGTTTTGAGAAAAATCTCCAGCAACACAAACAATGCTTAAGTTTTTATCAACCTCAACAGTTCCAAATTCTTGTAGGTTTTCTACAATTTCAGACAAATACTCATTGTTGTCAATAGTTAAAGAAACCGCAACCTCAGAAGTGGTAATCATGTCAATTGGGGTTTGGTAAGTTTCAAAAACCTCAAAAACCTTTTTCAAAAACCCATAAGCCAATAACATTCGATACGATTTTATTTTAATGGCAGTAATTCCATCCTTAGCTGCCACAGAAGTAACCCCATCATTAACAGTTGAATTCTTAATAAGGGTTCCTTTTTGTGCTGGACTGAATGTGTTTTTAAGTAAAACAGGAATGTTGTTGTTTTTTGCAGGAATCAAACTTTGAGGATGCAATATTTTAGCACCAAAATAAGCTAGCTCAGCAGCTTCATCAAAAGAAACTTCCTTTATAGAAAATGTGTTTTCTACATAACGAGGATCATTGTTGTGCATACCGTCGATATCTGTCCAAATTTGAATTTGTTCTGCGCTTACAGCAGCTCCAATTAAAGAGGCCGAATAATCGCTTCCTCCACGATCTAAATTTGAAATGTTTCCAAAAAAATCTCTACAAATAAAACCTTGAGTGATAAAAATCGATTTTTCTTCTTTTTTAAGAATAGACTGAATGTTTTTTGAAATAAGCAGCGTATCTGGTTCTTGGTTTTTATCCAAAACCATAAAATCTAAAGCAGAAATCAAGGAGCTTTCAATCTTTTTTTCTTGCAAAAAGAATTGAAAAATATGAGTAGAAATAATTTCTCCTTGAGCGATTATTGTTTTAGTATGTGATTCTTGATAAGCTTGTTGAACTAGAGTTTTGATTTCTTCTATTTTAAGGCGAACAAAATTTTGGGCCACCTGAAGAAAGGTAGCTGTTTGAAACAATGGGTTGACAACTTCAAAACAGCGAGACTCTAATTGTTGTAGAGTTTGTAAGACGTCTTGATTACCCTCTTGATACTGATTGTTTAATTGAACCAATAAATTTGTAACCCCAGAAAACGCAGACAAAACAACAATTTTTTGCCCTTGCTCTTGATTGATTATCTCAACTACTTGCTGAATACTTTCTGAACTTCCTACAGAAGTTCCTCCAAACTTCATGACCACCATAAATGTTAAATTTTAGACAAAAGAAAAACAAGGGCTAAAGAAGTACAATTTTATTATATATTTTTACAAAATATAACACAGTGTTATAAATTAAACAACATGAAAACTATTCAAGAAGCGGTAGAAAGAACCATAAGAAAAACGCCATTTATAGAAGAGGCGTTAAATGAAAAATTAATCAATGTTTCTTCTTTAGCAAGAATCATTTTACCTGATGTTTCCAAACTGCTTCAGAAAGAAGTAAAAGTTGGTGCTGTAATGATGGCAATTAATAGATTATCACCAGCTAGTGAACTTAGAATTCGTAAAAACATTCGAAAATTTACACTAGCACTTGGTGACTTTATTGTTCGCTCTGATCTAAGTGACTACACGTTTAAAAACACGAACTCACTTCTGAAACAAATTGCTAGAATTTTAAACAAGGCAGCTGAAAGCAACGATTATTTTATTACCGTATCTCAAGGTATTTTTGAAACAAACATTGTAATCAGCGAAAGTTTACAATCCTATGTAGAAGAGTTTTTCAAAGAAGAAAGAATGATTAATAGCGTGCAGAATTTAGCATCTATTACCATCAAGCTTCCGAAAGAAAACTTAGAACAATCTGGAATTTACTATTTCATTCTAAAACAATTGGCTTGGGCAGATATTCCATTACAAGAGGTTATTTCTACAACAAATGAAATGACGATTGTTGTTAAAGAAGAAGACATCAATCAAACATTTGCCATTTTAATGGACATGAAATCAAAATAATAGTTATTCGTTTTTAAACTTCTGTAAAAAACCGGAACGATATTTCTCTCCGAGAGGGATTTTTTGACCATTTACTACAACCTGATTACCTTCTATTGTTGTTGCTTTGCTCAATTGCACAGCAAACGACTTGTGAACCTGAATAAAACGTGAAGGAAGAAGCGAGAGAATCTTCTTAAACGTGTTGTTGGTGAGAAGAAATCGATCCTCAAGATGAATTTTCACATAATCGCCAAAAGCTTCAATACAGAAGATAGAATTCACGTCAATTTTATGAAGCTTCTTATCGGCTTTAATTAAAATAGTTTCTGATGCTTGTTTTTCAGGTTCTTTAGACTGAATCAAAGTCACAACCTTATTCACGGCACTTAAAAAACGTTCAAAAGAAAAGGGCTTCAACAAATAGTCTACAGCACTTACATCAAAAGCTTCAACAGCATATTCAGAATAAGCAGTTGTAAAGATTACAGCTGGAGGGTTCCGTAAAGATTTATAAAATGAAAGACCAGAAATTTTTGGCATGTTGATATCTAGAAAAATGAGATCTACACTTTCTTGAGATAAAAAAGAAAGTGCTTCAACGGCATTGTTACATATTCCAGATAGGTTTAGAAAATCAACTTTTTTTAAGTGATTTTTCAGAACGATTTGAGATGAAGGCTCATCATCAATAATCAAACAGTTAATCTTCATGGGTACTAATTTTTAAAGAAACAGCAAAAGATTTTTCTGACTCAGTAATTTCAAATGAATGAGAATTAGGATATACCAAAGCTAAATTTTGTTGAATATTTTGAAGCCCTAATCCAGAATATTGATCATCAGAAACGGCAGTGCCGTCAGAGATATTATTTTCTATATAAAAATAAAAATCACCTCTATTTTGAGTAAGCTTTATGTTGATGAATGTGTTTTTTACCTCACCTTTTATTCCATGTTTAAAACTATTCTCTATCAAAGGCAATAACAACATCGGATACAGAAGAAATTCGAGATCTTGAATATCCGTTTCAAATGAAACATTTGCAGAATCGTGATAACGATATTTTTGAAATTCGAGGTATTTTTGAATCAATTCAACCTCTTTTTTTAATGATATTTTTCTGTCGGCAGTTTCATAAAGAACATATCTAAGAATATGTGATAGTTGTAGAATTGCAGAAGAGGTTTCTTCTTTTTCTTCCAAAGAAAGCGAGTACAACACATTTAAAGAATTGAACAAAAAATGAGGATTGATCTGAGACTTTAAAGAAGTAAGCCTGTTTTGAATTTCAATATTTTCATTTCGTAACAACTCGTTTTTCACCTTATTTAATTGAAACCAATCGCTTGCAAGTTTTACTAGAGTGGTTCCTACCAAGAACACAGAAAAAATAATAAATAACGTTGTGTTGGAATGATAGGAAACAAAATAATAATCTGGAAAAATAACATCAATATAAGAGTTAAAAAACCACTTGTTTGTCTCTGTAAAAAGAAGCAGGTTAGCTAAAAAGAGTAAGAAAAAAAGCAGGTATCGTTCCTTGCTTAACAGGAACGGAATTAACACATAAAGATTTATAATAACAGGAATAATAATAGTAAACACAAAAGCTCCTGTATAGATATAATCGATCTTTTGAGGAGAAAAACTTTCCGCAAAAAAGAATAACAACACAAAATAAGAAACTAGCCACAAAGCAAGGTTAAAAACCAATGCGTTGCGGCTGTTCTTTTGATTGAAATGAAAACTAAGGTTTTGCATTTGTTTTTGTTAATGTGAATTTAGTATCAGATTTCCACTTATCTTGATTTTTAGAAGCCATATACTTCTTGATAAATTTTTGTAACTCTTCAGGTTTTGCAGTTAATAAAATACCGCTTTTATCAACCCCTGTTTTTTCATGTTCAATTTTGATTTTCTTTTCTTTAAAAAGCTCTTTTAAACGACTTTCATCTAGCCAGCTTAATTGCACACTTTTGTCTTCTGCAACATCAAACTTTACCAAAGAATGTGTACTAACTAAATGATTTTCTATAAGGGATTCTGCATTTATGTCTACCATTAAGGGAGTAAAATCTAAAAAGTACTGACCCTTTATTTTAAACGGATTTGCAAAGAAAGCAGCCTCTTTTCCTTTTTTGGTTCTTTTAATATAGTACCCGTTTTTATACTCATTGTAGAGTTCGTAGTCTTCAATATCTTCTTCTTTTTCAGGCTTATTTATTTTTACAGTAGTCTCAATTTTCATATCGTTAACTTGCTCACTCTTAGAATGCTCTTTAAAAAACTCGTTTTTAAAAGGAATAATCTCCCAAACAGCTCCTTGATTATCTTCCCATGTTCCTATCAAATTCTCATTGTAAGAAACGGTTTCTTTAGTGTAAAAAGGATGCAACGATTTTACAAAACAAGAGCTAAACAATACAACGCTTAATAAAAGGATAAAACTTCGATTTTTCATAATGCTTTAAATTTAATTATTCTGGGTCAAAGCAAAGAACAACTCGAAGGAAAAGAAAAAAAATCGTTGAACACGGTATTTTTCTCGACAAAACCAGGAAACAAATAATTAACGAGCTAAAACCCCTCTTTTGTTTAGAGAAGAAATCATTCTAATACTACCTTCTTTGATACTGTTTTTAGGAAACAAAAAAGTCTTGTCAAATAAGGTGTTTTCTGAGAAGAAAGAAACTTGAAATTGATTATTTAGTTTAAAAAGTTCAGGTTGAATCATCTCTATTTTAGCAAAAGAGTTGGCGGGCAAAACATCAACTTTTTTTCGCATTATAGAAGTTTGATCTTTCTCATCAAAACCTTTGGAAACGATTACAACCATTTCTAAATCAACATTTTTTTCATTGATGATATAGATATTCCAATCATCAGTTTTATAAATGTCGTTGTATTCTAAAACGGCAGCTACTTGAACCCCAGAAACTGAGGGAATTTGAATGTCTTTTTTCAAAACTTATAAAACAGATTTGAATTGCTCTAAGAAACGCACATCATTTTCGTAGAACATGCGAATGTCAGGAATTTGATATAATAACATAGCAATCCGTTCTATTCCCATTCCAAAAGCATAACCACTATAAGTAGAAGAATCTATATTGCAATTTTCCAAGACATTAGGATCTACCATACCACAACCCATGATCTCTAACCAACCTGTTCCTTTGGTAATTCTATAGTCGGTTTCCGTTTCTAATCCCCAATAAATATCTACCTCTGCACTTGGCTCAGTAAACGGGAAATAAGAAGGACGAAGGCGAATCTTTGATTTTCCAAACATTTCTTTAGTAAAATAAAGAAGCGTTTGTTTTAAATCGGCAAAAGAAACATCAGTATCTATATACAAACCTTCAACCTGATGAAAGATACAATGCGAACGAGCAGAAATATCCTCATTTCTAAAAACTCTACCTGGAGAAATAGTTCTAATAGGAGGCTTGTTGTTTTCCATATAACGAACCTGTACTGAAGAAGTGTGAGTTCTTAACAAAGTGTCTTTAGCAACATCTTGAGATTTTTCAATAAAAAAAGTATCCTGCATATCTCTAGCGGGATGATATTCAGGGAGATTTAAAGCAGTAAAATTATGCCAGTCGTCTTCAACCTCAGGACCTTCAGATACCGTAAAGCCAATTCTGTTAAAAACATCAATAATTTGATTTTTTACCAAAGAAATAGGATGACGAGAACCTAGTTGAATTGGTTCAGCAGGACGAGTTAAGTCACCGTAAACCCCTGTTTCTTCTTGAGCATTCTCTAATGCTTCATTCAAGGAAGCTACTTTTTGTTCAGCGGCCTTTTTCAAATTGTTTAACGCCTGACCAAAATCTTTTCGTAGTTCGGCATCAACATTTTTGAATTCAGCAAAAAGGTTTTTCAACAAACCTTTACTTCCTAAATACTTAATTCTGAACGCTTCAACCTCTTCTTTTGAAGCCGATTGAAAAGCGCTTACTTCCCCTAAAAGTTCTTTTACTTTATCCAGCATGATTGTACTTCAATAATCAAAGGGCAAAGTTACATTTTTTCAAAACATATGGTCACTGAAAAAAGAAGAATCCTACAATGAAAGCGAAAACGTTTGAAATGAGGCATTAAGAGCGATAACAAAAGAAAAAAAATAGCAACTAGATATATGAATTTCTATATCTTTGCCACTTAAAAACAAACAAACCTTTAAATTATAATAAATCAATGGAAGCAAAAATCAATGCTTTTATGGAGTTGGTGAAACAGAGAAATCACCACGAGCCAGAATTTTTACAAGCTGTACAAGAGGTTGCAGAAACAGTAATTCCTTATATCGCTTCTAAAGAAATTTACTACGGGAAAAACATTCTTTTAAGAATGGTAGAACCAGAAAGAGTAATTTCATTTAGAGTAAACTGGGTAGATGATTCTGGAGAGATTCAAGTAAATAGAGGATATAGAATTGAGATGAATTCGGCAATTGGACCTTACAAAGGAGGATTGCGTTTTCATCCAAGTGTAAACTTAAGCATCCTTAAGTTTTTAGCCTTCGAACAAGTGTTTAAAAACTCTCTTACCACATTGCCAATGGGTGGAGGAAAAGGAGGTTCTGATTTTGATCCTAAAGGAAAGTCAGACAATGAAATCATGCGTTTTTGCCATGCTTTCATGAGCGAATTATTTAGACATATTGGACCAAACACAGACGTTCCTGCAGGAGATATTGGAGTTGGAGGAAGAGAAATTGGATTCATGTTTGGAATGTACAAGAAGTTAAGAAATGAGTTTACAGGAGTGTTAACTGGTAAAGGAGCTTCTTGGGGAGGTTCTTTAATTAGACCAGAAGCAACAGGATACGGAAATGTATATTTCGCTCAAAATATGTTGGCAACACAAAACGACTCTTTTGATGGAAAAATAGTAACCATCTCTGGTTCTGGAAACGTAGCTCAGTTTGCCGCTGAAAAAGCAATCGAGTTAGGAGCTAAAGTAGTAACAATGTCAGATTCATCAGGACATATCTATGATGAAGAAGGTATTAATACTGAAAAATTAGAATTCATAATGGATCTTAAAAATGTAAGAAGAGGTCGTATACATGAATATGTTGAGAAATATCCAAATGCTAAATTCGTAAAAGGAGAAAAACCATGGAATGTAAAATGTGATATTGCATTACCATGTGCTACTCAAAACGAATTGGATGGAGAAGCTGCAAAAGCATTAATAGCTAACGGATGTAAGTGTGTTAGTGAAGGAGCAAATATGCCATCTACACCAGAAGCAATTGAAGCATTTCATAAAGGAGGAGTTTTATTTGCTCCAGGAAAAGCATCAAATGCAGGAGGAGTTGCTGTATCTGGTTTAGAAATGAGTCAAAACTCATTACGTTACAACTGGACAAGAGAAGAAGTAGATGCTAAACTAAAGCAAATTATGGCAGACATACATACTGCATGTGCTAAGTATGGTTCTAATGAAGACGGGTCTATCGACTATGTTAGAGGAGCAAACATTGCTGGATTTGTAAAAGTTGCTGATGCTATGCTAGCTCAAGGAGTTGTATAAAACAGCATTTTAATCATAAATAAAAGGCGTCTTTTAAAGACGCCTTTTTTATTTGTGAAAAATGAGCATTTTTGTAATTGGTTTTTATCAAGCAAACAAAAGCGTTATATGGAAATTGTTTTTCATTTTGTTTTAGGGTTCGTTATATCCCTTTTGGGATTTCTATTCCCAAGTATGTTGAGCATGACAATTATCAAAATAAGCTTAAAAGAGAACAGAAAAACAGCGGTTTCTTTTGCTTTTGGAGCGTCTTTTATTATTCTAGGACAATCGTATTTAGCTATTGCTTTTTCTAAAAAGTTAATGAGCAACCCTGCTTATTTGTTCACGCTACAACAAATAGGATCCTTTGTGTTTTTAGGTTTGTCTATTTACTTCTTTTATAAAGCTGCGCAATCGAAAAAGAGTCAACCAAAAGAAAGGAAAATAAAAGGATTCTCTTTAGGGTTATTACTCTCCTTTTTAAACATGTTTGCCATTCCATTCTACTTTGGAAGCACAAGTTCATTAGCTATGGCAGGATGGTATGAATTTAATCCAATTAATAATTTTTGTTTTGTAATAGGATCTTCTCTAGGAGTATTAGTGTTATTATTAATCTATGCAAGCTTGGCTAAAAAATTAGAAACAAAGATGCTAAAATTAGCAAATCAAATGGATTTTATCCTTGGATGTGTACTCGCTCTCATCGCTATTTTCAGCTTTATAGATATTCTTTCATAAGAAGAAAGTTTTGTAGTTTTATTGAGTGTCAGAAAATCCTCAATATCGTAAGATTATTCATGTAGATATGGATGCTTTTTATGCTTCCGTAGAGCAATTAGACAATCCAGATCTAAGAGGAAAGCCAGTGGCAGTTGGAGGAAGCGAAAAAAGAGGAGTGGTCTCTGCAGCAAGCTATGAAGCAAGGAAATTTGGTGTAAAATCTGCGATGAGCGGTTTGCTGGCAAAACAAAAATGTCCACATATAATCTTTGTAAGACCTCGATATGAACGATACAAAGAAATATCTACCAAAGTTCGAGAAATTTTCTACGATTACACAGATTTGGTTGAACCATTATCTCTTGATGAAGCGTATTTAGATGTTACTGAAAACAAGAAAGGAAATCCTTCTGCAAGTATGATCGCTCAAGAAATACGACAGCGAATATGGGAAGAGTTAGAGTTAAGGGCTTCAGCAGGGATATCAGTTAATAAATTTATTGCAAAAGTTGCATCAGACATCAACAAACCCAATGGACAAAAAACAATTTCACCCGAGGAAATGATTCCTTTTTTAGAAGAACTGCCCGTTAATAAATTTTATGGAGTTGGTAAAGTAACAGCCGCTAAAATGCACAATCTAGGAATCTTTACTGGAATGGACCTGAAAAAGAAATCTCAAGAAGAATTAACACAACTCTTTGGGAAATCAGGAAGCTTCTATTACAACATTGTAAGAGGAATTCATCATAGCAAAGTAAAGCCTAATAGGATTCGTAAGTCCATTGCTGCTGAGAGAACTTTTTTTGAAAACATTTCTTCTGAAGTTTTTATGCTTGAGAAACTGACCAAAATAGGAGAAGAACTCGAACGCAGAATGGTGAAATCTAACACCAAAGGAAAAACGATCACTTTGAAAATAAAGTATAGCGATTTTACACAGCAAACTCGAAGTAAAACCATTCAAGAATTTATTCAGCTAAAAGAAGAATTTATGCCCATTGTTAAAGAGCTGCTATATCAAGAGAAATTAAAAGATTCTGTTCGTTTGTTAGGAATTTCTTTTGGTAATTTAGACACAGAAAAAAAAGAACCTGTTTGGGTGCAATTAAAATTTGACTTTTAATGTATACAATCAAAAGAACAGATAAAACAGACAGTGACTTTGTCAATTTAGTAGCAGAGCTGGATGCTTATTTAAAAGTTACAGATGGAGAAGATCATGGGTTTTACAATCAATTTAATGGATTAGAAAACATTCATCATGCAATTGTTTTATACTCAGGAAGCAAAGCCATTGGTTGTGGAGCAATTAAAAAGTTTGACGCAGATTCGGCTGAGGTAAAACGAATGTATGTTCAACCGGATCAAAGAGGCACTGGAGCAGCAACACAGATTTTAACAGGACTTGAAGATTGGGCAAGAGAATTAGGTTTTAAATGCTGCATATTAGAAACAGGAAGTCGCCAAGTAGAAGCGGTGCGTTTTTATTATAAATCTGGATATCAAAAAACTGCGAATTACGGGCAATATATAGGGGTAGAAAACAGCAATTGTTTTGAAAAATATCTTTCATGAATTATAGTTATTGGGAATATAAAGAATGGTTTGCAGACAATGATTTTGTTATCGTAGGAAGCGGCATTGTAGGTTTGAACTGTGCTATTCAATTAAAAGAGAAGTTTCCTACATCGAAGGTTTTAATTTTAGAGAAAGGTTTGTTACCTCAAGGAGCCAGCACAAAAAATGCAGGCTTCGCCTGCTTTGGTAGTG
This sequence comes from Pseudotenacibaculum sp. MALMAid0570, assembly GCF_040151415.1. Lineage (NCBI taxonomy): Bacteria > Pseudomonadati > Bacteroidota > Flavobacteriia > Flavobacteriales > Flavobacteriaceae > Pseudotenacibaculum > Pseudotenacibaculum sp. MALMAid0570. The sequence goes on from NZ_JBDKWF010000048.1 coordinate 329,383, forward strand.
TATCAGAGCTGCTGAGTGATTTAAAAACCCATTCTGAAGAAGAAGTTGTTCAATTGGTTCAAAAGCGGTGGAAGGGATTAGAATTACTTCGAAAAATGTTGGGTGATGAAAAGATTGATTACCAGCATCACAAAGGATATGAACTTTTTCAAGACAAGACTTTTTTTGAAACGTGCAAAGATGAAATCCCTAGACTAAACAAACTTCTCTTTCCGATCTTCCAAGAAGAAGTTTACACATCAACAGAAAACAAATTTAGGTTTCGAAATATAGTTCCGAACTATATAGTAAATGAGTTTGAAGGTCAGATTGATACCGGAAAAATGATGATTGAACTCCTCAAAAAAGCGCGAAACTTAGGAATTAAGATTCTAAATAATGTAGCGGTTGAAACTTATACAGACATCAACAAAAAAGTTGCTCTTAAAACGAATAAAGGAGAAGTTATAACTAAGAAATTATTGCTAGCTACCAATGGTTTTTCAAAGCAACTTATTCAGGAAGACATCAAACCAGCTAGGGCTCAAGTATTGGTAACAAAACCTATTGATAAATTGCACATAAAAGGAACATTTCACTTAGAAGAAGGATATTATTATTTCAGAAATATTAATAACAGAATTTTATTTGGAGGTGGTAGAAATCTAGATTTTATAACAGAAGAAACAACAACATTTGGTCAAACTCAATTGATTCAAGAAAAGCTAGAACAATTATTAAGAGAGGTAATTCTCCCAAACAACAAGTTTGAAATAGAACATAGATGGAGTGGAATTATGGGTGTTGGAAATCAAAAGAAAGCAATTGTAAAACAGATAACTAACAACACTTTTTGCGGAATCCGATTAGGAGGAATGGGAGTTGCTATAGGCTCTTTGGTAGGAAAAGAACTAGCAGATTTAATAGACTAAAAATGAACCTTAAACAACAGCTTTACCAACAATGTATTGATTATGTTCAGCAACGTTTGGCTACAATTGAAAAAACAATACAATCGCATCAGAAGGCGTTGAGTTCAGAAACCAAAAGTTCTGCAGGAGACAAACATGAAACCGGTAGAGCTATGTTGCAATTGGAAATGGAAAAAGCAGGGCAACAATTAGCTTCGGTTCAACAAATGAAAGAGATTCTAGCTAAAATAGACCCATCCAAAAAATCTTCTATTGCAAGTTTAGGAACAATTGTTACAACCAATTTAGGAAGCTACTTTTTAAGCATAAGCGCAGGGCAATTAAAAGTGAATCAAGGCGTGTTTTTTACTATTTCGCCTTCCTCACCAATCGGAAAACTCTTGTTAGGAAAGAAAGAAGGAGAGGCGCTAATTTGGAACGGAAAAAAAATCGAGATTCACCAAATTTCCTGACACTAATGTCTCTTGATTCTGAACAAAAATTATTTGACCCTTATAGTCAACCTCAATCAACCAATAAAAACCTTTGTAATAAGAATTCTTTACCACAGCTTTGTCATCAGAAACCTCTACAATCTTAATCTGATGAGGATAAAAAAGTTGTTTTTTACCATCAATTACAATCTCATTTACATCATCAAATAAAGCAGCAATATAATGCTCTTTAGGTTTCTGATATAATTCTTTAGGCGATCCAAGCGCTAGAATCCGGTGATCTTTAATTACAATCATTTTGTCGGCAAAGGACAAAGCATCATTTCCATCATGCGTAGCTACAATACAGGAAATGTTCTTCTCCTTTAAGTATGAAAATAGTTTTCTTCTTAAGGAATTCTTCTTAAAATTATCGATTTGACTAAAAGGCTCGTCCAACAAAATTAATTCAGGTTCTTTAGCCAAAGCCCTAGCAATAGCTACTCGTTGTTGTTGACCTCCACTCAAATCTTTTACTTTTTGTTTGGCAAAAGACTTCATTTCTATCACTTCTAACAATTCTAAAGTTCTTTTCTTGGAACCTTCTGGGTGAGAACGAGGTAAGAATTTTGCAATGTTTTCTTCTACTGATGTAAAAGGCATGAGGTCAAAATCTTGAGCTACATATTTAAAAAAATCCATTCCAGGAACCAAGTGAAAAGCAGGTCCTAAAATTTGTTTCTCTTTCCAAAAAAGAGTGCCCTTATCTAAGTCTAACAATCCATAAATAGCTTTTAACAGAGTAGATTTTCCACTTCCACTTTCTCCCATTACACATAAATGTTCTCCAGAAGCTAGCTTGAAAGAAAGATTTTTTAAAACCTCTTTACCACTATCACTATGATAACGAAAGGATATATTATTGACTTGTAGCATAAAAAAACCGCGAACTATTTAAAATAATTCGCGGTGTAAATTTACAGATTAAAAGATTACCAAATGGCAACTCTTTCTTCTGGTTTGATATACATTTTATCTCCTTCTACAATATTGAAAGCTTCATAAAAAGCGTCAACATTTAATAAAGGAACGAAAGCTCTAAACATTCCTGGTGAATGAGGGTCTGTTTTTACTTGATTCTTTAACGCCTCAGGACGTGACTTGGTTCTCCAAATTGTTCCCCAAGACATAAAGAAACGTTGCTCTGCAGTGAACCCGTCAATAGGCTCTGGTCTTCCATTTTTCTCGTAAAAGATTTGCAGCCCTTCATAAGCAGCTTTAATTCCCCCTAAATCACCAATGTTTTCACCTAAGGTAAATTTTCCATTGATTTTCACATCATCAATCACTGTGTATTCACTGTATTGATTTGATAATTTTTCACCTAAAGCAGTAAATTTCTTTAAATCATCTTCAGTCCACCAATTGTTTAAGTTTCCGTCACCATCAAAACGAGATCCAGAATCATCAAAGCTATGAGAGATTTCATGACCAATTACCGCTCCAATTCCACCATAATTTACAGCTTCATCAGCTCTATAATCGTAGAACGGAGGTTGTAAAATAGCGGCAGGGAAAACAATCTCATTATTTACAGGATTAAAGTAAGCGTTTACAGTTTGAGGAGACATTCCCCATTCAGTTCTGTCTACTTCTTTACCCATTTTAGCAATGTTTTCTTGGAATCCCCACTTGGCAACATTGATAGAGTTTTCAAAGTAAGTACCTCCTTCTTTAACACCTTTAATGTCTAAAGCAGAATAATCTTTCCATTTGTCAGGATATGCAATTTTCACTGTAATTTTGCTTAGCTTTTCTAAAGCCTTTTTCTTAGTTTCTTCACTCATCCATGGTAAGGCATTGATTCTTTTTTCGAAACCTAACAATACATTATCAATCATTTCCTCAGCTTTTTTCTTAGCTTCTGGAGGGAATTTTGCGTCAACATATAATTTACCTAAAGCTTCACCAATTGCTCCATTTACATTTCCTAAGGCTCTTTCATCTCTTGGGCGTTGTTTTTTAGCTCCTCTAAGGTCTCTGGCATAGAATTCCCAATTTGCTTTTTCAAGATCTGTTGTCAAGATTCCAGCAGCAGTATTAATTAAAGTCCAACGTAAGTATAACTTAATGTCGTTAATTGAGCTGCTGTTCATGATATCATTCATCGCCTTCAAGTATTTAGGCTGCGTAACAATTACCTTATCTATATCACTAACACCAATGCTGTTAAAATATTTCTTCCAGTCAATAGTTGGAACTAATTTTGATAACTCATCAAGATTCATAGGGTTGTATAACTTACGAACATCCCTTTGCTCTTCTTTAGTTAACTGAGGAGTAGCTAAGCTAGTTTCGAACGCTAAAATTTTAGCTGCATCTTTCTTTGCAGATGCTTCATCGCTACCAAATTCTTGCAACATTCTTGCAATATGAGCTTCGTATTTTCTTCTTTTCTCCTTAGTGTCTTCATCCTGATCAACATAGTAATCTCTTGTTAATCCTAATCCTCCAGGGAAAATATAACCAGCATTTATATTACTATTTTTTAAGTCGTTAAAAACTTGAAAACCGAAGAAACCAGCACCTCCATAAGGAGTAAGGTTGATTAAAAACTCTTCTAAGTCTTTTAGGTTTTTTACCTCATCAATTTTTTCTAAGAAAGGTTTTACAGGATCAATTCCTTGTTCATTTCTTGCAACGGTATCCATAATAGACTGGTAATAGTATACCGCTTTTTGTTGATCTGACGGCTTTAAGTTTCCATCAGCATCTTTTAATTTAGGAAAATCATCTTTTTCTATTGCATCAGCAAGGATATTTAAAACATCAGCGTTTGTTTCTTTTCTAAGTTTGTTGAAACCTCCCCATGAAGTTTGATCATCAGGAATTTTTGTGCTGTCTAGCCAACGACCGTTTACGTATCGGAAGAAATCGTCATTAGGGCGAACACTTGTGTCCATGTTTTCTAAGACAATTCCTACACTTTCTTTTTTTTCTGGCTCGCACGCTACAAAAACAAGAGCTGTTAAGGCAGAAAAAAGTAGGGTTTTTCTAATTGAATTCATTTCTGTTGGTTTTTATTTATGATTTGATTTTTGATTTAGGTGGGTTTGGTAATTTATCAAAGCCCATATTAAAAAGGGTGAATCCGAAAATATCGGAATATTGTTCAATTGTTTTTGCTACGGGAGTTCCCGCGCCATGTCCAGCATTGGTTTCTATTCGAATCAATACAGGATTATTTCCTGTTTGTTTGTCTTGTAATTCAGCTGCAAATTTAAAGCTATGAGCAGGCACTACACGATCATCATGATCTCCTGTAGTTACCATTGTGGCAGGATACTCTACACCTTCTTTTACATTATGTACAGGCGAATATCCTTTTAAGTATTCAAACATTTCTTTGCTTTGCTCTGCCGTTCCATAATCATAAGCCCATCCAGCTCCAGCTGTAAACGTGTGATAACGAAGCATGTCTAACACTCCCACTGCTGGTAATGCAACACGCATCAAATCTGGTCTCTGAGTCATTGTAGCCCCAACTAACAAGCCGCCATTAGAACCTCCTCGAATAGCCAAATAATCTGAAGAAGTGTATTTTTTTTCAATTAAATACTCAGCAGCGGCAATAAAATCGTCAAACACATTTTGTTTTTGCATTTGAGTCCCAGCTACATGCCATTTCTTTCCGTATTCACCTCCACCACGTAAATTAGGCACAGCGTATATTCCTCCTTGTTCCATCCAAACAGCATTTGTAATACTAAAGCTAGGATTCAAGCTAATATTAAAACCACCATAACCATATAAAATAGTTGGGTTTTTCCCATTAAGTTCAACACCTTTTTTATGAGTGATAATCATCGGAACCTTGGTTCCATCTTTAGAAGTGTAAAACACTTGTTTACTCTCATAATCATTTGGATTAAAATCAATAGAAGGTTTCCAGTACAATTCAGATTCGCCAGTTTTAATATTAAATTTATAAATGCTTGAGGGCGTATTGTAATTGGTAAAAGAGAAGTAATCTACAGTTGCGTCTTTTTTTCCGCCAAATCCTCCAGCATTTCCAACCCCTGGAAGTTTGATTTCTCTTATAAGTTTACCATCAAAATCGTATTGTAAAACTTTAGAAACAGCATCTACCATATATTCAGCAAAGAAATAACCTCCTCCTGTAGAAGGACTTAATACATGTTCGGTTTCAGCAATAAAATCTTTCCAGTTTTCTGGAGTAGGGTTGTTTGCGTCTACTGTCACAATTTTCTGATTAGGAGCATTTAAGTTGGTTACTAAATACAATAAACTACCTTTATTATCTATGACGTATGTATCGCTATCAAAGTTACCTACAACTGTAATTAATTTACTGTTTTTCTTTGTTAGGTCTTTAATAAATAGCTTATTTCCTGACGTGGAAGTTTGTGCTTGAATAACCAGATATCGATTGTCTTCTGTTAAGTAAGCAAAAACATATCGGTGCTTTTGAGCGGCTGTTCCTCCAAAAATAACTTTGTCATCTTTTTGAGAAGTGCCAAGTTTATGATAATACAGTTTATGTTGATCTGTTTTCGCAGAAAGCTCACTTCCTTTTGGCTTATCGTAACTAGAATAATAGAAGCCATCATTTTCTTTCCAACTGATTCCAGAGAATTTTACATCTACTAAAGTATCTTCTTTAATCTTTTTACTTTCAACATCAATAACGATGATTTTTCTCCAATCGCTACCTCCTTCAGAGATAGAATAAGCAGCGGTTTTACCATTTTTAGAAAAAGACAATCCGCTTAAAGAGGTTGTGCCGTCTTCAGAAAAAGTATTTGGGTCTAAAAAGACCTCTTCTTTTCCATTGTCTCCTTTTTTTCTATAAACTACATATTGATTTTGTAACCCATCATTTTTATAGTAATACGTATAATCGCCTTCAACAAAAGGAGAGGTGATTTTTTCATAATTCCATAGTTCCGATAAGCGATCTTTTAGTTGTTCGCGATAAGGGATTTGACTCAAGTAATCAAAAGTCACTTCATTTTCTGTTTTTACCCAAGCTTCTGTTTCTTTACTTTGGTCGTCTTCTAGCCAACGATAGTTATCTACTACTTCGGTGCCAAAATACGTGTCAACAACTGGTTTTTTAGTAGTTTCTGGATAGCTCACAGCAATCTCTCTTTTATTAGATTCTTCTTTACACGCAGTAAATATAGTAACAGCGCAAAGAACAGGAACGATTAATCTTTTCATTGTGTACGTAATTAATTGGCTTCTAAATTAGTATAAAAAAAACCTCCTATGTTACATAAACAGGAGGTTTTAACAGAATTTAACGTTTATTTTTTACTCAAAGAGCGATTTAAATCGATCCCAATTGGTGTAAATTAAGAATAAGTTCAGCACCGCTACTATTGCGGCAAATAAAATTCCTTCAGGTGCATACTTTAAATGAAAAGCCACAATATTGAAAGAAACTGGAACTAAAATAATTAGAGCAAAAGGCACAGCTCGATTGATAACTAAAAGTAATCCAGCTAAAATGTAAACAACTCCCAATGTTGGAAATATGTAGCCACTTCCTCCTAAAGCTCCCATAAAAGCCCCAGCGGCTTCAGGAAGATCAGGGTTAGGCATAAAATGAAAAAATTTGTTAGCTCCAAAGACTAACATCGCTAAACCTAAAAGGTAACGAGCAATCATTGCGATTGAATTCATAGTGTAAAGTGTTAGTTAATAATTAGTTAGGACTTCAATTTACAAAAAATAAAATTGGTTGAAATTCACATTCATTTCAGGATGTAATTTTCCTGAGTAAAAAACGTCTAACTTCGCACAATACAAGGAAAGAAAGTATGACAGAGTTATTAACGAAGCAAACCTTTTTAGAAAAGGTCTTCAATTATGAAAAAAACAAAGAATGGACTTTCGAAGGGAAAGTTCCTGCGATTATAGATTTTTATGCAGATTGGTGTGGACCATGCAAAATGATTGCGCCTATTTTAGAAGAGTTAAGTGAAGAATATGGTGACAAGATTAATATTTATAAAGTAGACACAGAAAAAGAACAAGAGTTGGCTGCTGCATTTGCAATCCGTAGTATTCCATCGATGTTGTTTATTCCTATGGATGAGCAGCCTCAGATGGCAACAGGAGCTTTACCAAAACAAAACCTCAAAGAAATTATACAACAAGTACTTAAAGTTGAAGAATAAGAGAAGCCGAGTTTTACTCGGCTTTTTTTGTTTGTTAAAAAAAGAAGATTTGTTGTAACAAAAATGGTAAATTGGTAACTAATTGTTATTCAAACTAATTTAACCACTCAATGATTGCACATTTTATTCGCCTAGAATGGAAACAATATTTCCGTTCATCATATTGGCAAACGGGAATTGCCTTAAAGATAATCATGGGCTTTTTTGCTCTTATGATGTTAACTTATCTTCTGTTGTTAGGAACGTTTTCATTCAAAATTATTGAAGAGTTATTTCCAAAAGAAGACCCTTTTCAATTAGTGAATTCGTATCTTTTATATGCTATTGCAATGGACCTGATTTTTAGGTACCTGATGCAAAAGCTTCCAATTATGAACATCAAACCGATGTTAGTTTTACCAATTAAGAAATCGAAACTAGTCCATTTTGTATTGAGTAAATCAGCGATGACATTTTACAATATCATGCCATTGTTTTTTTACATTCCATTTACGGTACAATTAATACGAAAAGGATATGATACAAATGGAGCATTGGGGTGGTTCTTAGCAATGTTTTTAATTGTTCAATCAATAAACTTTATTAATTTCTTAATTAATAAGAACAACCTTGCTTTTTGGTCGGCGGTTCTCGTTGTGGGGGGCTTAGCTTTATTACAGAGATTTGAAATTTTTGATGTAACAATTTATAGTAAGCAGATATTTCAAACGATATATGATCAACCAATATTATCTCTCATAGGAATCCCCTTGCTAATAGTTTTCTATTATTTGAACTTCAAGCAATTGGTTAATCGTGTATACTTAGACGATGTTGTTTCTGCAAAAACTAAAGAAGCGAATTCTAAAGACTTGTCTTGGGCAAACCGTTTTGGAAATGTAGCTCCTTTTCTTAAGAACGACATTCGCTTAATTTGGAGAAATAAAAGACCTAAAACAGTATTCTTAATGTCTTTTTTCTTTGTGGCTTATGCATTGATATTTTTTACACAAGAAGTTTATGAAGAGAAAATGCCAGCATTTCTAGTCTTTGCTTCAGTTTTTACAACAGGAGGGTTTGCTTTGAACTTTGGGCAGTTTATTCCGGCTTGGGATAGTTCTTATTATAAAATGTTAATGAGCCAGAATATTAAATACAGATTGTTTTTAGAATCTAAATGGTATTTAATGGTGGTCATGACTGCCGTACTATATATTTTAAGCGTTCCATATATCTACTTTGGTATCGATAAGTTTTTAATGATTACCGCAGGAGCAATTTTTAATATTGGTTTTAATTCATTGTTCTTATTGTATGCAGGGTCGTTTAACAGAAAGCGAATTGATTTAGAGAAAAGTGCTTTCGCCAACTATCAAGGAACCAGTGCTACACAATTTATCATCATTCTTCCTATTCTAGGATTACCAATGTTATTGTTCTGGGTATTTAGCTCTTTAATCAGTTTTAACGCTGGAATAATTGCAATAGCTGCTGTAGGTATAATTACAATTATCTTCAAAAACTACTTCATGGGCTTGATTGAGGCGAAATATATTCAAGATAAGTATGCTGCCATTCACGCTTTTGGAAAAAAATCATAAACAATACAGACTTTAAAGAAAACATCATGATAGAAACAAAACAGATATCAAAAAAATACGGACAAGCCGAAGTGCTTAACATCGACTCTTTAGATATTCCTAAAGGGCAAAGTTTTGGATTGGTTGGAAATAATGGGGCGGGAAAAACAACGTACTTTAATTTGCTGTTGGATTTAATTAGACCCACAACAGGAAAAATTACAAACAACAATGTTGTAGTAAATGAAAGTGAAGAATGGAAGAATTTTACAGGGTCATTTATAGACGAAACTTTTTTAATTGGTTATTTAACACCTGAAGAATATTTTGATTTTATTGGAGACCTAAGAGGAATGAATAAGGCAGATGTGAACTCCTTTCTTTCTCAATTCGACGAATTCTTTAACGGAGAAATTATTGGAAAGAAAAAGTACTTAAGAGACCTCAGTAAAGGAAACCAGAAGAAAGCAGGAATTGTTGCTGCTATGATGGGAAACCCTCAAGTTGTGATTTTAGATGAGCCTTTTGCAAATCTAGATCCAACTACGCAAATCCGATTGAAAAAAATATTAAAAACCTTAACTGAAGACCGAGAAATAACAGTTTTAGTATCTAGTCACGATTTGAGTCATGTAACGGAAGTTTGTGAAAGAATTGTGGTGTTAGACAAAGGAATTGTTGTAAAAGATATTCAAACTTCGGAAGAAACACTCAAAGAGTTAGAGAGCTATTTTTCTGTATAGAGAAATAAATCTAAGTTTTATTCCTATTTTTACGCTCTTATTTGCAATATTTTCATGCTGAAACTGTTGTAAATAAGAGTTTTTTGCTTTTAATGAAGAATATTCAAAAAATAGGATTTTTAGGACTTGTGTTTTTAGTAGTTTCCTGTAGTACAAGAAAGGATGCTTTTTTAAACAGAAGTTTCCATTCTGTAACTACCAAATACAATGTTCTCTATAATGGGAAAGTTGCTTTTCAGCAAGGAATAGATGGCATCAACTCTAGCTATGAGGATGACTATTGGCAATTACTTCCTATAGAACCTATCAAGTTTAAAGGAAATGTTGTTGCAGCTCCAAAGTTCAATTCTGGTTTTAGCGGACCTGGTGCTCCAGGAGCACCGATAAAAAACAATAACAACAGCTCAGCATCACCTTTTGAGAAAGCAGAAGAAAAAGCGGTAAAAGCCATTCAAAAACACTCGATGAATATTCGAGGAAGAGAGAAAAATAAACAAATTGATGATGCGTATTTATTACTTGGAAAATCTAGATATTATACAGAACGATTCATTCCTGCGATAGAGGCATTCAACTATATCATTGCTAATTATCCAAAAGCTAGCCTGATTAATGAGACGAAGATTTGGAGGGCCAAGGCCAATATTAGAATTGATAATGTGGAGCTAGCTATTGAAACGTTAAAGATTCTTTTAAGACAGCAAGAACTTCCAGAACTAATTCAAGAGGAAGCACATACAGCGTTAGCAATGGCTTATATGAAGATGGATAGCATTCATAGAGTAAAAGAACATCTTTGGTTGGCTACAAACACTTCTAAAAACAAGGTACAGCGAGCAAGAAACATGTATGTTTTAGGTCAGCTGTATACTATAGAAAAGAACAAAGATTCTGCAACATTGGTTTTTGAAAACCTAGTCAACTTTAAAAAAGCACCGTATAAATATAGAATACACGCCAATATTGAACTGGCAAAAAACTCAACGTCAGATTCTTCAACGGTTGCGTTATTAGAAAGATTTAAAAAACTAATAAGAAATAGAGACAATCGCCCTTATTTAGATGCTTTGTACTATCAAGTCGCTGCTCTTGAAGAAGGAAGAGATAGTATTGTAAGAGCAAAACAAAATTACAACTACTCCTTAAGAGCTAAAAATGGAACCGCAAAGCAAAAGACGTTTAGTTATGAGAAATTAGCAGATCTTTATTTCTCTGAGTTAGACTATGTAACTGCAAGTTCTTATTATGATAGTGTTCTTATAACTGCCAAAGACAAACAAACGCTTCGAATAAAAAAGATAGAGAGGAAAGCTAAAAACTTAGCTTCGCTAAGAAAGTATGAAGAAGTACTGAAAATCAATGATAGTATTTTATCATTTGTAGCTATGCCTGAAGAAGAAAGAAAAAAATATTTCCAGAGTTATATCGATAAGATTAAAAAGAAAGATGAAGAAGAGGCTCAAAAAAAATTAAATGCTATTTCTTTCGGAAATGCTTTTGGAGGAACTCAAGCTCAAAAGAGCAAAGGAAAATGGTATTTCTATAATGTTCAATCACTAGGATTTGGAAAAGGAGAATTTGAAAGAGTTTGGGGAACAAGAGCGTTAGAAGATAATTGGAGATGGTCTGAAAAAATCAGTAAAAAAGAAAATGAAAAAGACGATGTAGTTATCAGTCAAAAAATAGCGAGATATGAGATTTCTACCTACCTTAAGTCAATTCCTTCAGAACAAAAAGAAATAGACTCCTTGGTTTACGATAGAAACAAAGCTCTTTTCGAGTTAGGGTTGATATATAAAGAACAGTTCAAAAACACTCCTAAAGCAATATCAAACCTTGAGCGACTACTACAATCAAAGCCAGATAAAGAACTCATTTTACCTGCAAATTACCATCTATATCAAATCTATTTAAAAGAAGGAGATTCTAAGGCTGAAACTTATAAAAATGTAGTTTTAAACGATTATGCAGACACACCTTTTGCTAAGATTATTTTAAATCCAGAAAAAGAATTAGCAAAAGAAGAAGAGGTTGATGAAATCTCAGATTTATACTCAATTGCCTATAATCTTTACAAAGACGAATCTTTTGAAGAAACGGTTTGTTTTATCACAGAGATGTTGCCAACCATAGAAGAATCTACTTTAATTCCTAGGTTTTATCTTCTAAAAGCCTATGCCATAGGAAAATATCAAAAAAAAGAATCTTATATTGCAGCCCTTGAAAAAGTTGCGGTAGACTATCCGCAAACAGAACAAGGAAAGAAAGCATTAGAATTAATAAAAAGACTAAAACAATAATCCCCCATGTTTAGTAGTAAAGAAAAAACCAAAAAACCGAAAGTGATGGAAAGAAATGTTGTCGCAAAAAACACTTCGATTGTAGGAGATATTAGCTCAGAAGGAGATTTCAGAATTGATGGAACCTTAGAAGGAAACTTAAAGACCAACGGAAGGGTTATTATTGGAGCAGAAGGATTCATCAAAGGAAAAGTAGAATCTACCAATGCAGATATTGAAGGAAAATTTTCTGGAGAGTTGCTGGTTCAAGAAGTGTTAACTATCAAAGCTTCGGCAAACATTTCTGGAGAAGTAATCATCGGAAAGTTATCTGTAGAACCTGGAGCTACATTTAATGCTACATGTGCGATGAAAGGAACTGTAAAAGAACTGAATCAACATGAGCAACAAGAAAGAACCCTCTCAGAAAAAACAGCTTAAAAACTTTGCGTCATTTTTTGGAATTGGTGTTGAGATGGGGGTTATTATTTTTTTAAGCAACCTTCTAGGACAATATTTAGACACCAAATTTCAAAAGTCGTACCTTGAAAATTTAGTAACATTAATTGGTGTTTTTTTAGCAATGTCCTTAATTATTTATCGAGTTAATCGATTTAATAAGAAATGAATAAAAAATTCTTGATTTATATATTATCATTTGCTGCAGGTATGTTTTTGATATACCAAATTCATATTAAGCTTTTCACTTTTTCTATTCCATTCGCAAAGTTTTTAAAATTAAATTATATCTATTTAGCAAGCTTTACTGTAATTGTGTGTTTTTCTCTCGTTTTTTTGCATGGAAACACTAAGTTTAAACACCGATTAGGCTTTTTATATCTGTTTAGCGTTCCTCTTAAAATAATTTTCTTTATTGTTTTTTTCAAAAGACAATTTTTTGGCCAAAATTTTAATTCAACAAAAGAACTACTTAATGTGCTGATTGTCATATTTTTAACTTTGTTTTTCGAAACACTTTTTGTTAGTAGACTTTTAAATAATTCTAATGCTGCAAAAAATGTAGAATAAGGTGTTTTTACACAGAAAATATTAACTATATTTGCGCCGAAATTAAGACACCTCAACTAGGATTAAAATGAATCACAAAAAAATTAAACTAGTATTTAAATTAACTATCACTCTAAGTCTTATTTTTTTCACTTCTCAAGTGACTTTTGCTTCAGGGGATAAGAAACAATCTCATGACGAACAAAAGGTAAATCCGGTAAATACACCTGAAGAGATTAGTGATTACATTAAACATCACGTAAAAGACTCGCATGATTTTCATTTATTTTCATATTTCTCTGATGACAAGGAACACCATGTAGGTTTTCCTCTACCAGTTATGTTATGGGGAAAGAATGGTTTTACAGCTTTTATGTCTTCCGAATTTCATCACGATGATCAAGGAAAAGTTGTAGTTAAAAAAGGAGAAAGCAGTTTTGTTAAATTTCATGGAAAAATTTATGAACTTAATGAGGGGGCTACTTCAGTTGTTTTTGATGAAGAACACCATCCAATAAATGCATCTAAACCAATAGACTTGTCTATCACAAAAAGCGTTTTTGGAATTTTAGTCTTCGGCCTGTTAATGTTCATTATGTTTAGAGGTCTTGCAAAGCAATATAAAACGAAGCAAATACCTACAGGGTTCGGGAGGGTTTTAGAACCATTGGTGTTGTATGTTAGAGATGAAATTGCTAAACCAAATATTGGCCCAAAGTATAATAAATTTACAGGGTACTTAATGACAGTGTTTTTCTTTATTTGGTTGTCTAATCTAATGGGACTTACACCATTTGGTTTTAATGTAACTGGGCAGTTGGCTATTACAGCTGTTTTAGCAATTTTAACCTTTGTGGTTTATATGGCCTCAAGTAACAAACACTTTTGGTCTCATCAACTTTGGATGCCTGGGGTTCCTTACTTGTTAAGACCAATTTTAGCAATAATAGAATTAGCAGGTACACTACTTATCAAACCATTTTCACTAATGGTTCGTTTGTTTGCTAATATTACAGCCGGTCATATTGTAGTTATGAGTTTAATAGCTATTGGAATGACAATGCAAAAAGAGTTGACAATTTATGGTTCTACCATATTATCATTAATACTATCACTTTTTATAACATTAATTGAAGTGCTAGTAGCATTTCTTCAGGCATATATATTTACAATGTTGTCTGCATTGTTTATAGGTATGGCTGTTGAAGAAGCAGAACATCATTAAAAGAAAAGTTTAATTATAAATCAAAAACTATGTATAATTTAATTGGAGCCGGATTAATCGTTATCGGAGCTGGAATTGGACTAGGACAAATTGGTAAAGGAGCAATGGAAGGTATTGCACGTCAACCAGATTCTTATGGAAAAATCCAAACCGCGATGATTATTATCGCAGCATTATTAGAAGGTCTTGCATTTGCAGCGATTTTCTTAGGAAAGTAATTTCTGAAAAATCATTTCCTGCAACGGTTGGTTGTGGGAAATGATTATTATTTAAAGGTTTATAATAAAAGATATGGAACAATTACTAGAAAATTTCTCATTAGACTTGTTTGTTAAGCAAACAATATTATTTCTCATACTTATATTTTTAATGGTAAAGTATGCATGGAAGCCAATTACTAAAGCTCTAAATGAAAGAGAAGAAGGTATTAAAAGTGCTCTAGATTCTGCTGAAGAAGCAAAGAAAGAAATGGAAAACTTACAGGCAAACAATGAGCAATTGTTGAAAGAGGCAAGAGCAGAAAGAGATGCGTTAATGAAAGAAGCTCGTGAGATTAAAGACAAAATGATCTCTGATGCAAAAGATGAAGCGAAAGAAGTAGCAGCTAAGTTAATTGAAAATGCACAAGCATCTATAGAGCAAGAAAAGCAAGCTGCATTGTCTGAATTAAAAAATCAGGTTGCTGAATTGTCTATTGGAATTGCAGAAACTGTAGTGAAAAAAGAATTAGCATCTAAAGACGATCAACTAAAATTAGTTGAAGGTTTATTACAAGATGTTACGTTAAAGTAATCTTAGTATGAAAGGAACAAAAGCTGCATTACGTTACGCAAAAGCAATTTTAAACCTTGCAAAAGAATCTAACAAAGAGTCTGATGTAAACAAGGATATGGCATTAGTTGCCGCTACGATTGCAGAGAACGATGAGTTAGATGTAATGCTTAAAAGTCCAGTAATAAAAGCTGAAGATAAAAAGAACGTTTTAAAAGCTGTTTTTGAAGGCAAAGTAACAAACATTACAACTGGATTGTTTCTTTTGTTAGAAGAAAATAAGCGTTTAAGCATTTTAGAAACGGTTGCTAAACAATACACCATTATTTACGACCATCTAAAAAGCATCGATATTGCCAAAGTTACTACTGCTGTACCATTAACTGCAGCTATAGAAAAGCAAGTAATGGCTAAGATTGTAGAAATTACAGGAAACAAGGCAAGTTTAGAAAATATTGTAAATCCAGACATTTTAGGTGGATTTGTTTTACGTGTGGGAGACGTGCAGTACGATGCAAGTATCTCAAATTATTTAAATGAATTAAGGAAGGAATTTGATCACAGCGATTACATTCCAAAAATTTAATTATACATCAAATTAGAAAAGATGGCAGCAATTAAACCCGCTGAAGTATCAGCAATTTTAAAGCAACAATTAACAAATTTCGAAGCGAAAGCTACGTTAAATGAAGTAGGTACTGTTTTACAAGTAGGAGACGGTATTGCTCGTGTGTATGGTTTATCTAATGTACAATACGGTGAATTAGTTGAATTCGATAACGGATTAGAAGGAATCGTATTAAACTTAGAAGAAGATAATGCCGGAGTTGTATTATTAGGAGCGTCAACTTCTGTAAAAGAAGGATCAACAGTAAAACGTACTGAAAGAATTGCTTCATTAAGAGCTGGAGAAGGAATCGTTGGACGTGTAGTAGATACACTAGGAAGCCCAATCGATGGGAAAGGGCCTATTGAAGGAGAAACTTTCGAAATGCCTTTAGAGCGTAAAGCACCAGGAGTTATCTATCGTGAGCCTGTAACTGAACCATTACAAACAGGAATCAAATCTATTGATGCGATGATTCCAGTAGGAAGAGGTCAACGTGAGTTAATCATTGGAGACCGTCAAACAGGAAAATCTACAGTTGCTTTAGATACCATCTTAAACCAAAAAGAATTTTATGATGCAGGAGAACCAGTATACTGTATCTATGTTGCTATTGGTCAAAAAGCTTCTACAGTTGCAGCTATTGCAAACATGTTAGAAGAAAGAGGAGCATTAGCATATACAACAATCGTAGCTGCAAACGCATCTGACCCTGCACCAATGCAAGTATATGCACCATTTGCAGGAGCTGCTATTGGAGAATACTTTAGAGACACAGGTAGACCAGCATTAATTATTTATGATGATTTATCAAAACAAGCGGTAGCATACCGTGAGGTATCTTTATTATTAAGAAGACCTCCAGGACGTGAGGCTTATCCAGGAGATGTATTCTACTTACACTCAAGATTATTAGAGCGTGCTGCAAAAGTAATTAATGATGATGCTATTGCTGCTCAAATGAATGACGTACCAGATTCATTAAAAGGTAAAGTAAAAGGAGGAGGGTCTCTAACAGCATTACCAATTATTGAAACACAAGCAGGAGACGTATCTGCATATATTCCTACAAACGTAATTTCTATTACTGATGGGCAAATCTTCTTAGAGTCTGACTTATTCAACTCAGGAGTTCGTCCAGCAATTAACGTAGGTATTTCTGTATCTCGTGTAGGAGGATCTGCACAGATTAAATCAATGAAAAAAGTATCAGGAACATTAAAATTAGATCAAGCGCAATATCGTGAGCTTGAGGCTTTCGCTAAGTTTGGATCTGATTTAGATGCTGCTACAATGAATGTAATTGAAAAAGGAAAACGTAACGTAGAGATCTTAAAGCAAGCTCAAAACGATCCGTTTACAGTAGAAGACCAAGTAGCAATTATCTATGCAGGATCTAAGAACTTATTAAGAAACGTTCCTGTAAACAAAGTAAAAGAATTCGAAAGAGATTATATCGATTACTTAAACGCAAAACATAGAGATATTTTAGACACTTTAAAATCAGGAAAATTAACTGATGAAGCAATTTCTACATTAGAAAGTGCTGCAAAAGAGATCTCTGCAAAATTTGCTTAATCATTAAAGACCCATTTCAATGGCGAATTTAAAAGAAATACGTAACAGAATTACTTCAATTGGTTCTACCATGCAGATTACCAGTGCCATGAAAATGGTATCTGCTGCAAAGTTGAAAAAGGCTCAAGATGCAATTACTGCAATGAGACCTTATTCATCTAAATTGACTGAACTGTTACAAAGCTTAAGCGCAACACTTGATAGTGATGTAGGAGGAGCTTTCTCTAAGCAAAGAGAAGTTTCTAAAGCATTGGTTATTGTTGTAACGTCAAATAGAGGTTTGTGTGGAGGATTTAATTCATCTGTAATTAAAGAAACCATCAAAAATATTGAAGACAATTACCAAGGAGTTGACGTAGATTTGTTAACCATTGGTAAAAAAGGAAACGATATTTTATCAAAAACATACAATGTGTTAGAAAACAGAAATGACGTTTTTGATGATCTAACCTTTGACAATGTAGCTGGAATTGCTCAAAAAGCAATGGATTTATATGTAGACGGATCTTATGACAAGATCGATATTATTTACAATAGATTCAAAAATGCAGCAACTCAAATTCCACAAGTAGAACAATTTTTACCAATCAAACCAGTAGAAGGAGAAGTAAACACTAATTTGGATTACATCTTTGAGCCTTCTAAGGAAGAGATTGTATTAGAGTTGATTCCTAAGTCATTAAAAACTCAGTTGTTCAAAGCTGTTAGAGATAGTTTTGCAGCAGAACACGGAGCACGTATGACTGCAATGCACAAAGCAACAGATAATGCAAAAGAACTAAGAGACGATTTGTTATTAACATACAACAAAGCACGTCAAGCTGCAATTACCAACGAGATCTTAGAAATTGTTGGTGGAGCTGAAGCTCTTAATAATTAGACAAAGCAAAGCGAAGTCAGATTATTAAAAAGGCAGAAGCATTGAATAATTAAGAAACATATTATTTTAATAAAAAAGCGAACCAAACGGTTCGCTTTTTTTATGAGTGTAATTTAAAGTGACTAAAGCAGGAAAAACGTGTCAAAAGACTAAGAGAATTACAAGAGTTAAAAAGAATTATTTTTTATCTTGGCACAACTCTTGGACTTAATCAAACTAAACAAAGAATTATGAAATCAGCAATCTATCTTTTTATGTTTATAGGCTTAATGACCTGTAAATCGGCAAAATTGGATAAAAAACCGCCATTTAAAATTACTGGAGCTACCTATAACAATTGGGTTGGAGGACAACCTGGCGCGAGTGGAATAAGAGTAATTATAGCTTACGACACAAACGAAGATGTTACATTCGACAAAATATATTTCCATAAAAAAGAAGGCAAAATAGATGCGTATAAAAAAGAAGGAAAAGTTTATTTGGTAGGTCATATCAACACATCAAAACCTAGAGGGAATGATTTGGTTTTAGAAGAAGATCCCAAGAAGGAAGTAAACAACAAATTACCAGAGGAAACGACATTTCCTTATGAATTGAAAGATGATGAAGCTATTATTTCTTATACTCATAAAGGAAAGGTAAAGTTCTATAAAGTAAAAAACATCAAACAAACAAAAACAGATTTTTATCCATAGGTAACTATCTGATAATCATATAAAAAGCACTTCTCTAAGAAGTGCTTTTATTTTTTGGCACGCAATTTGGAAACTTACTAGTATAACCAAAACCAAATGCTTATGAGAGCCATAAAATTACTATTAGTTACCATTTTTACCGGAGCACTTTTTAGTTCATGCTCTGTTATTTTTGAAGATGTAGTTGACGATTCAATTACATTAAATGAGTTAATGTCTAGTTACGACCTATGGTATGTAGATATTCATAGAACTACTGGAACTGGAGAAGTTCCTTTTGTTACTCGAGCATTCACCTTATCGTTTTTTAATGGAAACATGTACGCAAATAACAATATTGCAGGAATTGGTTTTACTGGAAACGGATTGGGAATTGTTGTAGGAGATTACAGTACATTCGGAACAACTTTAGAAACATTTCATGATGTAGATGGAAGACACGATTTTACAGTAACGCAATTATCTACAAATGAAATAGAAATTTATGATTCATTTCACAATGTAGCTTACATTTTAGTTGGATATCAAAGAGGTAATTTCGACTATGATAGGTTGTTTTACGAGAACATAGAATATTTCTTACAAGAGTACGATGCTTGGGAAAGAACAAACATTAGCGCAACAGGAGCCGCAAATGCATTTGATGACGAACATTATTTACAATTTACGCCTGAAAACAACACAACGTTTTACTCTTCTCACGACCAATTTGGCACGAATATTGGTAATATTTTATGGGATTTCACAGGTAGTTATGAAGTCTTTGATGTTCAAGGTCATGAGAACCTGAAAATTTTAACACTTAATTATGACGGCGGAGATATAGATGAGTTCGAATTAAGCGTTATAAATGATCAATTAGTACGACTATATCACCTAAGCTCTGAAACAACATATGATTTCACCGGAAGAGGATTTATTCAATTCTTGAAGAACGGAGAAAAAGCGAAATCAACTGTAAGGAACAACGGTAGAAAACGTACTAAGATTATAAGAAAAACAAAAGAAAGAAAGAACGTCAAATAAAAAGATGTTCATCTAAAAATAAAGTTTGGTTAGTTGATTTTTGGTTGGTTATTCTCAATAACCAATTAAAAGGGAACCGCTCTAGAAGTAGAGCGGTTTTTTCATGCCTTAAATTCAAGTAATCATCACATAAATGTGAGTAAAATCAGCTATCTTTAAAAGCAAAACATCATCCATGAAACAAACTGTATTTATTACTGGAGCTACTTCTGGAATAGGTATGGCAACAGCCAAATTGCTTGCTCAACATCAATTTCGATTAATTCTCTGCGGAAGAAGAAAGAATCGATTAGAGCGACTGCAAAAACTATTAGAAAGTGTTACAGATGTAACCACCTTACAATTTGATGTAAGAGATAAGAGTTCGGTTGATGAGTCGATTAAAAGTTTATCCAAAGAGTTCCAACAAATAGATGTACTTATCAATAATGCCGGAAACGCACACGGTTTAGATTCCATTCAAGAAGGAAACACAGAGGATTGGGACGCAATGATGGATATTAATGTAAAAGGTCTATTGTATGTTTCTAAAGCGATTATTCCTCAGATGATTGAGAGAAATAGCGGTTTTATAGTAAACATTGGTTCTACCGCAGGAAAAGAAGTCTACCCAGGAGGAAACGTGTATTGTGCTTCTAAATATGCCGTAAATGCGATTAATAAGGGGATGAGAATCGACTTAAACCAATACAATATTCGAGTAAGCGCCATACACCCAGGATTGGTTGAAACCGAATTCTCAGACGTTCGTTTTAAAGGAGATACAGCCAGAGCTAAAAAAGTATATCAAGGATACAAAGCTTTACAAGCTGAAGATATTGCAGACATTATTCAATTTGTAATTACAAGGCCTTACCATGTAAACATAGAAGACTTAGTAGTTTTTCCAACAGCTCAAGCTACTGCCACCATGGTGAATAAAAATAATGCTTAAAATAAATATAATAGCTTTTATCACTTGCACAGGAAAAGAAATTTAACCCAAAGATGATTAACAAACGACTTTTAATTAAAAACCTTCTGAGCCATACAGGCGAGAACAGTTTTTATGATAAAAAGTTGAAGCTTTCTTTAGGAAGTAAAGAAGGAAAAGCCAAATTTTTAAAGCATGTTTGCGCACTCTCAAACTCTAATCCAGAAAACAATTCCTACATCGTTATTGGAATAGAAGATGAAGAAAATAAAATCATGGGTGTTGATTTCTATGACGATAGTAAAATCCAAAACCTAATCAATGCTTACTTAAAGAACCCTCCAAAAATTGAATATGAAAACGTTCCCTTTCCAAGATTACCTCGTCATAAAGTAATAGGGTTGGTTACCATTCATGCAAATAACAAAGTAACCTCTTTGTTAAAAAGTGCTTGGAAATACCGTAAGGAAAGCATCTTCTATAGAAGAGGAAGCAATTCGATGCCAGCCTCAAAAAATTTCGAACTTCGAAATACCAATAAATCGATTGTTGAAGCCATTGAAAAAAATGCAAGAAATAATATCGAGCTAACTTTAGATGGAGTTTTCGATTTTTTTAGTAGCCACAAACCTGAATACAATCCTCAATACAAGGTTTTTAATGAACAATTTGTTTTGTGTTGGGCTGGAGAGAAAAAAGAAGTTAATGGCGAAGAGTTTTACAGCAGAGTAGATATAGAACTAATCAATGAGCAAGTACGTCTCTTTTTTTCTTCGCTAGATGATGTGCAAATTAGCTATAATAAAAACTCATTTATCATTACCGAGTACATTTTATTAGGTATAGACAAACAAGAAAAACGTTATCCTTTAGAAAAAACCATCATCAACTTTAAGGATAATGGGAAACATGATATTGTCTCAGAATTTCTTTTTAAAGCTCCGAAGTTTGACGATGTTAGAATTCAACATATTTATGAAAACAACAATGCAATTATTAGTAAAATAGAAAAGAATACACCACTATCTGTTTTAGAACATGAAGACGTTCTTCGGTTGCCAACCAATTATCTGATTTGTTTTTTACATGGATTTTTAGATGCGGGAGACCAATTGCGTAAAGCAAAGGATTACATCAAGAATATCGAAGACAAAACTACATATGTAAAGTATAAAGAAGCAATGCGTGTGTTACGAAAAGTGAAGTATAGCTCTTAAAGACATTCAATATAACTTACAAGAGAATGAAAAGTTTTATTGATTTTTGGATTCATACTGATTAGAATAAAAACCCTCAAGCTTTACATTATTCCCTATTAGTTTTTATAACTATTTTTTGAACATCTGAAAGATATTTATCAGATTTCACATACTTGATACTCTCTTTAAGACATTCTTCGAAATCAGTACCACACAAATAAATAGGGTTTTCTAACGAATGTAAAATCTTTTTTTCTTCTTCAGATCTCTGTTCTACAATGACATTATTAAGATAAATTCTACCAGGAATCTTATCCCAAGAATATATTTCCCAAAAAACACGTTGAATAAAGTCAATATTAAACTTTAGTCCATTCTTATCCTTACAAGTTAATGATAAAGACCCACCATCCATAAACACATAGTTATCAGTTATGTGAATTCTAGAAGCAAAGTCAATCTGGTTCATGAGAGTTTTTTGATAAAGTTAGTGAAGTTTACGAACCTTTCGCTAAGAAAATAACCAAAGCAACAATTCCTAATCCTAAAAGTACAGCTAAGGTAATTTTTACCCAACTATACGGACGTTGCCCTTGAATCTCTCCAGTTCTTCCATTCACCAGAAACTGATAAAGTTTGTCTTTATATCGATAAGCACTTACATATACAGGAAGTAGTAAATGTTTAAAAGTAATTTCATCATAATTGGTTTTCATAGAGATAATACGTTGCACATCTCCCCCTATATCTCTTCTAATTAAAGAACGAATTCTTGGATCCATGATATCTTTAGCAACATCAAAACCTTGCTCAAGATCTATCTGATATTTCTCAGTAATAAAACCGCTTAAATAACTTTTCTCAAAGGGAATTAAATTTTCTAAATCCCATGGCTCAAGCTTGTAAATATATTTACGAGACAATGATTGGTTGGCAGTAACCAAGACATCATCAAAAAACTTGTTTACACTTCCTGAAGCTGGATACCAACGTGTGCGTTGTACCTGTCTGGTTCTTGTTACAGACTTTCCATTTTCAGTAGTGGTATAGCTTTCAGTTACATAATAATGAATTCCACGTTGTCCAACATACTTTGTAAATGTATCTGTATCATAAGTCCAATAAGGAATGTAAATTCCTTTAAAGTGATCAAAACTTAAAGAAGCTTTTTTAAGATCGTTTGGGGCAAACCAAAGTTTAGACACCCATTTTTTAAAGAGACCTTTGGCTGTGACTTTGTCTATATGAAAAGGCAACAATGCTTTCGGTTTTATAATGGTTTCTTGCTTAGACTCATCAATAACCAAAGCGGTAGAACAATAAGGACAACTTGCAGAGGTAATATGTGATTCCAGCGACGAAGTTGCTCCGCAACTATGACACTTTACAAAACGCTCGGTAAATGTCTCTTCAGAGTTAGATTTATCCGCTAAATATTGATGGAAGTCTAGCTCCTCAAAATCACTGTCTATTTCAGGAATTTCGTTAGTAGTTCCACAATGTTCACAAGCTAAAGAATGTGTTCCTGGCTTATATTTAAGGTCGCTCCCACAGTTGGTACAAGCAAACTTACCAACCTCTATTTCTTTTTCTAGATTTTCTTCCATTCTTATTTAGGAATTGGAGGCGGAACACTTCCAAATAGCGAATTCAATTCAGATACTTCACCAGCAGCTAACCAGTTAGACATTCCTTCCTTCCATACCAGTGACTCACGAGTAATTTCATTTTTTTGAGCCATCTGCTTTAACACGTTTAAATCAAATGGACCCGCTTGCTTTCCTTCAATAGCAACAAAAAAGGTGGTTCCTGAAGAAGGAATTGGAGGAGGAGTCGCTCCACCACTTTGCTGGCCTGTAAAAGCTTGTCCCATTTGATTAGCCATGGCAAATCCCATTCCCATTCCCATTCCTGCACCGGCAGTTCCGCTATCATTTTCAGCAGCTTTTTCTAAAGCTTTTGCTGCTTTTAATTGAGCTAATTTTTTAAGATCAATAGCATTTAGTCTACTTAATTCGAAGACTTCTTTCTTAATTTCTTCTGGCATCGAAACATTTTCGATTAAGAATTTAGTAAGTTCAATACCATAGCCTTCAAATTCTGGCCCAATAACACCATGCACATATTCCGAAATTTCATTGGCGTTTGACGCGTAGTTTTCGATAGGCAGTTTAGCCTCCCCAATAGCATCGGTAAATCGGGTAACAATCATACTCTTTAGCTGCTCAGAAATCTTATCAGTTGTAAAATGACCATCAGTTCCTACAATTTCTTTAATAAAAACAGGAGCGTCTTTTATTTTGATTACATAAGTACCAAAAGCTCGAACTTCTAGCATTCCAAAGCGTAGATCATTTAAAATTACAGGGTTTCGAGTTCCCCATTTTTGATCTGTAATATTCCGTGTACTTACAAAATAAACTTCAGCTTTAAACGGACTATCAAAACCATATTTCCAACCTTTTAAAGTAGAAAGAATAGGTAAGTTTTGCGTGGTTAAAGTATACATTCCAGGTGTAAACACATCTGCGATTTGTCCTTCGTTGATAAATACAGCAACTTGTCCTTCGCGCACTGTTAGTTTTGCTCCATTTTTTATTTCATTCTGATAACGCTCAAAACGATGAACAAGCGTATCGCTGGATTGATCTGTCCATTCGATAATATCAATAAATTCTCCGCGAATTTTGTCAAAAAGTCCCATGTAAGTATGTTTTAATGCAATTTCAACTTATATGTGTACAAGATAGTAGATTTGTTACAAAAAAGAGAGTAAATTGAAGAAGACTCTTAAACAAAAAAATACAAAACCCCACTATTTAGCGGGGTTTAAAATTAAAATTTACCGAAAAGTTCTTCAGTAATGAGCCAAAACTCATCAATGAGATCATTATTTGTAAATGCTGGATTCATAGGTTTTTGATCTACAAGTCTCCCTAAAGTTTGTCCTTTAGGAGCTCCAAGCAAATCTCCATTAGCACCTATTTTACCTTCTAAACAATCGGCAAATTTTCTCCCCCCTTTTGATGGGCTTTGTGCTTTTCCGATTAGGTTCATAAAACCAAAAACGAGATGTTTCATAAACCATCTTTTTAATGGAGTCATTCCTGAAAGTCCATTTGTTCCCGAAGTTAAACCAGGGGTAAACCAAATCGCATCAATAGAATTGTCTAAAGAGGCAATTTTTGATACCCAAAGAGCACCAAATAATTTAGAAACACCAATTGCATTCATTGGATTGTATTTGGCTTGCGTTTCTTTTGTTTTGAAAATATACTCTCTAAGTTCACTTTTTGAACGAAACTCAGGCGACGCTATCATTCCAGGAATTCCTCTAGCACCTTCACCTCCCGCAAAAACGACCAGAGCATTAGGAGATAATAAATTTTGTTGCTTTAAAGCTTTTATTGTTAAATGAGCGCCAAAAACATTTTGAAATACGGTTTTTTCAATCTCTTTTTGATTCCATTTTTTTGTTTGATAATCATTGGTAAAGAATACACCTCCAGCGCATAGAAAAACAATGTCGAAAGGGTTTTTAGTCTCTAAATTATTTATAGCGGTTTCAATTTTTTTTGGATCTAACATATCAAACCCTCCAGCAGTTTTAAGCTCTAGTAATGGGTTTTGAGTTGTAGTTTTTTTGAGATATCTTTTTGCTTCCTCAATTTTTGAAAGAGTTCTACCAGCCAGAGTAATCTTAGTTGCACCATCATTAATTAAATGCTTTGCTGTTTCTCTTCCTAGACCTCCATTTGCTGCTACAAGAAGAAAGTTTTTTGTTGTAAAATCTCTTTTGGTCATGATTATTGATTTAAATAAGCTTGAACCTTTCTATTGAAAGTTAGAATAAAGGATATTATTGAAATGACCATTCCTATAAAAGCTAATGTTGGTGTAGAAACGGCAAAAACTAAAAGAACAACAATTCTAACGCCTAGTAAACTGAAACTTTTTATAGAAGTTATTAAACCAATAAATAGAAGAGTATAAGCTATTGCTGTAT
This sequence comes from Pseudotenacibaculum sp. MALMAid0570, assembly GCF_040151415.1. Lineage (NCBI taxonomy): Bacteria > Pseudomonadati > Bacteroidota > Flavobacteriia > Flavobacteriales > Flavobacteriaceae > Pseudotenacibaculum > Pseudotenacibaculum sp. MALMAid0570. The sequence continues at coordinate 355,402 of NZ_JBDKWF010000048.1, forward strand.
ATAAAATACTGCTAGCAGGAACTCCTGCAACATTACCTTTAGATTGTGCAAAACCATAAAAAACAAAGCAAATAATAACGAGCAATAAGTTTAAGATGAAAAGTATTCTTAGAGGAGTAGGTTTTTTCATGAGTGTTTCTTTTTTAGTGTTCATGTTAAAAAATTTAAATTAAAAATATAATGACCGTTCGTCATATTTTGATTAAAAAAATATTAGATAAGAATCTTGTTAAAAATTAAATTTTGAAAATCTTTAAGAGGTTTATTAGTGGCGGCGGCTTTCATTCTAACCAAAGCACCATGCCAACTATTTAAGATAAAAGAAGCTGTACTATCCGTATCAGTATCTTTTGAAAGCTCCCCCTTTTGCTTAGCTTCTTCCAAAACACTAGTAATAATAGATTGAATTTCTAAAAATTCTTCTTCTAAAAGATCTCTAAAAGGTTTACTAATATCTGCCATCTCAGCAGAAAAATTACTCATCATACAACCTCTATCAAAATCTCCTTTTTCTACATAAAATCCTATTAACCTAGTGTACATATCTTTAATTCTCTTTACAGGAGAGATAGAAGTATCGGTTAATAAAGCACGTCTATGATTAGAAATTCCACGCTCACAATAAATTTTTAGAACTTCAAGAGCGAAGGATTCTTTGTTTTCAAAATGATTATAAAAAGAACCTTTAGGAATCTGAACATGATCTGTAATCTGTTTGATACCCGTTGCATTATAGCCATTCAAAAACATAAGTTCTTGTCCTGCGTTTAAGATATCTTCTCTAAAGATTTTTCGTTTCATAAACGCAAATATAATGACCGTTCGTCATATTTGCAAAAAATAACAATAAATTTTTTTCTTTAATAAACATTATTCTTTTTTGGTTCCTAATAAATATAGAACAACGCTAGGTCCAGATTTTACTTTATTAATTTTCCAATCATATTTTTCTGTTTCGTTTAAGCTTTCAACCAAAGTATTCATTTCTTTAACTGAATAAGTTCGTAGCGAAGAAACAATTCCGTCCCACAAAACAAATAAAGGGACTATAGGAATTAAATATGTAAAAAGAATACGACCAAATTTAAAGGGTCTAATAAAAGGAGTGGTTAGCAATACGCTAATGGGAGAAAATAGCATAGCTATGATGCTATGAATACTTCTTTCCTGAGCTTCAAAAACGGCTATTGAATTTCCTGTATCAATTGCGTTTTGCAATATTAGTTTTGCATCGTTGGGTTTAAAATGATGTAAGGATAAAAACTGAGTTCTCAAACCTTTTAATTCTGGCGGCACATTTCTAGCATCAACAGATGTTTCTACAAACTCAAAGTTTTTTGCTTGTTTTTTTGTGTATTTGAAAGCAGAAAGATTGGGGTAAAAATCTGTGAGAGTTATTCTTAAATCTGGAATATCTTTAATCAATTCAGAGTTCAACCAAATTAGTCCGCCGCCACCTCCAGAACCTAGGTCAATAACTTGGGTCGTATTGCTTTTTTCTAGCGCTTTTTTTAACACAGGAACAATGGGTTTATACATTTTAGTTTTGTTAGATAAAAACTGTAGAAAATCGGTACCATAGTTTCGCAAAAAACTTGGAAACCATTTTTGATCTTCAAATTCAAATAGATGTATTCGTCCCATTTTTCTGAGGTTTTCTTAGGATTACATAGTGTAAACTAAGATACGAAAAAACCACTTCATCTTAAAGTACAAGGTGAAGTAGTTTTACTTTTTTCGTTATTCAATATTTCTATTGATTAACTGATTTTTTCCTTTTTAGGATTATGACAATCGTTAAAAACATGAGCAAGCATAGTATAATAAATAAATCTCCGATAATCGAATAAATGGTTTTTGTTCCTTTGGTTGGCAAGTGTGTAATCAGTACTTTATTTTGATCGGTAAAATGATCCATTTCACTGATTACTCTTCCAGTATAGTCTGTTCCTACTGATAAACCATGACTAGTTTGTCTAATAAAATTAACTCCTTGTTCTATCGCTCTAAATCGACTCATATCTGTATGAATAGGGTCAATATCTTGCCAATCATTACTTGGCGCTAAAAGGATGTCAGCTCCTTTAACACCTTTTATATAGTTAGGGAAATCTAGATCAAAACAGATAACCGCAGCAACCGTTCCATAAGGAGTTACTACTTTTTGTATACCAACGGGTTTATTATTGCTGATAGGAGCTTCGGCACCAGGAACAGAAATCCCTTTCCAATAATCAATCACTTTTCTGCCTTTCGGACCAAATACAACAAATTTGTTTTCAAGGAATTTGCTATTTGTAGGGTCTACTACGGCAAGACCTACACCTAAATAAATGTTTTGATCAACAGCTATCTGACTGGCTTTTTTATAAAGCTCTTGTTCATCTTCTTTTAGGATGACAGCATTGCCTTCTGCCCAAAAAACGAATTTTGCGCCAGCTTGTGCCTCTGCAATACTTTTGTCAAACAAATAGTTATTTAATCTTGAGGTATTTTTTCTGGTTTTCAATTTAACTTCATTCGCAGTTTCGGGATTGTTTAGTCCCTGAATATCTACTCCAACATTAAGACTATCAAGTGCAGAAATAGAAGCTATACGAACAGTTTCTGTATCGGGTTTAAACTGCACCCGATAACTTCCATAAAGTAGCGTTATTCCCAAAACAATACTGTATACAAACACGCCCTTTTTTACACTTTTCCATTTATGTCTTTGTGTGTATACCCAATTGCTTACAGAAGCAAACCAAGTAATAAGAAAGGTAATATACCCCAATCCAAATACAGAAATAGATTGTAACAACATGGTTTGTGATTGTTGTGTATATGCCAGATGTCCCCAAGTTCCATAAGCATTCAATTGATGATATGTATATTCTATGAGAACAGCCGCAGTAGGAAAGATTAATGTACTAAGAAAAGAACTTCTCTTTTTTGAAAAAAAGGAATCAATGAGATAGGGTAATGCAGCAAACAAAGCAAAAATAGCAGCAAGCACAATGGATGCCGAAACTGGAATAAAAGGAACAACATCAAAACCGATATAATAGCTTAATCCTATACTTAAAAAAGCAAATAAGAAACCTTGCCATCGCTTGAGTCTTCGAACGGCAAAAAGAAGCATGACAGTGGCAATCCAAATGGCAACAGAAATAGAAAACTGCCCATTTGAAAATACAAGAAATAGGAATAAAATGGATACGAAAGTTATGTGTCTAGTAAGTTTCATTTTTCTAGGTATTAAATTAATATGGGGCAATATCAATCTAATCTACCTGTCTAGACAGTTGTTTCTTTTGAACTATCGTTTGAGAAGGTTGAATTGTAACAAAGGATGTTATTTATTCATCCAGTTCTTAAAATCACCTGTTTTTGGTCGGCTCACAATAAATTCTTGATCTCTGGGATTGGCAATAGAAAGTTTAATTCGGTGGTTGAAGTAAGGGTCTATTTTCTGAATGGCGGCTTTTGCAACAACCTGACCGCGATTGATTTTGAAGAATGTAAGTGGGTCCAACGTACTGAAAAACTCGTCTAAAGTCTCTTGGATAATAAAGCGTTTATTGAGCGTAACACCAAAAGTGATACTATCTTCAGAGTAGCAGTAAAGTAAATCGGAAACTTTAACTTGCACAAAGCCGTTTCCTTCTTTTACCAATAAGCCTTCTCTTTTAGGTGCTACTTGCAAGTCGCTAAGCAATTGTTGCAACAAAGAAGCATCCATCGCAGGTTTGGTGGACTTCATAAACTTATCGATTGCCTTTTCTAAATCTTCTTTTTGAATGGGTTTTAGCAGATAATCAACACTGTTTACTTTGAAGGCTTGAATGGCATATTGATCAAAAGCAGTTGTAAAAATAATTGGTGCTTGTACGTTAGTTTTTTGAAAGATCTCAAAGCTCAATCCATCGGCGAGTTGAATGTCCATAAAGACCAAATCTGGAGCACTATTTTTTTGAAACCATAACACTGAATCTTCAACTGAATCAATGACGTCTAATAATTCGAAATCAAAACCGCAAGCTTTTAGCATAAGCTGCAATTGATTTGCCGCACGAGTTTCATCTTCAATAATTAAAATCTTCATGAGTTTCCTTTTAAATTGGTCATTGTTAATAAGGGAAGAGAAACAGAAAAGAGGTTCTCATCATTCGATATTGCAATAGATCTATCTGACATCAAAGCGTAGCGTTTTTTGATATTCTGGAGCCCAACTTTTGTGGAGGGAAGTTGGGTTGATTTTTTCTGAATAGGATTCATAACCACGATGTAATCATCTTGAATAGATATGGTAACTTCTAAAGGTTTCGACTTTGAAATGACATTGTGTTTGATTGCATTTTCTATGAGCAATTGCAAACTCATCGGTACCACCATTGCATCTAGTGAATCCTTAGGAAGGTTCCAGTGCAATTTTAGATTCTCTCCGAAACGTTCTGATTGTATATGAATATAAGCTTTAGCAAATTTTAATTCGTCTTTAAGTGCAATTAGGTTTGCATTTCCAGACTCTAATAGAAATCGATAGATATCTGCCAGTTTGTCTACAAACTGCTTTGCATCTTCTTTTGGGTTTTGATCAATGATATCTCGTAATGTGTTCAGTGTGTTGAAGAAAAAATGTGGTTGGGCTTGATTTCTAAGTGCGTCTAATTGTGCTTGAACAATGGCTTGTTTTGCTTGCTCTTCATCTCGTATAGATTTTTTGAGTTGTACAAAAAAGTAAATGGCTTCGTAGATGGCCATAATCATAATGGTGAGAAGAATGGTAATAACCAATGATCGGATTCTTTCTTGAAAATGATACTCGACACTATCTGATAGTAAAGAAAATAAATGAACACCGATAAAATCGATTACCAAAATTGTAACTGTAATAACCAAGAAAAGAAGGAAAATGCGTGTAAAACTGTCTTTCAAGGCAGGATATTTTTTTCGCAAACGAATTAAGACTGCTCTGTTGATAAACCAATTACAAGCAGAAAAAAAGGAGGATGCTACTAGTGTTAAGATAGCCTCAATAAGTGAGAGATTTGAAGAATCATTAAGCACATAGGCTGCCGTAAAACTTAAAATGAGTACACCGATGACCGAAAACCAAAAATCGTTAAATCCTAGATATTGTATACGTTTCTCTTTATTAACAAGCATATTGTTTAAAATTCATTCAACCGGATATTTCAAAGCCTTAAAATAAGACAAAGGTTTCTTAATTGAAGGTTAAAGATGAAACTTTTAGAGAGTTTTTAAAATAACTTTCTGTTGAACCATCGCTAAAGTTTGTTGAATTGTGAAAAGTAGTCTTGGTTTTATTCTCTTAATCTTTAATGAAGAAGAATGAATTAAAAAAGTCATTCATCGCTTTATTCCCATCGTTCTTTGGAATTGTCATAACCTGTATAGAGATATGCAAGTTTCCTTTTAGAAACATCCATGTTTTTATAACTATTTGACCATTTCTGAAACTCTCTTTCATTTCAACACCTTCAATACCGTTTTTTATAATTTTCTTTTTACTGATAAGGGCTGATTGTCTAGCTATAATTGTGCCTTGAATTTTATTTGAATAGTACTTTTCTAGATTGAAACCTTCTGTTTTCGTAATATCTTTTGAATAGTTCTGAATGGCGCTGACATAAATTAAATTATCATCATTTTTTAATTTAGGTTGGTAAGATTTAGCCTTAGTTTTAGCAGTTCCATAATCAGTTGGAGTTTCTAATTCTCTATTTTCAGGTTCTTTAGGAAAAGAAATAGTAAATATCTCATCACTTAATACATCAGAAGCATCTGCGTTAGCTATAGACTCAGTATTTATAAGCTCAAATGAATCAAAAAATTGATTGATACCAACATTAAAATTGTTTTTTTCTTCTGTTCTCACAGTTAGAATATACATTCTGTTTTTAACCAGATAGAACCGAATGCGAATCAAATTTTTTGTCTCAGTGTCTTTCCACCTGAATTCTCTTCCAGTATAACCAAGTATTTTATGATTAAAAACCCCTATCAGTTCAGCCGTTTTAGAATTTATATTTGTGTTTTGAGCTCCGTTAAATAAAGCGTATATATGATCAACTGTTAAAGTATCAGTAAAACTTAATGGGTAATCTAAATAACTCAACTGATAAGAAAGGTTGTCGTCATTTTTAGATACTGATTTGAATGAGAAATTTGTTAATTTACCATATTCTGTTTCGCCAGACTTTTCAGAAAGTATTGGTTGAGAGGGAAAAGAAATTTTAAACCGCCCTTCTTTGTTTTTAAACTTACCATTCTCTTTTTGGACGGGCGTACAAGAGAATAGGACAGAAATAAAAACGATAATTAATGGGTGTTTTTTCATGCTTATTTTGTTTTTCAGATTGTCTCACCAGACAACTCCAAGATACAAAAAACCCACTTCATTGAAGTGGGTTTCTATATATTTAAAAAAGTGAATTACTTTTTATAAATCAAACTTAATCCCTTGTGCTAAAGGTAAATCTGTAGTATAATTAATCGTATTGGTTTGACGCCTCATATATACTTTCCAAGCATCTGAACCAGACTCGCGTCCACCACCAGTTTCTTTTTCTCCACCAAAGGCTCCGCCAATTTCGGCTCCTGAAGTTCCAATATTTACATTGGCAATTCCACAATCAGATCCAGCATGTGATAAGAAACGCTCTGCTTCACGTAAGTTATTGGTCATAATTGCCGAGGACAATCCTTGTGCCACACCATTTTGAATTTCGATTGCATTTTCAACATCTCCAGAGTATTTTAATAAATACAATACAGGAGCAAAAGTTTCGTGTTGAACAATCTCGTAAAAGTTTCCAGCTTCAGCAATGGCAGGTTTTACATAACAACCACTTTCATAACCTTCACCAGATAATACTCCTCCTTCTACAACAATGTTTCCTCCTTCAGCTACTACTTTCTCTAAAGCTGCTTTGTACATGTCTACAGCATCCGTATCAATTAACGGACCTACATGATTGCTTTCATCTAAAGGGTTTCCTATTTTAAGTTGCCCATAAGCTTTTACAATTGCATCTTTTACTTTATCGTAAATAGAATCGTGAATAATCAACCTTCTGGTAGAGGTACAACGTTGTCCTGCTGTTCCTACGGCACCAAATACAGCTCCAATCACTGTCATTTTAATATCAGCATCCGGAGTTACAATAATGGCATTGTTTCCACCTAATTCTAGTAAAGATTTTCCTAAACGTTCACCTACAGTCTTAGCAACTATTTTACCCATTCTAGTAGAACCTGTTGCAGATACCAACGGAACACGTTTGTCTGTAGTCATCATTTCACCTACTTTATAATCTCCTTGAATTAAACAAGAGATTCCTTCAGGTAAATTATTTTCCTTTAAAACTTCAGCGATGATATTCTGACAAGCAACACCGCAAATAGGTGTTTTTTCACTTGGTTTCCAAACACAAACATCTCCACATATCCAAGCTAGAGCAGTATTCCATGCCCAAACAGCTACAGGGAAATTAAAAGCTGAAATGATTCCTACGACTCCTAAAGGATGATATTGTTCATACATTCTATGACCTGGTCGTTCAGAATGCATTGTTAATCCATGTAATTGACGAGATAAACCAACTGCAAAATCACAGATATCAATCATTTCTTGCACCTCTCCTAAACCTTCTTGGTAACTTTTTCCCATTTCATAAGAGACTAATTTCCCAAGAGGTTCTTTTAACTCACGTAATTTTTCACCAAACTGGCGTACAATTTCTCCACGTTGTGGAGCTGGCATCGTCCTCCATGTTTTAAATGCTGAAGTTGCTGCGGTCATTACCGATTCGTAATCTTTATTGGTTGTAGTTTTTACCTTACCAACAAGCTTTCCGTCAACTGGCGAATAACTTTCTATAATATCTCCATTAGAAAACCATTTAGATCCAGTAGATGAACCTTCGTTCACTTCTTTAACTCCTAATTTTTCTAAGGCTTCTTGAATTCCGAAATCTGTCATTTTCGTTTCTTTTTTGATTTGATTTGTGGTGCCAAAAGTACAAATAAAGTTTTGTAATTTAGGGGAGATTTAAATCCATTAACCATGAAAAGATTTTCTATAGTTGTTGCTGTGCTATTTTCATTTTATGCATGCAAAGAAACCCCTCAAAAAGAAGAGCAAAAACAAGTGAATGAATTTGCGATTGTTATACATGGAGGTGCGGGAACAATTCTTAAAAAGAACATGACACCTGAAAAGGAAGCTGCCTATAAGGCAAAGTTAGAAGAATCAATAAAAAAAGGATATGAGATTCTTCAAAACGGAGGAACAAGCATGCAGGCTGTAGAAGAAGCTATTCATATTATGGAAGACTCTCCGTTGTTTAATGCTGGTAAAGGAGCAGTATTTACTCATGACGAAGCCAATGAAATGGATGCCTCTATTATGGATGGTAAAACTTTAAATGCAGGAGCTATTGCTGGAGTTAAGGATGTGAGAAATCCAATATCGGCGGCGAAACTAGTCATGACAAACTCACCTCATGTGATGTTGGCTGGAGCTGGAGCTTCACAGTTTGCAAAAGAACAAGGATTAGAAATTGTTGATCCAAGTTATTTCTACACGAAAAGAAGATTTAAATCCTTACAAAGGATTAAAGACAAAGAAAAAACAGAACTAGATCATGATGAGAAACAATCTTTTTATGATGAAGATATTAAAGACAGTAAGTTTGGAACAGTGGGTTGTGTTGCATTGGATAAGTATGGAAATATAGTGGCAGGAACTTCTACTGGAGGAATGACTAACAAAAGATGGAATCGTATTGGAGATGCACCAATTATTGGAGCGGGAACTTATGCAAACAATGCTACTTGCGGAGTGTCATCAACTGGTTGGGGAGAATATTTTATTAGAGCGATGGTTGCGCATGATATCTCGGCTTTAATGGATTATAAAGGAATGTCTTTAAAGGAAGCTGCCCAAGAAGTGATTCAGAATAAACTTACCAAATTAGGAGGAACAGGAGGAATTATAGCTGTTGATAGAAACGGTAATATGGTGTTTGAATTTAACACAGCAGGTATGTATCGCGCTTCCATGAATTCGAAAGGCGATATGGAGATAAAAATTTACAAAGAATAAATACTTAATTAAGCCATTGTATTGGTAAGGGCTTCAGCTCTAAATCTTTAATTTCTGTTTTAATAGGAATTTGTATTAGAGGAGCTCTTTTAATAGACAAATTGATTCTTTGTCTTTTGTTGATGTCTCTAAGTATGTCTTCAATAGCTTTTTGAGCAGATAAAACCAAGCCATTTAAAATGATATTTGATTCTGCCTTTTGATCAAAACAATTGATATGATATTTAGGCTTATTATCTAAATATACAATCCACTGAGCGTATTGTTTTTTTGGAAAATCAACAATCTCTTTCACACCTATTAAAGTCCGATAAGTAGTTTGTTTAATAGTCATAATAATTTTTTAGCATTAAGGGGTATATATATAACAGGATCGAATTGATTTTCCCTACGTTTAATGGAAAAGTATAACAAATTAGTTTACTGGAATTATTACTTCTTCAAAGATATCCTGCCCATCATTATCTGTTCCTTTCCAGAATCTAAAAACATAATCTTGTGTTTGCGTAACTGTTAGAGGAAACGTATACTCTTCTTCTATAGTAGCTTGTGTACATACAGCATTTAAATCTTGTAAAGCTCTAACGGCAACTGTGCGAGTATTTCCTTGAGGGTTATAAAACAATTCATAAAAACGATAACAACCATTTGGCAGAGTGTACTTTACCGTAATTTGAACAGTCGTTCCAAAGGTTAAACTAGATGGAGTAACAGCTTCATCAATTGCAATTAAATGAGTTTGGAAGTCATCAGTGTTATCTATGTTACAAGAAACAAAAGATAAAAAGGCAAATGCAAGAATAATTTTTTTCATAATAAACATTTTTTAAAATTGATATTTAACACCTGTGTAAACCCCTAAAAAGTAAGGTTGAAAACCATTACTATTTCTAGAGAATGTGTTTAAATGAACTTTAAACATTGGATTCAGGTTCAAAAACAATTGTTTGTTAATAGCATAGTCAAAGTCTAGTCCGAAATTTGCACTAAAATTGATAGAGTTCAGGTTGTTTGCTTCTCCAAGATTAGATCTAAACTCAGAGGCTCTTAAATGAATTTCATTAGTGTTCAAGAAAAGTGTACTAAAACCAGAGATAAGTCCTAACGAAAATTCTTTTTTCTTTTTTAAATAATAAGTTAGTTCTAAAGGAACTTCAGTATAACCATAAGTCTGTTGTATAACAGCATCATCACTGAGCAATGTAGAAGAGTTCACAATACCTGCAATATTTTGTGCGTCCGAAGAAGAACCTATAAAAAGTCCATTTCCGCCAGAAGTTGAAACTTGAATTACACCGCTATGATTCACATTTCTCAAGTTGCTAGAAGTAATTCCAGAAACAATACCAACATCTTCTGTGTTATAACTCATCTGTTGCGTATAAACACCAGATCTAACAGACCATTTTTTTGAAACTTCATAAGAAACTCTAATTCCAATAGCAGAATTAGCCTTTCCGTTTATTTGATTGTTTTGAAAACGACTATCAATAGCAGAAGCATTCGAAAACGATGCTGCTTTTGTGTATCCATACGATGGTAAAACCGCCCATCTTTTACTCGGTAAACTTTCCTCTGCAATAGAATCTTCTTGTTGAACCACATCAAACAAACTTTTTAATGGTGGTTCTTTTTTTGCTTCTACATTTGAATTAAGAGCTTGTACTGTAAAAGACATTGCATTAAATTCTTTAGCAGGGAAAGAAAGAAGGGCGGACAGTTTCACCTCGGTTTTCTGTTTTTCTCTTTCTTGTACGGTGGTATTTGTATATATTTTTTCCTTAGGTATTTCTAGGGTTGATTTTTTTGCAATAACAAGTTCTTCTTGTTTTTGTTTTGGAACAGAAATAATGTCTTTTTCTGTTGCTGGAGATTTTTTTTCTTTTAGAGGAGATGTTTTTGAAGGATCCTCTTTTGGAGAAACAACAATACCAGGTTCTTTACGAAAAGGATCTTCCTTTTGTTTCTTAAACAAAGGAAACACGAGAAAACCAATAACAAGAATAGCCGCTCCACTATACATCCACCATATAGGGAATCGTCTTTTTTTCTTTTTTTCAAGTTTATCCTGAATTTGAAGCCAAACATCAGCGCTTGGAGATTGTTCAAGATGTTCTAGTTTCTCTTGAAAAAGATGATCTATATTTTTTTTGTTTCCCATTTTACGCTTCTTCTTGTTTTTTTTGATACGCAATTACTTTCTCTTGCAAAATTGCTCGAGCGCGAGAAAGGTTAGATTTAGACGTTCCTTCAGAAATTTCCAACATTTCAGCAATCTCTTTGTGAGAAAAACGATCTAACACATATAAGTTAAACACCAATCGATATCTATCAGGTAACTGTTGAACTAAGTTTAGTAAGAAATCCGTTTCAATATCTTCTTCAACATCAACATAAACTTCATTTGAAACAGCATCACTTCTAACAACTTCTAATCGTGTTTTTTGACGATATTTTTGCAAAGCCACATTAATGGTAATACGCTTTATCCAACCTTCAAAAGAACCTTTTCTTTTATACTGATTGATTTTATTAAAAATTATGATGAAGCTATCTTGCAAAACGTCTTCTGCATCTTGATAATCTCTAGAGTATTTTAAACACAAGGCAAATAGCTTTTTCGAGAACCTTTTATAAATCTCTGATTGTGCCGAAATCTCTTGTTTACAGCACTGTTCTATTATTTCCTCTAAAGACTTGATGTTTAGGCGTGATTTTTATGTTACAAGTTACTTTATAATTTAATTTTAATCTTTATTTCTATTATTAATTTAACACAATTTGACTATCCCAACCTCTTATGTTAAGTAGAATAACTTCTGATTGTTGAGACCTTATACTACTTATATCGAATGTAAAACTTCGTTCAAATACAGAAAGACATGATTCATTATTTGTTAACACAAGTTTTAAAAATCGTTGAGGTGGTAAGCCATTAGTTTGTTCTCCAGAATCTACAAGAGATGCCTCCCAAGTATTACCACTACAACCACTTGAAGTAATTGTAATGGTTAAACAATTTTCTGAAATAGAAACTCCTTTGATTGTATAGTTTGCAACAACGGTTGAAGCAAAAGCAGCGTTGTCTATAACAACTGGATTGCCACAAGCAACCTGTAAAAAAGTATCGTTATTCACACTGCAAGAATTAAAAACTACAGAAGAGCAAATCACAAAGAAAAACAAAAGTCGTTTCATGTGTTGTTTTTATTATTAGATACAAGAAAACTAAAAAGGTTGCGTCAAATAATTATATTTTTGCATCAATGCAAAAACAAATCTTTTCGATTTCAAATTTCACTTCTTTTGAAGAATGTGCATTGGAAGTTTTTAAGCATCAGTTTGAAAACAATTCTGTGTATCGTTCTTTTTGCGATCTTCTTTATATACACCCTAGTGATGTAAAAGAAATAAAAGAAATTCCCTTTTTGCCAATTCAGTTTTTTAAAACCCACAAGATAATATCTTCTAAAGAGCAAACACAAGAGGTTTTTACAAGTTCTGGAACCACAGGAAGTAGTACTAGCAAGCATATGGTTACTGATATTTCTTGGTATCAAAAAAGTTACTTAAAAGCATTCGAATACTTTTATGGAGATATTAAAAATTATACTGTACTAGCATTGCTGCCTAACTATTTAGAAAGAGAAGGATCTTCATTAATATACATGATGAGTGACCTCATCAAAAAATCAGAAAAATCCGCAAGCGGATTCTATTTAGACAATACCGCCGAGCTTTCGGAGAAATTAAAAACCTTGAATAAAAAAGGAGAGAAAGTTTTATTGGTAGGAGTCACATTTGCATTGTTAGATTTACTTGAGAAAGAATCGTTTACTTTAGAGAACACTATAATCATGGAAACTGGAGGAATGAAAGGAAGGCGCAAAGAAATGACGCGCTTAGAATTACATCAAATCTTAAAAAAAGGGTATGGTGTTTCTGCAATTCATTCTGAATACGGTATGACCGAATTACTAAGTCAGGCTTATTCAAAAGGAGAAGGAATATTTGCATGCCCACCATGGATGAGAATGTTGACTAGAGATACTGAAGATGCTCTTACTATTTTAGAAAATGAGAACACAGGAGGACTTAATGTGATTGATTTAGCGAATTATAATTCTTGCTCTTTTATAGCTACACAAGATTTAGGAAAAGTTAGAATTGACAATACTTTTGAAGTGCTTGGACGCTTTGATCATTCTGATATTAGAGGCTGTAATTTGATGGTTGTCTAAAAATATTTTTCAACAAATTGTAATTAAATTTTTTCTTTTCGACTATTCACATGAATTAAATCGTGAATAATGAAAAAAATCATCTTACTGTTATTTATAACTTTTTCTACATCAATTTTTGCTCAAAAGAATTATTTCGTTAAAAAAGGAGCAGTTGCTAGAGGATATGATGTTGTGGCTTATTTTAATAATGAAGCAAAACAAGGCAGTAAGGAAATTTCTACAGAATACGATGGGGTAAACTTCTATTTTTCTTCAGAGGAAAATCGTAAAAAGTTTAAACAAAACCCAATGCAATACCTTCCTCAATACGGAGGTTTTTGTGCTTATGCAATGGGAGTTAAAGGAAGCAAAGTCTCAATAAATCCAGAAACCTTTGAAATTAGAGAAGGCAAACTTTATTTGTTTTACAATAGAGGAAATACAAACACATTAGACCTTTGGACTAAAGAAGGTGCAGATGAGTTAAAGACAAAGGCTGATAAAAATTGGAAAAAAATCACAAAGAAAAAATAGAGGGAAGTAAGTTCGGGGGAGCTTATAAATGATGGAGTTATATAAAAGCCGAAATAGTATTTCGGCTTTTTTTGGCAATACCTAAAAAGAGAAATTATAAACCAATGAAAACAATGGCTATATTTATTGATAAAACACACCAATGAGTACCGCTGGATATTCTGGAACGCCTTTAGCAAAAAAACTGGGAATTAAAGAGAACTTCTTAATTCAAGTATATAATTCACCTAAAAACTACATTGATTTTTTCCATGAATTTCCTAAAGGAGTAGTTCTCTCTAACTCTAATCAAGGGATAAAAACGATAGACTTTATTCACATTTTTGCAACTACAGAAGAAGAACTATCTCAAGCATTTCATCTTGCTAAACCTACGCTAAAAAAGAATGGAAGTTTATGGATTAGCTGGCCTAAAAAAACGTCAAAAATTGTTTCAGAAATCAACAAGTTTGATGTTATGAAGTATGGCTTAGACCATGGATTGGTTGATGTAAAAGTTGCTGCTGTAGATAAAGATTGGAGCGGACATAAGTTTATGTATCGTACCAAAGACCGTTAGTTTTAACTAATTTACCTCACTTACATAACTATAAAAATAGTTTTATGACTATAAATATAGTCGTAAAAGAAAAATATGTATATTTGCCCCATGAATGAGTTAACAAAAGCAGAAGAACAAGTAATGCAATATGTTTGGAAGTTAGAGAAAGCTTTTCTCAAAGATATTGTAGATCAGTTTCCAGAACCTAAACCTGCATACACCACCATTTCTACAGTTGTTAGAGTATTGGTACGAAAAAAATACTTGAATTTTGAAACTTATGGAAAGGTAAGACAATATTCTCCAGCGGTTTCAAAGGATGTTTATTTTCAAAGACATATGAAACAGGTAATTGGAAGTTTTTTTAATGGTTCTGTAAGTAAATTCACTTCCTTTTTTACAGATCATGAAGACATGAATGTAACTGAGTTAGAGAAAATAAAACAGATGATTGAAGAAAAAATAAACACACTAAAAGAAAAAAATGACTGAGCTTTTCATGTATTTAATTAAGGCGACAATAGTTTTTACAGTACTTTTTGTTGTCTACAAATTAGTTTTAAGCAAACTCACATTTCATGCAATAAATCGCTTGTTGCTTATAGCCTTGCTTCCTCTTTCTTTACTATTACCTTTTAGCAATTATTTACTTCCAAATACATTTAGGATATCAGAAGAAATTCCATTTATGGAAGAACTTACTTTAAGTTCAATTGTTGAAGTTCCAGCCATTATAGAAGTTAGTCAGAGCGCTTCTATCAATTATTGGGAAATAGGAGCCACTATATATTTTTTTATTGTTTTTCTTTTACTTTTTAGAAGCATTGCTACAATCAGAAATCTGTGGATTTTAAAGAACACATCTCAAAAACAACGTAAAGAAAGATATCATTTTATTGAAGTAGAAACCGCGGAAGTGTTTTCTTTTTTCGGTTGGATTTTTATTCCAAAAGGAACATTAGAAGACATCAATCCAATCATAGTAAAGCACGAAAAAATACATGCTCAATTAAAACACTCATTTGATATTATTATCACAGAAATATACGCTGCTTTCTTTTGGTTCAATCCATTGATGTATAACTTTAAAAACTCATTAAAGTCAACTCATGAGTTCCAAGTAGATTCTAAACTACTTAAAAAAGAAGTGCAACCTTTAGAATATATGCAATTGTTATTGCAGAGTTTAACAGGAAAGAAACAAGAACCTTTATGTAACTATTTTAATCATCCAATTCTTAAAAAAAGAGTAGAAATGATGACCAAAACACAATCAAATAAGTTATCAGGATTAAAGTATTTCTTTCTAGCACCCATTTTTGCCTTCTTATTTTTTGCTTTTTCAAAAGCAGACCAAAAAGAAATAAAATTAACAGCTCCAACAGAAGTTTTAGAAACAAGCGAAAAGATTACTTTACTATTTCCTGTGAAAAATGGTTCTAGAGATGATATCTCATCATTTTTTGGAAAAAGCAGAAAACATCCAGTGCTTAATGTTAAAAAAGTTCATAGTGGAATAGATATAAAAGCAGAAGAAGGAGTTCCAGTATTAGCTTCGGAAGATGGTTTTATTCTTATAGCAGCGAAGAAAAAACAATGGGGAAATTTAATCGTTATAAAACATACCAATGGTTACGAAACTAGGTATGCTCATTTACAAGGATTCAACACCCAAGAAAAACGACAAGTCAAAAAAGGAGATGTTATTGGCTATGTAGGAAATACTGGTTTTTCTAGTGGTTCTCATTTACATTTCGAGTTGATAAAGAAAGGGAAACGTATAGACCCATTAGATCATATAGAATAATAAGTTATTTACCCCTTATATAAATTTATTAAAGTCAATTAACAATCATGAAACGATTTTTTATAAGCCTATTCCTTTTTGTAAGCTATCAAAGCTATAGTCAAATTGAAAAAATTATAGATTTAAAAAATGACTCACTTTTTACTTTAGATGAGTTTCAACTTTCAAAAAAAGAACTAAACTTTAAAATAGCAGATAGCATAAAAGAGGCAATGATGTCTGATCATTGGACTACAAAAACTTTTGATCCTTTTAAAAAAGTGATTCACAAATACCCTTTTAAAATCACTTTTGAAGATACTGTTTATGCCTCACCAATTAAAAGAAAAAAAGTAATTACTTCTCGTTACGGTTGGAGAAGAGGAAAACCTCACAGAGGAATTGACATCGATTTAATCACCGGAGATAAAGTAATGGCAATGTTTGATGGAAAAGTTAGATATGTGAAATACGTTTTAGGCCATGGTCAAACAGTTGTTATAAGACATGACAACGGATTAGAAACAATATACTCACACTTATCTAAACAATTGGTAAAACCAAATCAGATAGTCAAAAAAGGACAAGTTATAGGAAAAGGCGGGAGAACAGGAAATGCAAGAGGAAGTCATTTACATTTAGTTGCTCGTTACAGAGGAGTTTACATAAATCCAGAATACTTATTTCAATTCAATAAAGAAAATTCGGTTAGAGGAAAAGAAATCTGGGTTACAGAAAAATGGACAACTCCATATCTTCATAGTTCTAAAAGGAAAACAAAAGGAGAAATTTGTACAACCTATCAAGAAGCCAAAGAAAGTGAAAAAATTCAAAACAAAATTTATGTGGTAAAAAGAGGAGATACACTGTCTAAGATTTCTTATAAATACAATGTTTCTATTGCCAGCTTATGTAAAACAAATTCTATTAGAAGAAACAGCGTTTTACGAGTAGGACAAAAGTTGATTTTGAATCAATAAAAAAACCAGCTTTAAAGCTGGTTTTTTATTCTACTTTTATTAAAAAATAATTTTTCTTCCCTCTTTGCAACAAAACATATTTGTTGGCAATTAGGTTTTCAGAAGTAATTTTAAAATCTTCTTGTACCTTTTCTTTGTTTACTGAAATGGAGTTTTCTTTCAAAGCCCTTCGTGCATCACCATTCGACTTTAAGAAGCCAGTCTTAGCCGCCAAAGCTCCAATCATGTCCAAACCATTATCAATATCTTCTTGCGAAACACTTGCTTGAGGAACTCCATCAAACACATCTAAAAAAGTTTGCTCATCCAAAGATTTTAAATCGTCGGCAGTAGATTTTCCAAACAAAATATTAGAAGCTTTGATTGCATTCTCATACGCTTCCTGTCCATGAGTCATGACTGTTACTTCTTCACCAATTTTCTTTTGCAACAAACGTAAATGTGGAGCTTCTTTGTGCTCTGTAATCAATGCATCAATGGTTTCTCTATCTAAAAAAGTAAAGATCTTGATATATTTCTCAGAATCTTCATCCGAAGAGTTCAGCCAGTACTGATAAAATTTATAAGGAGAAGTTCTCTTCGCATCCAGCCAAACATTTCCACCCTCAGTCTTCCCAAATTTCGTTCCGTCTGCTTTCGTTACCAAAGGAACTGTAATAGCATAAGCTTTTCCTTGAGCTTTTCTACGAATAAGCTCTGTTCCTGTAGTAATATTTCCCCACTGATCAGAACCACCCATTTGAATCTTACAATTCATTTCTTTATACAAATGATAGAAATCATAACCTTGAAATAATTGATAAGTAAATTCTGTAAAGCTCATTCCTTCTTTGGATTCTGATCCCAAACGTTTTTTTACAGAATCTTTAGCCATCATATAATTAACGGTGATATGCTTTCCTGTATCACGAACAAAATCGATTAATGAAATATCTTTCATCCAATCATAATTGTTCACCAATTCAGCAGGGTTTTCAGAAGCATCATCAAAATCTAAAAAACGAGCTAATTGACCTTTTACTCCCTCAACATTCTTTAAAAGAGTTTCTTCATCTAATAAATTTCTTTCAGCAGATTTTCCAGAAGGATCACCTACCATTCCTGTAGCACCTCCTACCAAAGCAATAGGTTTATGAC
The DNA here is from genome assembly GCF_040151415.1 of Pseudotenacibaculum sp. MALMAid0570. Classification (NCBI taxonomy): domain Bacteria; kingdom Pseudomonadati; phylum Bacteroidota; class Flavobacteriia; order Flavobacteriales; family Flavobacteriaceae; genus Pseudotenacibaculum; species Pseudotenacibaculum sp. MALMAid0570. Next base: position 373,718 of record NZ_JBDKWF010000048.1, read on the forward strand.
CCGCTCTTTGGAAATGCTTTAAGATTAAAATCTGAACTAAACTACCAATGTGTAAAGAATCGGCTGTAGGATCAAACCCAATATAACCTGCCGTTTTATTTTCTAATAAATATTCTTCAGTCTCAGGCATGATATCATGTAATAATCCACGCCATTTCAGTTCTTCAACAAAATTTATCATCGTCTTCTTTTATTAAAAAGCAAAGATACATTTCTAGTGTAAATAAACTAACTTCGTATCATGATTTTAGTTACAGGAGGAACAGGAATGGTTGGCGCTCATTTGTTGTATCATTTAAGTCAAAAAAATGATGCAATTAGAGCTATTTATAGAACAGAACAAAAGTTTGAAGCTGTTAAAAAAGTATTCTCCTATTACACTTCTCAAGTCGATGAATGTTTTTCTAAAATTGATTGGCGAAAAGCCGACATCACAGATGTTCCTTCTATGATTCCTTTGTTTGAAGGAATTACACATGTATATCATTGTGCAGCTCTTGTTTCTTTTAATCCAGAAGATTATATAGAAATGAGAAAAATTAACATTCACGGTACTGCAATTGTTGCAAATCTATCTATTGATTCAGGAGTTCAAAAACTATGCTATGTAAGCTCTATTGCTGCTATTGGCGATGATCCTAAAAAAGAAATTACAGACGAAGAAAACGAATGGAATGGGAACGAGAACAATCATGGTTATGCAATTACAAAGTATGGCGCAGAAATGGAAGTTTGGCGCGCCAGTCAAGAAGGTGTAGATGTTGTAATTGTAAACCCAGGAGTAATTTTAGGAAGCGGATTTTGGAATGCTGGATCAGGAGAATTGTTTTCTAATGTTTTTAATGGGTTCAAATTTTATTCGAACGGAGTTTCTGGATTTGTAAGCAATCAAGATGTAGTGAAAGCAATGATTGGTTTGATGGAAAGCGATGTAAAGAACCAACGATTTATTCTAGTTTCAGAAAACAAAAGTTTTAAAGAAGTACTGTTCTGTATCGCTGATAGTTTTGAAAAAAAACGCCCTAGTTATTTGGTAAAACCTTGGCAAGCAGAAATATTTTGGAGAGTAGAATGGCTTATTTCTAAATTAGGAATTAGAAAATCAAGAATGAGTAAAAGTTCTGCAAGATCGCTTAACGATAAAACATATTATAGTTCTGAAAAAATTAAAAAAGCAATCAACTTTAATTTTGAAGAGATAGATATGGCTATTGGTAGAATTTGCAAACAATATTCTTAAGACAATAGCGATTTAGTTTTTACTTTTTGGTTGCTGAATTACGTCTTTTTCAGGAATCATTTTCAACAACTTTTTTCGAGACTTTTTAATAGAATCTTGTTTAATAGAATCTCTCCTTTTTTTGATTTCAGCATATACAGATCGATCTTCTTCTAAAGAAGCAACCACACTTTTTAGCATGGGTTCGTACACATCAATTTTAGAAGTATAATAAAAATTACTACGCTGAAAACGGGAACTGTCAATCCCATATTTTTGATACACTAAAGGAGTGTAATTAACCTTTCGTTGCAGATTGTTGTTTTTATTAGATCTTGCAGCATTAGCAATGTATAAGTCTTTTAACAACAGTATCATAGAGTCTTTCGGAATCAGGTCTTTTGGCTTTTCATAGATAGTGTTACTTGTGCAAGACAAGAAAAAAACCATCGTCATTAAGATTCCAAAAACCTTTTTCATTTTATCTGTTAAAAGTAATTCGTTTTCCTTTTATATCATCGTTGAAAACCCCTTCATTATACATCAAAACGCCATTGACAAATGTATGCGTAACGCTAGAAGAAAAAGTAGTTCCTTCAAACGGAGACCATCCACATTTATATAAAATATTTTCCTTAGAAACGGTTTGAGGTCTGTTATCATCTAGCAAAACTAGATCTGCATAATACCCTTCTTTGATAAAACCTCTTTTTTCTATTTGAAAGATTTTAGCTGGATTATGACAAGCTTTTTCCACCAATTTTTCTATAGATAAAACACCTTCTTTTACCTTTTCAGACAGAGCGAGTAAAGCATGTTGTACTAAAGGGCCACCGCTTGGTGCTTTGGTATAAGAATTTGCTTTTTCTTCTATTGTATGAGGCGCATGATCTGTAGCAATAATGTCCAATCGATCATCCAAAAGAGCTTTCCACAAACCTTCTCGATCTGATGCTTTTTTTACAGCAGGGTTCCACTTAATATGAGTGCCTTTTTCTTTGTAATCTTCATCAGAAAACCAAAGGTGATGTACACAAACCTCAGCAGTTATTTGTTTTTCCTCTAAAGGAATATCATTTCTAAACAGCTCAGTTTCTTTTGCTGTAGATAAATGAAAAACATGCAATCTTGCTCCTGTTTTTTTAGCCAATTCTATAGCTCTTGAAGAAGATAAATAACAAGCCTCTTCACTGCGGATAGTAGGATGCAGTTCAATAGGAATATCATCTCCGTAGATAGATTTATAATGATCGGTATTGTTTCTAATAGTGGCCTCATCTTCACAATGAACGGAAATAATAAGTTTTGTAGAAGTAAAGATTTTTTCTAGAACCTCAGGGTCGTCAATCAGCATATTCCCTGTTGATGAGCCTAAGAATAACTTAATTCCAGCCACTGTTTTAGGATCTGTTTTTAAGAGTTCCTCTAAGTTGTTGTTTGTTCCTCCAAACATAAACGAATAGTTAGCGTAAGAAGTTTTCTCCGCAACATCAAATTTGTCTTGTAATAATTTTTGAGTTGTGGCTTGCGGAACAGTGTTAGGCATTTCTATAAACGTAGTAATTCCTCCTGCAACAGCAGCTCTACTTTCTGTGGCAATATTTGCTTTATGTGTTAAACCAGGTTCTCTAAAATGAACTTGATCATCAATAAGTCCAGGAATTAAATAACTTCCGTTAGCATCTATGTTTTTTACAGAAAGGTCTTCAATAGAAGCTCCAATTTTTTGTATAATTCCATTGCTAATAAGTACATCACCATTAATTGTATTGCCCTCATTAACTATTTTGGCATTTTTTATCAAGTACGAATTCATCGCAATCCTTTTAATCGCATTTTTATCACACCAAAAAGAGCTTCATAAACAATTCCTCCACTCATTTTTGATTCTCCTTTTGTTCTGTCTGTAAAAACTACAGAGACTTCTTTAATAGTAAATTTATGTTTCCAAGACTTGAATTTCATTTCAATTTGAAAAGCATATCCAACAAATCGAATTTTATCCAATTGGATGGTTTCTAATACTTTCTTTTTATAACAAACAAATCCAGCAGTTGTATCATGAACAGGAATTCCAGTAATAAAACGCACATATTTTGACGCAAAATAAGAAAGCAACACTCTCTTCATAGGCCAATTAACCACATTTACTCCTTGAGAATACCTAGATCCAACAGAAACATCAGCGCCGTCTATAGAACACGCGTTGTATAATCGAATTAAATCTTTAGGATTATGCGAAAAATCAGCATCCATTTCAATGATGTACTTATATCCTTTAGCCAAAGCCCATTTAAATCCGTGAATATAAGCAGTTCCTAAACCGTTCTTACCAGATCGTTCTTCAATAAAAAGGCTGTTAGGGTATTGTTGCATAAGCGATTTTACAATCTGAGCAGTTCCATCAGGAGAATTATCATCTACTACTAAAACGTGAAAATCTTTTTCTTGGTCGAAAACAGCATTGATAATGAGCTCAATATTTTCTTTCTCATTATAAGTAGGAATAATAACTAATACATCTGACATAAAAGGCGAAAGTATAGCAGCAAATATACATTATTTTATTACTAATATTGTGTTAATAGAATCTGTTAAAAAGAGCTTTTTCTATACTATTAAATAGAGACCAAAAGTCAAGTAAATGAATTTAGTAATGAATAAAACTCTATATTTAGAGTTAAATTTCTAACCAACTATGAAGCGTCTAATAAAAAAGTCCAGTTTAGCCATTTTTGCATTAATACTATCAGTTGCTGCTTGCGATCGGGTTAAAGAAGTGCCTTTCAAAACACCAGTTGATACCACAAACAAAAAACTTGTTGAACAAGTTAAGAAGGTGTATACCATTGAAAGCTTAGGAGTTTTTGCATCAAACAAATTTGACGGAGCAAGATTAAATGGTTTTGAACAACTTAACGATAGTACAATTAAAGCCTATATAAAACCTGAGAACACGCCCATCAACAATAGTGCTTATTACGCATTTAAAATTTGGTCTAAAGAACCTAAAGATATTTATATCCAGTTTGATTATCCTGAAGAATTTAACCATAGATATACACCAAAACTGAAAACAAATGGTTCTTCTTGGGTAAAACTCGATAGTAATTTCGTGTATGAGAAAGACAAGATTGTTACGGTTAAGTTACCTATTTCTAACGATACTACTTTGGTCGCTGCTCAGGAAGTAGTTACCTCCAAGGATACTGAAAAATGGTATAAGAAAGCGATAGAAAACAAGAATGATGTTCATTTAAAAAGTGCTGGGAAATCAACATTAGGAAGAAATTTACCTGTGCTAGATATTTACAAAGGAGAGAAAAAAGAAAAGCCCATTATTGTATTATTAACAAGGCAGCATCCGCCAGAAGTCACTGGGTTTTTTGCTTTTCAAGAGTTTTTAAAAACCATCTTGGAAGAAAATGAGTTAACAAACGAGTTTTTAAACAAGTATAGAGTTTTGGCCTTTCCAATAGTAAATCCAGATGGAGTAGACTTAGGACATTGGAGACATAATGCTGGAGGAGTAGACACCAATAGAGATTGGTCTAAATACAATCAACCAGAGATTCGACAAATTGTTAAATTGATAACAAGTGAAGCAAAAGAAAACAAAAGTAAAATTGTTTTAGGGCTAGATTTCCATTCTACTTGGTACGATATTTTTTACACAAACAAAGAAAGAGAAACTACAACTTTTCCAAATTTTATAGATGATTGGTTTGTTGCGCTAGAAGCTTCAATTCCAAACTATAAAGTAAACGAAGCTCCAGGAAATAGTACAAAACCAGTATCAAAAGGATGGTTTTTATATGGTCAAAAAGCGGTTGGGATTACTTATGAAATAGGAGACGCAACTCCAAGAGATCAAATAAAAGTAGTAGGAAAAGTTACTGCAGAAGAAATGATGAAAATATTGAATAAGTCAGACATCAATAAATGAAACTAAAATCTTTTATATCACTTCTGCTACTGATAATAATTAGCTCATGTTCTAAAAAAAATATTGAGGCAGATATTTTAATTGTAAACGGTACCGTTTATAATGGTTTTGATAAAACTAGCTCAAAACATTCGATAGCAATTAAAGACGATAAAATTGTTTTTGTTGGAAATGACAAACAAGTTCAGATTGACGCTAAAAGAATGATAGATGCCCAAGGATTGATTGTAAGTCCGGGATTTATAGATCCTCATACTCATGCAGACAGAGAATTAAAAGATCCAGAAAAATCTCACAACAAGCCTTTTGTATTTCAAGGAATTACAACTGTGGTTGTAGGGAATGACGGTGATAGTTTTTATCCCATATCAAAATACTCTAATCTCTATAAAAAGCATGGTATAGGAACCAATGTCGTTCAGTTGGTTGGCCATGGTACTATACGAGAAGAGGTGATTGGTAAAGTAGACAGAAAAGCCACCAATGAAGAGATTAAGAAAATGCAAGACTTAATGCAAAAAGAAATGGAAGATGGTGCTTTTGGAATGTCTACGGGTCTTTTCTATTCACCGGGAAGTTATTCAAATACTGAAGAAGTTATCTCTTTGGCAAAAATTATAGCGGCTAACGACGGAATTTACGACACACATTTACGAGATGAAAGTTCTTATACAGTAGGACTTATTAAAGCTGTTGAAGAAGCGATTAAAATTGGAGAAGAAGCCAAGCTACCCATTCATATTTCACATATTAAATGCCTTGGCGTTGATGTTTGGAATGAAAGTGAAAAAATTGTCAAAATGATTGAAGAATCTCATAAGAAAGGTATTCAAGTTTCAGCCAACCAATATCCATATGATGCATCAGCAACAGGATTGAAATCTGCAGTAGTACCTCGCTGGGCAGAAAGCGGCGGAAAAGATTCACTTTTTATAAGATACAAGAATCCTAATTTGAAAAAACGAATTTTAGAAGAGACAAAGAAGAATATCAAACGAAGAGGCGGCCCCGACAAACTATTGATAGTTAAATCAGAAGAACCTAAATACGTAGGGAAAAATATTCTTGAAGTTTCTGAAATGCTTAAAGTGTCTCCAGAAGAAGCTGTTTTTGAAACGCTGCAAACAGGTTATATACGAGTTGCTTCTTTTAATATGAATCAAAAAGATATCGCCATTTTTATGAAGCAATCTTGGGTAGTAACAGGTTCCGATGGAAACACAGGACACCCAAGAAAGTATGGATCATTTCCTAGAAAGTATCATAAATATGTTAAGGAAGAAAAACAAATTGACATTGTAACATTTATCAATAATAGTAGTGCTAAAACCGCTGAGATTTTTAAGATTAAAAATCGTGGAAAATTAAAAGAAGGTTTCTTTGCAGATATTATTATTTTTGACCCGCAAAACTTTAAAGACAAGGCAAACTATATAGATTCGTTTCAGTTTTCTGAGGGATTAATTTATAGTGTCATTAATGGAAAAGTGATTGTTGACAATGAAAAGTTTACAAACAAACTAGAAGGACGAGTTTTAGAGAAATAAGAAAATGCAAGCTGTAGAAAGAGAATTACTATCTAACAATTGGGTAACCCTATTATTTGTGTTCTCTTTAATACTCATGTTTTTATTAAAGCTTTTTAATGCAGAAAAAACAAAAGGCTATGCATTGTCTATCTTCAACAAAGGATTTATTGAAATTAAATCTCAAGAAAAAAAAGCAACCTTTTCTTTATTCGAAACTGCATTTGTGGTTTTTTCATTTTTAAGCTTATCTCTTACGCTTTATTTTTTGCTAATACATTATCAAAAAAATGTTCAGTATAACTTTTTAGAATACACCAAAATCTCATCATATGTTCTGATTTATATGTTGGGAAGGGTTTTTTTAGAGTCAGTTTTAATGAAACTTTTGGCGATTAAAGAGCTTTTAGGATATTTCTTTTTATACAAAAGGAGCTATTTGTATTCCATTTCTATAGGGCTATTCTTTTTAAATGTATTCTATTTCTATGGACTTAGGAGTATTAATCTCCTTTTATCAGGTGTCATTTTATTATTTGCCATAAGATTCGTTTTAATTTTGGCAAATAACAAAAACCTGATAATTAAAGAGTTGTTTTATTTTATTTTGTACATTTGCAGCTTCGAAATAGCACCGCTATTGATTTTGTTTAAATTGATATTTTAAATAAAGAAGAAGTAGATTATGAAAGTGAAAACTATATTGGTTTCTCAACCAGCTCCCAAGACAGAAACATCCCCGTATTTCGAGCTGTCTGAGAAACAAAAAGTGAAGATTGATTTTAGATCTTTTATTCACGTAGAAGGGGTGACCTCTAAAGAAGTTAGAGTTCAAAAAATAGATTTGTCTCAATTCACAGCAATTATTTTAACAAGTAGAAATGCTGTAGACCACTTCTTTAGAATTGCGGAAGAAATGCGTTTTAAAGTACCTGATACAATGAAGTATTTTTGTCAGTCTGAAGCAGTTGCTTATTACTTGCAAAAATATGTAGTATACAGAAAGCGTAAGATTTATGTTGGAAATAGAACTTTTCCTGAGTTATCTAAACTTATAAAGAAGCACAAAGATGAAAAATTCTTATTACCATCTTCAGATAAGCTTAAACCTTTAATCCCTGCTGAATTAGAAGCGTTAGGTGTAAACTGGAAAAGAGCAATCTTATACAAGACTGTTGTAAGCGATTTGTCTGATTTAGAAGATGTGTTTTACGACATTTTAGTATTCTTTAGTCCATCTGGAATAGATTCTTTGTTTAAGAACTTCCCAGACTTCAAACAAAACAATACTAGAATAGCAGTTTTTGGAAACTCAACTGTAAGAGCTGCAACTGAAGCTGGATTGAAGTGCAATATTACCGCACCAACACCAGAGACACCTTCTATGACAATGGCTTTAGAAAAATATATTAAAGAGGCTAATAAGAAATAAGAAGTCTTATAAAAATAAAAAAAGCCGAGCATTCGCTCGGCTTTTTTTATGGTCTGAAATTGGAGAACTTTAAGCAAATAAAGTTGCAAAGACTTCATCTATTTTTCCCACTAAAATAAGTTTTATACCTTCATTTTTAGTAGTAATCTTATTGTATTTTGAAGTAACAAATGTTTTATAGCCAAGCTTTTTAGCTTCGGTAATTCGTTGATCTATTTTTGAAACAGGTCTAATTTCTCCTGCCAAACCAATTTCGGCAGCGAAACAAACATCAGGAGATATGGCAATATCTTTATTTGAAGATAAGATAGATGCCACTACAGCTAGGTCAATTGCAGGGTCATCTACAGAAATTCCACCTGTGACATTTAAAAAAACATCTTTGGCGCCTAATTTAAATCCAGCTCTTTTTTCCAAAACAGCCAAAAGCATATGCAATCGTTTCAAGTTGTAACCTGTGGTAGTTCTTTGAGGAGTTCCATAAACTGCAGAACTAACTAAAGCTTGAATTTCAATCATCAAAGGACGAATGCCTTCTAGGGTACAAGCAATTGCAGTGCCGCTCAAATCGGCATCTTTTTTAGAAATTAAGATTTCAGAAGGGTTAGAAACCTCACGTAAACCATCAGATAACATTTCATAAATTCCCAATTCTGCAGTAGATCCAAACCTGTTCTTTTGAGAACGTAAAATTCGATATGTATGGTTTCTATCTCCTTCAAACTGTAAAACTACATCTACCATATGCTCTAGAATTTTAGGCCCAGCAATTTGCCCTTCTTTATTAATATGCCCAATTAATAAAACTGGGGTTGAGGTTTCTTTAGCGTATTTGATTAATTCAGCGGCTGTTTCTCTTATTTGAGAAATACTTCCTGGTGATGCCTCAATAGAATTTGTATGAAGAGTTTGTATAGAGTCTATTACTAAAATTTCGGGTTCTATTTCCTCAATGTGTTTAAAAATATTTTGAGTATTTGTTTCTGTTAAAACAAGACATTCTGAAGATTTTCCATGAAGTCTTTCAGCTCTCATTTTTATTTGAGACTGACTTTCTTCTCCCGAAACATAAAGAACTTTCTGATCTATAGCTAAAGCAATTTGCAAGGATAAAGTAGATTTCCCAATACCTGGTTCACCACCTAAAAGATTTACAGAACCTTTTACAAAACCACCTCCCAAAACAGTATCTAATTCATTGTTGTTGGTTGAGATTCTTTCCTCAGGATTCAGTTCAATTTGATCAATTTTTAAAGGCTTAGAAACAGATTTAGCTGTAGTAGACTGTTTCCACTCTCTAGCTACTTCCTTTTGAATAACTTCCTCAACAATTGTATTCCATTCATTACACGTGTTGCATTGACCCATCCATTTTGCATGTTGAGTACCACAATTTTGACAAAAAAAAGTAGTTTTAGCCTTAGCCATTAAAAAAAGGTTTTCACAAAGAAAAGAAAATTACTTTTGTTTGTTGTAAATGGGAAGAGCTAAAAATGAAAGACCTCCAAAGAAAATTACCATAGCTGTTTGCGAACTCCACATAATCCAACCAAAAGATTCACTAGGTCCTTCTGCAACACCAAACAAAACAAAGGCAGCAGCAACAGAAAGGGGATAAGAGCCTATTCCTCCTGGAGTGACAGCAATACTAAAAGCTCCGGCTATAAATCCAACTAAAATGGCACCTAAAGGAACCGATAATCCTTCAATAGAAAAAGTAACCACCCAAAACATAAGAATGTACATTATCCAGATGAAAACAGTATGGAAAATAAAAGACCATTTTTTCTTCATCTTAAAAATGCTCATCATTCCCTCAATAAGTCCAGAAGCAAAGTTCTTGATTTTTAATCCGATACCAGATTTTGCTTTTTTGATATAAAAAACAAAGAATGTAAAAGCAATAAGTAATCCGCCTATAATAACTCCAATTTTTATAGGATCGAAGTTTTTAGTTAGCAACTCCCAAATGAAATCAAACTGAAGAAACAGAGTGATAATAATTATCACGAAAAGCATTAAAAGATCAGCAATTCTCTCAGCTACAATAGTTCCAAAGCTTTTTTCAAAAGGAATCTTCTCGTAATTTGTTAACACAATAGCTCTAGAAGCTTCACCTGCTCTAGGAATAGTGTAGTTTACCAGGTAACCAACTAAAACTGCTAAAACATTATTGGTAAGCTTAGGGTTGTATCCCATAGGCTCAAGCATAAAACTCCATCTGTATGCTCTCGAAATATGACTTAATATCCCAAATAGTAAACTTAATCCAATCCACCAGTAATTTGCATTTTTAAAATCGTCTAATAATTTATTCAAATCAATGTCTGAAAGTGAATACCAGACTAAGAACCCTCCAAAGCCAAAGGGAATAATAATTTGTAATGCTTTTTTTATAATTGGATTCAAAATTAAGTTAAGGTATTGGTAGCTTCGTTAGGAAAAACGAGTGCGGGTTTAAATGTTTTAGCCTTTTCTATATCCATAAAGGCATATGTAATTAGTATCAGCACATCCCCAACAGCAACACGTCTTGCGGCAGCTCCGTTTAATGTGATTTCGCCACTTGCTCTAGGGCCAGGAATTACATAGGTTTCTAGTCTTTCCCCATTGTCATTATTGACTACTTGTACACGTTCTCCTTCAATAATATTTGCAGCATCCATTAAATCTTCATCAATGGTAATGCTTCCAATATAATTTAAATCTGCACCTGTTACTTTAACTCGGTGGATTTTAGATTTCACTACTTGTACTAACATGGGGCAAAAGTACTACTTTTTTAAATTTTAAAAGAGAATAATGAGTTCAAAAAAGATGTTAATTATTTAGAGATAGATTGTCAATCAATCGAATAGAATCTGCATAAACAGCAATAAAGGCTCTATACTTTTTATCTGGAGAAATTTCAGAAACATTTTTTAGTGTTTCTTCATCAGCAATTGTAAAGTATTCTAATTCAAATAATGGATGTTTTTTAAAATGAGAAATTACCCAATTGTTAACTTCTTTTACAGAAAACACCTTTATTTTTTCTTTTACTTCTAGTAAGGTAGAGTAAATAATTGAAGCTTCTTTTCTTTGCTCAATAGACAAGCGTTCATTTCTTGAACTCATTGCTAGGCCATTTGTTTCACGGTAAATTGGACATCCAATAACATGAACATTCATGTGGTTTTTAACAACCATCTTTTTAATGATCTGTAGTTGTTGAAAATCTTTTTCTCCAAAATAAGCGTTATTTGGAGAAACGATCTCAAAAAGAGTTTTTACAATAGTTCCCACACCATCAAAATGTCCACCTCTAAATTTTCCTTCCATTTCGTTTTCTAAGCCATCAAAGTCAAACCTTTCTGAAGAAACGTTTTGATTGTAGATTTCTTCAACTGAAGGAAGGAAAACAACATGGCAACCTACGTCCTTTAATAATTGTAAATCTCGCTCTGTTGTTCTGGGGTATTTTTCAAGATCTTCTTTTTTGTCAAACTGAGTGGGGTTTACAAAAATACTAGCAACAGTAACGCTGTTTTCTTTTAATGAAGTTCTAATTAAAGAAAGGTGACCCTTGTGTAAAGCTCCCATTGTAGGAACAAATCCTATTTTACTTTTCTTGGGAATAAGATTGCTAAAATATGTTTTTAGATCTTTCTTGGTTTTAAAAACCTTCATGATGTATTGCTGTAAATCACTGCAAACTTAGCATTTTAACATGGATTTTGCATAATAATTCGTAGTTTTGCAAACTTATATAAAGCCTTAGGTTTAATGAAAGATAAGAGAATATTATATGTTTCTTCGGAGGTTGTTCCTTACTTACCAGAAACAGAAATAGCATCTACTGCATTTAATGTTGCAAAAAAAGCTCACGGAAACGGCGTTCAAACTAGGATTTTTATGCCTCGTTTTGGAGTAATTAATGAAAGAAGACATCAATTACATGAGGTAATTAGACTGTCTGGAATGAACTTGATAATCAATGATATGGATATGCCGCTGATTATTAAAGTTGCTTCAATTCCAAAAGAAAGAATGCAAGTCTACTTTATTGATAACGATGAGTACTTTAAAAGAAAAGCAATTTTTACAGATGAAGATGACCAATTGTTCTCTGATAATGATGAAAGAGCTATCTTTTTTGCCAAAGGAGTTGTAGAAACTGTTAAAAAATTAAACTGGGCTCCAGATATCATTCATGTTCATGGTTGGATGGCATCATTATTGCCGCTTTATTTGAAAGAATATTATAGCGAAGAACCATTATTTGCTGAAAGTAAAATAGTGACTTCTGTTTATAATAAAGATTTTGAAGGAACGTTAAACGAGGAGCTAGCTGAAAAAGTAAAATTTGATAAAATCTCAGATTCAAAAATCAACATACTAGAAAAACCCAACTACACTAACATCATTAAAAGTGCTGTAGATAACTCAGATGCAATTGTCTTGGGAAGCGAAACACTTCCAAAGGAGTTAACAGAAACAATTAATGACAATCAATTACCAGTTCTTTCATATCAGAGTGAAGACTCATTTGAACCTTACTTAAACTTTTATAGAGAAGTAGTTTCTCAAGAATAATTTAGAGTAGTTATGTTAAAAAAATATACAAGACCATTTCTTTACGTAAGCGTAATGGCATTTTTCCTTAGTATTATTATCTCATGTGAAGAAGATTTTACTGATATAGGAACTTCTATTGTAACCAATAGTGAATTTACCACTGGAGATACCCTAATACAAATTGAAATATCTGGTAAAGATATTGAAAGAGTTCGTGCTGACGGAATTGAAATCGGGGGCGTTTTAGGGCAATACTTATTAGGAGTATATAACAATAGTGATTATGAGAAAATAGAAGCATCTATTATTTCTCAACTTCAAATCACAAATGATTTAACACTTGTTGATAATGAATATGGTGCAGATACTACTGTTGTAACTACGATAGACACCGTGTTTTTAACACTACCTTATCAAGCAAGTGCTATAGGGATAGAAAACGGATTAACGGAATATAGACTTGATTCAATTATTGGAAATGTGGGAGTACCGTCTCAATTAAATGTTTATAGACTTAACTCTTTCTTAAATACATTAGATCCTCAAGATCCATCGCAACAAAACAGTTTTCAATCAGATGAAACGTATGATTTGGATCCAACACAAATGAATGTTTTTGCTGATGCACCACTTGTTCCTATGGCTACAGATACAGTGCAAACTGTTATTAGAAAGCTAAGCAATGGTATTCCTTACGAAACAGAAACGTTTACACTTAGTAACAACGTTCCTTTCTTAAGCATTCCATTAAAGAAAGAGCTCATTAAGCAATGGTTCTTTGACCAATATGAGACAGATAACTTTTCGTCTCAAGATGCCTTTAACAACTACTTTAGAGGGATAAAAATTCAAGCAGAAGGAAATGATGGATCCTTGGTTTCTTTTAATTTTAACAATCCAAACCTTAGGCCAGCAATACAAATATTTTACACAAATACAGTATTAAAGTCTGGAACTACAGTGATAGATACAATAAAAAAATCCGACAGTTACCTTTTAGATGGTGTTAGAAACAATCAGTATAAGATGACTGCTGGAAATGCTCCTCAATTTGGAAATTTCCCTATACAAGGAGCCGCTGGTACCATGGCGCAGATTAAAGTTTTAGGAGATGATAATGACAACAATGGAATTGCAGACCAATTAGAAGCCTTAAGAACAAAAGAATGGTTGATTAATGATGCTACACTAACATTGTATGTAAACCAAAACATTGTTAGATTTGATACAATCGCTACTCCTTTTAGATTATTTGTCTACAAAGACGGAGTAAATAACAATGAGCCTAATCCAAGTCAAGTTTTAGATTATGTTACAGAAGGTGAAGATGCTGTAAGTGGTGATCTAAGTTTAGATAGCGATAAACGACCAGATAAATATACATTTAAGATAACTGATTATATTTCAGAACTAGTTTCAGGAGATATAGATTACTTACCTTTGTTAGGATTAAAAGTAATTAACCCATCAGATTTACCGGTAAATCCAGTAGATACGATAATTCCAACATATAATTGGAATCCTAAAGCAGTGATGCTTTATGATCAACAACCAATTAATGGAACGAGAAGAGCCACTTTGAAGATATCATATTCAAAGAAGACTCAACAAAATAACTAACCAATATTTAAATAAGCTATGTGTGGAATAACAGGTTATATTGGCCATAGAAAAGCCTATCCTATTGTTATAAACGGTCTGAAAAGACTAGAATATAGAGGATATGATAGTGCCGGAGTTATGATGTTTGATGGAGATCAAATGCATCTGTCAAAAACTAAAGGAAAAGTATCAGATTTAGAAGAAATCACAAATAAAGAAACGTATAGACAAGAAGGGAATATAGGAATGGGTCATACACGTTGGGCTACTCATGGAGTGCCAAATGATATAAATTCTCACCCACACTTTTCTGAATCAGGAGATCTTGTCATAGTTCATAACGGAATCATAGAAAATTATGATACAATAAAAAAAGAACTTATCACAAGAGGTTACACTTTTCAGAGTGATACCGACACTGAAGTTCTTGTAAACCTAATTGAAGAAGTCAAAAAACAAGAAGGATGTAAGTTGGGAAAAGCAGTTCAAATAGCACTTACTCAAGTAATAGGGGCCTATGCAATTGCAGTTTTTGATAAAACTAAACCCAACGAAATTATTGTTGCAAGATTAGGAAGTCCAATTGCTATTGGTGTTGGCAAAGACCTTGGCGAATTTTTTGTTGCTTCTGATGCCTCCCCTTTTATTGAATTTACTAAAGACGCCATTTATTTAGAAGATGAAGAGATGGCAATCATCAAACTAGGGAAAGAAGTAAAAGTTAGAAAAATCATGGATGATTCTTTAGTTGATGCGAATATTCAAGAACTTCAACTAAGTTTAGAGCAAATTGAAAAAGGAGGATATGATCACTTCATGCTAAAAGAAATTCATGAACAACCAAAGGCAATTATTGATACCTACAGAGGAAGAATGTTAGCTGATGAAGGAATTATTAAGATGGCCGGAGTAGATGATAATATCGAGAAGTTTATGAACGCCGATAGAATTATTATTGTCGCTTGTGGTACTTCTTGGCACGCTGGTCTTGTTGGAGAATATTTGTTTGAAGACATGGCTAGAGTTCCAGTTGAAGTAGAATATGCTTCTGAGTTTAGATATAGAAACCCTATTATTACACCTAAAGATGTCGTAATTGCTATTTCTCAATCTGGTGAAACAGCTGATACTTTAGCTGCTATTAAATTAGCAAAATCTAAAGGAGCTTTTGTTTTTGGGGTATGTAATGTTGTAGGATCTTCTATTGCAAGAGAAACACACGCAGGTGCTTATACTCATGCAGGGCCTGAGATTGGAGTTGCTTCTACTAAAGCATTTACAACACAAATAACAGTACTATCGTTAATTGCTTTAAAATTAGCCAAAGCAAAAGGAACACTTTCCAACTCTGCTTTCCATATGTATTTGCAAAAGATGCAGTTAATTCCATCAAAAGTGGAAAAGCTTTTACAAATAGATAATAAAGTAAAAGAAATTGCTTCAGTATATAAGGATGCAAAAAACTGTTTATACCTAGGAAGGGGATTTAACTTTCCTGTTGCATTAGAAGGAGCGTTAAAGCTTAAGGAAATTTCTTATATCCATGCTGAAGGATATCCTGCGGCAGAAATGAAACACGGTCCTATTGCTTTAATTGATGAAAACATGCCAATATTTGTAATAGCAACAAATAAAGGGCATTACGAAAAAGTGGTGAGTAATATTCAAGAAATTAAATCAAGAAGTGGTAAAATTATCGCAATTGTTACAGAAGGAGACGTTACAGTAAAAGAGATTGCAGACCACGTTATTGAAATTCCTGATACAGAAGAAGCGTTAACACCTCTGTTAACTACAATACCATTGCAATTACTTTCTTATCATATAGCTGTAATGCTAGATAAAAACGTAGATCAGCCAAGAAATTTAGCAAAATCAGTAACGGTGGAGTGAGGTTATGGGTCGGAAATTGTAACCCTCGAACACTACTTGTAACATTCTCAATATCAATAACTACTACCAAATTATGGGATTCAAATTACTCTGAATATCAAGAGTATTTATACAATCGGATTTGTGAGTATAAAGATAAAAGTGTAACCCCTATTGGGTATAGAAAGATATCTCAAATCTTCAACGAAGAAGGATTGAAAACACCTCGTGGGAGTGTGTTTAAAAACAATCATGTTCATTCAATATACAAGAAAGGTAAGATTAGAGAAGAACGAATCAACAGAGAGGATATCGTTGAGGTTTCCCAACCTATAATCGAGGTTCTGAACTAATATCCATTTCAACTTTTTTCCATCTTTTTTATCGTTTTTCAATTTCTGTAATACTTATATACAGATGAGGTTGATTTGGGATTGATAACCCCACTTCGTTAAACTCATTCAGAATGGATTAGATGAGTATCTGTGGGTTTTTGAACTACACCCTTACCATAGTGAAAATCTTCTCTTAAATCGGTTCTAATCCACCTCAGTTGGGATACTGAAACGGAGGGGGTGATATCCATTCGGTAGAATGAAGGTAGAATGGATTCGTGAGGAATAGTGTGAATACTCATGTGGTGTTCTTCCGATGTGAAAGAATACAACCTCCACACCTAAGGGTGTGGTGTATCCTTCTGTGAAATAATACTAAACTATTTAACTAAGAACTATGGAATCATACTATGATAACTCTTCCAGTTGGGTATTTGATTCAGATGGAAATTTCCTCTACTCAAATAGGAATGATTATAACCCAAGTATTGAAAGGGAAGGATACTTCTTCAAGAATGTAGAATTAGATGAAGAAGAGTATCACAGATACTTATATGAAAGAGGAACAACCTCTCTAAAAAATGAAAACAGAAAGGGAAAAAGAAACTATGATAAGAACAACTCAATTAAAAGGAAATCAATTAAGAGATAGATTAAAAAAGTTATCTCAACCTCTTACTGAATCGGTATCAATGGTTGAACCAACCAAATACCATAATCGAGTATCACCAACATCAAGAATATTACAAACATTCCACAAACAGAATGATAGTATTGAGGATTTAGAAGATGAAGATGATGAAATCGATTTACAAGAACTCATCGATGAATTGAATTCAGAGATGGAAGATGAGATTGATTTAGATGAAATCTTAGAAGAGATGGGATACTACGATGAAGAAGATGAAGATTTAGATGAACTCCGAAATGTAAATGTTTCGAGAGGATATGAAGAAGGTAGAAAACTCGTAGATAATCTTCGTAGAAAATTATTCAGAACTCTAAACGATGAGGAATTGGATGATTTTATGGATGTAATCTCTCGTTCATTTGATATGAATAGGAGATAGGAAAACATCTGAAAAGAATGGAATATCAGTTCTAAATCGTTCAGAAATGATAGGAAAATCTTAGAAGTATATATTTATATATGATGTTCAAGAAGAAGAAAAATTACTATATCAAAAAAGATAAATCTACCCCACCAAAGTGGGTTCAAAAAGAAGGAACTAATTGTGATGATATAATCTTCACAGATGGTAAAAGAGAGATAGGATTCGAAGAGTGGTTACAAGAAGAATATAAATAAACTAATACCTAAAAGGAACTATTATGTATGAAATCAGATATTCAGTAGATGAATTAAAAAACTTGTATGGTGTAACTGAAAGAACACTTAAAAATTGGAAAAAATTTAAGGATTTCCCTATGTTGGAAATCTCATCCCAACACAAATATGTATATAAAGATGATTTGGTGAAATGGGAGAAATCATTCTTGTAATTAAACTATCTTAACTATCACTCTGAGGGTTGTTCTTAATTGAATAACCCTTTCTTTTTTGATGTTGAGGTTATTACCAATCGTATCTTTTATCACCCATCTTTTTACTCCATTCAATTACATTGGATAAAGAATGTTTCCCTAACATGAACTCTTTCCAATTTGAATGAAACACATGATATCGAGTATAAGTTGAATAAAGGATTCTAACCTCATCTTTCAGAATATCTAATGGTTCTTTACTCCAATCTTCTTTGTAAAGATTTCCAATCATCATTCTTACATCCTCTTCACTTCCACCATGAAAGTTCTTATGAACATCCTTAGTTCTTGTTAATCTAATTACCATCCTCGATGATGGTTTTATGAGTTTCCCCTTGAAATGGGTTTGTTCTCTCATATCCTTTTTCCTACCTCTTTTTCCTTCTTCTAAATCCTTTTGATTTTTCAGAATCTTGGGAGTTCGAGTTTGAAAACCAATGGAAATATTAAACTGAAAATCCTTAGAATACTTTTCTACACCTTGATATCCTATCATCATTTTTTCCTTCCATCCACTATACTCACCATCACCATTTATCTGTGATTTTTTATCCTTGATTTTCTTTCTCAGTTTGGATATTTCTTCCTCCCATTGTTTAATCTGATTCTTACCATTGAACATATATCGATGGTTATCTCGATACTTTTTGTAATCCTCTCTTTCCTTTGGTTTAAGTGAATCAAACACTTCTTGTGGGAGGTATTCTAAGAAGAACTTCTCACCTCTACTTTTATAATCTTTCTTTCTCTTCATTTACAAATTTATTTGTGGTGGTATCACTCAAATATAGGTAAATACCACCATACATACAATCGTATATTGGGTATGTAATAATGAGGTTAAGATTCCACCTCGATTAACGGAATCAGAATTAAAATTTAAGATTATGAGTAAAACAATTAAAGAATTAAAAGAAGAAATTTTAGAGTATGAAGAAATGATTGATAATCTAACCTCACAATTATGTGGTGATGAAGAAGATGAAGAGTTTGAAAAAGAGATTGGATATTATGAGATGATAATCAAGAACGATAAAGATTTAATCAATTATTTGGAAGAAGAGGAAATAAAAAAATTTGAACAAAGATAAAGTGGTGGTATAAACCAAATATACATCTGATACCACCACACTTAATTCACTTTCTTGTATAGGTAATAAGGTTGAGGTTTCACCTTGATAAAGAAACCAAATTTTAACTAAAACCGAGTGGGTATAAAACACAAATTATTTATGAAAAAATCAGAAATTAAAAACGGAGGATTGGTAAAGAATAATAACCAACCTCAAAATCAAAAACCATTTGATGTGGTTATGAATGAACACTTTGAAAAGTGTTTTCTAAAAGGATTCAAAAATGAAACCTCCCATTCAAGAACATGGTTTATTCCAATTGTAAAAGAACAATCCTTAATGGATGATATAATGGATATTAAATCACAAAATAATCGTTGGTATGATGATTATAATTTGTTAAGTGAAATCTTCCCCAAAATCCTATTAGAGGTTAATACTGATGATGAAGAAAATATTTCATCAATCTATGTTCTTTATTCCAAGGGAGGAAAACTATACAGAGTTGTTTCACAAAAGGATTACGGAATAATTAAAAGTAGAATGGAACTAAAAAATGGAAAGTATGTTCCTTATGAAAAATGTGATTTAGAACCTTACAATGGTGTTGTTAAAGAAAAGAATAAATGGGGTGATAGAACTATAAGTTCTATTTCTTACAAAAATGGAGTTAAAGATGGTGAATGTATTACCTACTACAAACATGATTGGAAAAAAGAAACCGAAACCACCACATATAAAAATGGTAAGAAGAATGGTTTATACTCAAACACAAAATACAATGTGAAGGGTGAGTATTTAGATAATAAAAAAGTTGGTGAATGGTTGATTAAGGAAACAGAATTCAAGAAACTTATTTATTCTTCCTATCAGAAAAAATACAATCTTAAAAACAACCAATTAGATGGGTTTATTCGTAGATATTTTGAATCCTTGGATGTGGATGGGTCAGATGGAGTTGTAAAAGTAAATTTTGTAAATAATACTCTTCATGGTGATTTTGAATATCGTGAATGGAAAGGAAAAATTAAAAATGGATTGTTTAATGGGGTGTTAAAACACAACCATTATGGAACAATCACATCTTACAATTATGTTGATGGAATTAAAAATGGATTCTCAGTAAAATGGGAAATGGATGAAGGTAAAAGAGAGATTTATACAATCTGTGAATATGAACAAGGAGAACAAAAATCTGTTATTAAGGTGGTGGATAAATTCCTCAAACTACCTAAAAAGGTGAGTGAATTAACCGAACAATACATGAATGAGGATTTGTTCTACACGATTGTAAAAAACCAAATGAACAATGTATCAGAATTCGGTGAGTTGAAATTAGATGATTTTCTATGTTGGAATGTGTTAGAATACCAAACCAATGAACTAAAAGATGATAACTCTCAATGGAATGATTCATTTCCAATAAAATATCATTCCAAAACTGATTACATTAAAATAACTATTGAACCCCTCTTATATGGAATTAGTAGTAAGTATTGGAAACAATCAGATGATATGTTAGAGTATTTTCAAGAAGAGTTTAATTACCCTTATAAAGATGAAAGAGATAACATTATGATTCCATCATCTCACTCCAATGAAGATGGGGAATTGGATGAAAGATACATTCCCAAGTATTGGGTTTTGAAAACTATGAATGATGAAACAAAGATTTTCATCAATAATGAATGGAGAACCAAATTTGAAGGTGAATATAAAGTAAATCCACAAGTTTTAGATTATCAGAAAAGAGTTCTTAAATCTATTTCAGATAAAATGAAAATAGATATGGAAAATGAATTGGAATGTATAGAACTCGAAAAACAAAATGAAGAGGTTAAGAAACAATTAGAAAGAGAAGAGAAAGGTTTATCCCTTAACTCCTTTCCAATGGATTAAAAAAATTAGGAATTACCCTCACAAATATTGGTGGGGGTATTTCTGTATAGAGAGGGTTCACAGAACAAACTATATCAATTAAACAGATTATAGTTTTTTTATTGTGAACTCCGTTTTTAAAAAACTATTTTTACGGAGTGGAAAAAGAAAATATCAAACTATATAATGACGATTGTTTTAAGGTATTACCTAAGATTGAAGATAACTCTGTCGATTGTATAATCACCGACCCTCCATACTTTCTTTCAAATGATGGTATCACTTGTAAAAGTGGTAAAATGGTTTCTGTAAATAAAGGTAAGTGGGATAAAAGAAAGGGGTTCGATGAAGTATATAATTTCAATTTACAATGGATTGAAGAAAGTTATAGAGTTCTTAAAGAAGGTGGAACTTTATGGGTGAGTGGAACATACCACAACATATATACAATAGGTTCAATCATTGATAGTATTGAAGATTTCAGAATTCTGAATAACATAACTTGGGTAAAAACATCACCACCCCCAAATTTATCTTGTAGATTCTTTACTCATTCAACAGAAACTATTCTATGGGTTAGAAAAGGGAAAAAATCTAAACACTTTTTTGATTATGGTTTAATGAAAGAAGTAAATGGTGGAAAACAAATGAAGGATGTTTGGATAATAGGGAGACCGAAGAAAGTTGAAAAAGAGTTTGGGAAACACCCAACTCAAAAACCAGAAGAAATTATTGAACGAATGATTCTTTCTTCTACTCAAGAGGAAGATGTTGTTTTGGATATGTTTAATGGAAGTGGAACTACTGGTGTGGTAAGTTTAAGAAACAACAGAAAATACATTGGAATTGAATTGGAAAAGGAGTATTTCAATTTAACTAAAAAGAGGATAGAGAGTGAAACCAATAAATTAAAATTAGATGTTTGATTTGTTTGGTGATATAGAAGTTAAACCTATTCTAAAATGGGTTGGAGGTAAGAGAGAACTAATACCCGATATACGAGAATATTATAAAAATCTTAAACCAAACAAATACATAGAACCTTTTTTTGGAGGTGGTTCTGTGTATTTTGATATACTAAAAACCTTTGGTGTTGAATTAAAAGAAACCTCTATTATCAATGATGTAAATACAGATTTGATTGAGATGTATAAAAACATCAAATCCTCACCGAATGAAATAATCAAATATTGTAAAGAATTAGAGAAGGATTATTATAAGTATGATTATTACCACATTAGAGATAGGTTTAATGGAATAGATAGAGATAAAAATCAAGTTGAAAGATATGAAGGAGTAGTACGTTCCTCATCTTTAATACTTCTCAACAGAACTTGTTTTAATGGTTTATATAGGGTTAATAGTAAAGGATTGTTCAATGTTCCTAAAGGAAATTATAAAAACCCAAGAATAGTTGATGAAGAAAATCTCCACAAACTATCTTCTCTTCTACCAAAAATAGAGAACATAAGAAACACTCAATTTGATAATATTGAAGAAATAGAAAAGGGTGATTTAGTTTATTTTGACCCACCTTATCACCCTCTGAATGAAACCTCATCTTTTACATCATATAGTGGTTCTTTTGGAAGAAAAGAACAAATTAGGTTAAGAGATTATTTTAAGAAACTGAATGACAAAGGGGTAAATGTAATTCTATCCAACTCATCATCTCCATTTATTAAAGAAATCTACAATGAATTCAATGTAGTTGAAGTTTATTGTAGTAGGAACATAAATAGTAAATCCAATAAGAGGGGTAAAATACCCGAATTTTTAGTTATTGGAGATGAAATATTAAACCAATGAAACAAATAAACTTTTATAACAAACACCAATTGAACACACCAAACGAAGTGTTTAATTATTTAGTGGAAACAATTCTTTTAAATAATAGAACATGGGAATACTTTATCAATTGGGATAAAGTGTTTAACAATGTAAATCAATATAAAATTGAACTCAATATTTTGAATTCTTTATGTGGTTCAAAAAATTTCGATAATGAACTTAGGTTTATACTTCAAAAGTATCCAGAAGTAATAAAAGTATTC
Source organism: Pseudotenacibaculum sp. MALMAid0570 (assembly GCF_040151415.1). Classification (NCBI taxonomy): domain Bacteria; kingdom Pseudomonadati; phylum Bacteroidota; class Flavobacteriia; order Flavobacteriales; family Flavobacteriaceae; genus Pseudotenacibaculum; species Pseudotenacibaculum sp. MALMAid0570. The sequence continues at coordinate 396,757 of NZ_JBDKWF010000048.1, forward strand.
CCAACTTTATTAGGTGTAAGGGATAAAAAAATTAACGTTTTAGATAGTAGTGTATTACCTGATTTTAAGTTTAGAGAATTTGATTTTGGTAATCCTAATTTGTTTTCTAATGATTTAGAAAACTATGTATTATTTTTTGAAAAGAGTGGATTAAAGAAACTAATTATAGATGGGGGTTTAACAAACATTAAAGATTACACTTTTGGTGTTGAGGTTGGATTGGATACAAATGGAAGAAAGAACAGAGGTGGAACTATCATGGAAGATTTGGTTGATGATTTACTTCAAAAAGTTTATGGATTAGATGAATCAACATATACAACACAAGGTTCACCAACAAGTGTAAAAGAAAAGTGGGGTGTGGATTTACCGGTAGATAAATCTTCAAGAAGACCCGATTTCGTTGTACATAAAAACAATAAACTTTATTGGATAGAAACCAATTTTTATTCCGGTGGAGGTTCTAAATTAAAATCTACTTGTGGAGAATATAAATCTCTTTATGAATTTTGTAGTAATAATGGTGTAGAGTTTATTTGGATAACTGATGGAGAAGGTTGGAAAACCACATTAAAACCTCTTGAGGAAACTTTCTTACACAATGATTACATCTTTAATTTGAGTATGGTTAAAGATGGTGTATTAAATGATTTATGGGGATAGAGAACTCATAAGAAACAATCAGAATCAATAAGAAGGTTTGATATCCTAAACTAAATAAACCACTCACAAACACTCTGTAAATAAGTGTTGAGGTGGTTTATCTTTTCTTCTTAAACTACCAAATTCTCAGAGAGAATTTTGATAGGTTAATTCTTATTTTCACTCATATACTCTACCCACTCGAAGGGTGTGTAGGTGGGTTGGTTCTCCACCCACTTCACCCACTCTCCACCGATTTTCTTCTCGTAGATTTCTCTGAGTTCTTTCTTTCTTTTTTTACTTATACTCATACTAATTCTAACTCGTTAATCATTTCGAATTCCTTAGAACCAAATGGTGGTTCGTTATAAGTGAAAACATAAGAAGTGTAGAAATTCACCTTGATTCCATCATTAGTGAATCTATCCTCCTTATCGAGTTCATACTTATCAATCATTCCATTGAAGTTTCCTAATTGAAGAGTATTTCCAAAAGATTTTACATCCTCGTATATCTCAGTAGGAACATCACTACCATCTCTCTCTGAAAGATTGATTCTTAGTGAAGAACCTCCACTATACTTCTCAGATTTAACCCACACCTTGAAATCATGGTTTGGGTATTTCTGTTTGATGTATTGTTTCACCATTTGACCACCACCAACACATCCAACAATGATTTCATCAACTCCATCATAAGAAGAAGTATATCCTCTTACATTGAAATCCATACCTAAAAAACTAAACTGAACTTTATTACTCATTGATAACATATTTTCTAACCTTAACAATTGTTTTTGGAGATACTCCCAACCTACTACTGATATCACGAACTGATTTCCCTTTTTCTAAAAGAGAGATAATCTTCTGAGTTCTATCTTTCTTTAAGAAATCATTTCTACTCTCAGTAGTTCCAATCTTCCTTCCAAGTTTCCCACCATTCATTACATACATCTTTCTTCCCATCTCAGTTCTCTCTAAGATGTTCTCTCTTTCCAATTCATAAAGAGAACTCATTACTGATGTAATTAAGTTCCAAATAGGATTCTTCTTCCCACTAACCATTGATTGAAGATTACCCATACTCTTTACAACCACATTAACTCCATTCTCTTCAAAGAATTTAAGAGTAGTAAGTGTATCAATGGTATTTCTACCCAAACGAGAGAGTTCCTCCACAACAACCTCATCAACTTCACCATTCTGAACCAATTGAGTGAGTTCTCTTCCCTTTTCTCTTTCAGAGAATGGTATTTTACCACTCACACCCTTATCAAAGAGAGTTAAATCGTAATTATCCTTATCTAACTTGAATCTTTCCCCTTCTTGTTGGATCGTTGAGGTTCTATTATACTTGATTTTTAATCCCATAGTGTTTCCCTTTTTATTACAATCTTAATATACAACAATTTTGTGATATATACAAGTATTTTGGGGTATTTGGGGTTATCTTTTTTATTAAGAATTAAAGGGTAACAAATCAGAGGGGAATCCCCGTGTTTATTAGGTTTTTACAGATAAAAATCGTATATTATATTGGGAAAACGGACACCTACTTCCCACCCCCTTAGTTTCTTGTAAATAGAGTTTTTTTACCCTCATATCCTCGAACGAGTATATTTCCATATCGAGATTGGGTGTTGAACTATAAGTGTGAAGTAGTGGGAACTTAAAAGAAGTGTAAGATTCTTACACCAAATCTCCAAAGTTAAATGATGAAAAGTACTTATTTGGAGGGGTTAGAGAAAACTTTACCCTTATAGTTCAAGATTAGAATTGTTATGGAAATGACTACCCATATTGTACCAAACAAAAAATCTCCTTCAAAAAAGATGTCACTTAATCCATAAAAGAGATAAAAAACACCATAGAAATACCAAAACAAAGTGAGGTATTTATTTTTCTTATGTTGAGAAACTTTATCTAAATCTACTCGTTGGGTAAAATAGTTTATTCCAAAAACTAAAACCATTAAAAAACCGAAAAATAAAACTCCAAATAATTTATTGTCCATATTATAAAATTACAAAAAAAAAATAAAACTCTCTAATATTTATATGTAGAAGTGTGAAAGAACATTACACACTCGGAAACAATAAGAACAATATTATGGAAGAAGTAAAAGAATACGAAGTTGATGGGTTAATCCAAACTCTGAAAGAAAGTGGTATCAAAGGAATAATGAAATACACCGATGTATTGGTGTTAAACCACATGATGGAAAGAAGTTGGATACCAAACATCAACGAAAGAGATAAGTTAATTAAAACTCTGAAAGAGAATACGGATATGGGTTATGGAGAAATAACCAACCTCCTTCAACGATACAATGAATGGAAGAGGTATCTACCATCCTACTCATTAGGATTAAATCAGAAGTTAGATTCAATCAATAAGAAAATGAACTCAGTAGTTCCTTTTAAATGGGTTGGAAGTGGTAGTGGAAAAAGATTGATTGGGTTTGTTGATGAGGGGAAACAAATCTCAGTTTATGATGGTGGTGGGAATCATTTGATGAAAGTTTGTGATATTGATAAGAACAAGTGGGGAATCACATGGAACAACTATCTAAAATTACACCCCCACCATCAACATTATATAATCGGTGAAGTGAAGAACCTTAAAAAGATGATAATGTAATGAAGAACCGATTTGAAGAAAAATTAGAAGGTATCGAATCTTACAGATGGTTATCTGTGGATGATTGTTCCGATGAGTTGGGAGTGAGTAGAAGAACCATATTCCAATATCTCAGAGATGGAAAAATCAAAGGAACGAAGTGGAAGAACAAGAGATTAGTAGATTCTGTTTCAGTAATGGGATTCCTTCTGAAAAAGAAAGTAATCGAATACGATAAGATTAAGGATACGGAGATGAAAAGAGAATTAGATATGAAAGAATTCACTCAATCATAATTTCAGTTTTCTCATAATTTGAGTCGTGATACAATAAGGAGGGAGTAATTTTTTTCATTTTATGATATAATTAAAATTTCTCAAACTCCCTCCGAGTTGTATCTAAGTTACACGATGAAACATAGGGGATATAATAATTTACTTACCTTTGAGTAAAACAATCCTGAAAATGTAACCCCTATGAAAAAAGAAAACATTGGAATCTTATTAAGAGTATCAACCGACCAACAACAAAATGAAGGTGGTGGTTTAGATATTCAAAGAAAACAAGGGTTGGAGATGAGTAAAAAGTTAGGTTTGAAACCTATCATCTTCAATGAAGGTTCTCAGAGTTCATTTAAGGTTGAAATTAACGAGAGAGTTAAGTTGGTTGAACTTTTAGATGAGGTTCAAAAAGGAACTATAAAGAACATTTGGGTATTCAATTCAGATAGATTGGGAAGGAATACTCAAAGTTGGATGAGTATATATAAAATACTCATTGAACATGGAGTTAAGATATATGTTGGTGTATCTCCAAAACCATATGATTTAGATAATCCATTGGATAATCTGAACATGAATATTTTATCTCTGATTTCCCAATACGATAATCAAATCCGAAGAATGAGAAGTGTAATGGGTAAGAGAAACTCATTAAAAAATGGTAACACATTTATTGGTGGAACTAAACCATTCGGTTATGATGTAAAGAATAAAAAACTAATTCCAAACAACGAAGAAAAGAAGGTTCTGAATACCATCTATAAAATGTATAGTGAAGGGAAATCCACTATGGATATCAAACTATACATGGACACTAAAACTAATTTTCAACCTAAGAGAAGTAAGGATGGTTGGAATACGGGAACGATTCAGAAGATGTTAGGTAACCCACTCTATAAAGGAGTTCAGAAATGGGAGTGGAGAGAAATGGTTAATGGAAAACCAAAAGTGGTTGATACAATCATGTTGAAAACCCCACAGATAATTCCAACCAAACTTTGGGATAAGGTTCAAATAAGATTATTAGAGAATCTGAAACATAGAAATGTAGAAAAGAAAAACATCTCCCTTTTAGATGGATTACTATTCTGTAAGAGTTGTGGAATCAAGTTATCAATCAAGAATGGTAAGAGTAGAAATGGTAATGATTTATACACTTGTAGAAGTGTGGAATACAAATGGAAAAACCCTTCTAAGTGGGGGAATAAACACCTTAATTGTTCTCTTAAAAAGAGTTTAATTATCGAAGATACCGATACACAAGTTGTTGAACATTTAATCTCCGTAATTAAGGAATCAAAAAGAGTAAGAGAGGATTTTAAGATTAAGAATTTGAATCCAAAGTTTGATGAGGTAAAGAATCTTAAAAAGGAATCTGATAGGAGAGTAAAATACATTAAGGAGAAAAAGAAAATCTTAAAGGGTTATGAGGATAATGTTATTGATTTAGAAGTTCAGATTCTAACCAATAGTATAGAAAAACCAAAAGGAAGAAAAATGATTGAAAAAATCTCCAAACTAATTGTGGAGGTGAATCAAGAAATCAAAAGGTTAGAAGATGAACTTTGGATGTATAAGAACTCAACAGAGTGGATAGATTGGTTGAACAAGATGTTTTTAGAAATCGATAGTGTTCATGGTTACACTATGGAGAAAAAGAAACAATTCTTAAATCAGTATCTTCATAAGATTGATGTAAAATATCTCTCGAAAGAGAAATCTCATAAGTTAGATTTTGAGTTCAAGTATCCAATCGTAGAGGATGAATTAACTCAGAAAGGGTTAGATGATAAAGGAAAAAGAATCTATAAAATAGAAGATGGAAAGAATACCTCATCGGTAAAAATCAAAGTAAATACATCCTATAAACCCAAGAAGAGTAAGGAAGATAGGGATAAACTCAATAAACTCATCTCAGAACTCAGAGTTGAAAAATCCTTAACTTTGAACCAAATTAGTAATCAACTAAATAAGGATGGTTACAGAACTCCAACCAACAAGGATTGGAATAAAAGTAATCTATCACTTTATATAAAAAGGATGAAGGTTGATGTGGGAAAGTTGTAGAGGGTTACAAATTCAGACCCACAGGAAAACCCCATCACTGTAGAATAGGCGGCAGATATGGGGGTTGATTTCCCCGTATTTACTGAGGTTTTCAAGTGTTTTACCACCAAAGGTGTACTACTACGGTTCCCTGATTTTGTGGTGGAATTGTGTAGGGGAACCTTAAGTGTGGTGTGTAGGTCGTGTGTTTTCTCAGGGAGGTTATAACTGAGGTCAATACGATGTAGAATCAATC
>NZ_JBDKWF010000049.1:0-416144 GCF_040151415.1 Pseudotenacibaculum sp. MALMAid0570
ACTCTATTAAAGAACTCATTGAATTGAGTCTTGTTATCTGTAAATAGTGAGTTTGAGGGTTGTTTGAAGTAAAGAATTAACACCGAGAACCGCGCCTTTACAGTCGCTTCAGTTCTCAGTGTTTTAGGTTCTTTTGTGGAGACGCCGAGAATCGAACTCGGGTCCAAACAAGCAGCCAAAAGGCTTTCTACATACTTAGTTTCTATTTGATTTTCGACTTGTAGCTGACTAAAAACAATCCATCACAAGCTTATCTTCTTAAGTTTCAAAACCCAATCGAAGTATTTGAGTTTCTATCTTTACTTTTACGATGCTTCTAAACTGAACGCGGTAAATCAACGCTTTCAAGAAACATTTAGCTTGCGCATCTTATGCGCCGAGGCTTGATCTTACTATAATTCAGATATTAAGCAGCTAAAGCGTAATTATTTTCGCCGTTTAAAATGTTGAAATAAGTTTAACGAGTAGTCATTTCAATCCTCGGTATGCTTACATTTTCACTGATCTTGCTGTCAAAACCAGTCGTCCCCAATTCCTGAACCATGTTCAGGAACTATTTCAATGAACAGGAAGGCAAAAGTAATAAAAACAAACGAAGTTGCATTTGCAAGACGTTGAGAATTCTAGTAATTTCGAGCCGTCTTAAAACAAACACTAGTATATGAAATTCGGAATCATTAAAGAACGTAAGAATCCACCAGATAGAAGAGTTGTTTTTTCACCGGAAAAATTAAAAGAATTACAAGAAAAATTCCCAAAAGCTGAAGTAAAAGTAGAAAGTTCTGAGATAAGGATTTTTAAAGATGAAAAATATTCTGAGTTAGGAATTGAAGTTTCTGATGAAATTTCTGATTGTGATGTTATGCTTGGTGTAAAAGAAGTTCCTGTTGATGCATTGACTCCAAATAAAAAATATTTTTTCTTTAGCCATACCATCAAAAAACAACCCTACAATAGAAAGTTGTTGCAAGCAATTCTTGAGAAAAACATAGAGCTGTATGATCATGAAGTGATTACAAAGTCATCTGGAGCTAGATTAATAGGCTTTGGGCGTTATGCAGGTATTGTTGGCGCGTATAATGGATTTAGAGCTTGGGGATTGAAACATAAAACTTTCGAATTGCCAAAAGCAGAAACATTACCAGATCAAAAGGCACTAATTAATGAATTGAATGATATTGAATTATCTAACATAAAAATTCTATTAACTGGAAGTGGAAAAGTAGCTAAAGGAGCCAAAGAAATGTTGGATGCAATGTCCATCAGAAAAGTTTCTGTTACTGAATATTTAGCTCAAAGTTTTGATGAACCTGTATACTGTTTGATAGATGTTTTGGATTATAACAAACGTAAAGACGGACAAGAATTAGGAAGAAAGGACTTTTATAATTATCCTGAAAAATATGAATCTAATTTTATGCGTTTTGCTAAGGAGACAGATTATTTTATTGCAGGGCATTTTTATGGTGATGGAGCTCCGTTTTTATACACAAGAGAAGACGCAAAATCTGAAGATTTTAATATTAAATTAGTGGCAGATGTATCTTGTGATATTGATGGGCCTGTGGCTTCTACAATAAGACCTTCTACCATAGCAGATCCGATTTATGGATACGATCCTCAAACAGAATCTGAAATAGATTTTAAAGATGAAAAAGCTATCACAGTAATGGCTGTTGATAATTTACCCTGTGAACTACCAAAGGATGCAAGCGAAGGGTTTGGTGAGTTATTTTTAGAGCATGTGATTCCAGCTTTTTACAACAACGATAAAGATGGGGTTTTGAAAAGAGCTAAAATGACTGAAAATGGCCAATTAACCGAAAGATATAGTTACTTGCAAGATTTTGTGGAAGGGAATTAATCGTAATAAATTTCACCCAAAGTAAAAACGTTTTTTCCATTTTCTTTTATGAGGAGTTGAGCGTTAAAATCAATTACTAAATTTTGATTCTGAGTAGTAAGATCCCATGTTGTGGGGTTTTTAAACCACTCTGCTAAATTTACTTCTATATTAATCTGAGATAGAAAAGGAGCTCCGCCTAAATAATGAGTCCCTAGGTTAATTTCAAAAGAAGTGTCTTGCATTATTAAATTATTTGGATTACTAGAATCAACTGCTTTAGTTGCATAAAAAGAGTATGGATTTTCTGTATTGTTAGCAGCAAGATACTTGCCATCAAAATGCATAAAATGATAACCACCACCATAGATTTCTGGAACCAAAAAAGATGCTGGTATTTCAGAATGAATATGACTGATGTTGTCTTCATTTCTTAAACCAAAAACAAATGAAATTTCATATCTGCCATCAGGAACATCACCAAGCTCTACCCAAGTTGAACCTGAGCTAAGATCGATAAATTTAACATCTGAAATTACATAAATAAGATCGCTATTTTCCTTTTTAAGATGGATGCGTGAAATAACGTAATTCAAGCTATCTATACTAATAAGGTCACCGTTTTCTGTTTGGTATTTCAGCTCGCCAAAGTCAGTCCAATGTACTGGTTCTCCATCCCAATTATGATTAAATCTTACGGTTACTGAAGATTCATATAACGAGCTAAAGTCGCATGATGATAAGCTAAGAGCTAATAAAATTACGAATGTGAAGAGAGTCTTTTTCATAACAATTTTTTGTTTTCTTTTTCATTAATGTTTTACCAAGCTTAACAGTTATTAATTAACTTTTCTAAGGCTTGGATATGTTTTTTAAATTCTGTTTTCCCTTTTTCCGTTGAAAAATATCTTGTGTTGGGTTTCCTTCCTATGAATTGTTTTTCAAATCGAATAAGTTCTTCCTTTTCCAATGCTTTAATATGACTAGCCAAGTTTCCATCTGTAATACCTAATTGTTGTTTTAACATTTTAAAATCTGCATATTCATTAACCATAAGAATAGACATAATGCCAAGTCTTACTCTATGATCAAAAATTTTATGTATTTCAGAAATGATATTTTTCAACTTTTCGTTTTTTAAAACCAAAAATTAATTGCCATTTTTCAAAAACATGACTATTCCAAAGAGTAAATGAACAATTCCAAACCCAGTTACCCACAACCAAAAGCTATACTCAGGTATAAATGTTGCTAGTATTCCTAATAGAATATGAATATACCCTATAATCATAACCTCTTTAAATGTGTATTTAGATGAGCTTATTAAGGCCAATCCATAGAAAATCAACATTAAAGCTCCAAACCTCTCATACTCTTCTTTAAGTAGAAAATTTAAGATTACAATGCAGCCTATTCCAAAGATTACAGAAAATGTTTTAATCATTTTTCTGAATGGAGTACTCCAAACTAGTTCACGATTTAGTTTAGCTTGTCTCTTTGTCAGTAAAATTGAAGTTGCAATACTTAATAAACCTACTATAATTAAATCTACAAGAGCATATTTCAATATGTCAGGATGTAAATAATCTGAATTGTATTTGTATTTGAATAACCAGTATATGATCGATGAACCTACAAGAGAATAAAGTCCTGTAGCTATGCCAGAAAGACTAGTTAGTGAATAAAACCCTGAAGATTTAGTCATCAACATTTTAATTTCAGAAATGTCATCTAAGTATTTTTCTTTATTCATTTTAAAAGAACTTTGAAATACAAAGTAAATTAATAATTTTAAAAAGAACAAATCTTGAAAGAGAATTACTCTTTAACTACAACTCCATAAACAAAAAAGGTAGCTCCAACAATTAATAAAGAAGAATACCAATAGCTAGGAATCAGAATAGATAAGATTGCTAAGACAAAACCAATAATAGCTATGAAGTAGTAAGCTTGTTTTTTTTTACTGTTAAGAATAAGTAATAATAAAGCAAAGAAAGTCAAAAGAAAAGGAGCTAAATAAGCAGTGAATCCGAGGTTTTGAAAAAGCGTAAGAACAACAATGCCAACAACAACTGTTAAGAAGAACTTTAAAAAGTGTTTTTTAGAATTTGAGTTCCAAACTTTATTGCCGGTTTTCCTCAATCTCCTGCGATTTGAGAAAAAAATGGCTAAAGCAGAAAGTATAAAAACAAGGGAGGTAATTCCTAGACCTATCATTTCAATAATTTCTATAGACATCATCCCTAATAAACTGTCATCAGAAAGAAACCCTTGTAAGAACAATTTAAAAAGGTAAGCTCCCAACACAATGTATAGCCCTATTTGAATACTATTGAATCCTTTAAGAATGAAATTTTGAGAAGAGTTTGTCTTTAAGTTTTTATATTTACTCATCTTGCTAAGATACTAAAAATGAACCCTGCTGAAAATTATATATTAAAACAACCGGAACCTTTCAAATCAATTCTATTGCAATTGCAAATGATTATTCAATCTGCAATACCTGAACTAGAGTTGAAGTATAAATGGAAGGTTCCGTATTACTATTATAATAGGAATCCCTTTTGCTATTTAAATGCTACAAAAAAATATGTAGATCTTGGTTTTTGGGCCAGTGCTCATTTAGAAGGTTTTGATGAATATCTTATTACCGAAAAAAGAAAAGTTATAAAATCGCTTAGATATTATAGTGTTAACGATATTGATCAGGAGTTACTAGTTTCAATCCTTAAAGAACTTGTTAACGTAAGTCATAAAGGTTTTTGGAAAGATTAATTTTTCACTTAACGTAAACCAAATAAGATAAAGCTTCCTCTCCGTCAACATATATTTTAAGAGTACTATCTTCTCTTGGGCTCTGGATTTGTATCCAAAATATTGAATTAGAATAGGTTACATTTGCTTTTTTAAGCTTGCTGTATTCCCCAAATTTATAATGAATCTTTGTGTCAAAATCAATGTCTTTAAACCTTAACTGTATTGGTCTTTTCTTTTTAGCTTCTATAAGACCATTGGAAGGACTTACTATATCAAAACTTGAATTAAAATAAGCTTTTGAAAAAACGGGTAATCTGCTAAATTCCTTTAAGGGCATTTGATTAACATAATTACGCCAATAGGTTTTTTCAGCAAAATGAGTATTTTTTAAAATATCTTTTTTGATGTTGAAAAAGTCAGGATTAAATTTTGGTTGCCATACATTTTTAATGGAATAACCTGAACCCTGAGTAGGGTCAATAAATATCCATTTCCCATCAATTTTAATTACATTCCAAGCATGATTCTTTTGAGAAGGCATATATCCAATTTGATAGGAAGAGTTTTTAATATAACCTAAAACCAATTGATTTTCTATTTTTAAAAGATCACAAATTCTTTTAAAAAGTAATGCATAACCTTTACAAACTGCACTTTTTGTCTTAAAGGCTTTCATCATGATTTTTTCATCATTTTTTTGCACTCTTCTTATATAATCATTTTGATCACTTACAACATAAATTGTTGTATTAGAAATCTCAAAAGGATTTTTATTGTTATAAGTTAGATTCATGGAAATCCAGCTGTAGGCTGCTCTAGCTTTTTCTATAGCGGTGCTATAATCATTGTCAATCTGTTTAGCTAAAGCTTCTATTGTGTTGAAATCTCTATAAGACTTCACAATCTTATCGACTCGTTTTAGTTTACTCTCTTGAGAAACTATATTTAGCGATAAAAAAAAGAATAGCAGCGTAATTTTTTTCATAGCAATGTTTTTATTTAATGGACACTTTATATTCTAAAGCAAGGTTTCTATTTAAAAATAAATAGAGTTCGCTATCTCTACCTGGATTTTCAATTGAAACCGTAGCTTTTTTCCCTTCGTAAGAGATCTGTGGACGTTTGGAATAACGTTGTCCTTGATAATTATAAAACAATTGATCTGCAGAGGTTAGATTCTGAAATGTGATCACAACATTTTTAGATTTATCAACTACAATGGTTCCTTTTTTGGGAGATAAAAGTTGAATGTCTTTCCTCAAAAATCCTTGAGAATAAATGGGTTGATTATAAAAGTCTTCAAGTGAATTATAATTCAATACAATTTGCCATTTTTTATCATCAGGATAATGTGTTCTACTTACTTTTTTAGGATCTATACCAAAATAATATTCATTAAAGTCTTTTACCCATTTTCCGTTAAAAACATAACCGGCAGCCCAAGTCGCATCCAATAATATCCAACGATTGTTGATTTTTACTGAATTCCAAGCATGATTTGTTGAACGAGGAATTCTTCCTATTTCATAGGCAGAATTTCTTACATATCCTTTAATCACTTGAGCTTCAATACCCATTAAATCAGCAAGCTTTTTAAACGATTGGGCATATTCTTCACAAACTCCCATTTTTGTTAAAAAAGCATCCTTAATTATTTTGTCCTTTATTCCTTGTAGCTTTCTTTGACGCTCTTCTTCTGTACTATAACTAAACTGAATTACTTTTCTGGGTTGATAGTATTCTTCTAGGTTATATCGAATATTCAGAGTCAGCCATCGAAAAGCAGCACGAACTTTACTCATGTCATCTTTAAAGTCGTTTGAAATTTTAGCAGCTAATTTTTCCGGACTAGTATACCTAGGATAAGTTTTTACTTTATTGTCTATTGCAGAAAAATCTTGTGAAAAGGCAACAGAACTTATCAAAAAAAAGAGAAGAAAAAGGCGTTTCATATTATTAAAGATATAACAACCTTTTCTATCAAAAATTGTGCCTACAAATTATTTACAGTCTGTCTTATGGCTACTAAATTAGAGAGAAGTTTCTCCAGATGATCTAAATGTAGCATATTAGCTCCATCACTTTTAGCATTGGCTGGATCAAAATGAGTTTCAATAAAAAGCCCATCAACTTGATTTACAATTCCGGCCCTAGCGATGGTTTCAATCATTTCTGGTCTACCTCCAGTAACGCCAGATGATTGATTTGGTTGTTGTAAAGAATGGGTGACATCTAATACTGTTGTAGCAAAAGATTTCATTTCAGGAATTCCTCTAAAGTCAACAATCATGTCTTGATAACCAAACATAGTTCCTCTATCAGTAACCATTACCTGATTATTTCCAGAATCTTTCACTTTTTTAACAGCGTGTTGCATAGAAGAAGGACTCATGAATTGCCCTTTCTTTAAATTCACAACTTTTCCAGTTTTTGCAGCAGCAACTACTAAATCTGTTTGACGAACTAAGAAAGCAGGGATTTGCAATACATCAACATATTGAGCTGCAAAATCAGCATCAGAAGCTTCATGAATATCTGTAACTGTAGGAACATCAAAAGTTTGAGAAACTTTTTGTAAAATTTTCAATGCTGTTTCATCACCAATACCTGTGAAACTATCAATTCTACTTCTATTAGCCTTTCTAAAACTTCCTTTAAAGACATAAGGAATTTTTAAATCGCCTGTAATTTTCACAACTTTTTCAGCAATTCGCAAAGCCATATCCTCGCTTTCAATAGCACAAGGTCCTGCCAATAAAAAAAAGTTGTTAGAATCTGTGTTTTTAATCTTTGGTACTAGAGATAAATCCATCAAAAAAAATTTTAACAAAAGTACAAAATAATTGTTGCCAATCTTTGGTATCTTTAAACCATTAATAATCAAAAAAAGAAAGAATGAATCTTAGGAAAATAGCAATGATTGCTTTGGGATTACTATTGGTTTTTCCATCAGTTGAAGCGCAAAAAATTAAAAAGAAAACAGTAAAAAAGCATCTGTATACACTTGCTTCTGATGAAATGCAAGGTAGGAGAACAGGAACAGAAGGAATAGAGAAAGCCGCTAAATATATAGAAGGAGAGTTTAAAAAGATAGGCTTAAAAACATATGAGAATTTAACATCTTATAGACAAACTTTTACGTTTAAAAATAGAAGAACGAATGAAGACATTACCGCAAGTAATATTATCGGTGTTTTGGAAGGTAAAAGTAAAAAAGATGAATACGTAATTATTTCAGCGCATTATGATCATCTGGGAATGAAAAAAGAAGGAGAAGGAGATTTGATATTTAATGGTGCTAATGATGATGCTTCGGGTGTAACAGGAGTATTAGCTTTAGCAGAATATTATGCTAAAAGAGGAGATAATGAAAGAACTATTGTTTTTATTGCTTTCACAGCTGAAGAAATGGGATTAGTTGGTTCAAGACATTTTGGAAAAGGAATTGACGCTAGTAAATTTGTTGCTGGAATTAATTTAGAAATGATGGGTAAAGAACCTAACACAGGGCCAAAAACAGCTTGGTTAACAGGTTTTGAGCGTTCAGATTTTGGAAAAATTGTTCAAAAGAACTTAGAAGGAACAGGATATAAATTATTTCCAGATCCATATCCGCAATTTGGTTTGTTCTTCAGATCAGACAATGCTTCATTAGCTCGATTAGGAGTTCCTTCTCATACCTTTTCTACAACTCCGTTAGATAAAGATGGAGAATACTATCACCAGGTAACAGATGAAGCTGAGACTTTAGATATGAATGTTCTTACAGAAACAATTAGAGCTGTGGCTAAAGGAACAGAAAGCATTATTATGGGTAAAGACACACCTACTAGAGTTGTTATTGAAGAGAAGAAGAAATAAAAATTGAACAAACTAAACTACATTATAGTATTAATCTGCTTTGGGTGTTCTGCACCCAAAGTAGTATATGATTATGATGTAAAGACTAATTTTTCTCAATATAAGACCTATCATTTTTTTGAGGATGTTGGAGATGGAATGAATGAGTTGGATGTAAAACGATTTATGTCTTCAATAGAATCCCATCTAGATTCTTTGGGTCTTAAAAAATCTGAAAAACCAGATGTTTTTATCAATATCCTTTCTGAAAAAAGTGAACTTCTGAATGGAAATAATGTAGGAATTGGAATAGGAAGTGGAGGGAGAAATGTTGGAATAGGAATTTCAACAGGAATCAATTTAGGAGGAAGAAAAATTAATGAAAGGATTACTATTGATTTTGTAGATGCTAAAGACAATCAACTTTTTTGGCAAGGAGTTCTAGATGTTAAGGTTCGAGAAAAAATAAAGCCAAAGGAACGTGTAATTTTAGTTGATCAAGTGGTGAAAAAAATGTTAAGCAAATATCCTCCAAAGAAATAATGGCTTATAACGAGTTCTTGGCAGATAGAATAACTCAATTTTTTCGAGAAAAAAGCATTCCTTTTGAAGCTCGCAAGATGATGGGAGGTTTGTGTTTTATGGTTGATGGAAAAATGTGTGTAGGTGTAAATAAGGATCAAGTGATGGCAAGGATAGATCCTGAAGTTTATGAAATCTCATTATTAAAACCAGGTTGTATAGAAATGAATTTTACGGGAAGACCTATGAAAGGATTTGTTTTCCTTACAGATGAAGCAACAGATCTTGATGACGATTTGTACGATTGGTTGCAATTGGCTCTTGATTTTAACCCAAAAGCGAAAGCTAGTAAAAAGAAAAAGAAGAAGTAGTCTAAGAGGTCTACTTTTTTTACCTTCGCTATTAAATCTTTAGCACTAATGAATATCCATTTTATTGCCATTGGAGGAAGTGCAATGCACAATTTAGCTATTGCTCTTCATAACAAAGGATATCACGTTACAGGTAGTGACGATACAATTCATGATCCTTCAAAGTCTCGCTTAGAAAAGAGAGGACTGCTTCCTGAAGAGTTTGGATGGTTTCCTGATAAAATTTCTAGCAACCTAGACGTTATTATCTTAGGAATGCATGCTAAAAAAGACAATCCTGAACTCTTGAAAGCTCAAGAACTAGGATTGAAAATTTATTCTTATCCCGAATTTTTATACGAGCAATCTAAAGATAAAACAAGAGTTGTTATTGGCGGCTCTCATGGTAAAACGACTATTACATCGATGATTCTTCATGTTTTAAATTACCACGAAAGAGAGGTTGATTATATGGTAGGAGCTCAATTGGAAGGTTTTGATACGATGGTACATTTAACCAAAGAAAATGAGTTTATTGTTTTAGAAGGAGATGAGTATTTAAGTTCTCCTATTGATATGCGCCCAAAATTTCATTTGTATAAACCTAATATTGCTTTACTCAGTGGAATTGCTTGGGATCACATCAATGTATTTCCCACATTTGACAATTACGTTGATCAATTTCGAATTTTTACGGATTCGTTGACTAATGGAGGGATTATGGTGTACAATGAAGAAGATAATACAGTTAAAGAAGTAGTAGAAAGTTCGGAACATCCTATAAAAAAATACCCTTATACTACTCCAGAGTATTTTATAGATAACGGAATTACTTATATAGACACTCCAGACGGCGATATGCCACTAGAAATTTTTGGTAATCACAACCTACAAAACTTAGCTGGAGCTAAATGGATTTGCCAACATATGGGTATTGATGAAGATGATTTTTATGAAGCCATAGCTACTTTCAAAGGAGCCAGTAAACGATTAGAAAAGATTGCTGAAAATAAACAAACAGTTGTTTTTAAAGATTTTGCTCATAGTCCTAGTAAAGTAAAAGCAACTACTAAAGCTGTAAAGAATCAGTATAAAGAAAGAGAGTTGCTAGCTTGTTTAGAATTACATACCTATAGCAGTTTAAATGCTGAGTTTTTGCAAGAATATCAAGGAGCTTTAGACAAAGCAGATAAAGCCGTAGTTTTTTACTCGCCTCATGCTGTGAAAATTAAACAATTAGAAGAAGTCACTGAAAAGCAAATAGCTGAAGCTTTTCAAAGAGATGATTTGATTATTTATACAAACCCAGAAGAATTTAAAAATTTTTTGTTTTCAGAGGATTTGAATGACAAAGCTGTTTTGCTAATGAGTTCTGGAAATTATGGAGGGTTGGATTTTGAGGAAGTTAAAAATTTGGTATAATATTATTAAAGTACTTCTCTCTTAAAATAATGAGTGTTACTTATCCCTATTAAACCAATTAAATTAATAACTCACGATTAAAGCGATTATTAATTCTTTCTCCAGAAGAAAGGAGTAAGTAGAATTAGCACGGTAAATAACTCAAGACGTCCAATTAACATTAAGAAAGAACAAAACCATTTAGCTCCTTGAGAAAGGTGCGCAAAATTATCTACAGGACTCACAGAACCTATGGCCGGCCCAATATTTCCTAAACTTGAAGCGGCAGCACCTAAAGCAGAAATAAAATCTAAACCTAAGAAGGTTAGAATTACAGAAGCAATTACAAAAATGAACATGTAAATAACAAAAAAAGAAAGAATGTTAAATACAATTGTTTGTGAAACAGCTTTGCCATCATACCTTACTGGGATAATTGCATTTGGATGTAAAGTCTTTTTAAATTCTAAGAAACTATTTTTTAACATTACAATATGACGAACAATCTTTATACCCCCACTTGTTGAACCAGCTGAACCACCAACAAAAAATAAAGCAAAGAAAATACCAGTAGCAAAGAAACTCCACATAGTAAAATCTGCACTTACAAAACCAGTAGTAGTTATAATGGAAGTTACTTGAAATAAAGCATGCCTAATAGCACTTTCAGTTTCTCCTAAAACCATTGGGTGTGCTACTGTTGAAACCAAAGAATTATCTTTAAAAAATAAGATTACTACAGCTATGATAGCTGTTACACTTAGAATTCCAAATAGGTAATATTTAAATTCTTCACTTTGAATAACTTTTCTAATTTTTCCTTTTAAAGCAAAATACGTTAAGACAAAATTGGTCCCAGCAATGAGCATAAATGCAATTACAATGTATTGCACTGTTGGCATATGATTCCAGTAAGAAAGGCTATCGTTCTTGGTAGAAAAACCTCCTGTACTTACAGTTGCCATTGCATGATTAATTGCATCAAACCAAGACATTCCAGCAAACTTTAATAAAAAGAATTCGGCAAAAGTTAAGGTAACGTATATTAGCCATAAACGCTTAGCTGTGTCTGTAATTCTAGGGTGTAATTTATCTGCGGATGGGCCAGGAGCTTCTGCCATAAATAACTGCATGCCACCAATTCCAAGTAAAGGTAAAATGGCAATTGTTAAAACAATAATTCCCATTCCACCAATCCAATGAGTTGCACTACGCCAAAATAAGATTCCTTTAGGCATAGATTCTATATCGGTTAGGATAGAAGAACCTGTAGTAGAATATCCAGAAATTGTTTCAAAAAAGGCATTTGTTACATTAGGTATAGTTTCAGTAAACAAATAAGGAAGCATCCCTGTAAAAGAAAGAATTAACCAACCTAAGGTAACAATAAGATACCCTTCTTTTTTTTGAATATTGGTGTTTGTAGGTTTATTAAAGAAATATAATAGTAACCCTAAAAAGACAGTGATGATCCCCGCAATAATGATTCCTGTATACTCATCTTCATTATGGTATAAACTAAATGGAACAGCAATAAACATGAATAATCCATTCAGGACAGCAGTGAGTCCTAAAAAACGATAAATTATTTTGAAGTTTAGAGTTCCCACGTTTAACGGAATAAGTCTTCTACTGTACTGATAGCTTCAGGAAGGCAAAAGACAATGGCTTTATCTCCTGTTCTAATTTGAAAATCCCCAAACGACATAAGAGCTTTCCCATCTCTAATAATTCCTCCAAAAACTGCATCTCTTGGGAAACGTAATTCTTTAATAGGCTTTTTAGTTACTTTAGCATTAGGAAGTACTTCGTACTCAAAAACTTCTGCATCAATATTATGAAGATTTGCTAGCGCCAGTATTTCTCCTTTTCTAATATGTCTAAAAATACTACTAGCAGCAATTAGTTTTTTATTTATCAAAGTATTAATACCAATGGTTTGAGAAATGTTGATATAATCCATGTTTTCAACTAATGCAATAGTTTTTTTCACACCTTTAGATTTCGCAACCAAACAAGACATAATATTAGTTTCAGAATCTCCTGTTACTGCAACAAAAGCATCCATTTCTCTAATATTTTCCTCTTCTAGAAGTTCAATATCTCTACCATCTCCGTTAATTAGAAGTGTATCATGAAGTTCTTCGGCTAGAGAAAGTGATTTCTCTTTTCCTTTTTCAATAAGCTTCACTTTGAAATTTTCTTTACAAAGGTTTCTTGCAGTTTTAGAACCAATAGAACTACCACCTAATATCATTACGTTTTTAATATTGAGATGTTCTTTTCCAACAATTGGGTATAGATCATCTACACTATAATGGGGTACAGAAAAGTAAACCTGGTCATTCAATTTGTATTCTGTGTCTCCTCTAGGAATTATAGTTTGAGAAACTCCTTCTCTTTTGATAGCTATGGTAATAAAATCTACATTAGAAAAAGTGTCTTTAGCGTCTTTTACTGTCATATCTAAGAGTGGCGACTTATAATCCAGGGTTGTTCCCATAACATTAAAAAGACCATTCTCAAAAGTCACTGTATCGTTAAATGATGATTGATTTAGCAACATTTTTATCTCTTCAGCTGCTAATTCTTCTGGCGAAATCATAAAATCTACACCAAAAGCTTTAAAATCAATATCATCGTTTTTTAGAAATTCAGGATTGTTGATACGAGCAATAGTTTTCTTTGCTCCTAAAGATTTTCCTATAACTGAAATGGTGAAATTTGTGTTTTGAGATTCGGTAACAGCTAATAAAAGATCTGCAGAATCTACACCAACTTCTTTCAGTAGGCTTATAGAAGTAGCATCTCCTTTCTTGGCAATTACGTCTAAATGATTGTTGATGTAGTTTAGTTTATCTCCATCAAAATCTATAATGTAAGTGTCTTGCGACTCGTATGATAATAATTTTGCTAAATGAAATCCAACATCACCTGCTCCCGCTATAATAATCTTCATAAGATTGACTCAAAATGTAGTACAAAGATATAAACTTGAGTAGTTTTGGCAAAAAATACTATTTCTTAACAAGATTTAATCATCTTTCGTATCTTTAAAAGAAAGTTTAAGCTATGAAAAAAATGACCATTAAATCTTGGGCTATAGATGATCGCCCAAGAGAAAAACTACTCACCAAAGGAGAATCTGCCTTAAGCACTGCAGAACTAATAGCCATCTTAATAAGGTCTGGAAATAAAGAAGAAAGCGCTGTTGATCTTTCTAAGAAAATTTTACAATCTGTTGATCAAAATATCAATGAGCTTGCTAAGTTGTCGGTTGAAAAATTGATGCACTTCAAAGGAATTGGAGAAGCGAAAGCTATCACAATTTTAACAGCCTTAGAGTTAGGAAAGAGAAGACAGTTAGAGAATAGTATGGATGTTGTTAAGGTCAAAAACAGTAAAAATGTTTTTGATCTTATGAAACCTTTGTTGGAAAATAAGTTACATGAAGAATTTTGGGTATTATATCTAAATAATTCGAATAAAATACTCTCTAAAGATTTTATAAGTAAAGGAGGAATTACATCTACAATTGTAGATGTAAGGTTACTTTATAAGAGAGCATTAGAGCTTTCTGCAGTTGGAATTATACTTTGTCATAACCACCCATCAGGAGATATAAATCCTAGTCTTTCAGATAAAGAAATGACAAAGAAAATTAAACTAGCAGGCGATAGCTTAGATATAAAACTATTAGACCATTTGATAGTTGCCGAAAAGTCTTATTTTAGCTTTGCCGATAATGGTGAAATTTAAACCCAGTTGTTGTTTTGATTCTTGTTTACACACATAAAATTACACCTAGAGTTCGGTATATATTTAAACATGTTTTCTCAAGAATTTTATTAGTTTCAATAGATTTTACTTCTAAGGTAGAAGAGTTTGTTGCTCACAATGGCCCCAAATTAAGCTATACAAAAGTTCCATTAGGAAATGAGTTTTTTATAAGAAGCCATGATTTGTTATTCGACCAAGGAGTTAGTGATTTAGAAATAAATATTCAAAAGTGGGAGGAAACCCCTTGTTTTTTCAGCGCAGGACCAAAATCAGCAATTCCGTATGATATTTTCGCGGCAAGTTTTTACTTAATTTCTAGATATGAAGAATATTTACCTCATGTAAGAGATGTTCATGAACGATTTAATGCAGAGCAAAGTTTGGCATACAAATATCGTTTTTTGGAAAAGCCTATTGTAGACATATGGGCAATAAAACTTAAAAGAGTATTAGAAGAAAGATTTACAGATTATGAGTTTCCAGAAAGAAAGTTTACTTATATATCTACGATTGATGTAGACAATGCATATGCTTATAAGCATAAGAGTTTTGTTAGATCTTCAGGAGGGTTTGTTAATGATTTCTTCAAGTTAAAGCTGAAAAGTTTTTGGGATCGATTGATGGTGTTGCTTAGAATAAAAAAAGATCCTTACAATGTTTTTGAGAAGATTTTAAGTTTAAGTTCAACACATAAAATAAAAACAATTTTTTTCTTTTTACTAGCAGATTATACAACGTTTGACACTAATGTGTCTGCTTCAAAAAATAAGTTTAGGTTGCTTATCAAACACATAGCAGATTATGCAAAAGTAGGTTTACATCCATCATATTTTACAATGAAGAATAGTAATATGCTAAAGAAAGAGAAAGAGAGATTGGAGAGTATTACAAATATATCTACTGTTAAATCAAGACAACATTTTTTAAGATTCAGTTTGCCTGAAACGTATCAGAATTTAATTGATTTAGAGATTGAAGAGGACTATTCTATGGGATATGCAAGTCATGTGGGTTTTAGAGCAAGTACTTGTACGCCATTCTATTTCTATGACTTAGATTTTGAAATTCAAACACCGTTAAAAGTTTTTCCTTTTGCTTTAATGGATACAACCTTAAATGACTATATGGGCTTAACACCTAAACAATCTTTAGGAAGAATTAAAGATTTATACAAAGAGGTTAAAAAGGTAGATGGGGTTTTTATTACTCTATTTCATAACGAAAGCATTAGCGGTTATCTTAGATGGAGAGGTTGGCAAAGAGTTTATGAAACAATGCTAAAAATTATTAAACCAATTGATGATTAAGTATATTGATAGAGATAGTCTTGACGACAAGAAGTATGATGCTTGTATAGAAGAATCTCACCAGAGTTTATTGTATGCTTATTCTTGGTATTTAGATACAGCAGTTGAAAATTGGGGAGTATTTATTTTGAATGATTATGAAGCTGTAATGCCTGTTCCTTTTAGACAAAAATATTTAATAAAATATGTTTATCCTCCTTTATGGATACTTCAATTAGGAATTTTTTCTAGAATCAAAAAGATTCATGAGGATGATTTTATATGCGAATTAAAAAACAAATTTAATTACGTAGAATCTCGAATGAATTATGGAAATTCTGTTGCAAATCAACCCCTCAAATATTTTCAGAAATTAGATTTAAATAAGAATCATACATCTGTTAGAGAGTTGTATCAGAAAGATAGAAGGAAAGATCTTAATAAAGCGCAAAAAAATGAGCTTACTGCAAAATGGACTAATAATGAAGAAGTGCTCATTGAACTTTTTAAAAACAATGTAGGGAAGAGAATTCCAACAATTAAAGAAAGAGATTATTTGAGTTTGAAAGCATTAATAAAACTTTCCATTAAGAAAGATGTAGGAGAGCTCTTAAATGTATATGATAAAGATCAACTTGTTGCCTCGGCTTTTTTTCTAAAGCATAAAGGAGAAGTTACTATTTTGTGCTCCTCAACAGATTTTTCAAACAGAAAAAACGGGGCAAATACCTTTTTGATTGATAAAGCTATAGAGAAATATTGTAAAGAGTTTACTACGTTTAACTTTGGAGGATCTTCTATGTCATCTGTAGCAAAATACTTTTTTAGTTTTGGAGCTACTCAAGTTGAATATCCATTTTTAAAAATGAACAACTTACCTTTTCTACTGCGCTTTTTGAAATCGTAATTGACGAGTTGTAAGTAAGAAATATAAAATCATCAACCCATATCCAATAGGCAGTATAAAAGAGATAATCTTTATAGTAGTGGAGAAGCTATTTATATATACTCCATAAAAAATAGCCGATAAGTTTCCTAGTAACAGAAAGATGTTAAAAATAAGTCCAATATGGTTCTTTTTTAATACTTCTTCTAAATAGCTAATAGGATTGTAAATAGCTCTAAAATAGTATAATACTGAAAGAAGTTGAATGTAATAACCAACCTTTAACCATTCATCTTTTAAAAGAAAATCTATGAAAGGATTAGATAAAAAGAATATTAATAGAAAAGGAATCAACAGCCCAATAAAAAGTTGGAAGGTGTATTTTTTTACAAATCCGTATAGCTGAGTTTGATCATCATTCTTAATTTCTGAAGCTCTTAAAAAAAAGACTTTAGAAAAAGAAGTATTAATAAATGTTACTGGAGCAGACAACAATACAACGGCTAAGAAATACCAGCCAATTTCAGAATCGCTAAAATAAATCCCTGCTATTATAGGAATTAAATTCAAATTGATAGCATTTAAATTATCAGACAAAACCCCGTAAGAAACAAGGTTTAAATTGTCTTTAAGAGTCTTTTTAAAATCATGAAAAGATATGAGAGTAAAGAGGTTTCCAGTTTTTTGATAAAAATAAAATAATAAAATAACAGCAGCAGTAATAAAACCTAGTATCAATCCAAAATCTGGAATAAAAAAGAAAATTCCTATTTGAATGGTATATCTAATAAGTGTAAAAAGGACTCTAGAGAAAGCTATTTCTTTAAATGATTTCTGACTTAACAAGTAAGATAAATAAGAACTTTCAAGAGCTTTTAGAATTGCCCCTATAACACTAAAAACAACATAGATTTTAAGGAAGTTTATACCTTGAAAAAAAGAATTAGGTAGAAAAAGCATAAATAGTAAACAAATACCAGAGCCAATAAAAATGCTGTAAATAATTGATGAAAAAATTGTTTTTAAATCTTTTCCTTTTTCACTTAGTACAAATACAGATTCTAAGCGGAGTGTTAAAAAAATTGCTAAAACTGAAGAAAGGCTAACAAACTTTGAAAAGACACCCAAAAGATCTGAGCCATAAAGGTCAGCAATAAAAAATGTTCCTGCTAACCCAATAAGTTGCGCCCAAAAATTTCCCTTAAAAAGAGATATAGTTCCTTTAATGTAGATAGAAGAAAAGTTTGGTTTACTGAGCATAGGAATTTAAATCTATGATTTTATATTCTAAATCGGAATAGATTACAGGAAATTTTGTTATTGTTTCTTTGTGTAAGATAGCATAATCAAATTCATATAACTCTTTTAAATTCAAAATATGCTCATCGTAAATTTCTTTATACCTTTTAGTAAACTCTTTTTTATTTAAACCATAGCAATTCTTTATTCTGTTATACCATTCAAGCATAGCTGTTTCTTGAAAAGGAAAAGCTTTAAAGTCTGTTACAATTGCTCTTTTTGACTCTGTTCTAAGAAAACCAAAGTTATAAGGAACAAGAAAAATGCTTTGACTATCTGTGTTTTTTTGAATGTATGTAGAAATATTTTTTTGGTGATTAGTTAAGTAAGCTGATTTAAAGTACGTTTTTTGATAGTTTTTTAATGAATCATACTCAAGATTATTTGTAATTAAAACTAAACTAATTGCTATGAAACTAAACAACATTAGAGCTGTTCTTTTTCTTTTGAAGAGCAAGTAAATAATAGCAAAAAAAATCAAAGTGATAAATAACATTTTGATAAGCGATAAACTAGATATAGTAACAAGCACAATAGAACCTAGTATAACAATGCTAAAATGTATTGTTTGACGCTTCCATTCTTTAAAAATATAATTAGCTAGAAGGAGAATAAATAGCCATTTTCCAATATCTAAAAGACGTAATAATTGCAGACTAGTAAATAGTTTTACAGGAATTAATTCTACAAAAATCCAATTAAAAAGGATGCATAGAAACAAAGATAATATGATGAAAGAAATAGAAACTTTGTGATATGAGTTTCCAGAATTTTTTCTCCAAAATCTATAGATAAAATAAAAGGTAATTAAGAAAATCACAAGACGTAATAATTCTTTCTTGGCAAGAATGTCACTCAATACATAATGATGAGGATGTCTAAAATTGGCTAATATTTCTATAAAAAGATTATTTTCAATTGTTTGATTATTTTGAAAATGAGGAACGATATTGGGCAATAGAAAAACAAGAATGATAAGTCCAAAGCTTGCTTTTTTAACAATAGAAATCCAACTTTTTTTATCAGTGTAATCAGCTAATAAATAAGTAATAAGAAAAAGCATTCCGAATTCAAAACCAATCAGTATGTGAAAAATAGAAATGCATCCAGTAATTAGTAGACTATAAATAATTTTCTTTTTTAAAAGAAAATAGAATGATAGTAATAATAGAGGAAAACCCAGAGTAGTAGGAGTGAACATACTTGCGTATAAAACTGCACTACTTCCCATATACAGCGTTGGTATAGTCATTATCATAGCTGCTGCAATGATTCCTGATTTTTTACTATTAAAAAGGTGTTCTCCACATAAAAAAGTTAGTATAGAAACACTAATATTGCTAAACAGGGTGCCAAAGAAAAATAAAGTAGGAATATTAATAAAGGAAGCAAGGAAAGCTATTAAATTTGCGTAATAGTACCTTGGAGAAAAATTAGAGTTACTAGTTACAAAGAAATCATTAACTAGGTAGTTTGAGTCATAAAACTTGTAAATGATTGGAAGTTGTTCTAAATGATCGCCATTTCCAAATGAGTAATTCAAAAGAGTTGTTAGAATACCAAAAAAAGTACTAACAAAAATATAATCAGTTAATTTCGATTTAGATAGAATCATAGATATTTATCTATTTCAAAAATAGAATATTACAATGAGAATTGAACATGTATTTTTCGATTTAGATCACACGCTTTGGGATTTTGAAAAAAATTCGGCATTAGCATTTAAAAAAATCTTACCCGAAGCCGGTGTTAGTTTAGAGTTTGATAACTTTATGAAAGCTTACTCTCCAATTAATGTTGGGTATTGGAAACTATATAGAGAAGAAAAAATATCAAAAAAGAACCTAAGATATTCTAGGTTAAAAGATACGTTTGATGCACTAGAATATTCTATTGATGACGATTTGATTTATCATCTTTCTGAAGAATATATTTTACAACTTCCTAATTTCAATCATCTATTTGAAGGAACGACAGAGCTGTTAGAATATTTGAAAGAAAAATATGCTTTGCATATCATAACAAATGGATTTGAAGAGGTACAAACAATAAAAATGCAAAAATCAGGAATCATAGATTATTTTAAAGAAATCATCACCTCAGAATCTGTTGGTGTAAAAAAACCAAACCCTAGAGTATTTAATTATGCAATTGAAAAAACCAATGCAGTTGCCGCAAATTCTATGATGATAGGAGATAATTTAGAAGCTGACATCCAAGGAGCAATTAATTGCGGAATGAATGTAATTCATTATAATTCTGAAAACTTAGACAATATTCCTCAAAATGTAACCTCAGTTAATCACCTATTAGAAATAAAACAATATCTTTAGCGTTTATAATATATTACCAATAGAATTCCTTAAAGGATATGAAATTAAAGTATACTCCCTTAATATTATTATTTCTTCTTTCTCCTTTTATAAACTCATGTGTTAGCAATGCAGATTTCAATCAAGTTAATTTAGATGTAGAGCCTATTTTGAACTTTCCATTAGTTTATTTTGAGTTAGATCAATCGGATTTTTTAGATGATACAGGTACCATAGAAATACAAGCAGTAGCTGATGTTACTGAGCTTGAATTTTTTAATTCTACTACAGTTAGAGAAAATTTAACTAGAGTTGATTTACTTTTTGAGTTAACAAATCAATTTGATAGAGCTTTTAGAATAGAAGTTGATTTCCTAGATATAGATGATAATATAACATATAGTTTTGCAGATATTCCTATTGGTGTTTTTACTAGTGATTTACAAGTAAGACAAAATATTCTCATTGCTGATAATCCTCAAGTTTTAAATACAGCAAAAGTAAGAGTTACAGTAAACATACTTTCAACGGGAGTTGTTTTAGACCCAACCATAGAAAGAAGATTCAAATTTGAATCTGTAGGTATATTCTATTTAGATTTATAAGAAGTGAATATGAAGAAGATTTTATACCTAAGCATATTATTTGTTGTATTTTCTAGTGTCAACGTAAATTCACAACAACAACTAGCCTATTCTTTCGGAGAAACTCCACAAACATTAATGTTAAACCCTGGAGCAGAAACAAATTTTAAGTACCACTATGGAATTCCAGTATTTTCTAATTTTAACTTAAATGTTGGACTAACTGGCTTTGATTTGTCAGAATTGTTTTTAGCTGATAATCAAAGCTTCAGAGATAAGTTTCGTAGAGTCTTAGATAAAATTGATCAAGACGATTATATAAACTTAAATGCCAGAATCGATATTTTAAATGGTGGTTATAGATATGATGATAGAACCTATTTAAGTTTTGGTTTTTACGAAGAAGTTGATGTTATTGCTTATTTTCCTAAAGACATTGCAGATTTAGTTTATTATGGAAATGTAAATTTTTTGAATCGTTCTTTTTCATTTTCTCAATTATCTGTCAAAGCCGATGTTTTAGGTGTTCTTCATGCTGGAATTTCAAGAAAGGTTGATGAAAAATTAAATATCGGAGCTAGAGTTAAGATATATTCTTCTAGCCTTAATATAGAAACCAATCACAATTCGGGTACTTTCACCACTTTTGCTAATCCACAAAATATCTTAAGACAATCCTTGAATGATGTTAATGTTAATATTTATACCTCAGGATTAGTTGGTGCAAACGATAAAGTATTGGACAACGGTACAAGTATATTATCTAAGACGTTTTTAGGAGGAAATTTGGGAATAGGATTTGATTTTGGATTAACATATCATTTCACTCCTCAATTGGAATTTACAGGTAGTATTTTGGATTTAGGATTTGTTAGACATTCTAAGAACACAAGAGTATATAGTGCTAAAGGAGATTATACTTTTGATGGAATTAATTTTCAGCATGATCCTGATAATCCCAGAGATTATTGGCAAGAGTTAGAAGATGATTTTGATGATAAAGTTCCTACAGATGAAACTGCAGAAGCCTATACTTCATGGAGACCAACAAAGCTTAATGCTGCATTAAAGTATAGTTTTGGAGAAATTAGAAGAAGAAGATGTTATGCAAATACAAGAAAACAGTATTACTATAACGCAATAGGTTTTCAAGTACATAGTGTTTTTAGACCTAGCGGGCCAAAGTTTTCGTACACTAGTTTTTTTGAAACTTCATTGTCAGAGAAGATTCACACTAAAGTTACGCATACTATTAATGATTACTCAGCTACAATTATAGGTTCTGGATTTACCTTTCAATGGGGTAAAGTAAATGTGTTTGGATTGGTAGATAATATGTTGGGAGCTTCAGATTTACTTAGTGCTAGTAATATTTCCATTAACTTTGGAATAAATATGGTAATAGACTAATTATGAAAAATATCCTAACAATCGCCTTATTCTTATTTATAGGAGTTTCAACTCAGGCTCAAGATTTAATCGATTTTAATCAATATAAATACATAATTGTAGATAGTAAATTTCACTTTTTAAAAAGAGTAGATGCTTATAAATCTAGTTCTTTAACAAAATATTGGTTCAATAGAATAGGTTTTAAATCTTATCTTGATAATGAAGAAATTCCTAATGAATTAGCAGCGAATAAATGTTTAGGACTTTTTGCAACTGTAAAAAAAGGGTCAGGTTTATTTGTTACCAGAACCAAAATAGAACTTAGAGACTGTAAAGGTAAGTTAGTGTATACTTCCATAACAGGTGAGGGGAGAGCTAAAGATCTTAAAAGAGCATATCATCAATCGATTACAGCCTCTTTTAGCGAACTTAAAAATATAAACCACTCATATGATGAGAGTTTACAAAAAAGTAAGAAAGAGCCTGTAAAAGAAGTTATTGCCAAGAAGAAGGATGAAGTTAAAAAAGAACCTATAATGGTTTCTAAAAAAACTACTGTAAAAAAGAAGTCTAGTAATAGTTTTCCAACATTAGTTGCGCAAAAAAACGGAAGTATCTATGAGTTAGTTGACTCAAAAACTCAGATTGTTTTTGAACTTCTGAAAACGAATGACCCAGAAAAGTTCATTATCAAAGATAAAAACGGGACATTAGTAAAAAAAGGAGATTATTGGTTGGCTGAATATTATGATAATAACGAACTAATTACTAAAAAATATAAAGTTAAATTTTAGTACTTATATTTCCCTTTCCATAATTGCTGTAATCGTTCTCTAAATTTATTTTCTCGAGCATTTTTGCCTGGTTCATAGAGTTTTGTGTCTGCTATTTCTTCAGGAAGAAATTCTTGAGCAACAAAATTGTTTTCATAATCATGTGAATACAGATAGTTTTTGCCGTATCCTAGGTCTTTCATCAGTTTTGTTGGCGAATTTCTTAGATGCAAAGGAATAGATAGGTCTCCAGTTTCCCGTACTTTTTGTTGAGCATTTTTAATAGCCAGATATGACGCATTGCTTTTGGGAGAATTAGCCAAATAAATAGCACATTGACTCAAAATTATCCTTGCCTCAGGATAGCCAATTGTAGAAACAGCCTGAAATGTATTGTTGGCTAAAATTAAAGCTGTTGGATTAGCATTTCCAATATCTTCAGAAGCAGAAATCAACATCCTGCGAGCAATGAATTTAACATCTTCTCCACCTTCAATCATCCTTGCTAACCAATATACAGCTGCATTAGGATCACTACCCCTTATAGATTTTATGAAAGCGGAAATAATATCGTAATGTTGCTCACCCGTTTTATCATATCTAACAGTATTCTTTTGAACTTTTTCTAGAACCAACTTATTGGTAATAGTAATAGATTCCTCACTTTCTACAATAAGTTCAAATATGTTTAATAGTTTTCTAGCATCTCCACTTGAAACCTGTATTAAAGCCTCAGTTTCTTTTAATCGTATTTTCTTTTTAGAGAGAAATTCATCTTTTTGAATAGCTCGTTTTAAAAGCGCTATTAAATCATCTTTGTCAAAAGAATTTAGAATATAAACCTGACAACGAGATAACAAAGCAGGAATTACTTCAAAACTTGGATTTTCTGTTGTAGCGCCAATTAAAGTAACCCAGCCTTTTTCTACAGCTCCGAGCAAAGAATCCTGCTGAGATTTGCTAAAACGGTGAATTTCATCAATAAAAAGAATAGGGTTTTTTGTAGTAAAAAGACCACTACCTTTTTTAGCCTTTTCTATAACTTCTCTAACATCTTTCACTCCAGAACTAATAGCACTAAGAGTAAAAAAAGGCCTTTTAGATTCTTCAGCAATAATGTTTGCCAATGTAGTTTTTCCAACACCTGGTGGCCCCCAGAAAATTAAAGAAGGAATAACTCCTTGTTGAATACTTTTGGTTAAAATACCCTTGTCACCAACAAGATGTCGCTGACTTATATAATCTTCTAAAGATTTTGGACGTATTCTTTCTGCCAAAGGTGCATTCATAACGATAAAAGTAAGAAAGATTTATGACAGAACTTCCCAATTTTACTAATGGTTTTGTTTTTGATATATTATAGTCATGAATGATAATGTTTATTTAAAATTTAATCAGAGAATGTTTTGGACATCAACACTGTTTGTGCTGATTATTTGGATTGTCTATTGGTTTGAGATCACTTATGGATATAATTTTAATAAATATGGAATTTTACCGAGAGAATTGGGAGGCTTAAAAGGCATTCTATTCTCTCCATTTATTCATAGCAGTACATCTCATCTTTTTAACAATTCTATTCCCTTATTTGTGCTTTCTCTGAGTCTTTTATACTTCTATAAAAGCGTTGCGGCAAGGGTTTTAATATTTGGAGTTTTATTTTCGGGATTAATCACTTGGCTTATAGCGAGAGAGTCATATCATATTGGGGCAAGTGGGGTTGTATATTTATTGTTTAGCTTTATTTTCTTTAGCGGAATTTTCAAAAATCATTTTCGTTTAATAGCTCTATCGTTAATAACAATCTTTCTTTACGGAAGTATGATTTGGTTTGTATTTCCTACGGAAGATAGAATCTCTTGGGAAGGTCACCTTTCAGGATTTATGGTAGGGTTAGTTTTAGCATACTTATATCGTAAAAAGGGAATCATAAAAGAAGAATATCAATTTAGTAAGACTGATTTTGATCTTTTATTTGATGAAAACGGTAATTTAATAGAGAAAAAAGAAGATAAAGAAGATGATCGTATTACAATCTCTGACGAATAATTTCGTATAGGAAAGAACCACAAGCAACTGATACATTTAAAGAATCAATCTCACCAAGCATAGGAAGCTTAGCCTTTTCATTAACTATTTTTAAAACAGAAGGATTT
This sequence comes from Pseudotenacibaculum sp. MALMAid0570, assembly GCF_040151415.1. Taxonomy (NCBI): domain Bacteria; kingdom Pseudomonadati; phylum Bacteroidota; class Flavobacteriia; order Flavobacteriales; family Flavobacteriaceae; genus Pseudotenacibaculum; species Pseudotenacibaculum sp. MALMAid0570. Next base: position 25,182 of record NZ_JBDKWF010000049.1, read on the forward strand.
ACTCCTCTGTGCTCAGAACCCATTACAATTGCTAATGGTTTGTTTAAATCTAAATCGTATATCAAATTATCTGTTTTTTCAGTTGCTGCAATTACAGATATGTCAGATGCTTGTAATGTATAAATAGCATCTTTAATATGGTTTACCCTACAAATTGGGACTTTAAATGCTGCTCCAGCAGACGTTTTGATAGTTTCTGCGTTAACAGGAGCGCTGCCACTTTGCTGTACGATGATTCCATTTACCCCTGTGCATTCTGCAGTTCTAATAATTGCACCAAAGTTTCTTACGTCAGAAATTTGGTCTAGAAGAATGAATAGAGGAGAAGAGGTTTTTTCTAGTGTATTCTCAATCAATAGATCGATATCTTCAAATTCTACTGGAGAAATTTGAGCAACTGCGCCTTGATGATTTTTATTCTTCGATAAACGATCTAACTTTTCAACAGGTACAAAGCTTGTAGCGATTCTTTCTTTTTTAATAAGAGATTCTAACTCAAAGAAAAGATTTCCTCTTAATCCTTTCTGAAGGTAAACCTTATTAATAGTAGATCCACTATTTATAGCTTCTATAATAGCCCTTAGTCCGAAAATATTTGTAGTCTGATTCACGAGGCAAAAGTAGTCATTTTATTGCATAAAAAAACCACTCTAGAAAGAGTGGTTTTTATATAATTCAAGTAATATTAAATATTACATGGGTTGTAAGGAATATCTCCTATTGGAGGTGAGGTTCCAAGGTTCGCGAAAACAACATTGTTTGGCGAAGTTATTTGGAAAGTAATCTCACTATCCCAAGAACCTGAGTATGCAAACGTTAACTCTTGAGTTCCTGAAGGAACAGCTATAATATGTTGAGCAGCTGTACCTTGAGCAGCGGATACAGTGTAATCAGTGCTTACACCATCAACTACAACAGTAATTGAAGCTCCATTCCACCCATCTCCATAAGAATCTTGCATGTCGATAACGTAATTCCCATCAGGGATATCACATTTTCTAAACATTTCGATTAAGATACTTCCGTTTTCAACGTAAGTGTCAGATCCTTCGATTCCTGTTAGGTCTAAATCTAAGAATACACTACCTGAATCTGGTAATCCACTAAAAACACTTGAAATTGTAACAGTTGCTACATACTCTCCAGCAGGAATAACAGCACCACTAATTTGGTACTGATCTGCAGTAGCTGTATTATCAGCTCCAGTTACAAAAGAAATAGTTCTATCACTGTTTGAAACAGTTGTAACCATTACATCAACAGTCATTGAAGCTCCAGCAACAGGAGTAGAAAGTACTCCAGCGCTTCTAGAAAGTTGAGCTAATGTCTGACCGCCAACATTATCAAATATTGGATTTGTATTCTCTTCACAACTTGTAAAAAATAATCCTATCGTTAGGAAAAATGCTAATATTGAAAGTTTTTTCATTTTTTCTAAATTTAAAGATTAATATCCAGGGTTCTGAACCAATGCAGCATCAACGTCAATTGCACCTAATGGAATTGGCATTGTAAATCTGTGATCCGAATTACTTAATGAACAAGCATTAAAAACTGTACAGTCTATAGGATCTCTATCAATAGAAACATTTGCTCTCGCACCTAATCTCTTAATATCTACCCATCTGTGACCTTCAAAAGCAAGCTCTAATCTTCTTTCTGCTAAGATTGCTGCAAAAGCTTCTTGTTGAGAAGCATATGTTGGCAATGGTTGAGCAGCTCCAAAACGAGCATCTCTTAATTGCTTGATGTAAGTAGCAGCACCACCTAAGTTATTAGCATCAGCGGCAGCTTCAGCTCTAATGAATAACATTTCAGCAGTTCTGAAAAGTTTGATATCATTCATTAATGGTTGACTTTGGTGACCAGGATATTTTCTAGTTACTAAGTAATCATCTGTACTAGTAGTAGGAGTAGCGCTAATTGTTGACGAAGGGTCAATGTATCTAGCAAGTCTAACATCTCCAGCTACAGCATCTAATTGGTTGTATAATGATCTACTCATTTCCATGAATGGAGATCCAGAAGCAGTACTGTTTACGAAAGCAAACAAGCTTCCTGCCCATCCACCACCACCAGTAGCCTGACGGTCATAAGTATCACCAACGTTTCTTTCTAACTCAAAAATGATTTCTGTATCATCAGTATCACTCCACATGTTGAAGAACTGTGTTTGATTAGCGATAGAATAGTTTGCCATTAAAGTAGCAGCGTATCCATCAGCAGCAGTGTACTGACCACGGTAAGCAGCCATTCTTGCTCTTAATGCTGTAATAAAATCTCTACTGATAAAAGTTCTACTAGACTGATTAGAAAGACCTGCAGCAGCAGCTGTTAAGTCAGCATCAATCATAGCGAATACTTCTCCATTAGTATTTCTAGGTAAATCTTCATTTAACCCAGGAATAGTAGATAAAGCAATTACTCCTAAAGCACTATCATCTGTATAATCAGTAGTGAAATAAGTTGTAAGCATAAAATGTATATATGCTCTAATAGCTTTTAATTCAGCAATAGCGTTATTATAGTCTGCCTGCTCTCCTGTTGCTACAGGAATAGATTCGGCAGCAACTAAGATCTTATTGATCTGGTTCAATGTGATATAGCTACCATTCCATAGAGTAGCGGCCATTCCACTTGTTGGAGTTAAAAATAACGAATACTGAGTAACGTTTTGTCCTCCACTATCATCACCGATAGCTAACTCATCTGTGTAAACCGAGTTGAATCGGATTTGAGTTGTGTTGTCTAATCTATTGTAGATACCTGAAACCCCTAACTGTAAATCTTCAACGGTTTTGAAAGCATTTTCAGCAAGTAATGTACCGGGTTGCTCGATATCAATAACATCATTACAAGACGTGAAAACGAAAAGTGATAATGTTAATATACTTAATAATTTTTTCATAATTTCTTGTGTGTTTTACTTATTATAATCCAATCTCTAAACCGAAAGAAACTGTTTTTGGAGTAGGATAACCTCTAGAAGTACTAGCAAATCCTTCAGCATCGTATCCTCTCCATCCTGTGAAAGTAACTAAGTTCTCTCCGTTGAAGAAAATTCTAAGCTTGCTTAAGTTGAATTTGTCTAATAAATCTTTCGTAAAGTTATATCCTAATTGAATGAAACGTAATCTTACATAATCTGAATTAAATAAGAATCTGTCTGATCCAGCTACCCCTAAGTTTGTAGCTCTAAGAGCAGGGATATCAGTTACTCTGTTAGTAGGAGTCCAAGCTCTTAATAAATCTCTTGAGTGTCTGAACTGTCCAATAGCAGTTGGGTCGATAGCATCGTCATAATCAAAGTCAAAACGATCTACTCCAATAGTATAGTTAAATTGAGTAGTTAAGAAGAAGTTCTTATAATCTAACTCAAAACCAAAACTACCTACTGCATCTGGCTGGCTATTTTTACCTGTAAACCTTCTGTCAGCATTAGCATCAGGGTTTTCAGTAACATTTCCGTTAATGTCTAAGAATAATAAGTTACCATTAGCTGGGTTAACTCCTGCGTAAGGAATATTAAAATATTGTCCTAATTTCCCTCCTTCTTCGATACCAGTTTGGTTAGCTCCATATCTTTCTGAGATATTGTAGTTACCTGTAAAGTTTAACTTTAATCTTAAATCTTCAGTTTGAATAGGAGTATATCCTAAAGTTAAATCAATTCCTTTATTTACTAAGTTACCATCACTGTTTGCACTAATAGATGTTACACCAAAGTAAGATGGAGTTGGTAGCGGTACAAATAAACCAGTTGTATTTCTTCTATATACATCTAAAGTACCAGTTAAAGTTCTATCCCAAACTTCGAAATCAACCCCAGCATTAAATTGCTCAGTTGTTTCCCATTTAAAGTCAGGGTTAGCAACACTACCTACAAATAATGCATTAGATCCACCATAACCACCTCCAGTGAAGAATAAATCTAATACTGTGTTAGCTCCACCGGCAGATTGGTTACCCGTTCTACCCCAAGAAGCTCTTAATTTTAATAATCCGAAAGCTGAATCTTCCATAAAGCTTTCTTTATCGATATTCCATCTACCAGCTACAGAGTAGAAAGTACCCCAACGGTTAGATGTTCTAAATTTATAAGAAGCATCACGTCTTACAGTACCTGTAAATCCGAATCTCTTGTCATAATCGTAATCAACGTTTGCGAAATAAGATAAAAGTCCAGTTTCTCCAATGTTTGCATTTTGCGTACCTACGTAGAAATCGTTAGTAGCATTATCTGCAACGAAACCAGATCCATCACCAGGATAGAATGTTCTTGGGTCTAAACCATTTTGTCTGAAACCGAAGTTTCTAAAGTGAGTTTTAACTACCTCCATATATAAACCAGCATCAATTGTATGCTTGTCATCAATAATAGTAGAATAGTTAAGAGAGTTTACTAAGTTGAAAGAAGCAAAACGATTTGATTGTTGGAAAACAAAACCAGGAGTGTTGTCTCCAGAAGCAGCAAAAAGTAATGCGTTAAAAGAAGTAGGACCCTCAGCTCTAGTTAAAATCTCTTCGATATAATCCATACCAAATCTAGAGTTGATTTTTAATCCGTCGTATACTTCATAGCTAGCATTTAATGCCATGATAACTTTTACTTCTTCCTCAAAACGAGTATAAGTTGCTAATCTATCTAATAAGAATAATGGAGTATTTGAGAATAATAGCGGAGATAATAATGCAGCTCCATTAGTATACTCATCTGGAGAGATGTAAGGAACAGACATAAATGCACCAAGTACATAGTTTCTGTTAATTGCTCCAGAGCCAATACTGTTAGGCTCGTTACTCTTAGAATAGTTCATTGAAGAAGATATTCCGTAGTTGAACTTTTTATTCTCACTAGTTCCGTTGATTTTTATATCAAGGTTAAATCTTTTAAGATCACTATCTTGAAGAACCCCTTCTTGCTCGAAGAATCCTAAAGATACGTTAGTAGCAGTAGTTTCAGAACCAGAAGATAATCTTAAGTTGTGACTGTGTGTTACAGCAGTTCTAAAGAATACGTCTCTCCAATCTGTATCTACAGCATTAGCTAAAGCATCGATCTCAGCAGTAGTTAAAGAAGCTCCTCTACCAGCTCCAAAAGTTTGCTCTAAAGTTAACTGCTCTCTAGAACCCATTAAGTTGAAATCATTGCTTTGTAAAGTAGAGTAACTGTTTAAGTAGTTGTACTCAACTTGTAATTTACTATTGAATTTACCACCTTTAGTAGTAATAATAATTACCCCATTTGCACCTCTATTTCCATAGATAGCAGTCGCACCAGCATCTTTCAGTACGTTAACGGAAGCAATATTGTTTGGGTTTAAACTTCTAAAGTTATCACCATCAACTGGTACCCCATCAATAATAAATAATGGCTCAGTATCACCATTAATAGTACCAATACCACGAATAGTAATAAAACTATTAGCACCAGGTTGTCCTGATCCAGTAGTAATGTTTACCCCTGCTGCTTGTCCTTGTAATGTTTGAACAATAGAAGCATTAGGTCTACCTTCAATCGTCTCAGCACTTAAAGTTGTTACTGACGAGTTTACAGTAGGCTTAGCTCTTTTAATGTCATAAGCGGCAGTTACAATAATCTCATCAAGTACCTCACCTGCTTTAAGTACAACATTAATAGTGTTTGATGAACCTACAGTTCTCTCTACGCTAGTATAACCTAGATAACTGAATACAAGAACATCACCAACTTTGGTTTTGATAGAATACTTTCCATCAAAGTCGGTCTCAGTACCACTAGTAGTACCTTTAATTAAAACACTAACCCCAGGAAGTGTGCCGTCAACATCACTTACAGTACCCGAGACAGTCTTTTCTTGTGCAAAAGAGACCTGCACAACCAACGCCAATAACAGCGTTAAAATTCCATTAAACTTTGTCTTCATTGTATAATTATTTGAATTAATTAATGCCAAAAGTCTTAAAATAAACTTAAAACTCCAATTTTTTAACAAAAAAAAACTTAAAAAGGTTAACAGAATGTTAAGCAACTAAGGCTCCTATTGAAGTGTAAGCAATTTTAGTAATTTAAAATTATGATGGTTTAAAAGGATAAAAACTATGAAAAGATAAAGAGGCGTTGCAAATTGCAACGCCTCTCTAAATACAATGAAAATTTTAAAATTATTGATTTATAGGTGTTTTTGTAAATAAATCCGGTACTGGTGATGGTGTGTTAGGGTTTGTATCTACTTCAACTTGTGGGTAGATAAAACGCTGTGGAATTACAGATCCAGTTTTTGGAGGTACGTTTAATAAATTATTCGTACGTCTGATATCATGGAAAGGTTGTAATTCACCAACTAGTGAAATGTACTTCTCTTCTAAAATTTCTGCTAATAAAGCTGCACTACCTGATGCAGATGCAGTAGCAGGGAAGCTTCCTCCAAATTGACCAGCTAAATGAGTTCTAACTTCGTTGAACGCAGTTACATCTCCAGCATCACCTGTACGGTTAGCTGCTTCAGCCTCAATTAATTTAACTTCTACATAAGAAATAAGATTCATTGGAGCAGTTTCTGCAAAAACTCCAGTAGCTGAAGTATTTGGAACATGTCCTGTACCAGCTGGGCTAAAATAGAATGTAAATCTATCTGAATCACCTGGAGTAGCAATTAATCTAGCTACAGTACCATTTAATAAATGTACTAAGTGAGAATCTGTAGCTCCAAGATAACCATCTCTTCTGTCTACAATAAACTGATAATATAAATTTTCAGTTCTTGTAGCTGTAGTATGTATAGTGGTAAGACTCTTAGCTGGTGTATCAATACCTTGACGAGCACTAGCTAATGCATTAGGATAATCCTTAGCAACTAAATAATAACGAGCTTTTAAAGAATGTGCAATTTCCGCCCAAGTAGCACCACTAGCTAGACGATTTCCAGCATATAAAGAAGCGCTAGCAGAACCTACATTCGTAATTGCTTGATCTAATAAACTTTGAACCCCAGCAAGAACAGTAGCTTGTGCATCATAAGCAGGATTTGGAAATTCATCTGCATTACCTGCTTGGCTAAATGGAATGTCTCCAAATAAAGCAGCCATTTCTCCATATAAAGCAGCTTCTGCAATCTGAGCAATTCCTGCTAATTGTGTATTACCTGATTCTAAAGCTAATTCTCTTGTTAATTGAGCTTGCTCTATACCATCAACATAGGCATCATCCCATGTGTCATCATAATCTGCAGCCGTAGTTGAATATGAATTTACAGTTAAGTATTGTCTGTCTTCTCCTGTAAAATGATTCATAAAGATACCTGCATATCTAGCACTATTTGAAGTAACTAGCTGCATCCATCCAAGTTGGGCTTGACCAATAATCAATTCTGGTGGAGCACTAGAAAAGTTATTAGGATCTGTGTTAAGATCTTCAGTGTAACTTTCACACGAAAGTGTTAAAAAGAGAACTGAAAGAATACTATAAGCTAATATTTTTTTCATTTTATATATTTTAATTTGTTTTCTCATAATTAGAAAGAAACACGTAAAGTTGTAATAATAGATTGAGTTCCAGGGTTGCTGAAATACTCTAATCCTCTACCTTTAGATGCACCAGTTAAGTTATTGTCTGGATCAAAACCATCGATTTTAGTCCATAATAATAAGTTTCTTCCTGTTACACCTAATTGAATATTGTCAATTTTTAACTTAGAAGTTACACTCTTTGGGAATTCATAAAATAAAGAAATCTCTCTTAATCTAGTCCAAGAAGCATCTTCGTAGAAAGGCTCACCTACATCTCCAAATCCACCTCCATTTGTTGTCCACCAATCTTGGTCAACAGCAACTGGTCCTGCTCCAAAGTCAACTTCATAACCTCTAAATCTAGTTCCAGCAGTAATTGTATTACCTCCAGCAGTAGTAAGATTTTGAGAAGCTACAGTTTCAACAGCAGTATCTGGGTGAATACCGAAGAAGTTTAATACCCCTCTAGTACCATTCCAAACATCATTTCCTTGAGATGTTTCTAATAAAGCAGATAAGGTAAATCCTTTATATGAAACAGAAGTTCCAAGTGCTCCTCTCCAATCTGGGTTTGGATCACCTAAGTAAGTTTCAGTAGCAGCAGCAGTTGGGAAACCGTTAGCATTTAAAATGTAGTTTCCGTTTGCATCTCTAGCATAAGCAGTTCCTCTTAATACAGCGAAAGGTTGTCCTTCTGCAATACCTGAAGAGTTAGATGTAAATCCATTTAAACCGAAGTAAGCACTACCCGCTAAGTCTTCTACTAAGTTTTTGTTTTTAGTAAAGCTAACATTCATGTTCCATTGTAAATCTTCTTTTTGAATGATTCTACCAGTAACGTCTATTTCAACCCCTTTGTTAGAGATTTCAGCAGCGTTTACTAACTGAGAACCAAATCCTGTAGAAGGAGCTAAAGGAAGATTTAAAAGAACATCATCAGAAGTTCTACTATAATAAGTAAATGAAAGACTTAATCTATTGTCTAAGAAACGAGTATCGAATCCAATTTCCATTTCTTTAATACGCTCTTCTTTAAGGTTAGGATTTCCTCTAGTAGCTGATTGAGTTAAAGGATTCCCAAATAAAGAACCGTCATAACCATCACCCCATCCAGAAGTAATACCTCCTGTAGTAATTACAGTAGAAGTAGAGTATGGAGCAGCTTCAATACCTACCTCTCCATAAGAAACTCTTACTTTACCAAAAGAAAGGAAATCTAATTCCTCTATGTGTTTTGTGAAATTCCAACCTGCAGAAGCACTTGGATAAAAGATCATACCTGCATTAGGTAAGCTAGATACATATTCACCACGACCTGTTAATTCTAATAAGAACTCGTTTTTGTAATCAAAGTTCAATAATGCAAAAGCTCCTGATTTTCTAGTCTTAGAAGTAAAAGAGCTTCTAGTAGCATTTAAAGAAGTAGCATTACCAGTATTTAAGAATACTTCATCAGGGTTTGTAAAGTTGTTTTCACCAACTGTTAAACGTCTGTATGCATTTTGGAAAAATTGAGTACCTACTGTATAGTCAAGTCTCAAGTCAGTATTAATGTTGTAGTTACCAGTTAAGAATACAGTGTAGTTTTGGTTACTCTCAGTAATTCTGTCTTCACCCCATTCACCGTTAGTTCCACCTCCGGCAGATCCAGCTGGCTCATAACGAACTCTATTATCTTGGTAATAATCTACACTATAACGTCCTGTTAAAACCATATTGTCATTAATCTTGAAAACTAATTCAGGAGCAACGATAAATCTGTTTACATCGTTAAGGTTTTTCTGCTCATTAATTGTCCATAATGGATTGTTATAAGCAGGAGAATTATAGCTAAACGTACCCGTAGCTGGGTTGAATGTTCTTGAAGAACCTAAATGTTGTCTATAACCTCTATGCGAGTTTGGTGTTGGAATACCAGTAGAACTAAAATAAGTTCCTTTATAATCTCTAATGTCGAAATCAGGAGATGTTCTTAAATACCCTAAGTAAAGACCATTCAAGTTTGATCCTGTTTGTACACGATTAGATTCTATATTAATATAAGATGCAGACATCTTTAATGTAAGTTTGTCTGAAAAATCAGTATCGTTGTTTAAACGTACACTAGTTCTTCTATAGTCAGATGCTCCACGGTATATACCGTCTTGATCCCAATTAGAGATACTAGCAAAAGTTCTACTCTTCTCTCCAGTATAACTAAGACTTAAGTTATTTTCTAATATAACACCAGTTTTAAAAACTGCATTTCTGTTCGCATCATTAAATACTTCAGTAGAATTCTTTTGAGTAATTGGATAGTAAAGAGTTCCATTATCTGCTTGGAAGTAAGCTCCAGTTGTATTCACAGTATCAGGTCCTCCAGATCTATCAGCAATTCTAGCTCCATAAGAGAAACCAGTATTAGATTGACCAGATCCAGTAAGGTGATCAACACCTCTCCATCCTTGACCATAGATACCTTGCTTGTCCCATTCTCTATTAACTTGATCTAAAGAAATAGATGATTTCACATCTACTTTCCAGCGACCTTGAATTCCTTTACCTCTTTTAGTTTTTATAACTAATACCCCATTTGCAGCACCAGTTCCGTAAATAGCTGCAGCAGATGCACCTTTTAATACAGAAATAGACTCAATATCTTCAGGGTTGATGTCATTTAAACGAGATTGTTGTACAACACCTGCTGTACCACCTCCAATAGATGAGTTAGAAATAATTGCTCCATCCAATACAATAAGTGGGCTACTATCTCCTAAGATTGTATTCTGACCTCTAATTTGAATGTAAGCACCAGCACCTGGATCTCCAGAGTTTCTAGTAATATTTACACCAGAAGTCTTTCCAGATAATCCTTGTAGTACCCCTGCTTCACCTGATTTTTGAAGCTGAGCTACTTTTACAACACTTGTTGAACTAAGATCATCATCTTTTTTCTTTTCAGTACCTAATGCGGTAAGTACTACTTCTTCTAAAACGTTAGCATCTTCTTCCATACTTACATCTATGGTGTTAGAAGCGCCTACCGTTTTTTCCACAGTTTTGTATCCTAGATAACTATACACTAGAACATCGCCAACTTTAGTTTTAATGCTATACTTACCATCAAAATCTGTTTCAGCACCTGTAGTCGTTCCTTTAATCAAAACGCTTACCCCAGGTAAGCCTCCAGAGCTATCAGAAACCGTTCCTGAAACAGTTTTTTCTTGTGCAAACGAAACCTGCACAATCAACGCAAGAAAAAGCGTCAAAATTCCTTTAAACTTTGTTTTCATTTATTTGAGTATTTGAATTATTTGCGTTAAATATCTTAATTTTCTGTTAAAAACCAAAGACAAATGTTAATTAACACATAATAAAATCTTAAAAACATAATTAAAAGTGTTAAAAATGTAAGGAAATAATTCTTTTTCCGTACCGGTATTTCCTGAGGAAATTTAAAATTCTAACTGAAAAAGAACACATGAAAAAAGAAATGAAATTTAAAGTTCTCCTAAGAGTGTTTTTTTAGAAAAAAGATTTCCAAGATATAATGAATTTCGAATCTTTGAAATTAAAAGTAGAGTCCGAATTTTTCCCTAAAGCATATCCGAGATTTATGGCGTTGTTTTTCATCGTGAAAAAGTAGCCAAAACCAACTCCAAAAACATTTTTCATGCTGTTAGATATTGATTCTTTAAAAATTCCAAAATCACTTATGGTATATAAATAAGATGAAAATGATGTCAGGTATCTGTATTCAATATTAGTAGATGAAAACCGATTTGTAAAAATACTCTGTTCATTAAACCCTCTTATGGAATTGATTCCTCCAATTCTGAAGACTTCATTTGTTAAGAAGTTGTTAGAATCAAGATATCCAATCTTATTGTTGATGTGTATATAACTGGCTTTCGATGTGTAGATGTTAAAAGTTGCGTTAGATTCAACTTTTAGCTGACGACTATTAAAGTTGTCTTGATTTCTTTTTCCAAGGGAAACATTTGTTTTAAAATAAATTTTTTCATTGAACAACGCTCTTTTACTTGGTAAAAAATATGAATACCCAACACCGAAGAAATAGTTGGAGAAATCATCAATTGAGTTGCTTACTTGATTCAATAAATAGTCTGACTTTTCAGAAGCGTATGATAAAAATAATGTAGATTTTGAAGTAATTCCATAATCTAATGCTATATTAAACTTAGTGTTCAGGAAAGTAGAATCTTGTCTGTAAATATTGAATTGTAAACTTGATGATATCGGTAATCTAAATAAATAAGGAACCCTTGTTCCAACCCTAAATTCTGAATTTCCTTCTTTTATTCTATTCCAAAACAATTCAAAATCCTCACCAGTATTTAGAACGTTTTTAAGTTTTAAATCTAGATTTCCGTTAATTAAGACGCCATCGTTATTTTCTTTAGAAGCAAAACTTAAATTACCGTCAATACTGCTGATGTTTTTCTTTTTGAGAAAAAGATAAAGAATAGTTGAATCTTTTTTGAACAAAACCTCAGGAGGTTTTTTTTCGTCTAAAAAAAATAAAGATTTGGTTTGATTTGAGATTTCTTCTAATCTCTTTTTTGAAAAAACAGTGTTTTTCCCAATCTTATAATAGTTTTTAAAATAGTGTTCGGGAAATTCTTCATATCCCTTTGTTATTATTTTATCAATTACTCTAAGTCTTGATGAGGTTATTTTTAGATCAAAAGCAAAAAAACCATTTTGCTGTTTTGGATTCGCAAGAAATACCTCGTTAAATGACATCCCATTTTCATCCAGTTCGTTGAGTATAGAATTAATAAAGACCTCAGCTTTTGAAGGTGAAATGAAAACAGAATCTTTAAGTGTAAACCTGTAGTTTTTATAGGTGTTTTTTATTTCTTCAGGAAAAAGGATTAAAATTCTTTTTGTTTTTGAGCCTAGAGAGAATTTAGCAGTATAATTATGTTTGTCCTTAGTTACCTGCTCTACTATTGAAGTAAAATAACCTTTTCTTTTTAGGATTTCATGAATAGAATCTAGAGTGACATAAATACTCTTTTCTAAGCGATGCTTTTTTTGATAATCAATATGAGATAAAACAGAATTTTCAGTAGAGTCTTTTCCAATTAAATATAGTGATAAATCTTGGGAAAAAATTCCATGAATTGACGACGTCAAAAAAAGGATATATATATATGGTATAATTTTTTTGTTCAAAATTGTTTGTAAAAAGCTTTCAAATGTAGCGTAAAATCAGAAAAAAATGATGTTTCTAGCTGTGTTACAAAAAAATAACATGCTGGTATTTGAATAGAAAGAAATTAATCGTACATTTGCGCACTCTTAAAAAAGAGTAAAATTTTAAGTACAAACGAAAAATAGTAACAATTTAGTATGCCAACTATTCAACAATTAGTTCGTAAAGGAAGAACCAAAATAACTAAGAAGAGTAAATCGGCTGCTTTGTCGTCTTGTCCTCAAAGACGTGGAGTTTGTACGCGTGTATATACTACAACGCCTAAGAAACCTAATTCAGCAATGCGTAAAGTTGCAAGGGTAAGGTTAACAAATGGTAACGAGATTAACGCGTACATCCCAGGAGAAGGGCACAACTTACAAGAGCACTCGATAGTATTAGTTAGAGGTGGAAGGGTAAAAGATTTGCCAGGTGTAAAGTATCACGTTGTACGTGGAGCTTTAGATACAGCGGGAGTTGAGGGAAGAACTCAACGTAGATCAAAGTACGGTGCAAAACGCCCAAAGAAGTAAATTAATTAGTAACTTTTTTAATGTAAAGACATGAGAAAAAGAAGAGCCAAAAAAAGAGTTCTTTTACCGGATCCAAAGTTTAACGATCAGTTAGCTACACGTTTTGTAAATAACTTAATGTGGGATGGTAAGAAATCTGTAGCGTTCAAAGTGTTTTATGATGCGTTAGATATCGTAGAGCAAAAGAAAGAAGACGAAGAAAAAACTGCGCTTGAAGTGTGGAAAGATGGTTTGTCAAATGTAATGCCTCACGTAGAAGTTCGTTCAAGACGTGTAGGAGGAGCAACTTTCCAAATTCCAATGCAAATTAGACCAGATCGTAAAGTGTCTATGGCAATCAAGTGGATGATTTTATATGCGCGCAAGCGTAACGAAAAAACAATGGCACAAAGATTAGCTGCTGAGATTTTAGCTGCTGCTAAAGAAGAAGGTGCTGCTGTAAAGAAAAGAGTTGATACACATAAAATGGCAGAAGCTAATAAAGCATTCTCTCACTTTAGATTTTAATAGAAATGGCTAGAGATTTAAAATATACAAGAAATATAGGTATTGCCGCTCATATTGATGCTGGTAAAACCACTACTACTGAGCGTGTTCTTTATTATACTGGTGTATCACACAAGATTGGTGAAGTACATGATGGAGCTGCTACTATGGACTGGATGGAGCAAGAGCAAGAAAGAGGTATTACAATTACTTCTGCTGCTACAACTTGTGAATGGCAGTTTCCTACTGAAAATGGTAAACCTACTGCAGAAGCAAAAGGTTACCACTTTAATATTATTGATACTCCAGGTCACGTAGATTTTACTGTAGAGGTAAACAGATCATTACGTGTATTAGATGGATTAGTGTTCTTATTCTCTGCTGTTGATGGAGTTGAACCTCAATCTGAAACTAACTGGAGATTAGCTGACAACTATAAAGTACCAAGAATTGGTTTCGTAAATAAAATGGACCGTCAAGGATCTGATTTTATGAATGTAAACAGACAGGTAAAAGAAATGTTAGGTTCTAATGCAGTACCTATCGTTTTACCAATTGGTGAAGAAGCTGATTTTAAAGGAATTGTTGATTTAGTAAAGAACAGAGCAATTGTATGGCATGAGGAAACTCAAGGAGCTACTTTTGACGTTATTGACATTCCTGAAGAATTAAAAGAAGAAGCTGCTGAATACAGAGCTTTATTAATAGAAGAGGTTGCAAGTTACGATGAGAACTTATTAGAGAAATTCATGGAAGATGAAGACTCTATTACAGAAGAAGAAGTACATGCTGCTTTAAGAGCTGCGGTTATGGATATGGCTATCATACCTATGATTTGTGGTTCAGCATTTAAAAATAAAGGTGTTCAGTTCTTATTAGATGCTGTATGTCGTTATTTACCTTCTCCTTTAGATAAAGAAGCTATTATTGGAACAGATCCTAACTCTGGTGAAGAAATTTCTCGTAAGCCAGATGCAAAAGAACCGTTTGCTGCGTTAGCATTTAAGATTGCTACTGATCCTTTCGTAGGACGTTTAGCATTCTTTAGATCATATTCAGGAAGATTAGATGCAGGTTCTTACGTTTTAAATAACCGTTCAGGTAAAAAAGAACGTATTTCTCGTATCTACCAAATGCACGCTAATAAGCAAAATGCAATCGATTATATCGAAGCTGGAGATATTGGAGCTGCTGTAGGATTTAAATCTATCAAAACAGGAGATACATTATCTGATGAGAAGAACCCAATCGTATTAGAATCGATGGACTTCCCAGATCCAGTAATTGGTATTGCTGTTGAGCCTAAAACAAAAGCTGATGTGGATAAATTAGGTTTAGCTTTAGGAAAATTAGCAGAAGAAGATCCAACATTTACAGTACGTACTGATGAAGCTTCAGGACAGACAATTATTTCTGGAATGGGAGAGCTTCACTTAGATATTATTGTAGATCGTTTAAAACGTGAGTTCAAAGTTGATGTAAACCAAGGACAACCACAAGTTGAGTACAAAGAAGCAATTACTGCTGCTGCTGATCACAGAGAGGTTTATAAGAAACAATCTGGTGGACGTGGTAAATTTGCCGACATTGTATTTACTATGGAGCCTGCTGATGAAGGTACTCAAGGATTACAATTTGAGTCAATCATTAAAGGAGGTAACGTTCCTAAAGAATTTGTACCATCTGTAGAAAAAGGATTCCAAGAAGCAATGAAGAATGGTCCTTTAGCTGGATACGAAATGGATTCAATGAAAATTACCTTAAAAGATGGATCTTTCCACCCTGTGGATTCTGATCAGTTATCTTTTGAGTTGGCTGCGAAATTAGGTTATAAAGCTGCTGCAAAAGCTGCAAGAGCTGTTATTATGGAGCCTATTATGAAATTAGAAGTATTAACTCCTGAAGAAAACATGGGAGATATTGTTGGTGACTTAAACAGAAGAAGAGGTCAAGTATCTGATATGTCAGATAGAGCTGGTTCTAAAGTTGTAAAAGCTACTGTACCATTATCTGAAATGTTTGGTTATGTAACAGCATTAAGAACAATGTCTTCAGGTAGAGCAACTTCTACGATGGAATTCTCTCACTATGCTGAGACTCCATCAAATATTTCAGAAGAAGTAATTGCGAACGCTAAAGGTTAATTCAAGAAAAGATGAGTCAAAAAATTAGAATAAAATTAAAGTCTTACGATTATAACTTAGTAGATAAGTCTGCTGAGAAAATTGTAAAGACAGTAAAGAGTACTGGTGCTGTAGTAAATGGTCCAATCCCTTTACCAACAAATAAAAAAATCTTTACGGTTTTACGTTCACCTCACGTGAATAAAAAATCTAGAGAGCAATTTCAATTATCTGCTTACAAAAGATTATTAGACATCTATAGTTCTTCATCTAAGACTATTGATGCTTTAATGAAGCTTGAATTACCAAGTGGAGTTGAAGTTGAGATTAAAGTATAAGTATATTCAATAGAGATATCTCATATGAGATATCTCTATTTTACATGTCCGGAGGGTTTCGCGAAGGAAAAACGGTAAAAATACATTCAGGGTTGAAAGTATTTTGACCCATTTTTTTTGAAACGAAATAAGAAGGAAAATAAATAAGTAAACAATTAATAATTAATTAAATATGTCTGGGTTAATAGGAAGAAAAATCGGAATGACCAGCTTATTCGATGAAAATGGAAAAAACATTCCATGTACAGTAATCGAAGCAGGTCCATGCGTTGTAACCCAAGTCAGAACCGAAGAGGTTGACGGATACAATGCGTTACAACTTGGTTTCGATGACAAAAAAGCAAAAAGTTCTAACAAAGCGTTAGACGGCCACTTTAAGAAAGCTGGCACAACTGCTAAAAGAAAAGTCGTTGAGTTCCAAGGGTTTGAAGAAGAGTACAAATTAGGAGACTCAATTACAGTAGAACACTTCGAAGAAGGAGAGTTTGTTGATGTTTCAGGAGTTTCTAAAGGAAAAGGATTCCAAGGGGTTGTAAAACGTCATGGATTTGGTGGAGTTGGACAAGCAACTCACGGTCAGCACAACCGTTTAAGAGCTCCAGGATCTATTGGAGCGGCTTCATATCCTGCAAGAGTATTCAAAGGAATGCGAATGGCAGGAAGAATGGGTGGTGAAAAAGTAAAAGTTCAAAACTTAAGAGTATTAAAAGTAGTTCCAGAGAAGAACTTACTTGTTGTAAAAGGAGCAATTCCTGGTCACAAAAACTCTTACATAACTATTCAGAAATAATGAAAGTAGCAGTTTTAGACATTAATGGAAAAGATACTGGTAGAAAAGTTGAACTTTCTGCAGAAGTATTCGGAATAGAGCCTAATGACCACGCTATTTATTTAGATGTAAAGCAGTACTTGGCTAATCAAAGACAAGGAACGCATAAAGCTAAAGAAAGAGGCGAGATTACAGGTAGTACAAGAAAGATTAAAAAACAAAAAGGAACTGGTACAGCTCGTGCGGGTAGTATCAAATCTC
Source organism: Pseudotenacibaculum sp. MALMAid0570 (assembly GCF_040151415.1). Classification (NCBI taxonomy): domain Bacteria; kingdom Pseudomonadati; phylum Bacteroidota; class Flavobacteriia; order Flavobacteriales; family Flavobacteriaceae; genus Pseudotenacibaculum; species Pseudotenacibaculum sp. MALMAid0570. Next base: position 42,380 of record NZ_JBDKWF010000049.1, read on the forward strand.
CAGTGTTTAGAGGTGGAGGTCGTATTTTCGGACCAAGACCAAGAAGTTATTCTTTCAAATTGAACAAAAACTTAAAGCGTTTAGCACGTAAATCAGCTTTAAGTATTCAAGCAAAAGACAACAATTTAGTAGTAATTGAAGACTTTAATTTTGATACTCCAAAAACAAAGAACTTTGTTAACGTATTGAAAGCTTTAGACTTAGATTCTAAAAAGTCGTTGTTTGTGTTGGGCGAGTCAAATAATAACGTATATTTGTCGTCGCGCAATTTAAAAAGCTCTAAAGTTGTAAGTAACTCAAGATTAAGTACTTACGGTATTTTAAATGCCAATAAGATTGTAATCTCTGAGAGCTCTTTAGAAGGAATTAAGAACAATTTAAGCAAATAGGGATGAGTATTTTAATTAAACCTATTATTACGGAAAAAGCTACAAATGATAGTGAACTATTTAATCGCTATACGTTTGTTGTAGATAAAAGAGCTAACAAAATTGAAATCAAAGACGCTGTAGAAACAGCTTATGGAGTTTCAATCGAGAGCGTAAAAACTTTAAACTATCCTGTGCAAAGAAATACTAAATACACTAAAAAAGGTTTAGTAACAGGAGCAAAAAGTGGATACAAGAAAGCTATCGTTCAGTTAGCCGAAGGAGAAAGTATTGATTTTTATAACAATCTTTAAGAAAAGACGAAATGTCAGTTAGAAAATTAAAACCAATAACACCAGGTCAGCGTTTTAGAGTTGTAAATGGGTTCGACACCATTACAACTGACAAGCCGGAAAAAAGCTTATTAGCTCCGAAAAAAAGATCTGGAGGTCGAAACAATCAGGGTAGAATGACTACACGTAACATCGGTGGAGGTCATAAACAAAAATACCGTATTATCGATTTTAAAAGAGATAAAACCGGTATTCCTGCAACAGTAAAAACTATTGAGTACGATCCAAACCGTACAGCATTTATTGCTTTAGTTGTTTATACTGATGGTGAAAAACGTTATGTGATTGCACAAAACGGTTTAAAAGTAGGTCAAACAATCGTATCAGGAACTGGAGTTGCTCCAGAGATTGGAAATACGATGCCTTTAAGTGAAATTCCTTTAGGAACTACAATTTCTTGTATTGAGTTACGCCCAGGTCAAGGAGCTGTTATGGCTCGTTCTGCTGGTTCATTTGCTCAATTAATGGCAAGAGATGGTAAATATGCAACAGTAAAGTTGCCTTCTGGTGAAACAAGATTAATCTTGTTGACTTGTATGGCTACTATTGGAGTTGTATCTAACTCAGATCACCAATTACTTGTTTCAGGTAAAGCTGGTAGAAGTAGATGGTTAGGTAGAAGACCAAGAACCAGAGCAGTTGTAATGAATCCAGTTGATCACCCGATGGGAGGTGGTGAAGGACGTTCTTCAGGAGGTCACCCAAGATCTAGAAATGGTATCCCTGCAAAAGGATATAAGACAAGATCTAAGACCAAAGCGAGTAATAAATATATTATAGAACGTAGAAAGAAATAATAAGTCATGGCAAGATCATTAAAAAAAGGACCTTACGTTCACTATAAGTTAGAGAGAAAAGTATTGGCTAACGTAGAAGCAAATAAAAAATCAGTGATTAAAACTTGGTCTAGAGCAAGTATGATTACTCCTGATTTCGTTGGGCAAACTATTGCAGTACATAACGGACGTCAATTCGTACCAGTATATGTTACAGAGAATATGGTAGGTCATAAGTTAGGCGAATTTTCACCAACACGTTCTTTTAGAGGACACGCTGGTGCAAAAAATAAAGGAAAAAAATAAGTAGGATATTATGGGAAGTCGTAAACACAACATGGCACAACAGTTAAAAGAAGCAAAAAAGCAAAGAGCATTTGCAAAGCTTACTAACTGTCCTACGTCACCAAGAAAAATGCGTTTAGTAGCGGATCAAGTAAGAGGAGTTGAAGTTGAAAAAGCTTTGCAAATCTTAAAGTTCAGCCCGAAAGAAGCATCAAGAAACTTAGAGAAATTGTTATTGTCTGCTATTGCAAACTGGCAAGCTAAGAATGAAGATGCAAGTATTGAAGATGCTGGATTATTCGTAAAATCTATTTGTGTAGATAGCGCAGGAATGTTAAAAAGATTAAGACCAGCTCCACAAGGACGTGCTCACAGAATTCGTAAGAGATCTAATCACGTTACTTTAGAGTTAGGTGCAAAAAATATCAGTAATTAATCATTAGTAGAAATGGGACAAAAAACTAATCCAATAGGAAATCGTTTAGGAATTATCAGAGGATGGGAATCTAACTGGTACGGAGGAAAGAACTACGGTGATAAAATCGCTGAAGATGATAAGATAAGAAAGTATGTAAATGCTAGATTATCTAAAGCAAGTGTTTCTCGTGTAATTATCGAGCGTACTTTAAAACTTGTAACCGTTACTATCACTACAGCACGTCCAGGTATCATTATTGGTAAAGGAGGTCAAGAGGTAGACAAGTTAAAAGAAGAGCTTAAAAAGATTACAGGAAAAGAAGTTCAAATCAATATTTTCGAAATCAAGCGTCCAGAATTAGATGCCAAATTGGTTGCTGCGAGTATCGCTCGTCAAATCGAAAATAGAATTTCTTACAAGAGAGCAATTAAAATGGCGATTGCTGCTTCTATGAGAATGAATGCAGAAGGAATTAAAGTACAAATTTCTGGTCGTTTAAACGGAGCTGAAATGGCACGTTCTGAACACTATAAAGAAGGACGTATTCCTTTATCTACTTTTAGAGCAGATATCGATTATGCACTTGTTGAGGCACATACAACATACGGAAGAATTGGTGTGAAAGTATGGATCATGAAAGGTGAGGTTTATGGGAAAAGAGAATTATCTCCACTAGTTGGCTTGTCTAAGAAACAAGGTGGTAATAAAGGAGGTAATAACAAACGTCAACCTCGTAGAAGAAAATAATTTTTAAAAATTAGAAATTAAAAGATGTTACAGCCAAAAAGAGTAAAATACCGTAAGGTACAGAAGGCGAAAGGAAATATGAAAGGTATTTCTGGAAGAGGAAACCAACTTTCTAACGGAATGTTTGGAATCAAATCTCTAGATCAAAACCTATTAACTTCTCGTCAGATTGAAGCAGCTCGTATCGCGGCAACTCGTTATATGAAAAGAGAGGGGCAACTTTGGATTAAAATTTTCCCAGACAAACCAATTACTAAGAAACCTTTAGAGGTACGTATGGGTAAAGGAAAAGGTGCACCAGATCATTTTGTAGCTGTTGTGAAGCCAGGTAGAATTTTGTTTGAAGTTGGTGGAGTGCCAATGGATGTTGCAAAAGAAGCTTTACGTTTAGCAGCACAGAAACTTCCAGTAAGAACGAAGTTTGTGATCGCAAGAGATTTTGATTATAACGCTTAATTCTAAAAGACATGAAACAATCAGAAATTAAAGAATTATCAACGGCTGATTTACAAGAGAAGCTTGGAGCGTTGCAAAAAAATTATACTGATCTTAAGATGGCTCACGCCATAACTCCATTGGAAAATCCTTTGCAGTTAAGAAGCTTAAGAAGAACTGTAGCAAGACTTGCAACAGAATTAACCAAAAGAGAATTACAATAATTCTAAGTCAGTTTTAAAGATGGAAAATAGAAATCTTAGAAAAGAAAGAATAGGTGTTGTTTCTAGCAACAAAATGGAGAAATCTATTGTTGTTTCAGAAGTAAAGAGAGTAAAACACCCAATGTACGGGAAGTTCGTATTAAAAACGAAAAAGTACGTTGCTCATGACGAAAAGAATGATTGCAACGAAGGTGATACGGTTAGGATCATGGAAACACGTCCTATGAGTAAATCAAAACGTTGGAGATTAGTAGAAATCCTAGAAAGAGCTAAATAATATGTTACAGACAGAATCAAGATTAAAAGTAGCAGACAACACTGGAGCAAAAGAAGTTTTAGTGATTAGAGTTTTAGGTGGAACTAAAAAACGTTATGCTAGCGTTGGAGATAAAATTGTAGTAACTGTAAAGGCTGCAACTCCAAACGGAACCGTAAAGAAAGGTCAAGTATCTAGAGCCGTAGTTGTACGTACAAAGAAAGAAGTACGTCGTAAAGACGGATCATATATCAGATTTGATGACAATGCATGTGTGCTTTTAAACCCTGCAGAGGAAATGAGAGGTACTCGTGTATTTGGACCAGTTGCTCGTGAATTACGTGAGAAGCAATTTATGAAAATAGTATCATTAGCACCTGAAGTGCTTTAAAAAGTATAGATGATGACAAAGTTTAAAATCAAAGTTGGAGATACTGTTAAAGTAATCGCAGGAGATAACAAAGGATCTGAAGGAAAAGTTTTACAAATCCTTAGAGATAGAAACAGAGCTTTAGTAGAAGGTGTAAACTTAGTTTCTAAGCACACGAAACCAAATGCTCAAAACCCACAAGGAGGTATTGTAAAGAAAGAAGCTTCTATTCATATTTCAAACTTAGGTTTGGTAGAAAATGGAGAAGCTGTAAGAGTAGGATATAAAGTTGAAGGAGATACGAAAACACGTATTTCTAAAAAAACTAAAAACGCGATATAATCATGAGTTACGTACCAAGATTAAAAGCAGAATATAAAGAAAGAGTAGTAAAAGCTCTTACTGAAGAATTCAGTTATAACAACGTAATGCAAGTACCTAAACTACAAAAGATTGTAGTAAGTAAAGGTGTTGGTGCTGCGATAGCTGATAAGAAATTAATTGATTACGCTATTGAAGAGTTGACTACAATTACAGGTCAAAAAGCAATTGCAACAATCTCTAAGAAAGACGTTGCGTCGTTTAAATTACGTAAAGGAATGCCAATTGGGGCAAAAGTTACTTTACGTGGAGACAAAATGTATGAGTTTTTAGATAGATTGATTACAGCTTCTTTACCTCGTGTAAGAGACTTTAACGGAATCAAAGCTAATGGATTTGATGGTAGAGGTAATTACAATTTAGGAATTACTGAGCAAATTATCTATCCAGAGATCAATATTGACCAAGTGAAAAAAATCAACGGTATGGATATTACATTCGTAACATCTGCTGCTACTGATAAAGAAGCAAAGTCACTATTAGAAGAATTAGGATTACCATTCAAAAAAAATTAAGAGATGGCTAAAGAATCAATGAAAGCCCGTGAGGTAAAAAGAGCAAAAATGGTTGCTAAGTATGCTGAAAAGAGAAAAGCTTTAAAAGAAGCTGGAGACTATGAAGGTTTACAAAAGTTGCCAAAGAATGCTTCTCCAATTAGAATGCACAACAGATGCAAATTAACTGGAAGACCTAAAGGGTATATGCGTCAATTCGGAATTTCTCGTGTGACTTTCCGTGAGATGGCAAATCAAGGATTGATACCAGGTGTGAAAAAAGCAAGTTGGTAGAAATCAAACAAAAAGCTCAAAATTAAAAATAGAATGTGTATTTTTGCACGCTCTATTTTTTTGAGTATATAATTATTAATTGATTTTAGGTTCAATTATCACAGAGAAATCTGTAGGTAAATAGAGGTAATTGAAAACCGAAATCGCAAACTGTTTATAATGTACACAGATCCAATCGCAGATTTTCTAACAAGAGTTAGAAATGCAATCTCTGCCGGACACAGAGTAGTTGAGGTTCCTGCTTCAAATTTGAAGAAGGAGATGACTAAAATTTTGTTTGATCAAGGGTATATTTTAAGTTATCAATTCAATGATAATTCTGTACAAGGAACTATCAAAATTGCCTTAAAGTATGACAGAGACACAAAAGAGTCCGTAATCAGAAAAATTCAAAGAATTAGTACACCAGGTTTACGTAAATACGTTGGCGCAAAAGAAATGCCAAGAGTATTAAACGGACTAGGTATTGCTATCGTTTCAACTTCTAAAGGTGTGATGACTAACAAGAAAGCACGTCAAGAGAATGTTGGAGGAGAAGTATTATGTTACGTTTACTAAAAAATTGTAGAAATGAGTAGAATAGGAAACAATCCAGTTAGCATTCCACAAGGTGTAGATGTAAACGTAGACAACAATGTAATTACAGTAAAAGGAAAGTTAGGAGAATTAACTCAAACTATTTCTGAAGGAATTGCATTAGAAATTGAAGATGCTACTATCACTTTAAAAAGAGCATCTGAAAGCAAAACTCACAAAGCGCAACACGGTTTGATGAGAGCTTTGATTTATAACATGATTGAAGGTGTAAGCAAAGGTTTTACTAAAGAGTTAGAATTAGTAGGAGTTGGTTACAGAGCTTCAAATCAAGGTCAAAAACTAGATTTAGCATTAGGTTTTTCTCATAACATAGTTTTAGAATTAGCTCCAGAAGTAAAAGTGGAAACTATTTCTGAAAAAGGAAAAAATCCAATCGTTAAATTAACTTCTTATGATAAACAATTAGTTGGTCAAGTTGCGGCTAAGATTCGTTCTTTCCGTAAGCCAGAGCCATATAAAGGTAAAGGAGTTAAGTTTGTAGGTGAACAATTAAGAAGAAAAGCAGGTAAATCTGCATAATTTATAGAGTTATGGCATTATCAAAGCTTGAAAGAAGAACTAGAATTAAGCATAGAATCAGAAAAATCGTTTCTGGAACTGAAGCTAAACCAAGATTATCAGTGTTTAGAAGTAATAAAGAAATCTATGCTCAATTAGTAGACGATGTAAACGGAGTAACAATTGCTTCAGTTTCATCAAGAGATAAAGATATTAAAGCAAGTACTAAACAAGAAGCAGCTGCTGCTGTTGGTAAAGCAATTGCTGAATTAGCTACTAAAGCTAAAGTAGAAACTGTTGCTTTCGATAGAAATGGTTACTTATACCATGGTAGAGTTAAAACTTTAGCAGACGCTGCTAGAGAAGCTGGTTTAAAATTTTAATTAGTCTATTATTATGTATCATAAATATAAAAACGTAGAAAGAGTTAAACCAAGCGGATTAGAGCTTGTTGATAGACTTGTAGGTGTACAACGTGTTACCAAAGTAACAAAAGGTGGTAGAGCATTCGGATTCTCTGCAATTGTTGTTGTTGGAGATGGTAACGGAGTAGTTGGTCACGGATTAGGAAAATCTAAAGACGTTTCTTCAGCGATTGCAAAAGCAGTTGAAGACGCAAAAAAGAATTTGGTAAGAATTCCAATTTTAAACGGAACATTACCTCATGAACAAAAAGGAAAATTTGGAGGAGCTAGAGTATTTATCAAGCCAGCTTCAAATGGTACCGGAGTTATCGCAGGTGGTGCTGTACGTGCAGTATTAGAGTCTGTTGGAATTCATGATGTATTATCAAAATCTCAAGGATCTTCTAACCCTCATAACGTAGTAAAAGCAACTTTTGATGCTTTATTACAATTGAGAAGTGCTGCAGTTATTGCAAAACAAAGAGGAATCTCTTTAGAGAAAGTATTTAACGGATAAATCTAAAACGATGGCAAAAATTAGAGTTACACAAGTAAAAAGTCAAATCGGACGCCTTCAAAATCAAAAGAGAACTTTAGAGGCATTAGGTTTACGTAAAATGAACCAAACTGTAGAGCATGATGCAACGCCTACAATTATTGGTATGGTAAATAAAGTTAAACATTTAGTTTCCGTAGAGGAAATTTAATAAAGATATACGATGAGTTTACATAACTTAAAACCAGCAGAAGGATCTGTTAAAAGCGGGAAAAGAATAGCAAGAGGTGAAGGTTCTGGAAAAGGCGGTACAGCTACCAGAGGTCACAAAGGTGCTAAATCTCGTTCAGGTTATTCTAGAAAAGTTGGATTTGAAGGAGGTCAGATGCCACTTCAAAGACGTGTGCCTAAGTTTGGTTTCAAAAATATCAACCGTAAGGAATATGCAGGAATCAACTTAGACAAATTACAAGAATTAGTAGATAACAAGAAAATTACTGATACAGTTACTTTAGATATCTTAGTTGCTAACAGAGTTGTAGGAAAGAATGATCTAGTAAAGATCTTAGGAAGAGGAGAGTTAAAGGCTAAATTAAATATTACTGTTCATAAATTTACTGCAACTGCAAAAGCGGCTATCGAAGCTGCTGGAGGAGAAGCTGTTACTTTATAAGATTACGTAAATGATGAATTTTATAAATACGTTAAAAGATATCTGGAAAATAGAAGAGTTAAAGAATAAAATTCTTTTAACTCTTGGTTTAATCGCTGTATACCGTTTTATGGCTGGAGTTCCATTACCTGGGATAGATCCATTACAGTTAGCAGCATTAAAAGATAGTACTCAAGGAGGTCTTTTAGGATTATTAAACGCATTTACGGGAGGAGCATTTTCAAGAGCGTCTATTATGGCACTTGGAATTATGCCTTACATTTCTGCATCTATTGTAGTACAATTAATGGGAATTGCAGTTCCTTATTTACAAAAACTACAAAAAGATGGAGAAAGTGGTAGAAAGAAAATTACACAAATCACAAGATGGTTGACCATCCTTATTACAATGGTTCAAGGACCAACGTATATTACTGCTATTAAAACTCAGTTTGGATTACCAGCTGAAGCTTTCTTAGTAACTGGGCCAACTTTCTGGATTTCATCAATGATTTTATTAACTGCAGGTACCATTTTTGCAATGTGGCTTGGAGAGCGTATTACAGACAAAGGAGTTGGTAATGGTATTTCATTATTAATTACTGTAGGTATTATTGCTAATTTCCCTGCTGCTTTCTTGCAAGAGTTTTTTGCTAAAACAACAAATGCTGGAGCTGGAGGAATTATGATGATCTTGATAGAAATCATTATCTGGTTTGTTGTAATCTTATTGAGTGTATATCTAGTTACCGCTGTTCGTAAAATTGCTGTACAATATGCAAGAAGAACAGTTGCAGGGAATATCCAAAATGTAGCTGGATCTAGAGAATACATTCCATTGAAATTAAATGCAGCTGGTGTAATGCCAATCATTTTTGCACAAGCAATTATGTTTTTACCAGCATACATTGGTCAGAAATACCCTGCATTAGCAGAATTACAAGATATCAATGGTTTATGGTACAATGTACTATTCGCCTTTTTGATTATTGTATTTAGTTATTTCTACACCGCTATTACTATTCCTACCAATAAAATGGCAGAGGATTTAAAAAGAAGTGGTGGATTTATACCAGGAATAAGACCAGGAAAAGATACAGCAGATCGTTTAGATACTGTTTTGTCTAGAATTACATTCCCAGGATCATTATTCTTGGCAGGATTGTCAATACTTCCAGCAATCGTTGTTCAGTTTGGAGTACAACAAAGTTGGGCATTGTTTTATGGAGGTACGTCATTAATTATTATGGTAGGAGTTGCAATCGATACCATTCAACAAGTGAATTCATATTTGTTAAACCGTCATTATGATAGTTTAATGAAGACTGGAACTAGTAATAGAAAATCATCAAAGTAATATGGCTAAACAACCAGCAATTCAACAAGACGGAACTATTACAGAAGCATTATCAAATGCAATGTTTCGTGTAGAATTAGAAAATGGGCATATCGTAACGGCTCACATTTCAGGAAAGATGCGTATGCATTATATCAAATTATTACCTGGAGATAAGGTAAAATTAGAAATGAGTCCTTACGATTTAACAAAAGCTAGAATTACTTACAGATATTAAAAATTAGAACTGATGAAAGTAAGAGCATCAATCAAAAAAAGAAGTGCCGACTGCAAAATAGTACGCAGAAAAGGTAGATTATATGTAATTAACAAACAGAATCCTAGATTTAAACAAAGACAAGGGTAATGGCAAGAATAGCAGGTATAGATATTCCAAAGAATAAAAGAGGAGTTATTGCTTTAACTTACATCTTTGGTATAGGAAAAAGTAGAGCTAAAGAAGTTTTAGCGAACGCAAAAGTAGATGAAAGCATTAAAGTTCAAGATTGGACAGATGCTCAAATTGCTGCAATTAGAGAACAAGTTGGAACTTACACTATTGAAGGTGAATTACGTTCTGAAGTACAATTAAGCATCAAACGTTTGATGGATATTGGATGTCAGAGAGGAATTCGTCATAGAGTTGGTCTTCCTTTAAGAGGACAAAGAACTAAGAACAACTCTAGAACCAGAAAAGGTAAGAGAAAAACAGTAGCTAACAAGAAAAAATAAGTTACAAATAGCTTTATGCTGCTAGTGTGCCGTGTTTTACAACACAATTTACTAGTAAGCTATTGCTAAAACCAAATTATTATGGCAAAAACAAGTTCAAAAAAACGTAAAGTAATCGTTGAGTCTATCGGAGAAGCTCACGTAACTGCATCATTTAATAATATCATTATTTCTTTAACCAATAAGAAGGGTGACGTTATTTCTTGGTCATCAGCTGGAAAAATGGGCTTTAGAGGTTCTAAAAAGAATACTCCTTATGCAGCTCAATTAGCAGCAGAAGATTGTGCAAAAGTTGCACACGAAGCAGGTTTACGTAAAGTAAAAGTGTATGTGAAAGGACCTGGAAATGGTAGAGAGTCTGCAATCAGATCTATTCACAATAACGGAATCGAAGTTACAGAAATCATTGACGTAACTCCTATTCCTCACAATGGTTGTCGTCCACCAAAAAGAAGACGAGTATAATTAAATTTTAACTTAGATAGGAAGAAGATTATCGAAGGATATAAGCCTGAATTCATAATCCCTATCATAATCAATTAGAAATGGCAAGATATACAGGACCAAAAACTAAAATTGCTCGTAAGTTTGGCGAAGCAATTTTCGGAGAAGACAAAAACTTCGAAAAAAGAAATTACCCTCCAGGACAGCATGGAAATGCGAAAAGAAGAGGTAAAAAATCTGAATATGCTGTTCAGTTAATGGAAAAGCAAAAAGCTAAATATACTTATGGTATATTAGAGCGTCAGTTCAGTAACTTATTTAAAAAAGCTTCTCGTTCTAAAGGAATTACAGGTGAGGTTTTATTACAATTATGTGAAGCTCGTTTAGATAATGTAGTATACCGTTTAGGTATCTCTAATTCTAGAAGAGGAGCACGTCAATTAGTTTCTCACAGACACATTACTGTAAACGGAGAAATCGTAAACATTCCTTCTTATTCATTAAAAGAAGGTGATGTTGTTGCAGTAAGAGAGAAGTCTAAATCATTACAAGCAATTGAAAATGCATTAGCATCTAACAGTGCTGTGTACGAGTGGTTAACTTGGAACGCTGATAAAAAAGAAGGAACATTTGTAAAATCTCCTGAAAGATTACAAATTCCTGAAAATATCAAAGAGCAATTAATCGTAGAATTATATTCTAAATAATAAATTAATCATATTGGTATTTAGCCAAAGGGTTTGTTCGTACTTCTTCACACTTATAAACCGCGCAACTAAATAACAATCAAAACGAAGAAAAAATATGGCAATTTTAAATTTTCAAAAGCCCGACAAAGTAATTATGATTGAATCTACAGATTTTTCTGGAAGATTCGAATTCAGACCTCTAGAACCAGGATTTGGTTTAACAGTAGGAAATGCTTTAAGAAGGGTATTATTGTCTTCTTTAGAAGGTTTTGCGATTACTTCATTAAGAATTGATGGAGTAGAGCACGAATTTTCAACAATCAAAGGAATTGTAGAAGACGTAACAGAAATCATCTTAAACTTAAAACAAGTTCGTTTTAAGAAGCAGATTGAAGAATCTGATAGAGAAACTGTATCTATTAACGTTTCTGGTCAGGATCAATTAACTGCTGGTGATTTACAGAAATTTATTTCAGGATTTCAAGTGTTAAATCCAGAATTAGTAATCTGTAACATGGATAGCACCGTGAAATTAAACATGGAGCTTACTATAGAAAAAGGTAGAGGATTTGTACCAGCTGAAGAAAATAAAAAAGCAGGAGCACCAATCGGAACTATCTTTACAGATTCTATTTATACGCCAATCAAAAACGTAAAATACGCTATCGAGAATTTCCGTGTAGAGCAGAAAACTGACTACGAAAAGTTAATTTTTGATATCGATACTGATGGTTCTATCAATCCTAAAGATGCGTTAACTGAAGCTGCTAAAATCTTAATTCACCACTTCATGTTATTCTCTGATGAGAGAATTACTTTAGAGGCAGATGAGATTGCACAAACTGAAACGTATGATGAAGAATCATTGCACATGCGTCAGTTATTAAAAACTAGATTAATCGATATGGATCTTTCTGTAAGAGCTTTAAATTGTTTAAAAGCTGCAGAAGTAGATACATTAGGAGATTTAGTTTCTTTTAACAAAAGCGACTTAATGAAGTTCAGAAACTTTGGTAAAAAATCATTAACTGAATTAGAAGAGTTAGTGAATGTAAAAGGCTTAAACTTCGGAATGGATTTAAGTAAATATAAATTAGACAGAGATTAATAATAATTAAGATTAACCCTTCCATATTTTGCTCTCCCAGTAAAGAGGATTGAAGCAAGATGGGAGCTAAAACACATCGGTCATGAGACACGGAAAAAAGTTTAATCATTTAGGAAGAAAAACAGCGCATAGAAAAGCGATGTTAGCTAACATGGCTTGTTCATTAATAGAGCACAAAAGAATTAACACTACCGAGGCTAAAGCTAAGGCATTACGTAAATTCGTTGAGCCGTTAATTACCAAGTCAAAAGAAGATACTACACACAATAGAAGAATTGTATTTAGTTACCTTAGAAACAAATATGCTGTTACAGAATTATTCAAAGAAATCTCTGTAAAAGTTGGAGACAGACCAGGAGGTTATGTTCGTATCATCAAATTAGGAAATCGTCAAGGAGATAATGCTCCTATGGCTATGATAGAATTAGTTGATTACAACGAATTATACAGCCCTAAAGGTAAAAAAGCTAAAAAATCTACCCGTAGAGGTAGAAGAAAGAAATCTGCTGAAGCTGTGGTTGAAGAAGTTGCTGAAACAACAGAAACAGTTGAAACTCCAACAGAAGAAAAATCTGAAGAATAGAATGTTAGCATTCAAAAATATAAAAGGGATAGGCGTTTACGTTTATCCCTTTTTTTTATATTTACTATTCAACCTTAAAAAGCTATCATCATGCGAGTTATAATATCTATACTTTTTCTTTGCTTTCTCTCATTCAACATTTTTGGACAAAACTTGCCTTTGGATAACGTAATATCAAACACAGGGCATGTAAATTCTTTGAGCAATGGAGAAGATAAAAACATAAAAGGTTCTACATTTTTAACGGCTAAAGATTTCAAACCAATTATCGTTAAAACCATTGGTAATAAAGTAGGGAAATATTCGCAAGGAACATTTAATGTTAAAACAGGACAGTTTATAGTAAAGAAAGCTGATGGGAAATTAGTTGCTATAGATGACTCTCTTGTCAAGGAGGTGGTTTTTTTAGGAAACAGCTTTAAAAAAATAGATGGAGAATACTATGCTTTCCTTTCCGAAGGAGAAATCAGTTTTCTTAAAAAGTACAAATTAGATGTAGTTAACGGTTCAGTTGATCCATTGTCTAAGGAAAAGGTAACACCCGACAAATACGTTATTAAGGAATTGTACTTTACTTTAAATAAAGGACAATCTCCTAAAACTATTAAACTAAAGAAAAAAAATATTTTAAAACTTTTTACTAAAGAACAAGTAGCAAAAATTAAAAAAATGGTCAAAGAGAAAAAGCTTTCATATAAGAAAGAAAGAGACTTGAAGCTATTATTTAACATTGTTAACCAATAATAGTTAAAAACTTTTGCAATTGTTTAAAACAGAAAAAGACACAATCATTATTTTTGCAAAACTTTGTTCCTCAATAGGAGGAATTTTATCAGAGAAAAAATGAAATACCAACAACGAAAAAAAGCACTAGTTTTATTAGCAGACGGAACTATTTTCTACGGAAAATCTGTAGGAATAGAAGGAACTGCAACTGGAGAGATTTGTTTTAACACTGGAATGACTGGGTACCAAGAAATCTTTACAGACCCTTCTTATTTTGGGCAAATTATGGTAACAGCCAATGCACACATTGGAAATTATGGAATTAATTACCGTGAAGTAGAGTCTGATGGAATAAAAATTTCTGGATTAGTTGTAAGAAACTTTAGTTTTGAACATTCTAGAGTTGATTCTAATGGAAACTTGAAAGATTGGTTTACAGAGCACAATCTTGTAGCAATTTCTGATGTCGATACGCGAGCATTAGTAGCATATATTAGAGATAATGGAGCTATGAATGCTATTATTTCTACAGAAGTTGATAATATAGAAGAACTAAAAGCAAAATTAGCTGAAGTTCCTAGTATGGAAGGTTTAGAGTTGGCTTCAAAAGTATCTACTAAAGAACCCTATTTTGTTGGAGATGAAAATGCGGAAGTTAAAATTGCTGCATTAGATATTGGAATTAAGAAAAACATATTAAGAAATTTAGCGAAAAGAGGAGCTTATATAAAAGTATATCCTTACAATGCTAGCTTTGAAGATTTACACTCTTGGAATCCTGATGGATATTTTATTTCTAATGGACCTGGAGACCCAGAACCTTTAAAAGAAGCGCAAGAAGTAGCTAAAGAAATCATCAAAAGAGATTTACCTCTTTTTGGAATTTGTTTAGGGCATCAAGTAATTGCTTTAGCAAATGGGATTTCTACTTATAAAATGCATAACGGACATAGAGGAATCAACCACCCTGTAAAGAATTTATTAACAGGTAAAGGAGAAATAACTTCTCAAAACCATGGATTTGCCATAAATAGAGAAGAAACAGAAGCGCATCCTGATGTGGAAATAACACATGTTCATTTGAATGATCAGACCGTGGCAGGAATCCGTGTCAAAGACAAAAATTGTTTCTCAGTTCAATACCACCCAGAAGCAAGTCCTGGACCACATGACGCTGAATATTTGTTTGATCAGTTTATTGAAAATGTGAAAAAATCAAAAAAAGTAGCTGTTTAAAGCTCTTTTTAAGTAGATTTTAGCACTTATAATGCAATTCATCGATAGATTGTTACATTTTAACGATTTATTGTTGTTTGCGAGATATTTAATGTTACATTTGCATAAGTGATGTTTAACATCACTTTCTTTTTCATAGCAATTTTTCCCACTCCATCTGGAGTGGGTTTTTATTTTATGTAGAAATCGATTTCGCATAAATTAAATTTTATGCTCATAAAAATCCATCATAATATGTACTTTAGCAGTCTGAAAAAACGAACCGTTATAAACTAAATTTTTTTGTGATATGAGTATCATTATAAACATTCACGCACGTCAAATTTTTGATTCAAGAGGAAACCCAACTGTAGAAGTAGATGTTCTAACAGAAAATGGAGCTTTAGGAAGAGCAGCTGTTCCTTCAGGAGCCTCTACAGGAGAACATGAAGCAGTTGAATTAAGAGATGGCGGAAAAACCTATATGGGTAAAGGAGTTCTGAAAGCAGTTGAGAATGTGAATACAATCATCGCTCAAGAATTGTTAGGAGTTTCTGTATTTGAACAAAATCATATTGATCAATTGATGATTGATTTAGATGGTACTCCAAACAAGTCAAAATTAGGAGCTAATGCAATCCTTGGAGTTTCAATGGCTGCCGCTAAAGCTGCTGCTAACGAGCTAGGGATGCCTTTGTATAGATACGTTGGAGGAGTTTCAGCAAATACATTGCCAGTTCCAATGATGAACATTATTAATGGAGGTTCTCATTCAGATGCACCTATTGCTTTTCAAGAGTTTATGGTTATGCCAGTACAAGCTGAAAGTTTTACACATGCAATGCAGATGGGTTCTGAAATATTTCATCACTTAAAGAAAGTTTTGCACGATAGAAACTTATCTACTGCTGTTGGAGATGAAGGAGGTTTTGCACCAACTTTAGAAGGAACTGAAGATGCTTTAGATACAATAGCTTTGGCAGTAAAAAATGCTGGATACAAATTTGGTGAAGAAATAAAGATTGCCTTAGATTGTGCTTCCGCAGAATTCTACGTAAATGGTAAATATGATTACTCAAAATTTGAAGGTGAATCAGGTAAGGTTCGAACTAGCCAAGAACAAGCTGATTATCTTGCTGAATTGGTAGAAAAATATCCAATAGTTTCTATAGAAGACGGAATGGATGAGAATGACTGGGATGGATGGAAATATTTAACAGAGAAAGTAGGAGATAAAGTGCAGTTAGTTGGAGACGATTTATTTGTAACTAACGTAGAACGACTTTCTCGTGGTATTGAAAACGGAATTGCAAATTCTATTTTAATTAAGGTAAATCAAATAGGAACACTTACTGAAACAATAGATGCTGTTAATATGGCTAAAAATGCCGGATATACTTCAGTAATGAGTCACAGATCAGGTGAAACAGAAGATAATACTATTGCTGATTTAGCTGTAGCTTTAAATACAGGTCAGATTAAAACGGGTTCTGCATCTAGATCAGATCGTATGGCAAAATACAATCAATTACTTCGTATTGAAGAAGAGTTGGCAGATACTGCATATTTTCCTCAAGAACAAGCTTTTAAAATCTAGAAAACAAATAACTTCAAAAGAGAAAACCTTATAATGTAAATTATAAGGTTTTTTTTCGACCATAATTATCGAAGAAAGTTATTTTCTGATATTGAAAAACTATCAAGCGATAGTTTAAAAATCCTTTAAAATAGCTATCTTTGTGAGACTTCAGGAAAAATAAAAATTATACAGAATATGTCAGATATAGCGAAGCTACAAATAGGTGATAACTCATATGAATTTCCATTGGTAAAAGGAAGTGAAAATGAAGTTGCCATCGACGTGAAAACTTTAAGAGGAGCAACGAATGGGGTAATCACTGTTGATCCAGGATTCAAAAACACAGGATCCTGTACTAGTGGTATTACTTTTTTAGATGGAGAAAAAGGAATTTTACGTTACCGTGGTTACTCAATTGAAGACTTGGCTGAAAAAGCAGACTTTTTAGAAGTAGCTTACCTATTAATTTTTGGGGAACTTCCTACAGCAGAACAATTAGAAAAGTTTGATGCAGATATAAAAGGAAAAGCAATAGTAGATGAAGATGTAAAGAAAATTATAGAGGCTTTTCCTAAAAATGCACATCCTATGGGGGTTTTGTCTTCCTTAACAAGTGCTTTAGTTGCTTTTAATCCTACATCTGTAAATGTAGATTCTGAAGAAGAAATGTACAATGCTATTGTAAAAATTCTAGGAAAGTTTCCGGTTTTAGTAGCTTGGGCAATGCGCAAAAAAACAGGATTACCATTAAATTATGGATCTAACAAACTAGGATATGTAGAGAACGTAATGAAGATGATGTTTGAAAAACCTAATGAAGAATATGAAATAAATCCAATCATTAAGGAAGCTTTAGATAAGTTGTTGATTTTACATGCAGATCATGAGCAAAATTGTTCAACTTCAACAGTAAGAATAGTTGGTTCATCTCATGCTGGATTGTTCGCTTCATTATCGGCTGGGATTTCTGCTCTTTGGGGACCACTTCATGGAGGTGCAAATCAAGCTGTGTTAGAAATGCTGGAAGCAATTAGAGAAGATGGAGGAGATACAAAAAAATATATGGCTAAGGCAAAAGATAAAAATGATCCTTTCCGTTTAATGGGATTCGGACATAGAGTTTATAAGAATTTTGATCCTAGAGCTAGAATTATTAAGAAAGCAGCAGATGAAGTATTAGGAGATTTAGGAGTAGAAGATCCAATTTTAGATATCGCTAAAGGGTTAGAAAAAGAAGCTCTGAATGATCCTTATTTTGTGGATAGAAAATTATATCCAAATGTAGATTTCTATTCAGGAATCATTTATAGAGCTATGGGGATTCCTGTAGAAATGTTTACTGTAATGTTTGCTTTGGGTCGTTTGCCAGGATGGATTGCTCAGTGGAGAGAAATGCGTTTAAACAAAGAGCCAATTGGAAGACCTCGTCAAATCTATACTGGAGAAAATTTAAGGAAATTTGAGAAAATTTCTAAAAGAAAATAAAAACTAAAAACATCAGCTTCATAAATTTATGGAGCTTTTTTTATTTACTTAAACCCAAGTTAGGAATGAGTATAAAGATTATAAAAAACAGATCAGATATTGGAGCAGGAACTAGAGGCTCTGATATGGGAGTTGATGCTATGGAAATAGCGGCAATTAATAAGTCAAGTGATTACTTTACCAAGTTCGATTTTGAAGATGTTCTAACTGAGAATGAATCTATTTATAATAAAGTAAATAACTCATTTGCAAAGAGAATCAATAGTGTACTTGATCAATGTACAAGATTAAGTAATCATGTAAAAGTAACCCTAAGACAAGGAAATTTCCCAATAGTATTATCAGGAGATCATTCTTCAGCTTTAGGAACCATGAGCGGAGTAAAAGGCGCTTATCCAAACAAAAGAGTTGGTGTAGTATGGATAGATGCTCATGCAGACATTCACTCTCCTTATACTTCTCCTTCGGGAAACATCCACGGAATGCCTTTAGCAGCTGCGTTAGGAGATGATAACTTAGATAGTCAAATCAATGAAGTCAGTAGAGAAACAGGAGACTTATGGGAACGTATGAAAAACATTGAAATCCCTGGCGCTAAAGTTCTTGCTGATGATGTTGTGTATTTTGGAGTAAGAGATACTGAAAAACCTGAAGATGAACAGATAGAAAGATTAGGAATCAAAAATTATACAGTATCAGAAGTTCGTTTTAGAGGTTTAGAATTATGTGTTAATGAAGCTCTAGAAAGATTGTCTAACTGTGAAGTAATCTACATCTCTTTTGATGTAGACTCTATGGATTGTGATATGATTTCTTACGGTACCGGTACTCCTGTTCCCAAAGGTTTCGATCAATACGAAATTATTGAAATCATTAATAAAATAATCAATACAGATAAAGTTGCGTGTATTGAATTTGTTGAAGTAAACCCTTTGTTAGACTTAAAGGGAAATAAAATGGCAGAAACTGCTTTTGAAATTCTAGAAGAGATTACCAAATCTATAGAGTCTTAAACCTAAAGCTCTTTTGAATAAAACTATAAAAACTACAGAATATATTCTGTAGTTTTGTTTTTATAAGACCTGAATTTCAGTTGATAACAAATAAATCCTGAATGGGTTTTCAGTAACTAACTAAACTTTACCGAGATGAAATTTCCTAGTTTAACAAAGGTTGTTTGCATAGCTCTTATGATTAGTATGCAAACAACTTATGGGCAAAAACTTTCCAGAAAAGAAAAAAAGATTGTCAAAACAATTGAAAAGAATAACCAAGAAGCTATCCAGTTTTTAGAAAAGGTTGTTAATATCAATAGCGGAACAATGAATCATAAAGGAGTGAAGGAAGTAGCTTTCGAATTCAAAAAGAAATTTGATGAAATCAATTTTCAAACCAATTGGATAGACATGTCCCAAGTAAATAGATCTGGACATCTATTTGCAGAAAAAAAAGGAAAAAAAGGAAAGAGAATTTTACTTATTGGTCATTTCGATACCGTTTTTGAAGAGGATAGCCCTTTTCAAAAATTCAAAAAAATTAACGACACCTTGGCATACGCTCCAGGAGGAAATGACATGAAAGGTGGTGATGTAATTATGTTATATGCGTTAAAAGCATTAGCTGACAATAATCTATTAAAAGATGCGCAAATTATTGTTGCATACACTGGAGATGAAGAATCTACAGGGAAACCATTAACAATTAGTAGAAAAGATCTAATAGAAGCAGGAAAAAGAAGTGATGTTGCTTTAGGTTTTGAAACAGCTACAGGTTATGACAACGCAGCAATAGCAAGAAGAGGTTCTTCAGGATGGAAACTAGAAGTTACAGGAAAGAGAGCACATTCATCTGGAGTTTTTAATGAAAGAGTAGGAGCTGGGGCTATCTTTGAAGTTTCTAGAATTCTAAATGAGTTTTACAATAAAGTTAGAGGAGAACAATACTTAACATTCAATCCTGGAATAATTTTAGGCGGAACAAAAGTTTCTTTCGAAAGTGTATTAAGTAAAGGTGATGCATTCGGAAAAAGTAATGTAGTGGCGCAAACTGCTGTTGTAAAAGGAGGCTTAAGGTTTATTAGTGAAGAGCAAAAAGAAAATGCAAGAAAAAAAATGAAAGAGATTGTAGCCAATAACCTACCAAAGACCTCTGCCAAAATTACTTTTGTAGACAGTTACCCAGCGATGTTCCCAAAAGAAGGGAATAAGAAACTCCTAGAAAAATTAAGTCAAGTAAGTATCGATTTAAATCAAGGGCCCGTACATCCTTATGACCCTTCGAAAAGAGGAGCTGCAGACGTTTCATTTGTAGCTCAGTATGTAAATTGTTTAGATGGGTTAGGTGCTATGGGTAGAGGTGCTCATACCCCAAATGAAACTGTTAATTTGAAAACATTTGAGGCTCTAACAAAAAGAGCTGCATTATTAATTTACAGATTGATTAATGAATAAATAAAATTCTTCATTTAATGAAACAAATTACAAATACGATCTTAATGATTCGCCCTGTTAACTTTAGGATGAATGAACAAACAGCAGTTAATAATTATTATCAAAAAGTTATCGATAACATTTTGCCAACTGCCGTAAATGCCAATGCTCAAAATGAGTTTGATGATTATGTAGAGAAACTGAGATCGTATGGAGTGAAAGTCATTGTTGTTTCTGATACCAAAGAATTTGACACACCAGATTCTATTTTTCCTAACAATTGGATCTCTTTCCATCAAAATGGAACAGTTGCTTTATATCCAATGTTTGCTCACAATAGAAGATTAGAAAGAAGAGAAGATGTCCTAGAGTGTTTAGAAGAAAAAGGATTTATAATTGATGATGTTATGGATTATACCTCTGCAGAAGAGGAAGAAATATTTTTAGAAGGAACCGGTAGTATTATTTTAGATAGAAGAAATAGAAAAGCATATTGTGCACTATCTCCAAGAGCTGATGAAGAATTGTTTATAGAGTTTTGTGAGGATTTCGAATATACTCCAGTTATTTTCAAGGCAAATCAAACTGTAGCTGGTAAAAGAAAAGCAATCTATCATACCAACGTAATGATGTGTTTAGCAGAAACATTTGCTGTAATATGTCTAGAAAGTATAGACGATAAAAAAGAACGCAAAAATGTAATCAAGCATTTAAAAGAAGATAGAAAAGAGATTATTTCTATTACAGAAAAACAAGTTAATAGGTTTGCAGGTAATATGTTGCAAGTCCTTGGAGAAAATAATCAAGCTTATTTAGTAATGAGTCGTTCTGCACATGACTCTTTAACAGCACAACAAATAAAAAGTATAGAAAAACACTGTCCAATTATTTCAAGTTCATTGGATACAATTGAAGCTTGTGGTGGAGGAAGTGCTCGCTGCATGATGGCTGAAGTTTTTTTGCCTGAAGCAAAATAATCTATTTCTAAAATGTATATTTAACACATGGATCTTCTCTTATTGGCAATAGCGCCATCAATGATTATTATTGCTTACATCTATTTCAAAGACAAATTTGAAAGAGAGCCATGGAAATTACTTTTTAAGAATTTTATTTTAGGAGCTACCGTTAGCGTCGTTTTAACTTGTGTATTAGGATATCTGGCGGTAATACTTTTTCCGTCATTAAGCGAGAACAGCATTTTTGATATGTTTATCAAAGCATTTTTTGTTGTTGCTCTTGTTGAAGAATTTTCTAAGTATATCATTGTCAGATACGCAGCACAAAAAAATAAAGAATTTGACGAACCTTTTGACGGAATTGTATATGCTGTAATGGTTTCCATGGGATTTGCCACCCTAGAAAATGTCTTATATGTTTATACCTACGGATTAGAAACAGGAATCTTTAGAGCTTTTACTGCAGTTCCAGCTCATGCAACATTTGGGATTTTAATGGGCTATTTTATGGGAAAAGCAAAATTTTCTAAAAATAGATTTGCCTTAAATATGATGGGATTATTAGTGGCTACATTGTTCCATGGAGCCTATGATTTTTTTCTATTTATTCAATTTGTTCCTGGAATAGCCGTTGGTGCATTTGCATCTTTATTAGTTGGAATTTTGCTATCTAGAAGGGCCATGAAAAAGCACCAAGATAATTCAGTATTTAAGTAGCTAGAGTAGAAACTTTTTATTCTAGCTTATTTTTTATCTTTAGCAAACTAAACTTGTTTACACTTTGAAAAGAAGAGAATTCATTCAAAAAGCTTCACTAACTTCTGTAGCTATAACCTTAGGAACCAAAATTGTTTACGCTTTACCAAAAGGATATACTCCTTTAGCGTTTCAAGACCCTGATCCTTTCAAGATGTTTAAGCTAAATGAAGAAATGGTTGTGTTAAATAATAAGCCATGGAATATAGAAGCTCAAGCCCATTTATTAAATGATGCGATAACTCCGAACAGTAAAATGTTTATCCGTAACAACGGACAAATTCCTTTAGATATTGATGTAAATACATGGAAATTAGAAATTGATGGTGAATCTGTCAAACAAAAGAAAAGTTACACTTTACAAGATTTAAAAACTAAATTCAAACAGCACACCTATCAATTAACATTAGAATGTGGTGGAAATGGAAGAAGTGAATTTGATCCTCCCGCAAAAGGAAATCAATGGACAGTAGGAGCAGTACACTGTGCCAAATGGACAGGTGTTCGATTAAAAGATATTTTAGAGGATGTAGGCATAAAAAGCAACGCAGTATATATAGGCTATCATTCGGCAGATATACATCTGAGTGGTGATTTAAGTAAAGAGCCAATTTCAAGAGGGGTTCCTATGAGCAAAGCCATGCAAGAAGAAACGCTAATAGCTTTTCAAATGAATGGAAAAGATATACCCATTGCACATGGATATCCATTGCGCTTAGTAGCTGGCGGTTGGCCAGCATCTGTATCAGGAAAATGGATTCAAAGAATTAGTATCAGAAATAAAGTTCATGACGGAACTAAAATGACAGGGAAGGCCTACAGAGTTCCTTGTTCACCTGTTGCTCCAGGAGAGAAGGTAAAAGATGAAGATATGTGCATCATCGAATCGATGCCAGTAAAATCACTAATAACATATCCTAAAACAGGTGCGATCATCAAAAAAGGAAAAAAGTTAAAAATTAATGGACATGCTTGGGCTGGAGAATTGGAAGTTGCCAATATGGAATATTCTATAGATTTTGGATCAACTTGGAAAACCTGTAAACTCCAAAAACCAATCAATCGTTTAGCTTGGCAACATTTTTCTGCAGAAATAGAATTCCCTCAACAAGGATACTATGAAGTATGGGCAAGAGCAACAGACACAAATAATGTTTCTCAACCAATGTTACTTCCTGGATGGAATCCAAAAGGATATCTAAATAATGCATGCCATAGAATTGCAGTTAAAGTTGAATAATGAGCGAGCATCACATTAAAAACACCAAATTAAAACAAGCAGAAAAACTTGCCATGCAAGCAGTTTTCTTATTGTCTGTAGCTACTTTAGTGTTAGTTTTTTTGGCTGTAGATCCCACGCTTTCAACTTTTAAAGAAAACTCAACAAATACTATATCTCTAGATGAAGATAGAATAGAAAACGGAATTCATGTTCGTACTGGATTAATTGATGCTGAAGGATTGCAAGTTGTAATTAATAACTGCACAAATTGCCATTCAGCAAAATTAGTAACACAAAACAGAATGAACGCTGAACGTTGGAACGCTACAATTAGATGGATGCAAAAAACTCAAAACTTATGGGATTTGGGTGAAAACCAAAAAGTAATAGTAGATTATTTAGTTGCAAATTACCCAGTTGAAGAGAAAGGAAGAAGAAGTCAGTTGTCTAATATAGAATGGTATGAGCTTAAATAGAATGAACTGTAAAAGAATCTTTTTCATTTTAGTATTAGTCTTTGTTTCGTGTACAAATGAAGAAAGTCAAAAGTTAACCCTTAGTAAAGGGTACTTGATTGAATTTGAAGAGTTCAAAAAGATTGCTTCTCATAAGAATGTAAAACTTCTCGATTTTAGAAAACCAGAATTTTATAAAGAGTCCCACATAGAAGGTGCTCTAAATATCTGGAGAACAGATTTAGAAAATAAAACCTATCCTTATAAAGGAATGATGGCTGAAAAAGAACAAGTAGAAAAACTCTTCGGAAGCCTTGGCATTAATAACGAAGACATTATTGTTGTTTATGATGATAATGGATTGTGCGACTCTTCTAGACTTTGGTGGTTATTACAAGTTTATGGTTATAACAAGATAAAAATGTTACATGGAGGCTTTTCACTATGGAAAGAAGAAAATGAAGTAACTACAAAAGTTCCTGAAAAGAGCGTAGGAGAATTTGTGTTTAAAAAACCATCATCATTCGAAACACATGCTACAAAAGAAGAAGTGTTGGCAGCATTGTATCAAAAGAAATTGATTTTAGATACAAGAACACACAACGAGTTTTCTGGGAAAAGACAAAAAAAAGGAGCTGTAAAGGCAGGAAGAATTCCTGATAGTAAATTAATTGATTGGGCATCAGCGATTAATTTCAATGGCGATAAAAAAATAAAATCAGTAGCAGAATTAAAAGAAATTTACAAAGACCTTTTACCGTATAAAAATGATACAATTATTGTTTATTGTCAAAGCGGATTTCGCTCATCACATACAACTTTTGTCTTAAAAGAAATTTTAGGGTTTAAACATGTTAAAAATTATGATGGAGCTTGGGTAGAGTGGAGTTATTTTAACGACTTACCTTTTGAAAAGGATAGTATAACAACTATCTTTGAATAACTTATGCAACATTATTTAGATTCATTTATAAACGCTTTTAAAGGGACTGTTGATTGGACTTGGAAATCCATCATTTTTGAAGTTCCTTGGTACACCAATTATTTCTGGGGATTGATAGCAATTTCAGTAATTGTTTGGCTCTTAGAAATAGCTTTTCCTTGGAGAAAGAATCAATCTATTTTTAGAAAAGATTTTTGGTTAGATGCATTTTATATGTTCTTCAACTTTTTTGTTTTTTCTATCATGATTAGTGGATTCTATAAGATTTTAGAAATTACTTTTTCAAATGTTGGAATAACAGAAACTAGCTTAGGATTGATTAATATGAGTTCGTTGCCAAGCTGGGCGCAGTTGATAATCTTTTTTATTTTATCTGATTTTGTACAATGGTTTACGCATGTGCTACTTCATAAATATAAATTCCTTTGGAATTTCCATAAAGTCCATCACAGTGTAAAAGAAATGGGTTTTGCTGCGCATTTACGCTATCACTGGATGGAAAATGTTTTGTACAAACCATTAAAAACTTTGGTAGTCATGCTTATAGGAGGATTTGAGCCTCAACAAGCATATATAGTTCATTTTATAAGTATAGCTATAGGTCATTTCAATCATGCAAATATCAAAATCACTTGGGGTGTTTTAAAGTATGTTTTTAACAATCCTGTGATGCACTTATATCATCACGCATATAGCCTTCCAGAAGGAAGATTTGGTGTGAATTTTGGAATAAGCTTAAGCCTTTGGGATTATATCTTTAAAACAAACTATGTCCCTGAAAACAGTGGAACTATAGAATTAGGTTTTGAAGGCGATGAGAAATTTCCAACCGATTTTTTAAGACAAAATACCTATGGTTTTACAAAATCAAAAAACAACTAGAATATTTATGAGTATCCTATGATAGATTATTAGCATAGGTTGATGATATTTTAATACTTTAGCACTAACAAAAAAAGCTGGATGAATTACCTAGGACATATTGGTAAATATTTCATGATGTTAGGTCAAGTTTTTAAAAGACCGCAGAGAGGACGAGTTTTTAGAGAAGCCATTGTTAGAGAATTGGATGAGCTTGGATTAAAATCGTTAGGAATAATCATGTTTATCTCTTTCTTTATTGGAGGAGTAATTGCTTTACAAACAGCTTTAAATATAGAGAATCCTTTTATTCCAAAATACTTAATTGGATTTGCTACAAAACGTTCTGTTATATTGGAATTTGCACCCACTTTTTGTTCCATTATTTTAGCCGGTAAGGTAGGATCTTATATTACTTCTAGTATTGGAACGATGAGAGTAACAGAACAAATAGATGCATTGGAAGTAATGGGGATTAATTCTCTTAATCATTTAGTATTACCTAAAGTGTTGGCAACAGTTTTCTTTTATCCGTTTTTAATTGTTTTGGCAATGTTCTTAGGTATTTTAGGAGGATGGGTTGCAGGAGTTACTTCAGGTATTTTTTCTTATATCGATTATATACAAGGAGTGCAATTAGATTTTGACTCTTTTTTAATCACTTACGCAGTAATCAAAACATTGGTGTTTGCCTTTTTAATAGCAACAGTTCCTTCGTATCACGGGTATTATGTAAAAGGAGGTTCAATTGCTGTTGGAAAAGCCAGTACACAATCGGTGGTTTGGACGATTATTTTAATTGTAATAGCAAATTATTTTCTAACTCAAATGTTGCTAACATAATGATTGAAGTAAATAATTTACATAAAGGCTTTAATGGAGTTCAAGTTTTAAAAGGAATCTCTACTACTTTCGAACCAGGAAAAACAAGTTTGATAATTGGACAAAGTGGATCTGGAAAAACAGTGTTTTTAAAATCATTGATAGGGTTGCATACGCCAGAAGAAGGAACCATTTCTTTTGATGGAAGAATTAATACCAAGTTTACTACTGAAGAAAAAAGACAATGGCGTCAAGAAATAGGAATGGTATTTCAAGGGAGTGCTTTGTTTGATTCTCAAACCGTAGAAGAAAATGTGATGTTTCCTCTAAAGATGTTTACCAAACAACCTGAAGAAGAAATGCTTGAACGAGTAAATTTTGTATTGAAAAGAGTAAACCTAGAAAATTCAAATTATAAATTCCCTGCTGAGCTTTCAGGAGGAATGCAAAAAAGAGTAGCTATCGCTAGAGCTATTGTAATGAATCCAAAATATTTATTTTGTGATGAACCTAATTCAGGATTAGATCCTAATACCGCAATATTAATAGACAACCTAATACAAGAAATTACCGACGAATATAAAATTACTACAGTAATTAATACCCATGATATGAACTCTGTGATGGAAATCGGAGAAAAAATAGTTTTCTTAAAAAACGGAGTGAAAGCATGGGAAGGAACCAATCAAGAAATATTTAAAACTGATAATGAGGCGGTTGTAAACTTTGTTTATAGCTCCGAATTATTTAAAAAAGTTAGACAAGCATATTTAAATGAAACTAAGTAAAAATTTAGTTTGAAATTAAAAATATTGCTTTTATATTTGCACCCGCTAAGGAAAAGTTGACGACCGGGTAGCTCAGTTGGTAGAGCATCTCCCTTTTAAGGAGAGGGTCCTGGGTTCGAGCCCCAGCCCGGTCACTGTTTTAAAAACTCCAGATGAAAATCTGGAGTTTTTTTGTATAAAAATAATTTTAAAAACAGCTGTTAAAGTAAATACTACTTTATGTTTTGATCACTATAACGAATAAAGTCCTCCTCAAATTCTTCTTTTAAAGCATAAATAGATGGTGAAATTATAAGACCTGTAGCCATAGCTCCAGATGGAAACACTCTTTGCTCATATATGACATTACCATTGCTTAATTCGAAGTAGCCAGTCGATATCGGATCATCTAATATTAAAAAATCAACTATCACAGAATTTCTGATTTCCTTAAAAAAATCTGTTTTTTTTAAACTTTTTGATGACCATGGCTTTCTTTTCTTTAGGTTTATTTCTTCAAAATCCCAAGGAAATTTGATTCTTGTTTTTCCATCTATTTCTAAACAAATATCAGATTGATCCATACCATTAACCCTTAGCTTAGTTTTCACATACACATTAGTCAACTTCTTTCCTATTACTTCGCTGAGTTTCATATTAGAGAATTGTAGCAAAATTTTCAATAACCTATTCTTCCTTAACAACTAAGGTGTCTAAATTTAATCTAGTCTTAAGCCAAATAGCCAATTTTGCTTGAGTTCTTTTCTCTTCGGCAATAGAATCATACCAACGAATGGATGCAACAGGAATGGTGTCTATAGACTCGAAATTTGTAACCAATACTTTCGAAAAACTAATAGTCTTTAAACCTTCATAATTAATCTTAGCTTCTTTACTTACCTGTAAAAATGGAATCTGTTCACTTGTCAATTTTTCAAGAGCTAGACTTAACTCTTGAATTTTAATATCTTTTTCTTGAAGACTTTCTTCTTTTGAAGCTATCAATTTTTGATTCTTCACATATAAATCTTCAATAGATTTTACCTTATCTAAAAGTTCTAGATCTTCCTCATCTTGCTTTATATTTAACTTTCGCCCTTCTAAATTATACTCTGTTAGTTTTCCTTCCCACTCTATTTTTTGTTGTTCAGTTAAGTTATTTCCTAAAATAACTAAGTCAATGTCTGACTTTTTATAATCAAAATCCTGATCAATAATTCCTGCTCCTGTTTTTTCTTTTAAATCCTTAATGAATAACTCGCAGTTTTGATTGTAATTATTCTCTTGAAATAATTGATAGAATTGATAAATACTAAATGAAAAGATTATCAAAGCTAAAATAGAAGCGAGTTGAGCAATTCTTTTTCTTTTCGCTGAATTGATGTATTTCACCATTGGAAAACGTAAAAACTTTACAATTACAAAAGTGGCCAAAGCTATAAAAACAGCGTTGATAATGAATAAGAACATGGCGCCTCCGAAGTAAGAAATGTTTCCTACCGCTAATCCGTAGCCAGCTGTACACAATGGTGGCATTAAGGCAGTAGCAATTGCAATACCTGCAATGGCATTGGTAATTTCTCTATGTCTACTCAAAGCAATAATCAAAGCAAATCCACCAGCTGTGGCAATCAATACATCTCGAACATCTGGTTTTGTTCTCGCCATCAATTCAGGAGTTAACTCTTGAAATAAAGGAATACTAAAGAATAGAAAAGATGTCACAACACTTAATGCAATCATAACACCTAGATTAATTAATGATCTTTTCATGGTGTCTATATCATTAATTCCAATAGACAAACCAATTCCTAAAATAGGACCCATTAAAGGAGAAACAAGCATGGCACCAATTACAACAGCTGTAGAGCTTACGTTCAATCCAATCGATGCGATAATGATAGAGAAAACAAGAATCCAAGCAGTATGATTCTTTACAGGAATTCCATCTTTAATTTTCTGAATGGTTTCCTTTTTATCAGTTCCTTCTCGAATATCTAGAAGATCTAAAAAGAACTCTTTAATACTAACAGTAAAGCTTTTAAACTCTTTCTTAACGTTTTCTTGTTTCTCTTGAGTAGGATTTGCTTGATTTTCTTCCATGTACTAACCTTTTATACAAAATCGCTGCCAAATGTGTCTTTAACATCAGCAACAATTTGCTTAATGTCTTGTTCATCCTTTTTTGGACAAATCAACAAAACATCTTCTTTTTCAACCACAATATAGTCATTTAGCCCTTGTATTACAACTCGTTTACCAGATTGAGTGCGAACCATGTTGCCTTGAGCATCTCTAAAAATAGTTTCAGAACCTACCGTGGCATTCTTAGATGCATCTTTTTCCAACTTGTTGTACAACGAGCCCCAAGTTCCAAGGTCGTTCCATCCGAAATCTACGGGCAAAACATGTACATTGGATGCTCTTTCCATAATTCCGAAATCAATAGAAATATTTTCAGCATTTTCATAATTCGACTTTATGAAAGAAGCCTCTTTATTTGTATTATAAGTTTCGGAAGCATTAAACAAATTCAGCATGTCTGGAAGCGATTTTTCAAAGGCTTTTACAATGCTTTTAGCTGACCAAACAAAAATTCCAGCATTCCATAAATAATCACCACTAGCTAAGAATTTCTCAGCAGTTTCTAGATTGGGTTTTTCAGTAAAATTCTTTACTTTTTTGATTTCATCTTCTGAAGTTTCAAACTGAATATACCCATAACCGGTATTTGGCGAGTTAGGTTGAATACCTAAAGTCATTAAAATATCTTGTTGAGAACAAGCCTCAAATGAAGTTTCAATGTTTCTAGAAAACTCTGCTTCATCATCAATCCAATGATCGGAAGGAGCAACTAGAATTACAGCATCTGGATTTTGGTCGTATATTTTTAAAGCTGCGTATAAAATACAGGGAGCTGTATTTCTCATTTCTGGCTCTAAAAGTAATTGGTTTTTACTTGCTTTTGGAATTTGATCAAGTACTAAATCTTCGTATTTTTCATTGGTGGCAATTAATATATTCTCTGAAGGAACAAGGTCATTAATTCTACTAAAAGTTCGTTGAATTAAAGACTGTCCCTTTCCTAGCATATCATGAAATTGTTTAGGGAATTCTTGAGTGCTTACTGGCCAAAACCTTGAACCAACTCCTCCAGCCATAATGACTGCATAAAAATTTTTATTCTTCATAAATTGTTACTTCTGCATTTTGATTAAAAAGGTATATTTTTCCTGTACTTAACTCTTGGCATTCATACCTAGTTTTTCGTTTATTTCCTCTACGATAGCGTTTGTTTTTAAAAACAAAAAAGGTATTGTGAGGAACTTCAAATATAAAACTCTTTCCGTACTCTGCTTTATTTTCTTTTAAAGCTAACGATAATTTCACATCGCTATCTGTGCTGGCCTTTGGATTTTTTAAATAATGAGCTAAATGTGTTAAGATTTCAATAGGGTAAATATCGGGATGTAAAAAAGGCAGCATTAAGTGTTGAAACGTTTGTTTCCATTCTTTACCATGAGGCCGAACTCTTCCATATTTTTTAAAAGTGATGTGATGTGCAACTTCATGGATTAAAGTTAACAAAAATTGATAAGGATTTAAATTATTGTTGATGGTAATTTGAAATTTACCATTGGGCAATCTCCTGAAATCCCCATGTTTTGTTTGCCGTTGATTTACAATCTTAAGGTTGATGTTGTGCTCATTAATAAGAGATGCAACATCATTAAAAGAATGTTTAGGAATATATTGTTTAAGATTGTTTGTCAAACCAGTTAGCTATTCTTTTATAATTTGAAATCATTAGATACCCTAGTAGGATATATATACCTGATTGAGTTATTTCAAAATAATCATATTTAAGAGCTTCACTATCACTTAAAAGATGATTGCCTGCTGAATATTTGAAAGCATAAAAACAATTGGTAACAAAATTTGGTAGTCCCCAAACAATCATGATCAGTCCAAAAATAATAAAGGAAATTTTTAATATTTCACCTGATGAAAGATTTCCGAAATTGACTTGCTGACTCGTAAATCCTTTATCAATTTTCAAAAATTTGATGAGTTTATCAGATTGAACAAAAATCAAATAGTACATCAAAACAGGCACAATTGTAGAGATAAACATCCAAATAGAGCTAATGTTAAGAAGATCATAACCATATAAGAAGTAGCGTATATTACTTCCGATAATGAAGATAGCTTCAATAGCATAAAAAATAGCAATGAGTTTTAAAGCAAGCTTAAATAGGTCTTTTAATTCCATGAATTTTTAATAATGAGCTCTAAATGTATAGTAAAAAGAAAAAAAACCAACAAACGATCATAATTAATTTTAAATGTTTTACTAAGTTTATACTTCAATTCACAAATGTTAACCCTTAACTAACTGTAATGAAAAAAGTTATACTATTATTCATTTTAATTTCCTTTCAGGTTCAAGGTCAAGAAATTTGGCATAAAGAATCTATAGAAAGTGTAAAAGAATCCAAAGAAAATATCCATTTTAGAAAATCTACACCGAATGATTTTGATGTATACTCTATCGATTTAGAGATGTTTAAATCTTCTGTATTTAATAAAAATGGAAACTCTGTTATTGATTTACCAATTAACTCAAAAGGTTTACAAAAGTTTCGTATTGTAGAAACATCTAACCTAGCTCCTGAATTGGCAGCAAAATATCCTATGATACGCTCATTTACAGGCTATGGGATTGATGATCCAACTGCTTTTGCAAAAATAGATTTTGGAACCAATGGAATGCATGCAATTGTCTTTTCAGGAAAACATAGTACAGTATATATAGATCCGTATACCAAAAACAATAAAAAATTTATGGTATACGAAAGAAACTCTTTAGAAAAGAGTGACCAAGATTTTGCTTGTATGGTAGAAGAATCAAAATTTAGTAACAATGAAATTTCAACTTTTGAAAGAACTGCTGATGATGGAAAATTAAGAACATTCCGTTTAGCAATTGTTTCAACCGGAGAATATTCTCAGTTTCACTTAACAAATCAAGGAGTAGACCCAAATGCATTGGATGCTGTAAAAAAAGGAGCAGTTTTATCAGCTATGAATACTACAATGAATCGTGTAAATGGCGTTTTTGAAAAAGATTTGTCTGTAAAATTAGAAATTGTTGCAAATAACGATCAAATTATTTTCCTTGACCCAGGAACAGATGGTTTATCTAACTCCAATGCAGGTAGTCTTATCAATGAAAGTCAGTCAACTTGTGATGGTATTATAGGATCAGCAAATTATGATATAGGCCATGCATTTAGTACTGGTGGAGGTGGATTAGCAGGTTTAGGTGTGGTTTGTCTTAATGGGCAAAAAGCTAGAGGAATTACTGGAAGAGGAGCCCCAATTAATGATCCGTATGATATAGATTATGTAGCCCATGAGATAGGGCATCAATTTGGAGCAAACCATACTCAGAATAATTCTTGTCAAAGAAATAGTAGTACGGCTGTTGAACCAGGAAGTGCTTCAACTATTATGGGATACGCAGGAATCTGTAGCCCTAATGTGCAAAGCAATAGTGATGACCATTTCCACGCAGTAAGTATTAATGAAATGTGGACAAGAATTCAGAATTCTGCAACTTGTGCTGTTGAAACAAATACAAATAATGCAGCACCTACAGCGGATGCTGGTGCAGATGTTACAATTCCAAAATCAACTCCTTTTGTATTAAGAGGTGTAGCTACTGATGCTGATGGAACATCTAGCCATACATATAATTGGGAGCAAACAGATAATGAAATAGGAACAATGCCTCCTCAGTCTAGTAATACAGGTGGGCCAATGTTTCGTTCATTGCCTTCTAAAACTTCACCCAATAGATATTTACCAAGATTATCAACACTATCCACAGGAAATAATTCTTCAACTTGGGAAGTATTACCTTCCGTAGCTAGAGAAATGAATTTTTCATTTTTAGTAAGAGATAATAATTCAGGAGGAGGAAGTACAGCTAGAGATGATATCAAAGTAACAGTAATTGATGCAACTCCTTTTTCAATTTCCAGTCCAGGATTGGCTGCAGTTTGGGAAGCGGGAACAACAAGGACTGTTTCATGGGATAAAGGAACTACAGATGTGGCTCCTATTAATTGTCAATTGGTAAATATTAAATTATCAATTGATGGAGGACTTACATATCCAATCACAATTTTAGAAAATACGCCTAATGACGGTACTCAAGATATAACTGTGCCTAATAATCCAACAAGTCAAGCTAGAATTATGGTGGAAGCGGCAGATAATATTTTCTTCAATATAAATTTTGGAAACTTTACAATTAATGAAAGTACGGCTTCAGTAGACAATAATCAATTAGAAAACTTTAATTTATATCCTAACCCTTCTAAGGGGACATTTAAATTGAATTTTACACTAAGTGATTCTGATAGAGTGTACATTTCTCTGTATGATATTAGAGGACGAAGAATTGAAGAACGTAGTTATAACAATCTTTTTGGGTCATTTTCAGAGACGGTAACATTCAATAACTTAACGAAAGGAGTTTACTTGATGCAAGTTCAAAATGGAAGTAAATTCACTACAAAGAAAGTAGTAATCAACTAATTGGCATTTTAAGGTGTTGAGCTAGAAACTTGTAAGACTTTTCCGTTGTAATATTGGCTTCCGGTAAGCGCGAAATTGTAGATATAATCTGCCATTTCTGTTGCCGATAAGGGAGCTTTGTATCCAGGAAAAGCTTCTTCTAACATTTCTGTTTGCACAGCACCTATAGCCAATACATTAAAAGCAATTCCTTGCTCTTTGTATTCTTCTGCTAATAATTCAGATAATGTTATTACAGCACCTTTAGCAGAACTATAGGCGGCTAAACCAGGGAATTTTAGACTTCCTTGTATTCCTCCCATGCTACTTATAGTTACAACATGACTCTTTTTTGTTAAAAAAGGAATTGCTAATTGTGTGAGTTGTGTGACGCCAAAAACATTAACGTCATATACTTTTTGAAAATCTTCTTTAGTTAATTCTGTAAAAGGTTTATTTACTAAAAAACCAGCATTATGAATTAAAATATCAATTTCTTTCCATTCGTTGTTCAAATATGTTTGAACTTTATATAAATCATCACTATCGCTTAAATCTATAGAAATTGTTGTAATATTTTCTATTGATAAATCGTTTAAAGGTTTTTGATTTCTAGAAAGCGCAAGAACTTGATGACCTTTTTTTGCAAAAATTTTTGCCAATTCAAAACCAATTCCTCTGCTAGTCCCAGTTATAATTACTTTTTTCATTATCAATTAAATTCTAAATTCTAAATTCTAAATTCTTTTCTCTTTTCTCTTTTCTCTTTTCTCTTTTCTCTTTTTCTAACCAAAGACCAATCTAGTCATTTTTTCATACATTTAGGCATCAAAATAAAAACAATGAAAAAAGTACTCTTACTTCTAGCATTTATTCTTTCTTCAACTATAACAATGGCTCAAAGCACCTATATTCTTTGTGGCAAGCTTGTAGATGTAAAAGCTGGAAAGGTTCAGTCTAAAAAAACAATAATTGTTCAAAACAATAAAATTGTTAGTGTTATGGATGGGTATGTACAACCTAGAAATAAAGATGATAAGGTCATCAATTTAAAGGATAAAGTAGTAATGCCTGGTTTGATTGATATGCACGTGCATATCGAACAGGAATTTAACCCTAAGACAAGATTAGAAAGATATATTTTAAATGAAGCAGACATAGCTTTTAACTCAACAGTATACGCTAAAGAAACATTGTTGTCTGGATTTACTACCGTAAGAGATTTAGGAGGAACAGGAGTTAACATTTCAATAAAAAAAGCGATTGCTTCAGGTAAGGTTCCTGGGCCAAGAGTTTTTACAGCTGGAAAATCTCTGGCAACAACAGGAGGACATGCAGATCCTACTAATGGAGGAGCTAGAAAGTTAATTGGAGATCCAGGGCCAAAAGAAGGGGTTGTAAATAGTGTAGAGGATGCAAAAAAAGCAGTAAGACAACGATATAAAAATGGAGCAGATTGTATTAAAATCACAGCAACTGGTGGTGTATTAAGTGTTGCGAAAAGTGGCGACAACCCTCAATTTACAGTTGAAGAGATTAAAGCAATTTGTGATACTGCTAAAGATTACGGAATGCATGTAGCTGCTCATGCTCATGGTGACGAAGGAATGCAAAGAGCCATTCTTGGAGGTGTAAAGACTATTGAACACGGAACCTATATGAGTGATGAAACAATGGATTTAATGAAAAAACATAATGCTTATCTAGTTCCAACTATTACAGCAGGTAAAGAAGTGGCTGAGAAAGCAAAAATCAAAGGATTTTATCCAGCAATTGTAGTTCCCAAAGCATTAGCTGTAGGTCCGCAAATCCAAGGAACTTTTGCGAGGGCTTATAAAAAAGGAGTAGGAATTGCTTTTGGTACCGATGCAGGAGTTTTTAAACACGGAAATAGTGGTAAGGAGTTTGGATTTATGGTGGAAGCTGGGATGCCAGCTATGGAAACACTTCAATCAGCTACCATTACCAATGCTAAGATTTTAGGAATGGAAAATGAGATTGGTCAAATTAAAAAAGGATTTTTCGCAGATATTATTGCTGTAAATGATGATCCAACCAAGAAAATTTCTACTATGGAGAATGTAGTTTTTGTTATGAAAGATGGTAAAATTTATAAGAAATAATTTGATTTAAAACGTAACGAAATACGTTTCTAAGAGACATATAGGTAATCGCAATATAACGATAAGAGTATGAGAAATACCGCACTCAACTTTACCAAATATTTTCTAGTAACAATACCATTTATTATTGGAGTAAGCTTGATTTTTCTTTTGAAGTCAAGCTTTTTTTTAGATAATCCTGAAGCGCTTTCTTCAGCAATTACAATCGATTTTTTAATTACAATTCCGTTCATCTATTTTTTGATTATTCGAAAAAGAAACATCCCAAAATTTACAGTTATTACTGTGGCCGTTTTAGGTGTGGTGGTATTGAGTATTTTTTTACCTCAAGAACATAGTTCTCTTTTAAACTCTATAAAAACATACTTGATTCCAGTATTAGAATTAGGTGTGCTAAGTTTTTTGATTTACAAAGTAAGACAAGTTTCAAAAAGATATCAAAAGACATCTAATGATTTTTATACGAATCTAAAGCAAGCTGCATCTGAAGTTTTTCCGAAGAAGATTGCTACGATTTTAGTGACAGAAATATCGATGATTTATTATGGTTTTCTGAGATGGAAATCACCCAAACTAACAGAAAACGAATTTAGTTATCACAAAAAAAACGCATTGGTATCTATCTTGGCAGGATTCACTTTACTTATTGTTATTGAAACTGTTTGGTTGCATGCATTTCTAGTAAAATGGAACCTAGTTATTGGCTGGATAATTACTGTCTTAAGTGCCTATACCGGACTGCAGATTTTTGCCTTGACTAAATCAGTTATGATGCGTCCCTATATCATAGACAAGGTTGAAGAGAATTTGAATTTACGATACGGATTCTTTGTAGATACTTTCATTCCGATAAATAAAATTGAAAGCCTTGAAGTTTCATCTAAAGATCTACCTGAAGACAAAAGTGTAATTCCTTTTTCTCCTTTGGGAACTTTAGGAGAATACAATATTATCCTACATATGAAAGAAGAGATTCGTTTTTCAGGTATTTATGGATTAAAAAGAAAAGCCAGATCGATCGCAATTTATGTTGATGACAAAGAAAGATTCAAAAATCAGCTAGAAGAAATTCTTAAAAATTAATATGTTGATAAGCGCCTAAGTCTGGATTTAAGGTTCTTATTACTCCTAAAATATCATTAGGAACCTGAGCTGCTCCTGAAGCATTAGCTTGATTAATGGCATCGCTATCCTGACCAATAATAAAATCATTAGCAGAAGCATCCCTAAAATGAGAAAATCCGTTTAAAATAATATTCTGATATAGATTGCTATTTGTGAAATCCAATTCGGGAATTCCAGTAAATGTTCCGTTAAGATCGTTAAACTGAATCATTGAATTGGCTACATTAAAATTAAAAGCACTCCCATCAACTTTATCGGCAATAAACTCAATGTTATTATTTCCATCAATAATACAATTGGTAAAATTAGCTTGATTCAAATCTCTAGTTTCTGTTACTTGCTGACCTTGGTCGTTGGTAAATGTGAAAAAATTATTAATCAAAACAGCTGGTAAAGCTCTAATTCCACGATTCCAAAAATTAGCAAAAGTACTATGCGTAAAATCATAAGAACCTCCAACAATTCCAGCAAAAGAAGCTTCTCCAGCACTTCCTATGACCACATTTTCTCCTACTATACTAGTTTCTCTTCCAAGAATACCAAAGTTTGTATGATTAAAGATTTCTGTGTTGCTCAATCGTAGGGTAGGAGTAGCAGAAGTTGTTGAGTCAACTAAAATACCGATAATACCATTTTTAATTTGAGCATGATGTATCTCATTTTCTTTACTTCCAGCTCGCATCCATATTGTTCCCCATTGTCCTGGAATTGTACTAAAACCATGTTCCAACCTATCACCTTCAAAGACTACTTTTTCATTTAAAGTTCCATTCACTTTTAATGTGGCGTCTCTATCGATAATCAATCCAGAATTATCATGAAAATGTATTTTAGCACCTGCATCTATAGTAAGGGTTTTGTTAGCAGCTACCGCTGCATAACCATATACTACATAGGGTCTTGTGTTGGTGAAGTTTAATTCTGAATCTTCTAAAAAACGACCTTGAATTGTGGTAGTTTGCCCATCTAAATCTAATTGATCTATATCCATTGTAATAGGATCCCTACCTGGAAAAATAAAAGTAGCATCTTGAACCAATGTTACTAAATCTACATCTTGTTGATTGGTTCCATTATCAAATAAAATTCGATCTGTATACAAAGGATTGGAAACAGAGCTAATATCTATGGTGGTTTCTACAAAAATAAAGATACTGTCCTTAGCAAGGATATCTATATTTTCAAATGTTTTTCCAGGAATTCCATCAACATTTAATCGATAGTTAGAAGTGTTTCCTCTTTCTAAGCCAATACTAGGAACAGTGATATCTTGATTGCTTCTATTATATACTTTTAAATTGTATGTAGCAGAACCTATGTTGGTAAAGACAGTATCTAAATAAACAGTATCTCTAGAAAATTCTAATTCACCAAAACTAGGAATTGTGCTAAAATCTTTTCTACAAGATGTTATTGAAACAGCAAGAATGATAAAAAAAAGGAAAACAAAATTTCTCATCGAAACAATTTGTATAAAAGTATAACTTTTAAACGATTTGATTATTGTTGTTTGATTAATTCTATCTCGTATAACTTCTTCCAGTTTTTACCAGTTACAAACAAACGATTATTCTCTTTGTCATATGCAATACCATTGAGTACATCATCTTCTTTTAGAGTTTGAGTTTTTCTCATCTCTTTAATAAGACCCGTAAGGTTTGCTATTCCTTCTACAATACCGTTTTCTGGATTTATAATAGCAATTAATGGTTTCTGCCAGTAGTTTGCATATATTTTTCCATTAATATATTCTAACTCATTTAATTTTGGAATCTTCTGTTTGTGATTATAAGCTTGAATTGACCTTTTCTCTTTTTGAGTAGTAGCATCTAAAAACCAAATTCTATTAGTTCCGTCAGATTTAATCAATTCATTTTCGCTATGAGTTAATCCCCAACCTTCTTTACTTCTTCCATAAGCAAATTCTTTTTCTTTTTTAAAGGTTTCTAAATCATAGATGAACCCTTTGTTAGCTTTCCATGTTAAAAAATAAACTTTGTTGTCATAAATAGTCATACCTTCACCAAAATAACGTTCATCGATATCTATTTTTTGAACAACCTTACCTGTTTTTAGCTCTACTTTTCTAATGGTAGACTGACCTTTTCTTCCTGTACTTTCATATAGAAACCCATTGTGATATTCTAGTCCTTGAGTAAAAGCATTTCCATCATGAGGATAGCTATTGATAATTTTGTATGTATAAGCTTGATAAGGAATATTAGAAAAAACTTCTACTGAATTGTTTACACGTTTGGTTTTTCCCTCACCATAATATACCATTGCAGAAATCATTTGTTTACCAACGCCATAATCTTTTGTGTCAAGTGTAAAAGAATTATTCTGAGCAGATACTTCTTTCCCATTTACAAAAAAGAGTGCTTTTTCAAAAGACTGATTGTTTTCTTCTTTTAAACTAATAGTGATTTTATCGTTTAGAACAGCTTTTTTAGGTGTGTTAATTGTAAACCTATACGATGTCTCGCAAGATGTTAAAACGATGATTGTCAGTGCTAAAAGTGAAAATAGACGAATTGATTTCATGTAGAATTATTTTATACAAATAAAACAATTTATTTGTTTGTAAATTCAAAAATATGGTTAAATTTGCACCCTCAATTAGCTCTACTCAAGCTTTTTGAATAAATAAAGAAGAAAGCTTTACCAACTTTGTTCTTGTAAAAGTAAAACATAAGTATTTAAAAGTCAGAAAAATGAAAAAAGGAATACACCCAGAAAATTACAGAATGGTAGCATTTAAAGATATGTCTAACGGAGATGTATTTTTAACACGTTCAACTGCAAACACCAAAGAAACTTTAGATGTTGATGGTACTGAGTATCCTTTAGTAAAATTAGAGATTTCTAGAACATCTCACCCATTTTACACTGGTAAGTCTAAGTTAGTAGACACTGCAGGACGTATTGATAAGTTCAAAAGCAAATACGCGAAATTCAAAAAGTAATTTTGTAGCAAACAATAATAAAAAAAAAGCCTCGACATTGTCGAGGCTTTTTTTTTATGGATTTATTTCAGATTGCAATTCAATCATTTTCTTATCTGTCATTGTTGCCATTTTAGGTATGCCATTTACTACTTTGATTAATAATCCATAAAAAAAACCGCTCCAAAAGGAACGGTTTATTTAGAATTCAAAATCCGTAATTTATCAATTGATTTACGCTTCCATATAATCTTCAATAGGATTACAAGAGCAAATCAAGTTTCTGTCTCCAAAAGCTTCGTCTACACGTCTAACGGTTGGCCAGAATTTGTTTTCAGCTATATAATCTAAAGGAAATGCAGCTTCTTGTCTAGAATATGGTAAATCCCAATCATTAGCCGTAATCATCGCCATCGTGTGAGGAGCATTCTTTAAAACATTATTCGGATCTTCTTTTTTGGCAAATGCAATTTCCTTTCTAATAGAAATCATAGCATCACAGAAGCGATCTAGTTCGGCTTTGTTCTCAGATTCTGTTGGTTCAATCATTACTGTTCCTGCAACAGGGAAAGATACCGTTGGAGCATGGAATCCGTAATCCATCAAACGCTTAGCTATGTCTACTACTTCAATTCCATTTTCTTTAAAGTCACGACAGTCTATAATCATCTCATGAGCAGCTCTTCCCATTTCACCGGTATACAACGTCTTGTAATGCTCACTTAATCGCTCTTTGATATAGTTAGCATTTAAAATGGCAACTTTGGTAGAATCAGTTAAGCCTTGAGTTCCTAGCATGGTAATATATCCGTAAGAAATCAAACAAGCTAAAGAACTTCCCCAAGGAGCAGCTGAAATAGCAGTAATCGCATTTTCGCCACCAGTTGCAATCACAGGGTTGGTTGGCAAAAATGGAACCAATTGAGGAGCCACACAAATAGGTCCAACTCCAGGACCACCACCACCGTGAGGAATGGCAAAAGTTTTATGTAAGTTTAAGTGACAAACATCTGCACCAATTGTAGCTGGATTAGTCAACCCAACTTGAGCATTCATGTTTGCGCCATCCATATATACTTGTCCGCCATTATCATGGATAATTTGGGTTACTTCTTTAATAGCTCTTTCATACACTCCATGTGTAGAAGGATAGGTTACCATTAGAGCTGCTAAGTTTTCTTTATATTCAACAGCTTTTGCTCTTAAATCTTCAACATCGATATTTCCTTTTTCATCAGTTTTTGTAACCACTACTTTCATTCCTGCCATTACAGCAGATGCTGGATTGGTTCCATGAGCAGAAGCAGGAATCAAACAGATATCTCTGTGGTGATCTCCATTTGCTTGATGGTAAGCTCTAATAGTCATTAAACCTGCAAATTCACCTTGAGCTCCAGAATTTGGTTGTAAGGAAGTTCCAGCAAAACCAGTAATTACATTTAATTGATGCTCTAATTTTTTCAATACTTCTTGATATCCTTGAGCTTGATCTAAAGGAGCGAAAGGATGGATATTACCCCAGTTTGCTGAACTCAAAGGCAGCATTTCAGATGCTGCATTCAATTTCATGGTACAAGAACCTAAAGATATCATAGAATGATTTAAGGCTAAATCTTTACGTTCTAGTTTTTTGATATAACGCATCATTTCAGTTTCTGATTGATACGAGTTAAAAACTTCATTCTCTAAGAAGGTTGTGTTTCTTTTTGCTAATTGAGGAATTACATCAGCACTGGCAAATTCAGTAATCTCATTTGCTTGAATATT
Organism: Pseudotenacibaculum sp. MALMAid0570; assembly: GCF_040151415.1. Lineage (NCBI taxonomy): Bacteria > Pseudomonadati > Bacteroidota > Flavobacteriia > Flavobacteriales > Flavobacteriaceae > Pseudotenacibaculum > Pseudotenacibaculum sp. MALMAid0570. The sequence continues at coordinate 84,084 of NZ_JBDKWF010000049.1, forward strand.
AAATGCATTAGCAAAAGTAGTTACGATAGCATTAATTTCTGCTAAACCTACGGTTTCATTTAATGAGATAGAAACTGTGTTTTTATCAATATAGTTGAAGTTAATCTCATTGGCCTCAGCAACTGGTCTTAAAACAGAAGTTTCAACATTAAGTTGAATTGTGTCGAAATAATGAGAATTGACTTGTTTGAATCCAAGATCAGTTAATGCTTTGGCTAAGGTTATAGTACTTTGATGTACTCGGTCTGCAATAAACTGAATTCCATCTTTTCCATGATACACCGCATACATTCCAGCCATAACAGCTAATAATACTTGAGCTGTACAGATATTTGAAGTGGCTTTTTCACGTTTGATATGCTGTTCACGAGTTTGCAAAGCCATTCGTAAAGCACGCCCACCATCTTTATCTTTTGTTACTCCAATAATTCTTCCTGGAATGCTTCTTTTGTATTTTTCTTTTGTCGCAAAATAACCAGCATGAGGTCCGCCATATCCTAAAGGAATTCCAAAACGTTGTGTAGTCCCAACCACAACATCAGCGCCAAATTCAGCTGGAGCTTTTAGCTTTACTAAAGATAAAATATCAGCAGCTACTGCTACTTTTATATCCTTCGCATTTGCTTTAGCTACAAAATCTGTATAATCATACACTTGTCCGTGTTTCCCTGGGTATTGCACAATCGCGCCAAAGAATTCCTCTGAAAAATCAAATTCTTCATGATCTCCAACAACTAATTCAATTCCAATAGGAATAGCTCTAGTTTTTAATACGGAAAGAGTTTGAGGTAAAATTTCAGCAGAAACAAAAAACTTATTCACGCCTGCTTTCTTTTGAGCTCTTTCTCTAACATTAAACAACAAAGCCATTGCTTCAGCAGCAGCTGTTGATTCATCAAGCAAAGAAGCATTTGCCAATTCCATTCCAGTTAGGTCACATACCATTGTTTGGTAATTTAATAAAGCTTCTAATCTTCCTTGAGCTATTTCAGCTTGATAAGGAGTATAAGCAGTGTACCAACCTGGATTTTCTAAAATGTTTCTCTTAATAACACTTGGTAAAATACCTTCATTGTAACCTAAACCAATATAGCTTTTAAAAACTTTATTCTTTTTTGAAAGCTCTTCAATATGATTTAAATATTCATACTCGCTCATAGGAGCGTCCAATGATAAAGAATCTTTTAGTAAAATATCATCTGGAATGGTTTCAAAAATTAAATTTTCAAGGCTATCAGCTCCAATAGTTTTGAGCATTTGTTCTTGTTCCTTTTTGTTAGGTCCAATGTGTCTACTTTGAAACAAATTTGTGTTCATTTTGTGTTATTTATTTTGCGTATCAAAAATAAGGAAAAATTGAATGTAAAATGCGTGTGATTTTATTTAAAACTAATGAAAAATTCTCTTCATAATTTTCCTAGAAAAGAATACCTATTTTTGTATGATGACATTTTTAAAGCATCTTTTTAGTTTTTATATCAATGCTAGTATTCATGTAGCGTTGTCAGTTTATGCGCTAACAAGAATTACCGAATTGTATTTTGATATTCCGTATAACGAAAACCTAAATTATTTTATTTTTTTTGGAACTATAACTGGATATAATTTCATCAAATATGCTGGAGTAGCAAAGTTCTACCATATGAGCTTGACTAAAAGTATGAGATTGATTCAGATTTTCTCATTCATCTGTTTCTGTTTGTTGTGTTATTACGGATGGCAATTATCTATAGAAACACTCATTTATTTTTCTCCGTTTGGACTTTTAACAGTGCTATATATCATTCCTTTTTTGGGAGGCTTTCAAAAAAATCTAAGAGGAATAAGTTATTTAAAGATTTTTGTTGTTGCTGGAGTTTGGTCTGGAGTTACAGCTGTTGTTCCTTTGCTGGAGAATGGCCATGAGGTGGATGTAAACCTCGTTTTATTATTTATTCAAAGATTACTTTTCATTATTGTATTAATCCTTCCTTTTGAAATTAGAGACATACAATTAGACTTCAAGGATGTAAAAACACTGCCTCAAAAAGTTGGAGTCCAACAAACAAAGCGAATTGGGTTTGGGATGTTGCTGATAGTCTTAACACTTGAATTTGTAATAACAGACTCTTTGTTCTTTAGAAATGCCTTGTTAGGAGTCAGCTTTATATTGTTATTTTTCTTGATGAGAGCCAAAGAAAATCAGTCTAAATATTATAGTTCTTTTTGGGTGGAAGCTCTTCCGATTATGTGGTGGATGTCACTATTGATTTTTCAATAATTAGAACTTGAAAAGCGGTTGAAATCGTTTTAGTAAAAAAATATACGAAAGCCCTTGTTTTATTGCTTCATTTTGTAAGTTTATGGCTTATTAATTGATGGCATGATCCACACTAAAAGAAACTTTGTATTTGATTTCGATAGCACGCTTACACGTGTTGAAGCCTTAGATGTTTTGGCGGAAATTACTTTGGTAAATAATCCAAAGAAAGATGAAATTATTAATGAGATTATTGAAATTACCAATCTAGGAATTGATGGAAAAATTTCTTTCACAGAATCTCTAGAAAGAAGAATCAAATTATTGAACGCAAAAAAATCTGATTTAACACTTCTTATAGAAGAGTTAAAAGAGAAAGTGTCACCATCTATTGAAAGAAACAAAGAGTTTTTTGAAAATTTTTCAGAAGATATTTATGTAATCTCTTGTGGTTTTAAAGAATTCATAGATGATATTGTCAAAGATTATAATATCCCATCAGAAAGAGTGTATGCTAATACTTTTGTGTTTGATGAAAATGATGTGATTGTTGGATTTGATGCAGAGAATGTACTGTCAGCCCATAATGGAAAAATTCAATGCTTAAAAGATTTGAATTTAGATGGAGAGATTCAGGTTATTGGAGATGGTTATAGCGATTATGTTACTAAGGAAGCTGGTGTGGCAGATAAGTTTTTCGCCTATACTGAAAATGTTGAAAGAGAAAAAACTATTGAAAATGCAGATCATATCGCACCTAATTTAGACGAGTTTTTATTTGTTAATAAACTCCCGAGAAATATTTCTTATCCGAAGAATAGAATTAAAATTTTGTTACTTGAAAATGTGCACCCTGATGCATTTCAAAAATTATCTGGAGATGGATTTACAGTAGAAACGGTTTCTACAAGTTTGTCTGAAGATGATTTAATTGAGAAGTTAAAAGGAGTTCATGTCTTGGGAATTCGCTCTAAAACTCAGGTGACAAAAAAAGTACTTGAATCTGCAAATAAATTAATGGTTGTTGGAGCTTTTTGTATTGGAACCAAGCAAATTGATTTAGAAGCTTGTAAAGAAAACGGAATTGTAGTTTTCAATGCACCTTATAGCAACACAAGATCTGTTGTAGAATTGGCAATTGGAGAGATTATCATGCTGATGCGTTCCGTGTTCCAAAGAAGTACAGAATTACATAATGGCCAATGGAATAAAACTGCGCAAGGATCAAAAGAAGTTAGAGGGAAAAAATTGGGAATTGTAGGATATGGAAATATTGGTAAACAATTATCAATTTTAGCAGAATCTTTAGGGATGGATGTTTATTACTATGATGTAGAAGATAGATTAGCTCTTGGTAACGCTACGAAGATTGATAAACTAGAAGATTTATTAAGAATTTCAGATGTTATTACATTGCATATTGATGATAATCCAGCAAATAAAAACTTTATAGGAAAAGAAGAATTAAATCAAATGAAAGATGGTGCTCACTTGGTAAATCTTTCTAGAGGTTTTGTAATAGATATCAAAGCATTAAAAGAAGCTTTGCAATCAGGTAAGTTGGCAGGAGCAGCTGTAGATGTATATCCTCAAGAACCAAGAGCTAACGGAGATTATCATACAGAATTAAGAGGGCTCTCAAATGTAATTTTAACTCCACATGTAGGAGGAAGTACAGAAGAGGCGCAAAAAGATATTGCTGATTTTGTTCCTAGTAAGATTATGGGATACATCAATTCTGGAAATACAGTTGATGCCGTTAACTTTCCTAACATTCGCTTGCCAAGACAAATAAATGCACATCGTTTTTTACACATCCACAAGAATGTTCCTGGTGTAATGGCTAAGATTAATCAAGTATTGGCTGAATTTGAATTAAATATCACTGGTCAATACTTATCTACAGATGCTAAAGTAGGATATGTAATTACCGATATCAATAAAGAGTATAACAAAAAAGTAATCAAAGCTTTAAAAGAAGTAGAAGGAACTATTAAGTTTAGAGTATTGTATTAAAATTACAAAAACCTCTCTATTAAAGACACTCCGTTTTGCATAATGGAAATGTATTTTTCTACCTTCTCCATTTTAAATCTGCTTGAAGGTCCTGAGGCACTAATTCCAGCAATAACCTCACCTTTTTTATTGAAAACGGGAATAGCAATGCAAATCAAACCTAACTCAAATTCTTCTAAATCTAAAGAATACCCTTGCTTTTTAATTTTATTGAATTCACTTTGAAGACTAGAGATGTTTGTAATTGTGTTCTTTGTTAAAGAGCCAAAAGTGTTTTGATACAAATAGTTTTTTTGTTTCTCTAAGGATGAAAAAGCCATCAAAAGTTTCCCTGTTGCGGTTGCATAAATAGGTTGATGGGATCCAATGGAAGTGCTAATTTTTAAACCATTCAAACTATCAGCTTTGTTGATGTAGAGTACTTGATTCTCTTTCAGAACGCCTAGTAATACAGTTTCTTCAATATCTAATGCAATATTTCTAATAGGTTGATTGCTTATGGTAGTTAAGGATTCATACAATGAAACTCGATTGCCTAACTCAAAAAGCTTGCTCCCTAAGCTATATTTTTCATTTTCATTCTGATATACAATGTGTAATGAAACTAGAGTGCTTAGCAAACGATATGTTGTACTTTTATTGTAGCCAGTTTTAGCTGCTAGCTCTCTTACTCCCCATTCTTTTTTGTCTGGAGTAAAAGCATCTAAGACTTTAAAAGCTTTGATGATAGATTGATTTAGATTTTTTACATCTTTTTCCATGTATATTTTTGAAGAGATACTTTGCTAAAGTAATAAAAAGTTGTAAATTTATAAAACGCCGTTTCACATAATGAAACGTTTTTTATAAAATGCACACAAATACTTTAGAATATGCAAAGCAATTGGATCAAAAAGATCCGCTGTCTCATTTGCGTAAAGAGTTTCATATTCCGAAAGATAAAGAAGGAAATGAGTGGTTATATTTTACTGGAAATTCTCTGGGATTGCAGCCTAAGTTAACACAACAATATATTCAGCAAGAATTAGATGATTGGGCTAAGTATGGTGTAGAAGGTCATTTTGAAGCTAAAAATCCATGGATGCCTTATCATGAGTTTCTTACTGAAACAATGGCGGAAATTGTTGGCGCAAAGCCTATTGAAGTTGTGGTGATGAACACCTTAACAACCAACCTACACTTATTAATGGTTTCTTTTTATCAACCTACAAAGACTAAATATAAAATTGTTATTGAGAGTGATGCATTTCCTTCAGATAGATATGCGGTACAATCACAATTAAAATTTCATGGTTTTGATACTGAAGACGGATTGGTTGAATGGAAACCAAGAGAAGGAGAAGAGCTGTTGCATATGGAAGACTTGGAAACTATTTTGGAAGAGCAAGGTGATGAAATAGCATTGCTATTGATTGGAGGGGTGAATTATTACACAGGACAGTATTTTGATATAAAAAGAATTGCTGAGCTTGGCCATGCTAAAGATTGTATAGTTGGAATTGATTTAGCGCATGGAGCAGGAAATATTCAACCTAATTTGCATGAAAGTAATGTAGATTTTGCTGCGTGGTGTACTTACAAATATTTAAACTCTGGGCCTGGAAGTTTATCAGGACTTTTTGTTCATGAAAAGCATGCCAATAGAAAAGATCTTCCTCGTTTTGCAGGTTGGTGGAATCATAACAAAGAAACCAGATTTAATATGCGTCAACCTTTTGATGTGATTCCTGGAGCTGAAGGATGGCAATTAAGTAATCCGCCTATATTGTCAATGGCGGCAATTAAAGCTTCTTTAGATGTTTTTGCAAAAGTGGGGATGGATGCTCTACGTAAAAAATCAATCCAACTTACGGGGTATTTTGAGTATTTGATCAATCAAATAGATTCTGATGCGATTAAAATTATAACACCCAGCGATCCAGAACAAAGAGGGTGTCAGTTGTCTGTGCAAGTGAAAAATGCAGATAAGCGTTTGCATCAAAAATTGACGGATAATAATGTGATTACAGACTGGAGAGAGCCAGACGTAATACGCTGTGCACCTGTTCCTTTGTACAATAGTTTTGAAGATGTATATAGAATGGTTGAGATTTTAAAACAAGAACTCAATGACATTTGAAGAATTTAAAAAGCTGTACGATAAGTACAACGATTTTGATTATACAAAGTCAAAATGGAATGGGGAAGAGCATGAGGCTTATGTTGATGCGATGTATGATAATAATGAGTTCTATGAATGGAAGTTAATTCAAGGATTTGAAAAAAAGAAGTTTCCATACAAAGACTTCTGTTGTGTAACTATGGCGCAAAGGATACATGAGAGTCTGGATGACGAAGGAGAAATTAAACATGATGATTATGATGTGGTCATGAACAAATGGGAAGATGGAACCTTTGGAATACCTATTCATGATGGGGGAACTTCTGTAATTGAAATTAATTTCTGCCCTTGGTGTGGAACGAATCTGAAAAAAGATGAATAAACAAGATCATATATTAATTATTGGAGCTGGTTTGTGCGGTTCATTATTAGCATTACGACTAGCTCAGAGAGGTTATAAGGTCGCAGTATATGAAAGTCGACCTGATTTAAGAGTCACCGATATTTCAGCAGGGAGATCAATCAATCTAGCCTTGTCAGATAGAGGTTTAAAAGCCTTGCGCTTAGCAGGAGTTGAAGAGAAGGCGAGAGCAATTTGTATTCCTATGAAAGGTAGATTGATGCATGATACTGAGGGAAATACATTTGAGTCTAATTATTCAGGTAGAAAAGGAGAATACATCAATTCTATTTCTAGAGGAGACCTAAATGGAATTCTATTAACGGAGGCGGAAAAGCATGAAAACGTGACCATCCACTTCAATGCAAAATGTTTGGAAGTTGATGTCGAAAATAAATGGGCGAGATTTGAGTCGCATCAAACAAAAGAGCAGTATGCAGTTAATGCAGATGTTATTTTCGGTACAGATGGAGCAGGTTCTGTTTTAAGGAAGAGTTATGAAAAACAATTCCTTGAATTTAAAGCTTCTCAAGAGTTTTTAACTCATGGATATAAAGAGTTAGAAATACCAGCAGATGCAAAAGGCAATCATCTCATTAGCAAAGATTACCTGCATATATGGCCACGAGGGAAATATATGTTAATTGCTTTACCTAATATGGATGGGAGTTTCACTGTGACCTTATTTTTAAGTTTTTCTGAAGGAGCGCATTGCTTTGATCACCTAACTTCAAAGGAAAAAATCACAAGGTTTTTTAAAGAGCAGTTTTCTGATGCGCTAAATTTAATACCAGATATTTTACACGAATTTGAAAACAATCCTACAGGTAAACTTGGAACAGTAAAATGTTACCCTTGGGCTTATAAAGGAAATACACTCTTAATGGGAGATGCTGCGCATGCAATTGTTCCTTTTTACGGACAAGGGATGAATGCTTCTTTTGAAGATGTAGTTGTGTTTGATGAGGTGTTAAGTTCAGGTGAGCGTGATTGGGAGTATATCTTTTCAGAGTTTCAAAAGAAAAGGAAGCAAGATGCTGATGCTATTGCAGATTTAGCAATAGACAATTACTATGAAATGAGAGATCATGTAGCTAATCCTATTTTTAAAGAAAAAAGAAAGATAGAAATGGCCTTAGAAGAACAATTTCCATCAGAATATTCTTCTAAATATTCGTTAGTAACCTTTAACGAACATATTGGTTATCATCAAGCAATGGTCAAAGGAAGGATTCAAGATGAAAGCTTGTTAGAAATGATTAAAACCGGAGAAATCAATATACAAGAGATAACAACCAAAGAGTATTTGAAAGAAATACTAAACAAGCTGCAGGATCGGACAGAAAGATTATAAAATACATGAATAAGTATATCATTTTACTTCGTGGAATTAACGTATCGGGAAAAAACAAACTTCCCATGCAAGAGCTGAGAAGTATGCTGAATGACTTAGGGTATAAAAATGTTGAAACATATATCCAAAGCGGAAATATCATTTTAGATACCGAGGAATCAAAAAATAGTATTGCTTCAAAGGTTAAAGAAAGTATTCAATCCAAGTTTGGGTATGATGTTCCTGTTGTTATAAGAACAGTAGAAGAATGGGAAACAACTATTGAAAATAATCCTTATCCAGTAAACGAAGAGAAAAAATTGTATTTTACATTCTTAAATGAAGCTCCTCAAAATATTGAAATTGAGGTCAATGGAGCAAAGGATGATGAGTTTACAATTTGGAAAGATGTTGTGTATTTACACTGTTTAGGAGGATACGGAAAAACAAAATTGAGTAATAATTTATTTGAGAAAAAGCTAAAAGTAATAGCGACTTCTCGAAACTATAGAACAACTATGAAGTTGTTAGAATTAGCAAAGAAAATATAATATGTCAAAAAAAGTAACACCACGAGGAGCTTACCCACATGTAAAAGTAGTAGGTGATTTTATTTTTGTTTCGGGAACCAGTTCTAGACGTCCAGATAATACAATTGCTGGAGTTGATATCATCGACGAAATGGGCACAAAACGCTTGAATATAGAAACACAGACACGTGAAGTTTTGCAAAATATAGATAGGAACCTTCAAACGGTTGGAGCGAGCTTAAAAGACGTAGTAGATGTTTCCGCATTCTTGGTGAATATGAACGATTTTGCTGGGTACAATAAGGCCTATGCAGAGTTTTTTGATAAAGAAACTGGACCTACAAGAACAACAGTAGCAGTACACCAACTACCACATCCAGATTTAGTTGTAGAGATTAAAGTAACCGCTTACAAAAAGAAATAGTTTGAAACTAGTAAAAAAAATAGCATTCTTAATTTTTATATGCTGTGGTTATTTGCATGCTCAAAACTGGGATGCTAAGATTAATCAAAAGTTTCCTGAAGTATTGAAAAATCATAAGGAACTGGTCAGCATTCCTAACCTGCCATTGAATGTTGAAAAAATGAATGAAAACATTCAATGGGTAAAAAGGCATTATGAAAAGGTGGGTTTTAAAGTATCAGAATTAGAATCATCAACATTACCCGTTTTATTAGCCGAAAGAATTATAAACCCAAAGCTGAAAACAGTTCTTTTTTATTTTCATTTAGACGGACAATCGGTGAACCCGAAAATGTGGAACCAAAAAGATCCTTTTATTCCTGTCTTAAAAGAACAAGGAAATAATGGTGACTGGAAATCAATCTCTTGGTCAAAATTAAATGGGAAAATCAATGATGATTGGCGAATTTTTGCCAGATCTGCAGCTGATGATAAAGCTCCAATAGTGATGTTCTTAAGTGCTATGGAACTATTACAAGCTCAAAAGTTACAACCTCAATTCAATATCAAAATCATTTTCGATCTAGAGGAAGAATATGGGTCAAAAGCTTTTCTGTCAACTTTGTCAAAATATAAGAAAAGGTATGCAGCTGATTATATGATTATTATGGATGGTCCTGCTCATAACAGTAATCAACCTACACTTACTTTTGGATGTAGAGGAATTGCCAGATTTAGCATCACTACCTACGGTTCTAAATTGCCACAGCATAGTGGTCATTATGGGAACTATGTGCCTAACCCCGTTTTCAGATTAACCAATTTACTGTCAACAATGAAAGGTGAAGACGGAAGGGTTCTTATCAAAGGATACTATGACGGAATTACAATTTCTCCTGAAGTGACAAAAATTTTAAACTCGGTTCCAGATAACAAAGAAGAAATAAATCGTAAACTCAAAATTAGCAAAGAAGAATCTGTGGGTAACAATTATCAAGAATCGATGCAATTCCCTTCCTTGAATATCCGCCAAATAGAAACTTCATGGAAAGGAGAAAAACTAAAAACAATTATTCCCGAGATAGCAACAGCTCATATAGATGTTCGTTTGGTTGTTGAAACCGATGGTAAAAAGCAATTGGATAAAATTAAAAATCACATTGAAGAACAAGGATTTAAAATTTTAGACAGAGATCCAACAGATGAAGAAAGAATGCAATATCCTAAAATTGTAAAATTCTTAGGGAATTCTGGAGTGAATGCTTTTAGAACAGAGTTGGATTCGCCATTTGGAAAGAAACTAAATAGCGCCTTAACAAATGCATTTGGAAAAAAACCTGTCCTAATTAGAACGATGGGAGGAACAGTGCCAATCATTCCAGCAATTAACGAATTGAAAATTCCAGCAATTATTGTTCCGATGGTGAATATGGATAACAATCAACACAATCCAAATGAAAATATTCGAATCGGAAATATACGCCAAGGCATAAAAATTTGCTTGGCTATTTTGAATACAAATTTGTAATATGAAAATACTCAACTACATCAATGGTGAATTTACAAATCCAATGTCTAAGAATTGGATAGATAACTACAATCCATCAAAAGGAGAGGTATACGGACAGATTCCTAATTCAGGAAAAGAAGATGTAGAAAAAGCATATACAGCTGCCAAAGAAGCCTATCCTTCTTGGTCAAATACTACTTTAGATGAACGTTCTGCCATTTTATCAAAAATAGCTCAACTGATTTCTGATAAATTAGAATCGTTAGCAGAAGCAGAGTCTAAAGACAATGGAAAGCCACTAAAACTTGCTAAAGCAGTTGATATTCCTAGAGCTTCAAGTAACTTTCAATTCTTTGCAAATGCTATTACACAGTTTGCTGCAGAAGCACATGAAAGTGTAGGGCTAGATGCTGTGAATTTTACCTTACGACAACCTATTGGTGTAGTCGGATGTATATCACCATGGAACTTACCACTCTATTTATTTTCTTGGAAGATTGCTCCCGCAATTGCAGCTGGAAATTGTGTGGTAGCAAAACCTAGTGAGGTTACGCCAATGACTGCTTATTTATTAGGAGAGATTTGCAACGAAGCAGGATTGCCAAAAGGAGTCTTAAATATTGTTCATGGGTTAGGAACTACAACAGGTCAAGCTATTGTAGAACATCCTCACATTAAAGCCATTTCTTTTACAGGAGGAACAAAAACAGGAGCGCATATTGCAAGTGTTGCTGCACCAATGTTTAAAAAATTATCATTAGAGTTAGGAGGGAAGAATCCTAACATCATTTTTGCTGATTGTGATTACGAAAAAATGTTGCGTACAACGGTTCGATCTTCCTTTGCCAACCAAGGGCAGATTTGTTTATGCGGAAGCAGAATTTTTGTAGAAAGACCAATATATCAACAATTTAAAGAAGACTTTGTTACTGCTGTTTCACAGTTAAAAGTTGGAAACCCATTTGACGCAGATACCAATGTTGGAGCTTTGGTTTCTAAACCTCACTTAGAAAAAGTAAAATCCTATATAGAAAATGCTTCAGATTATGGAGGAACGGTTCTACTTGGAGGAAAAGAGGTAATAGTAAGTGGTTCTGAGAACGGATACTATTTAGAACCTACAATTATTGAAGTACAAGACAATCAATGCAAATTAAATCAAGAGGAGATATTTGGACCCATAGTAACTATAATGCCTTTTGATACTGAAACTGAAGAAGAAGTTCTTGCCATGGCTAATGATGTTCCTTATGGATTATCAGCAACTTTATGGACAAGTAATTTAAATAGAACCATGAGAATGTCTAAACAGATTCAAGCTGGAATTGTCTGGGTAAATACATGGTTGTTAAGAGATTTAAGAACTCCATTTGGAGGAGTTAAAAACTCTGGAGTTGGACGAGAAGGAGGATTTGAAGCATTACGTTTCTTTACAGAACCTAAAAATGTTTGTATCAAGTATGATTAAGTTACAGGAAAACATCTATTTCTCTTCCAATAATAAGGATATGGATTTTGAGATGATTTTCAACTTCATCAAAAACTCTTATTGGGGTGAATCAAGAACTTATGAAGAACAAAAAATTGCCTTTGAGAATACCATCAATTTTGGACTCTTTAAACAAGGGAATCAAATTGCTTATGCAAGAGTAATGACCGACAAAGTGTTTTTTGCCTATTTGTTAGATGTTTTTGTAATTGAAGAAGAACAAGGCAAAGGGTATTCTAAGCTATTAATCAATGAAATATTAAATGAATCACCTTTAAAGAATATTGATAAATGGATGCTAGCAACCAAAGATGCACATACATTGTATGAAAAATTTGGATTTAATCTGGTGAAAAGTCCAGAAAAATTGATGGAGAAACTAAGCAAAAGAGCAAAATTAATTTACGAATAAATGAATTTACAGCTAAAAAATAAAAACGCATTAGTATGCGGAAGTACACAAGGAATAGGAAAAGCAACAGCAATTGCCTTAGCCAAAGAAGGAGCTAATGTAATGTTAGTTGCGAGAAGCGAAGAGAAACTAAAAGCAGTTTTGGCAGAATTGCCTAACGATAACCAACATCACTATTATTTGGTGGCAGATTTTACCAATCCAGAAGATCTAAAAAGGAAACTGGAAGCCATAAATATGAACATTCACATCTTGATCAATAATACAGGAGGTCCTGCTGGAGGTCCAGTTTTTAATGCCAGCTTAGATGAGTTTGAACGCGCCTTTACAATGCATCTAAAATGTAATCATGTGTTGGTACAAAGCTTGGTTCCAGGGATGAAAAAAGCAGGATATGGTAGAATTATCAATATTATTTCTACTTCAGTAAAGCAACCATTAGACGGATTAGGAGTTTCCAATACCATTCGTGGAGCAGTAGCAAATTGGTCTAAGACTTTAGCAAATGAATTAGGACAATTTGGAATTACAGTCAACAATGTGCTGCCTGGAGCTACCGAAACAGAACGATTGAATGAAATATTAAAGAACAAATCAACAAAAACAGGAAAAAGCATAGAAGAAGTAGCTGAAACAATGAAAAATGCTGCACCTGCAAAACGATTTGCAAAACCAGAAGAAACAGCAGCAGCTATTACATTTTTAGCAAGCGGTTTGGCTGGATATATCAATGGGATCAACCTTCCTGTAGATGGAGGGAGAACGAAATCATTATAAGGAATAAAAAGTAAGATTTTTAGGGCCAAGATATTTTTAGGTATTTTTAAACTGTCTTGACTCTTATGTCAATAAATCTAAAAGTCAAAAAGATGAGCAAACTAGTACAACCTTTGAATTTTCAAAAATGGATTGATGAAAATCGACATTTATTAAAACCTCCTGTAGGAAACAAATGTGTATGGGATGGTGGAGAATATATTGTGATGGTCGTAGGAGGACCTAATGGCAGAAAGGATTATCATTACAATGAAACTCCAGAATTTTTCTATCAAGTAGAAGGAGATATGGTGCTAAAAATTATTGATGATGAAGGCAAACAAGTAGACGTAGAAATCAATGAAGGTGATATTTATTTATTACCAGCCAAAGTACCACATTCGCCGCAAAGAAAAGCAAATACTGTTGGATTGGTGATTGAATATCCAAGACCAGAAGGAGTGATGGATGCTTTAGAATGGTACTGTGAAAATTGTCATGCTCCTTTGTATAGAGAAGAATTTGCACTTAACAATATTGAGACTGATATGCCTATTATTTTTGACACCTACTATTCAGATAAGGAGAAATGTTCTTGTTCTAATTGTGGAACAGTGATGGAAGCACCTGGAAAATGATAGAACAAGCAAAAAAAAGTTTTGACAAACAAGGTTTTATGAAAACCTTGGGGGCTAAAATTATTGCCATTGAAAAAGGAATGGTAAAAATTGCTTGCGATAAAAATAAAAGCTTAACGCAACAGCATGGTTATTTTCACGCAGGAGTGATTACTAGTATAGCAGATGTAGCTTGTGGTTACGCAGCTCATACAACTATGCCTTTAGGTTCAGAAGTATTAAGTGTTGAGTTTAAAACCAACTTAATGCGTCCAGCTACATCAGATCAAATTATAGCTACAGGAAAAGTCATAAAGTCAGGCAAGAATTTAATTTTTTGCGAAGCAAAAATCACAGATGGAAAAGAAGAAATCATTTTCGCAACATTACAAGGCACAATGATGTGTATACAACCAAAACCAAATCAATGAAGAGAAAATTAAGAATCAACGGACACTCTCATTTACTTCCTTACCCAGAGGAAATTCCTACGTATATGAAAGATAAAGGAATCTTTTGGGTAGATAAAGATAGAAAGTATATGCTACAAAAGGATTGGAGTAGACCCGTAACCGACTCTAGTTTCTTCTTAGATGAAAAGTTGGCATGGATGGAGAAATTCAAGATCGATCATGCTGTGGTTTTAAATCTTTCTCAACTATATGGAAACGGATTGAGAGTAGAAGAAATGAAACAAGCCTTACGTTTTCAAAACGATTTTAATGCAAGAATTCAACATGACAATCCTTCCAAGTTTACCTGTGGATTTGTTGTGCACCCAGGTTTTGTTAGAGGAGCTTGTTGGGAAATAGAACGTTGCGTAGAGGTTTTGGGTATGCGTTTATTGTGTTTACCCACTCACTATATGGATACCATAGGAACTTGGCGTTGTATTTTTGATGAAGAAAACGAACCTATTTTCGAATTGGCTAATAAATATAATTTAGCGGTAGAAATTCATCCTTATGATGGTGAGAAATTTATAAAACTGCAAAATACATCATGGCGTTTTCATTTGATTTGGATGTTAGCACAATGTGCAGATGCTTACCACTTTTTAACCTTGAACGGATATTATGAGAAATATCCAAATATGAGGATTTGTTTTGCACACGGAGGACAATTAGCTCAAATGAATTTAGGAAGAAGAATTCAAGGTTTTGATGGAAGACCCGATTTATTTGAAGGGAAAGAGCATCCTAGAAAAGCTGTTGGACATAAAAATATTTTCTTTGACACTTTAGTGCACGATACAGGTTCTTTAGAATTGTTAATTAAGAACCAAGGAGCAAAGCAAGTATTAATGGGATTAGATGATCCGTATCCACTTGGAGAAATGGAAAGTGAAAACCAATCTTCCTATCCAGGGAAAATATTAGATTTAGGAGTTGAGAGAAATATTATCACTTCTCAAGAATACGATGACATTTGGGAAAACAATGTATTGCAATGGTTGTTTGGTGATGATGAAAAGAGTAAGCAAGAACTAATCAATAAAATTATCAGTTAACAATTATCAATGGTCAACCTTTAGTTTTTTTGATAACTGATAACTGATAACTGATAACTAAATTTATTTCCCGCAATTTTGCTTTAAAACTTGTTCAGCTCTTTCTATGCTTCCATAAGGGAAAAATTTCTTTGTTCTTTTTTCTTCTTTAAAGATTTTGATAGCCCTTTTAATGTCTTTACAAAATGGTTCTGTAGATTGACCAAAAAACTTTGCTCCACCAATATCCCATTCAGCTTTACTTAAAATAACTCTTGGATTGTTAGGTGCTAAACTCATTGCTTTCTTGTAGATTTGAACATTCTTTCCAGATAATGTCATTCCATATTTTTGTCCGTCAAAAGCGATATAGGCAGTGTTGACTAAAGCCTGAGCAATCATAATTTCTGGATTTTTTGACTCAAGTGAAGCAGCTTTGTCTAAGAAAGAAGCAGCCTTTTCTAATTTCACCTTTAATTTAGCTTCATCTTTCATTCCGAAAGCTGATAAAGTAGTTACGGTTCCTGCGTAATAGTAAGGTATCCAATTGTCTTTTTCTGCTTTGGCAATTCTCTCGAATAAATTTGAAGCTTCTGTGTTTTTTCCTTGTTGCCAAAGCCCTAATGCTTTCGCCATTCCTTTTTCGTATTGTGATTGTGCCGTTACATTTAAGGCAAACAATACCCCGATGAATAAAAATAATTTTTTCATAATAGATTGATTTTTAATAAGTTGATTTAATTTTAACTTGCCGACGCGGCTATTTTAAATTTTCGATTAATAATAAAGTAAGCCACAATTATATTTGGAACCCAACATAACCATGCTACAATTTTATAAGCTGGAATAAAACTTCCCATACTAGCAATTAGAATTGGAAGCCAGATTCTTAGTGTGACTGCTGCAAAACATGCAGCATAACTATAAATCATCATTTTTTGATGTGTAACAATATCTTTTTTTCGAATAGAAATATAACCTTTTACAGTTGTAAATAACCAAACAAACCCTAAGGTTATAAAACCGATTTTTGGCACCAAACCTCCTGTTGCATAGTAGCCAATATAAACTCCTGAAACACCGCTTAGCAATACAGAAATTAAGTATGTCTTACCAATATTTCTATGAAGTTGAATTCTTTTCCGTTGTATTTTTTTACTAAATTGAATCCAACCTATCAGTAAAGCAAGACCACCAAAAATTATATGTGTATAAAACATAGAATTCCAAAGATCACTGGTTAAAATAGTATCAGACTTTGAGCTTAATAAACCAAAAGTTCTCTCCATAATAAAGTAGAGAATAGGATAGAGTCCCACTCCAATTCCTCCAATAGCTAATAATATATATGGAATTCTTTTAAACATAATTACTTAATACTTACTTGTACAGTTTTGTTCTTGTCTATATTAAATTTTGCGTCTTTAAAATCAGGAGGCCCCATACTTCCTTTTTTATTATTTGAGAACCCATAAGGCTCTTTAGGAATCCCAAAGAAATTTTTGTCCATCTTTTTATTTCCATTCAGATCATGAAAAAGCGAAAATGCATAATCTCCTTTTTCAATTTGATCAAAGACTAGTGTTGTTTTACCGCCTTTTACTTCTTTAATACCATGTTTGTAAGGTTTTTTCAAATAAGAATCTTTTCCCTTGAATAAAGCTAAAAAGATAGTTCCTTTATGGTGCTTGGTAATTGTTACATCTATAGTTAAAGTAAAAGTTTCTTTTTCTTGAGCGAATACAGAGACTATATTACCAGCTAAAAAAGTTGCGATAAAAAAGATTGTCCTCATTGTTTTGTTTTATAGTTCAAATATCAATTGTTTTTTTCTTTTGTAAACATTGAATCTACCGAATTGTTGTTTTTTAATACCGAATTGTAGTTTTCACTTCAAAGGTCTACTTCATCATTCATTACAGATTGTCTAATTGATTAGATTTATTATCATCACTCAAGGTCCAAAAGAATCCTACAAAGAAAAACTGATCTGCGTTAGGAACAATGGCTTCTCGTGCAAAAGTTCCGTTAATATTTGGTTGATTTGCATAATTATAACCAAATACATTTTTCGTGCCTAACACATTATTTACCGAAAAATACAGAATCTTTTGTTGATCAATTAAATAGGCCCAATTCAAACTAATAGAATTATAACTTTTTGTTTCTCTATTTAGAAAACCAGATTGATTTGGATCTGTATAATTTCTACCTGATGCAAAATTGTAACTAAAACCGAATTGACTTTTCCATTTTTCTACCCAATGTTTGCTTATAACAGAGAGGTTATGAGCAGAAGCGAAATTAGGTCTAGCAGCAACGGGATAGTTTTGATACTCTCTTTCTGTATCTAAAAAAGAATAGGAAATCCAGTAATCTGTATTCTTAATTGATTGGTTATCTCTCCAGAAAACATCAATTCCTTTGGCAA
Source organism: Pseudotenacibaculum sp. MALMAid0570 (assembly GCF_040151415.1). Lineage (NCBI taxonomy): Bacteria > Pseudomonadati > Bacteroidota > Flavobacteriia > Flavobacteriales > Flavobacteriaceae > Pseudotenacibaculum > Pseudotenacibaculum sp. MALMAid0570. Next base: position 101,810 of record NZ_JBDKWF010000049.1, read on the forward strand.
AACCGCCCCCATCATTGCTAAAATTACTTGAAGGATCAACAAATTGCGTGTCAAACTTCACTAAGTCTTTGTAATCTTTATAGTAAGCTTCAATTCTAAAAATTTGTTTTTCCTTTACATATTGAAAGTTAGCAATCAAATGAGAAGTGTTTTCTGCCACAAAATCATTACTAAATTTTAAATACTCGCTTTTCGGATTTTGATAAAACTGACCATAAGCCAAAGAAAACTGTGAATACTCACCAAATTTATATGCAATAGAAGCTCTTGGAGAAACAGTAGTTTGATTTAAAAGTTCTGAATGTTCTAAACGTATTCCTACTTTTGAAGCTAGTTTTTTTGAAAAGAAAATATCAGCTTCAGCAAATGTTCCAAAAATATTGTTTTGAAACCCATAATCAAAATCGCCAAAAGTCATGCTCTGGAAATTTTCTTTGAAATCGGTGATAAAGTATTCAGCACCAAAGTTGAGTTTAAATCGATTGCTAAAACGCTTTCTCGCTTTTATCTTCATATGAGCAGAATTTTCATTATCGTTTACCAAATCATCTACAATTTTTAAATTGGTGTTATCATTGGCAAAAGAAAATCCTGTGGCTAAGGTCCATCCATTATTGTAAATCCCTTTATAGGATCCGTTGAAATATAAGTTCCTGTTTTCTAAACCAAATCGGAAACCATTCGTAAAATTGATATCTTGTTGGATTAAGTCAAAATCTGTATAACTAAAGGCGCCATATAATTTTATCAAACCATCATTAGGCAACTTATATCTGTATACCATTTCACCGTTTGCAGATTGAATGGGTTTGTTCCATGTATTTCTATCGGGAAAAGCTTCTAAATAAGGAGCTAAATTGATATAGGAAGTATTGATGCTAAATGATCCTTTTTCCCATTTTTGAGTATTTCCAACACCTATACCAACTGTCATTGCCGCAATATCAGTTTTTTCTTGATCTGGTTCATCGATGGTGTTCAATAACAAGACACTAGACAAGGCTTGACCATACTCAGCTGAATATCCTCCTGTAGAGAATGAAATCCCTTTAAAAAGGAAAGGTGAAAATCTGCCTCGTGTAGGAATATTATTTGAAGAAGGTGTAAAAGGGGTGAATACTCGAATTCCGTCAATAAATATTTGAGTTTCTTCAGCATCACCACCGCGAACAAATAGACGTCCGTCTTCAGCAACTGTAGAAGTTCCTGGAAGTGTTTGCAAAGCCCCTACAAAATCACCCAGAGCACTAGCTGTAGTCACAACATCTAAAGGTTTTAATGCGGTTACTTTTGCATTATCACCTGCTTCAAAGGTTCCTGCATTAATAATTACAGCATCTAATGTATTTACATCTTCACGAAGTTTGATTGTCAATTTTTTAAAGGTTGATATATCTGCAGTTAGTGTGTATTCCTCAAACGAGACGAATGAAACGACTAATGTTTGAGTTCCTTTTTCTTCTGAAGTGAATGAGAATTCACCTTTCTCATTGGTTGAAGCCCCATCATAAGTTCCATCTAAATAAACATTGGCGCCAAATATAGCTTCTCCTTTATGATCTGTTACTTTTCCTGAAACAGTAGTTTGACTGTAAAAACTAGTGATGTAAAATAAGCTAACAAATAAGAATATAATTTTTTTCATTACGGTTGTTTTGATGATACAAAAGTGTAACAAGAAAAAAGGTTGGTCTAAAAAGAATGACCGAGTTGTAGAAAAAAAACGACGAATCGTTGTTGAAGTATAAATTAGAAGAAAAAGAGTTATTTATTGAATGGCTTATAAAAATACTCGTTGGCTAATTCAAACATTTCTTTATCTCCAGAGCTATTACCATAAGCATAGATATTGTCATAATCGCTTAAAGAGACTTCTTTTTGAATTCTCACCACTTTTTCTTTCCCTCTACAATTTTTAGTTTTAAAGCCAACATATTTGTCTTTTTGAAAATCTAGTTCTGTACAAATTAATTTGACTTTAAAATATTCAGCAAAGTACACTAACCATAAATCTAAAGAAGCAGAAACTATAAAAACATCATTCTGAGGATCTTTCGTAATAGCAGTAATTTCTTTTTCAGCAGAATTGAAGATTAAAAGATGTCTTCTATTCTGAAAATAATTTTTTGCATCCTCTTGCAATTGAGTTTTACTTTTATCTTTTAGCAAGATGAATGTTAACTTTTTTTTCAATTCAGCTTTGTCCTTTTGAAGCGATAGCTTCATGATAGGAAATATATTTGAAACAATTTTTTTGAATAAATACCATTTCCCAAACTGAGAAACAAAGAAATCTATATAAGAATCTTTCTTTGTTATTGTTCCGTCAAAGTCAAAAAGGTATAAGTTTTTATTCATCTTGAATTTCAAGGATTACTTCACTGTTTAAAGAAATTGGGTTTTTAAAAGTAGATTTATCTGACTCTATATATTTTATATCATATTCTTTCAGTAAGATTTTATTTCCGTAAAAATCTCCAAAATCTATTCGATAACTTTTTGAAGCAAGTTTTTGCAAATTATCCTCAAAACGTTTTGTATCTATATATTTTGCCCCAAAACTTATGGACAAAGTCAATAGCCCATTTACAATGGCGATGAAAAGAAAGTTATATTCAAACAAACGCGACTTTTTATATCTTTTTATTGATAGTGTTAAAAATAAAGGAATTAACCAGATAAAAGGAGTGTATCTATACCACCATCCAGCTTTATTTATGAATGTAAAGAACAGAATACAAAGAATTATCATCTCAAAATGACTGAAAGCAAATTCTTTTCTAAGCTTGATTAGGTTGAAAAAATAATAAAGCAATGAGATTAATAACAATCCACTCCACCATACTCCCAAGATTCCGTTTCTAGGACCTCCGTTCCGATAACGCTGTAATTCTTTCATGCTGAAGGTAAATGGGATTTTGAATTCCCCCTCACCACGGTTGGATATGGTTGTAAAATTTGCAAGGATTATTCTTTCAAACCTATTATAAGGTTTTATAATTTCTGGCACGTAGTTTTCAGCAAAATCAATTTTATTTTCACCCATTAAAGGATAGAATACATGATTGTTTTCTATTAGGTTGTTTTTGATGTATGGAGTGTAGAGGAAAGGAATCATTGCAATAGAAGCAATAACTATTTTTTTAACGATTGCTCTATTCTTTTTAATAAAAAGTTCGTAAAAGCCTACGTAACCTATAATAGCACAGGCAAATACTACGCCTGTATACTTTATATTTACCAAAATGATGAGAGCCAAGAAAAAATCTATGAGATACCTCTTATTTTTTTTAAGATTAAGATACGATAGAACTAAGATGATACATATAGCATATAAAAACCCGTCTACAAGATTAGAGGTTAATTGACATAACAATATTGGGTTAAAAGCTATGATAACTGATATACCTAAAGACTCTACTTTAGAGTAATATTTTTTTATGTAGGAAAATGAGTAAAGAAATAGGAGTAAAAAAATAAAAAGATTTGGAATTTTTACCGCTTTTATAGTGCCGAAAATCATATAAAAAAAGGCTCCTAATGTTTCAAAAGCTTTCGGATAATGATATACCCAAATTGCATCTTGCTTGGTGGTAATAGGATTCCATCCTTCGGCCATTCTTATCGCCATTTCCTGATGATAGGCTTGCCCATCCCATGTAAAATCAATATAAAGATTGATAATGACAAATAATATGAATGTAAGCACTATGAAAAGTGTCGGATAGATGAGTTTCTTGTTTTTTATAAATAAGTTTGAAAGGATAATTGCTACTATCACAATTCCAACACTAGTGAATGTATTGAGGCTAAAACCAAAAAAGAATAAGAGTTGAGATAGAAAGTATATTGTGCCAAGTGTTACAAAACACAATCTTGAAAAAGTTTCTATTTGAAAACGCTGTAACAACATCTTAATTCTTTTTACAAACTATAATGTAATGTGAGTACCAAAAGATTCTTTTTCTATATTGTTTAGAAATGATAAATCCCTTACTTTCTAAGAGTTCACAGGCTTTTTTCATTGAAATTTCATTTCCTATTTCTTGAGAAAACACCAAATCATGAAGTTTATTAAAATAAACTAATATTGAAGCTGCATCCATGTCTTTTAAAATAAAGGTAGTACTGCTAGCTAGTGAATTGTATAAGGTTTCAATAAATTGTTCTTGTTTGTCTTTTGGGATATGATGCAATACATCATTCATGTAAACTTTGTTATAATCTGTAATTTCTTGAGGGATAAATTCTCCATCATATTTCAAAAATTGATAGTTTGCATTCTTTTGATATTTAGAGAATAAATTGTTTGCATTGGTAATTAGTGTGTCGGTTATCTCTATTCCAAAATATTTTTTTGCTTTTACAAATTCGGCTACTACCAATAAGAATTGACCAGAACCACAACCTATATCAAATATTTTATCTTCTTTGTTTACTTGTTTTAGTAACAAGTCCATTGGAAAAATTAACGGTCTTAAAACAATTTTAAGTCTGTTAATGAAACCTTCATTTTTTGTCTTGTCTCTTAAATAATGTATGTATTGATTCAATATATTAAGAAGTAAAAAGTTAATAAAAATCCTATAATCGATACAAAATTAATGGCATCTGAATAGAAATAACTAATAGGAGATTCTGTTTTGCCATAAACTAATGTCTGTTGAAGATGTCTCATTAAGATGATGACTACAAAGACAGTCGTGACATAAATATAATCTGTATGAAATCTTTCTGATAAATTGATTTCAACGGAGTACATTAAATAGGAAATTAAGCTTGCTGTTAAGCTGATATACATAATAGCATCTATAAATGCTAAATTGTATGATTTTAAGACTTCTCTTGATGAAGACTTATTATTAGTGAATTCTCCTCTTCTTTTAGTAATTACTAGATATAAAGCGATAAAAAAAGTTACAATAATAATCCATTTAGAAGGCGTGATACTTACCGTAGCAGCTCCTATAATGATTCTTAGCACAAAACCTATAGTTACAATTAAGAGTTCTATGATAGGAACTTTTTTTAGATATAAGCTATAAAGAATATTGCTTGTAATATAAATACCTAACACAATTAAAACTTCTTCTCCAAATTTTAAGAAATAGGAGAGAGAAGCTGCTAAAATTAATAAGATGAGTAAGACAATTTTAGCAAAGCCTTTACTAATTGCTCCACTGGCAATAGGTCTATTTTTCTTTGAAGGATGTAGCTTGTCATTTTCATAATCTCTTAGGTCATTAAAAATATAAACCATACTGGCACATATACAGAACACAATAAAAACAAGTGACAATTTAAATACATTGTCGAGGTTGAAAAAAATACCACCAAAAAAAGCAGGTAAGAAAATTGTAAAGTTTTTAATCCAGTGCTTTATTCTAAGAAGTTTGAAAAGGGTAGACATTCTAAAATATAAATAGATCTATCCAAATGTACTAGAAAAAACTAGAAAAACCGTATTAAATAATTTAAGATTTTTTTTGTTTTCTATCCTAAAAATTACTCACTTATAACTTTTAAAGTACAGGAATGCAGAGGTCAACAATACATTTTCCTTCAGGATGATCTTGCGGATTGTTATAGTAAATTTCAAAAGGATCTTTATCTGCTTTTTGATATCCATGTTCATTCATCCATACAAAACTAGATTCCCAAGCTTGTTGAAATTCCATAGAGAAAATTTCAAAACGAGAAATAATACATTTAGTAGGCTTTATAGTGCGTAACCCAACTTCTCCATCTACTTTTACTGGGTGATTCAAAACAATACACGCGCTCATTCTTAAATGATTAGGATCAGTTATTTTTGGGCTGTCATGATAAATAGTAATTAACCTGAGATTCTCTTGAGCCATTAAACCTTTTGGTCCAGCCCATCTTACCAGCCGATTAAGAACATTGCCAATTAAATCCATTTTTCCAACATGGCTTATGTAGGCCAATTGTAGTTCTTCTGTAATTTTCACTTCTGTTGTAGCATTCATTTCAATCCAGTTCATTGATTTTTGAATGCTGCTAATGTATTGCTCAAAACTTACTTTAAGTTGACCATTCTTGCTTTCTGTTTTACAAATCTTGCTAAATTTTTCTTCGCTTTGATCTTTAAATTCTTGAGGGCTTAAACCGTAAAAGTTTTTAAAAGCTCTTGAAAATGCCGACAAACTTGAAAAACCTGTTTTCTCGGCAATGTCTGTAATTGGAATCTCTTTTTTATGAAGAAAAAAAGAAGCTGCTTTTTCAATTCGTTTTCTAGTAACAAAATTATTGACGGTTTCTCCCATTATCACAGAAAACAATCTGTGAAAATGATACGAAGAGAAATGGGCTTCTTGCGCAATCTTCTCTAGCGATAATTTTTGAGCTAAATTTTCTTCAATAAAAACAATAGCTTTATTAATTCTAGCTACATTTTCTTTAGCAATTTTTGAAGAAGAACTCATAAATAATAATTAGTTATCCTTTGATCTAAAGGAATATTTATTCTTGTTTTTAAAAGGTCTGATAATAAGTCGTGTTTCTCTGTCAAATCGAATGTAATTATATACCCAATTCATAAAAACAATGATTTTGTTTCTAAAACCAATTAATGAAAAAAGGTGAACAAACATCCAAACAAACCATGCGAAAACTCCTTGAAACTTCCATTTAGGTAAGTCAACCACAGCTTTGTTTCTCCCAATAGTGGCCATAGATCCTTTATCATGATAAGAGAAAGATTTTAATTTTTTCCCTTTCATTTGTGCAAGAATATTTTTAGCTAATAATTTTCCTTGCTGAATTGCAGGTTGTGCCATCATTGGATGACCATGTTCATATTTTTCAGATTGCATAGAAGCGACATCACCAATTGCATAAATATTATTGTAACCTTCAACCTTACTAAATTCATCAACTTTAAATCGATTTCCTCTTTGGACGGCATCAGAATTCAGGCCATCTATAGTTTCTCCTTTCACTCCAGCTGCCCAAATAACAGTTGCAGATTCAAAAGTTTCTTCGGTATTGGTTATTACATTCTTCCCGTCATAATCTTTAACATAGATATTTTTCCAAACATTTACCCCTAGTTTGATTAAGAAGTCTTCTGCTTTTTTAGAAGCTTTAGGGCTCATAGCGTCTAGCAATTTATCTGAACCTTGAATGAGGTTTATTTGCATTTGACGAATGTCTAGGTCAGGATAATCCTTTGGTAGGATTCCTTTTTTCATCTCAGCTAACGCACCAGCTAGCTCAACACCTGTTGGACCACCTCCTACAATCACGAAATTCATTAGTGCATTTCGTTCATCAAGATCTAAGGTTAGCAAAGCTTCTTCAAAATTTTCAATAATAAGACTTCGAATGTTTAAAGATTGAGGAACTGATTTCATTTCCATGACATTCTCTTCAATATTCTTATTGCCAAAGAAATTGGTTTTAGAACCAGTAGCTATTACCAAATAATCATACTCTAATTCTCCAATTGTAGTTTCAACACTGCTTTTTTCAGAATTGATTTTGAGAACTTCTGCCAACCGGAAATAATAATTTTCTAGATTATTGATTGTTTTTCGAAGAGGAAAAGCAATGCTATCGGGTTCTAAACCTCCTGTGGCTACTTGATATAATAAAGGTTGAAATGTGTGGTAGTTGTGTTTGTCTATAAGAACTACTTGTAACTCTTGTTTTCTTAACCCTTTTGCAACCGCTAGGCCTGCAAAACCTCCTCCGATGATGATAACTCGAGGGAAACTGGTTTGTGGTATGTTCATGAAAGCTGTGTAAGTTTTAGCTACACACAAATTTACGAAAAAGAAAAGCCTTAAAGATATTTTTAAGGCTTTTTTGTAACTTATAAAAGTAAAACTGTAATGAAACGGGGGAATTTAAATTTATAAACGGTGATAAATGTCTGAATATATTTTATGACATTGCTACGTACTAGTACTTATATTTTGAAAATCAAGCTATAAAAAAACCTCGAAGATATCTTCGAGGTTTTGTAGTTATATGGTCTTTAAACTATTTAACTTCTTCAAAGTCAACGTCCTCAACATTATCTCCTTCATTTGCATTTCCAGCTTCTGGTTGACCCTGTTGTGCGCCAGCTCCAGCTTGAGCTTCTTGCTGTGCTTTATACATTTCTTCAGAAGCAACTTTCCAAGCTTCATTAATCTTTTCCATGGCAGCATCAATCTGCGCAATGTCTTTAGATTCATGTGCTTTTTTCAATTCTTCTAAAGCTTCTTCAATTGGACCTTTTTTATCATCTGATAATTTATCTCCAAATTCTTTCAATTGTTTTTCTGTCTGGAAAATCATTGCATCAGCTCCGTTGATTTTGTCAGCAGTTTCTTTCGCAGCTTTATCGGCATCAGCATTTGCTTCAGCTTCAGCTTTCATTTTCTCAATTTCTTCATCAGATAATCCAGATGAAGCTTCAATTCTGATTTCATGAGATTTGTTGGTTCCTTTATCTAAAGCAGATACTTTAATAATTCCGTTTGCATCAATGTCAAAAGTAACTTCGATTTGAGGAATACCTCTTCCTGCAGGTGGAATACCATCTAAATGGAAACGACCAATTGTTTTATTATCTGCAGCCATCGCTCTTTCTCCTTGTAAAACGTGAATTTCTACAGAAGGTTGATTGTCAACAGCTGTTGAGAAAACTTGAGATTTCTTTGTAGGAATAGTAGTATTTGCATCAATCAACTTTGTAAACACATTCCCCATAGTTTCAATTCCTAATGATAAAGGAGTTACATCTAATAAAAGAACATCTTTTACATCACCAGTTAATACTCCTCCTTGAATAGCAGCTCCTAAAGAAACTACTTCATCAGGATTTACACCTTTACTTGGCGCTTTTCCGAAGAATTTTTCTACTGCTTCTTGAATAGCAGGAATTCTTGTGGAACCTCCAACCAAGATAATCTCATCAATATCTGAAGTTGACAAATCAGCACTTTTTAAAGCTGTTTTACAAGGCTCAATAGTTCTCTTTACTAAATCGTCGATTAATTGCTCAAATTTAGCTCTGCTCATTGTTCTTACCAAGTGTTTTGGTCCGCTTGCAGTAGCAGTGATATATGGCAAATTAATTTCAGTTGAAGTAGTACTGGATAATTCGATCTTAGCTTTTTCAGCAGCTTCTTTTAAACGTTGTAAAGCCATTGGGTCTTGTTTAAGATCCATGTTTTCTTCAGCTTTAAATTCGTCTGCTAACCAATCGATGATTTTTTGATCTACATCATCACCTCCTAAGTGTGTGTCACCATCTGTAGCTAATACTTCAAATACTCCATCACCTAATTCTAGGATAGAAACATCGTGTGTTCCACCACCAAAATCAAATACTACAATCTTTTTGTCATCGTTAGATTTATCCAATCCATAAGCCAAAGCAGCAGCTGTAGGCTCATTGATGATTCTGCTTACTTTCAGTCCGGCAATTTCTCCAGCTTCTTTTGTAGCTTGCCTTTGTGCATCATTAAAATATGCAGGAACAGTAACTACAGCTTCAGAAACGTCTTGTCCTAAATAATCTTCAGCAGTCTTCTTCATTTTTTGAAGTACCATGGCAGAAATTTCTTGAGGTGTATATAAACGACCATCAATATCTACTCTTGGTGTATCATTATCTCCTTTTACAACTTTATAAGGAACTCTTTCTGCTTCTTTACTAGATTCAGAATATTTGTTCCCCATAAAACGTTTGATAGAATAAATTGTTTTTGTTGGATTTGTTACTGCTTGACGTTTTGCAGGATCACCTACTTTACGCTCTCCACCTTCAACAAAAGCAACAATAGAAGGAGTGGTTCTTTTTCCTTCTGCGTTAGGAATTACCACAGGCTCATTACCTTCCATAACAGAAACACAAGAGTTGGTTGTTCCTAAATCAATTCCTATAATCTTACTCATACTAATTATTTATATTTTTAAAATCGTTGTTCAAATTTTACTGGTTAGCTATAGTCAATATGTATGCCATTGGAATTTTATTTGAAGATTGTCAGAATTTTAGATTTCTTTTCTTTTTTATGTGACAGATTGGCAGAAGTTAGAGAAGTAGAGCTGAAGTAAAGGTAAAATAGACAGGAGGAAATAAAAATTCATCAATCATCATTCAATTTACCATTGTTTGCGGATAATTGAAAATTGTTTCATTTTCTTAGTTATATTTGACACCAAAATAATTTCTAAATAGATAGAAGGATGAGCAAATTCGATGAAAAAATCAGTTTTTATAAGGATGTCATGAATACAATGGGATTGACTTATGAAGACGAGCTTTTTGATAAAGTAACTAGAGGATTAGGCCCTTCTATTTTTAAAAGAGATGCTGCTTCGGTTTCTACTTCAGACCCAAGCGAATTAGAAACGGTTAAACAAAACTTTCTAATTAAAAAACTGGGTCTTGAGGATGGAGAAAATTTAGACACTGCTATTTCTGTTGTAGCTGATAAAATGGGAAAGACCAATCGAGTTAAATATCGTGCGATATTTTATTATTTGTTAGTAAAAGAATTAGGTCAAGAATCTAAAATCTAAAAGTATGTCACAATTTATTAGCGTTTTCGATATGCTAAAAATTGGAGTAGGCCCATCAAGTTCTCACACTTTGGGACCTTGGAGAGCAGCTCAATCATTCATTCAAAAAATACAATCTGAAGGTTTATTTGATCAAATAGATACTGTCAAAATAGATCTTTATGGATCACTGTCTCTTACAGGAAAAGGACATGCTACAGATGTTGCTGTACTGCTAGGATTGAGTGGTGAAGATCCTGAATTGATTGATGTTCGGTTAATTAATCAAATTATTCAAGAGATAGAGAACAGTGAATCCATCAACTTAGATAATTCTAAAAAAGTATCCTTTCAGAAAAGTCATTTAGTTTTCAATCGTGAGTTTTTACCATTTCACGCAAACGGAATTACATTTAGAGGTTATAATAAAGGGCAAGAAATCTCTACTGAGACTTTCTATTCTATTGGTGGAGGTTTTGTGGTGCAAGAATCTGAATCACTAAAAAAAGAATCATTAGAAAAGAAAAACTTTCCCTTTCCAATAGAAAAAGCGAAACAGTTAGAAGATTATTGCGAATCTACAGGAAAAGCTATTTCTGAAATTGTTTGGCAAAATGAGCTGGAGCTGCGTTCTGAACATGACATAGATCAAGATATTAGAAGAATATGGGAAACCATGTTAGAATGTATGTATATAGGCTGCCATACTGAAGGAAAATTACCTGGCGGATTAAATGTAAAACGAAGAGCTTATGATACACACAGAAAGTTAATAAAAGACTCTGTTTATCAAAATCAATCAGAATGGATTACTGCGATTAGAAGCACCGAAGTAAAATTCCGAGAGATTTTAAAATGGGTAAGTTGTTTTGCATTGGCAGTAAATGAAGTAAATGCTTCTTTAGGAAGAGTAGTTACTGCTCCTACCAATGGAAGTGCTGGAGTAATTCCTGCCGTATTAATGTACTATTTAGTGATAGAAGACCATAATGCAGGTTTTGAAGAGATTAAAAAGTTCTTGCTAGTTGCAGGAGAAATTGGAAGTATCTTCAAAAAGAACGCAACTATTTCTGCAGCCATGGGTGGTTGTCAGGCAGAAATTGGTGTCTCTTCAGCAATGGCAGCTGGAGCTTTAACCGAATTGTTAGGCGGAACTCCTGCTCAGGTATTAGTAGCAGCTGAAATAGCTATGGAACATCACTTAGGATTAACCTGTGACCCTATTGGAGGATTGGTACAAGTTCCTTGTATTGAAAGAAATTCTATGGGAGCGATTAAAGCAATTAATGCTGCAGAATTGGCTTTAGAAACAAACCCAGAAGATTCGTTAGTTCCTTTAGATTCGGTAATTGATACCATGTGGGAAACAGCCAAAGACATGAATAAGAACTACAAAGAAACTTCGGAAGGCGGTTTAGCAGTAACTGTTGGTTTGGCGGATTGTTAACGAATAAACACCAACTCAGTATCTGTAGACATCGCTTCATTAAATCCGTAACCTTCTGTATTGAATCCTTTTAATTCTTCTAGAGTATTCACATTATGATCTAAGATATAACGAACCATCAACCCACGAGCTTTTTTCGCAAAGGTCATAATGGTTTTGTATTGTCCGTTTTTTAGATCTTTAAAAACAGGAGTAATCATTGGGACTTTTAATGCTTTACTAGGAACCGCTTTGAAATATTCAGAACTAGCAAGATTAATTAATAAATCATCTTCTCCCATTTCTTCATTTAATGCTTGAGCAAGAGAATGATCCCAGAACTTATATAAATTATCTCTTCTTCCTACTTTTAAGCGTGTTCCCATTTCTAATCTGTAAGGCTGAATTAGATCCAAAGGCTTTAACAAACCATACAAACCAGATAAGATACGCAATCGATCTTGTAATAAAGGTAATTTTTCCTCTTCTAAGGTGGTCACATCCAATCCTCGATATACTTCTCCTGTAAATGCATAAACTGCTTGCTTAGCATTATCTAGAGTAAAAGGTGGTTGCCAGCTTTGATTACGATCATAATTTAATTGTGCTAGCGCTGGAGAAATTCCCATCATTTCACCTAATTTTTTTCTAGAAATAGTTTTTAGCTTTTTATTTAGCTTCTCAGATTGCTCTAAAAAACAAGGTTGCGTATGTAAACTTGTGTTTGCTTTGTTTTCAAAATCTAAAGATTTTGCAGGAGAAATAATGATTTTCATAAGGTTCAAAAATTATACAGTAAAAATAGGCATCGAAAAAGGAACTTTCAAATTTTTGAAAGATGAAAAATTGATTCCAATATTTAAAAAATTGATAATTAAAAATTACCCCTGACATACTCTGTCATCAGCACAAATAATTTTGTGGCAAGTTTAATTTAAAAAAGTTACCAAATGAAAAATGCAATCAACTGGTTTGAGATTTCAGTAAAAGATTACGAAAGAGCAAAAAAATTCTATAACGAAATTCTAGGAATTGAAATAGTAGACTATCACATGCCTGAAAAAAACATGAAATATGGAATGTTTCCTTACGATGAAGAAAATGATGGAGTAGGAGGTGGTTTGATGGAAATGGAAGGATGTAACCCTTCTATGGATGGAGCCACTGTTTATTTAAACGGAGGAGATGATTTAAGTAATGTTCTTTCAAAGGTAGAAAAAGCAGGTGGCGCAGTAATAATGCCAAAAATGGAAATTGGCGAAAACGGATACATCGCTCAGTTTACAGATACAGAAGGTAATAGAGTTGCTATTCATTCAATGAACTAATCTTTAAGAGAACTTATAGCGAATCCTTAAGGGTTCGCTATATTTGTTATATGTCTCAGTTATCTAGACTCATATCCATTCTTACCTTACTAAAGTCGAAGCGTATTTTAACTTCTACTGAGTTGGCTGAAAAGTACGATGTAAGTGTTCGTACTATTTATAGAGATATTAGAAAATTAGAAGAAGCTGGAATTCCTATTGTTTCTATAGAAGGTAGAGGTTATAGTTTAATGGATGGCTACTTTGTTGCTCCTGTTCAGTTTACAGAAAAACAAGCCAACGCTCTCATTACAGCACAACATCTAGTAAATCAAACGAAAGACAAATCTTTTGCAGGTGATTTTAATGACGCTTTGGTGAAAATAAAATCGGTTTTTCGAACTTCCATTCAGGAAAAAAGCGAACTGCTTAATGATAAAATTCTGGTATTAGATAATTTTTGGCAAGACTTCGAGTCTATCAATAGTAATGCACTTTCAGAAATTCAATTGGCGATTACTAACTTCAATTACATTGAGATAAAATATAAAAAGGTTCACGATTCTGAAACTTCTTATAGAAAAATAGAACCTTGTGCAATGTATTCTATTCAGAACAAATGGATTCTAATTGCTTGGTGTCATTTGAGAAATGACTACAGAGCGTTTAGAATAGATAGAATTCAGCGTTTCCAAATCCTACAAGAAAAGTTTGAAGATAGAAAGTTTAATCTTCAAGATTATTTTGCTGAATGCCATTATAAGGAACACGAAAATTCAAAAGACTAACAAACTATCGCAATTTATTTGGGTCTAAAAAAATGTATACCTTAGAAACCAAATAACAAACCGTTGTATAGCGAAGCCAAGCTATTAAAGAGACTTCAAAGTAGAAGGCATAAAGATCGTGCGTTCTCAGAACTTCTTGATACCTATCAAGAGAGAATTTATTGGCATATCCGAAAAATTGTACTTACTCATGAAAATGCAAACGATGTACTACAAAATACTTTTATAAGAGTTTATAGAAGTATTGAAAAATTTGAAGGTAAAAGCTCTCTTCTTACTTGGATATTTAGAATTGCTTACAACGAATCTTTACGATTTATAGAAAAAGAGAAAAAAAGAAAACATCAATCTATTGAAGATGTTTCTAATTATCATTTAGAAGCATTAAAACAATCTGAATATTTTGATGGCGAAGAACTTCATGCCAAACTGCTTAAAATTATTGAAGGCTTGACAGAAAAACAGAGACGAGTTTTTCAAATGAAATACTTTGATGATCTCAGCTTTAGAGAAATTTCTGAAGTTTTAGAGGTTAGCGAAAACACATTAAAGTCTAGTTATTACGCAGCAGTCAAGGTAATTGAAGAAAAAATTTTAATCGAAACAAACTAATTGAAACTATTAGGGTCTAACTATATGATGAATAAAGAAAAAAATAAAAATCAGTTTTTAAAAGAGAAAAACTCCAGCAGTTCTAAACACCATAAAGAGTATTTAGGAATGGACGTACCTGAAGGGTATTTCAAGACGTCTAAATCTAATATCCTTGAAATGGTTGGTGCAGAAGTAAAAGAAACGCCAGTTTTTTATTTAAGAAGACCATTCCAAATAGCTGCATCTATCACATTATTGGTTGTTTTGACAATATCTATTCAGTTTTCTAGTACTAACTCAGGAGATGATTTTGAGATTGCTACTGACGATACTTTGATAGAATCTCTTTTTGTTGATGATAATAATATGAATGATTTTGTTGAAGGAGTTTTGGTGAGTGAAATTGTAGAAAAAGCTGAAAAATCTGAACAAGATTTAGAAAATGTATTTATAAATTCTTTATTTGTAGATGACTCATTAATAGATGGTTATGCTAAAGAGAGTTTAATTGATAATATTATTTTATAATCGATTCCAAACTATTTTGAACTTCTAGGTTCTAAGTAAACAGAAACGATTATTAATTCAAAAAAATCAATTATGAAAACATCTAATCTAGAAACAAAAGTTTTAAAAGGAAGCATTTTATTTTTAATGATTACTGCACTTTTAATGACTACTTTGCTGTTTACTTCTTGTTCTGAAAATTCAGAAGTTACCCTTGAGGATGATGCAGATTTAATTTCTGCAATTGAGAATTCTGCTAACCGAACATTAATTAATGTTGAAGATTTACCATTAACAGCTAAAAGTGAATTAGAAGAAGAGTTTTCTAACGATGCAATTTATGAAGTTACATCAGCTGAGAATTTGGGATTTGAAGTAAAACTAATTACAACAGAAGGTTCTTGGATATCAGAGTTTAATAGAGCTTATTTTGATACAGCAGGAAGATCTTTAGAAGATAGAAGAAGACCTAGACACGGACGTAGGAGAAGTTGTTTCCATATAGTGTTTCCTTTTTCTGTAACAATGCCTGACGATTCAGTAATTACTTTAGAAAGTAGAGAAGACAAATCGTTGATTAGAGAATGGTATGCTGCGAACCCTGATGCAAATGAAAGACCAGAACTAGTATTTCCAATAGAGGTTGAGTATCAAGATGGAACGATTTTAGAAATTAATAGCTATCAAGAATTAGTAGATGCAAGAGAAGGATGTAGGACAACTCGTTGTTTTGATTTTGTGTACCCATTTAGTGTAACAATGCCAGATGATTCTATAATAAACCTTACGTCTGAAGATGATAGATATTTGATTAGAGAGTGGTATGATGCCAATCCTGGGGTACATGAAAGACCTGAATTAGTTTTTCCAATTGATATTATTTATGAAAATGGAACTACTGAAACTATAAATAACCAAGACGAATTGCAAACAGCAAAAGATAACTGCTAAATGTGTGTAGATAATAATTTGTAAGAAAGAGAGAAGCCGCACTGAGAAAGTATATAATAAAAATAGTATTTTTAAAGTGCGGTTTTAAAAACTGAAAGTCATGAAAGTATCTAAATTATTAACGTTAATATTCTTCCTTTTTTTAGGATTGACAAGTATTCAAACAACTTTTGCTCAATCTAAAGACTATGACCTAATTATGAAGGAGCTGACAAAAGAACAAAAAGAGTTGTTGCAAAAAGAGAAGGAGTTAATTAAAAGTAATCGTGAAGCCCTAAAAAAATCGCTGACTAAAGATCAGTTGAAAATTCTTGCGAATAAGACGTTAAATAACACAGAGAAAAGAAGTCTTTTAATGAGGTCTTTTACTAGACAGCAGAGAACTTTAGTTAAAAGACAAGAGGAAAGATTGCGAAATACTAGAGAAACTTTCAGAAAAACATTAACAGACAATCAGAGAAAAATCTTAAAAGATCGTATAGAAAGATCTAGAAGAGACAGAAAAAAAGGCCGCGGTAATTAAAAAGATAACCCCAGATTAAGCGTATGAATTACCGCAAATTCAAGTTTGAGTTGAATGTGTTTAAGTTGCTATTATTTACAATAGCAACTTCTTTTGTTTCATACGGACAAGAAACTACAGACGACCAAGAAATAGACAGTTTATTGGATGAACTGTTTTTTAACGATGCTCAAATGGTAGATGATCTTCTTAACTCAATCAACCAATACGATTTTATATATTCTACAATTACCTATAATTCCAATACATTTTTTGCCGGTAGAGATTCTGGTATAGATCAACTAAATATAATTCCGCAAATCTCATACTATAGTTCTTCGGGTTTTAACGCATCTATAACTTCTGTTTATTATGAAAGGCAAAATCCTAATTGGGATTTTGTTGGTGTGGCTGTTGGTTATGGAAATACAATTGGAAAAAGTAAAAATCTTCATTACAATCTAGGATATTCAAGATATTTTTTCAGTGATGGTTTTGATGCCTTTAACAACTCGCTAGATGTGTCATTGGGTATTCGAAATAAGAATAGAACATTAGGTTTCATGATGGGCGGTTCTTATTTGTTTGGCTCAGAACAATCCATACAACTTTCTTCTCGAGTTTATGGTAATTTCACAATAACTAGAGCGTCAAATTATGCCATTAAGTTTAGACCACAAGTCAATTTTCTAATAGCTGAACAAGCAATTACGTTTCTTATTCCGCCTAGGAATGGAAATCCACCAAGACTTGTTACAACTGAAGAGTTTGGATTGTTAAATACTCAAATTAATATTCCTATTTCTTATACCACTAGCACTTGGGATTTTGAGTTAGGATGGAGTCTAAATATGCCAAGCCCAATTGACAATGAGGGAAGTTTAGATTCTACTAATTTTTTTACTATTACCGTAGGTTATTTGTTCGACCTAACGAAGTAGGTAAAAATACCTGTTTTTAAAATTGAGTAGCATTATTGTTTCTCCTTAAAGACTCTCTTTTGTAAATTGATGCTTCATTTAAAGGGAATATAAAATGAGTGCACATGTCTTACCGCAATCTGTAGATACTAAAAATGATAGTATCAAGCTACCATTAACTTTCGATGTTGAGAAAATGAAAAAAGAAGTTCTAGGAATGGGGCTTAATACATTTATCTATTACAATGTTTTACCATTACGCTCTCCAGCTCATTTGGTAGATCCTTCGGTTCCTTTTCCACCACCGGCAGATGATTATGCTGATGGTTCTTGGTGCGATTGGTTAAATACGAAAGAATTGGAAAATTCACCATACATCAAAAGTATTGTTGAAACCTTTCAAGAACATACAACAGTAACTTTGGTAAGAGCATTACGATTAGAAAAAGGAAATACGGTAAAAGAACACAAAGACGTTACCTTAGGTTTACAAATAGAAAAATCTGTAATTCGTTTAACAATTCCTGTAATTAAAGATACAGGAGCAGATTTTTACTTGAACAACAAATTGGTTCCTATGAAACCAGGTGAATGTTGGTATATGAGATTAACAGACTCTCATAGAGTGGAGAATAATAGCAATCAAGATCGAATTAATATTACCATAGATATGATTCCTAACGAATGGGTACATAATTTGATTTTGGAGAATGATAAAAGTTAGTAGCTGCTAATCTTTGCAAACAACCTCACAACTGTATTCAATAGGAAACTTTCATACCTTTAAGTTTTAGTTGATTAAAAAAATCATAGTTATGAAATACTTATTAATACTTTGTTTTTTACTGAGCTTTACCTCAATACATGCGCAATCTGATTACTATATTATTGGAGATGATGCAAGTGTCAATCTTAATTTTTCTGACAATCCAAACGGAGATAAAGGAATTTTGTTTGAAGCAAAACCTATAGTTCGCTATAAGCTGCATAACAATATAGAAGATCGACTTAAAGATCCAACCTATAGAACATTATCATCTAGTTATTTATTGTTTTCACCTCATTTAAGAATGTATAATGAAAATTCAGAACCCGTAAAAATGCCTTCATATAGGGTTGCATTTGGATATCAGAAAGCTTGGAAACTCAAAAAAAAGAATCCGAATTACAAAGGATTAATTGCATTTGCTGGAGAACATGGTCATTATTCAAACGGTCAATCTGGATGTGCTTTTTCTAATCTATATGAAGATGATTCTGCTCCTTGTAATACTATTTACAATACAATCAACAACAATCAGAATATTAATCTTTCTAGTTTATTAAATAGATCCAACGGTCATTTTCAAACAAATTACACCTCACTTTTTTTAAATTATAGAACGTTTAAATTAAAGGATCGTGATAGCGCTTTTTATCATAAATCACATTCTGTAAACTTTAAATACACATTATTTCATAGGAATGTGTTTCTATTTGTCAATTATGGAGGATATTCTCAAAATGATATTCAAATTTATGGTAGACATAGATTCAACATAGACTACAGTTATTCTTGTTATGGACCTAAGAAAACTGTTTTAAAATTCTCACAGCAATTAGGATTTATAGTTGGAGCACATAAGAGTGTTACAAATTATAGGTCTGTTACTTCCCTAACTTTTTACCCATTACCTAAACATGTTAACCTAGGTTTTAAAGCGGCATATGTTTTTGGACATGATGATTATAATATCAGATTTGTAGACAATGTGAGCCAAGTAACTATTAGTGCTGTTTTTAGTCCGTTCGGACTTTTCTCAATGAATAATTAGGAAATACTGTGTTCAGTATACGTGCGCCATTTCTCTAAGCAAGTATTCATGTCTTCAGGTATTGGAGAATCAAACTGCATAAATTCTCCCGTGGTTGGATGTGTAAATCCAAGTGTTTTGGCATGAAGTGCTTGACGAGGTAATACTTTAAAGCAATTCTCAACAAATTGTTTGTATTTGGTAAAAGTAGTTCCTTTTAAAATCTGATCGCCACCATACCGTTCATCATTAAAAAGTGTATGTCCAATGTGTTTAAAATGTGCCCTAATTTGATGTGTTCTTCCTGTTTCTAATTTACACTGAACAAGCGTAACATAAGTTAGTCTTTCAATCACTTTGAAATGAGTAACTGCATGTTTTCCATATTCACCGTCAGGAAAAACATCCATTTGTAACCGGTTTTTAAAGCTACGTCCAATATGTCCTTCAATAGTTCCAGAATCATCTTCAATATTTCCCCAAACCAAGGCATAATACAAACGTTCTGTAGTTCTATCAAAGAATTGCTTCGATAAATGAGCCATAGAAAACTCTGTTTTTGCAACAACTAATAACCCGCTTGTATCTTTATCTATACGATGTACCAGTCCTGGGCGTTCATTACTGTTTTTTGGAAGGTTTTCAATATGGTGAATTAATCCATTAACCAAAGTACCTGAATAATTACCATGACCTGGGTGTACAACCAATCCAGCGGGTTTGTTTACAACAATTACTTCATCATCTTCGTAAACGATATCTAAAGGAATATCTTCGGCGACTAATAAATTTTCATGTGGTGGATGTGCTAAAACAACTCTGACTACATCTTTGGGTTTTACCTTATGATTGGATTTTACTGGCTTGTCGTTTACTAAAATATTGCCTGCTTTTGCAGCCTGCTGAATTTTATTTCGAGTAGCATTTTCAATAAAATTCATCAAGAATTTATCAACTCGTAACGGAACTTGTCCATCACTCGCTGTAAAACGATAATGTTCGTAAAGCTCTTCGTTTTCTAAATCTAAATTTGCATTCAAAATGAGTTGGTTTTTAAAGGTCTACTATTGTTAACGTCCTTTACCATCACCCAAGATCATATCAATAACAGCGTTCTTAGGAAGTTTTTCTCCGGGTTTCAATTTTCTGCCATTAAATTTAAGACCACGAACCACATCTTTTCCAATATCCCTAACATAGCTAAACTCGCCAACTTTAAAACCAATTGATTGTAATTGAGTCATAGCCTGACGTTTGGTTCTTCCGTTAAGGTCGGGAATTGTAATATCTCTATATTTTGAAGGATTCAAAGTCAAATAAATTTTTCGCTTCTCTTTTACAAAATCACCAGCCTCAGGAGATTGTTCAATAACAGAACGTTTAGGGTAATTAGGGTTGTAACTAGCAGAGTCTATCACAATAAAATCAAGATCCAATTCTTTTAATTTAGCTTCAACATCTACTAAAGACATACGATTTAAGTCTGGAACTTGAATTTTTTGATCATGATTGGTTGTATATCCTAACCACCATTGTAAAATGAAAATAAAAAGTAAAACACCTACTACGGCAATTCCTACTTGAATGAAAAAGGATTTACTTTTAATAAAACGAAAGAAACTCATTTATTCTTTTTTAATATGTGACAAAAGTACATGATTTTTTTCATTAGAAAACTAGCCAAATCGAATGATGAAAAATTACGAACTATCGTCAGCAGTTACTGAAATAGAACTAAATCCGATATCATTTTAATGCAAAAACAAAATTTAGTTTTCCAACAGAAAAAATGTAATGTAAAATTAGAATTTATCGAATTCACAATTCTTTTATCTATCAACGAAATTTTACCTAAGTTTGTGTGTAAACCTAAATAAAAAATGAAAAAAAATATTGCCATAATTATGGGAGGCTATTCTTCAGAAGTAGAAATCTCGTTGAAAAGTGGTAGTGTAGTTTACGATTCTTTAGATAGAACTCAATACAATCCATATAAAGTTCACATTTTAAAAGAGAAATGGGTTTTAGTAGAAAATGAAAAGGAATACCCAATTTCTAAAGATGATTTTTCAGCTAACGTAGAAGGAATAAAAATTGTTTTTGATTGTGTTTTTAATGCAATTCATGGAGATCCAGGGGAAAACGGAGTGATAATCGCTTATTTTGATTTATTAGGAATCAAACACACTTCTGCACCTTTTTATCAAATGGCACTCACATTTAACAAGAGAGACACTTTAAGTGTAGTGAAAGAGTATGGAATCAAAACTGCTGTTTCCTATTATATGAATATAGGAGATGAAATAAACACAAAAAAAATTATAAATAAAGTAGGTTTGCCTTGTTTTGTGAAACCTAATAATGCAGGCTCTAGTTTTGGAATCTCTAAGGCTTATGAAGAATCAGAATTGATTCCAGCCATAGAAAAAGCTTACAAAGAAGATACAGAAATTCTAATTGAATCTTTTTTAGATGGAACCGAAGTCTCTGTTGGAGTTATAGAATATGATGGAGAAATTAAGGTTCTGCCAATGACAGAAATTGTGTCTGAAAATGATTTCTTTGATTACGAAGCCAAATATGAAGGAGCTTCCCAAGAAATTACCCCTGCGAGGATTTCCGAAGAACAGCGAGAAAAAGTAGAAGAAGTTGCCGAAAAAGTATACCGAATATTAAACATGAGTGGTTTTTCCCGTTCAGAGTATATTATTGTGAATGATGAACCTTATTTTTTAGAAATGAACACTGTTCCTGGTTTAACAAAAGAAAGTTTGTTGCCGCAACAAGCCAACGAAGCTGGAATCTCTTTGACAGATTTATTTGGAAATGTTATAGAAATGGCATTAAACGCTTAAAGAATTTTGTACTTTAGAGGAGTAAATTGATGCGATATGAAAAAAGCAGTTTTTCCCGGTTCTTTTGATCCAATTACATTGGGACATGTTGATATTATTACAAGAGCTATCCCATTGTTTGATGAAATTGTAATAGCTATCGGAGTTAATGCAAAAAAGAATTACATGTTCACCATAGAACAGCGAATGAAATTTATTCAAAATACCTTTTTTGCGCACGATAAAATTTCAGTAGAAACCTATAAAGGCTTAACCGTTGATTACTGCAAGCAAATTAATGCTGATTTCATTTTACGAGGTTTGAGAAATCCCGCTGATTTTGAATTCGAAAAAGCAATCGCACAAACCAATAGAAAACTTTCAGGAATAGAAACCATATTCTTATTAACTAGTGCAGAAACTTCTTATATCAGTTCCTCTATTGTAAGAGATGTGATGAAAAATGGAGGAGATGCCTCTAGTTTAGTCCCAACTTCAGTAATCCCCAAAATTGATTTTTAAAATAAAAATTATATAAATGAAAAAGATAATTTTATTTATGTTGTTTGTTTGCAACATACTTTTCGCCTTTTCTCAAAATGATGTTTCTTACAAAAGAAGCGATACGATTTTTTATTCATCTTCAGAAAAAATAACTAATAAAGAAGAAGCAAAAAAACTTGCTGTAGTTAAAGGGTATTTAAGATATAAAGGCAAAATATTATACAAAGCAGATATGTTTAAGCTTGATGAGGAAGATGAATTTTACTACAAAACAGAAACATTTTATACTCATTATTTTGAAAGTATAGGAAGAGAGAGAAAACAAATTACCTATTGGAAAAATGGGAACAAATCTGCTGAAGGTTTGATTAAAAAGAGCAGAAGAATAGGAACATGGTTAACTTGGTATGAAGATGGGACAAAGATGTCTGAAAGAAAGTATTTTGAACAAAAAAAATTACTAGGAGGGAAATCAATTCCATCTCAACTGATAAATTTTTGGAATAAAAAGGGAGAGCAAACCGTAAAAGATGGGACAGGAGAATATTTCTACGAAACAGAGAAAGGTGCAGAGCATAAAGGAAAGATAATTAACTATAAAAAAGAAGGAGTTTGGATTGGTTTTCGAAAAGATGGAAGTAGAATCTACAAGGAGACATATAAAAACGGGAAACTAAAAAAGGGAGAGAGTTGGGACAGAGAAGGTAAAAAATATAAATACAAAGAAGTGTTTGTAAATACTAAATACTCTGGAGGAAGCAAAGGTTTAGCCCAAATGATTATGAAAAATTTTAGAACACCTCAATATGCAATTGATAATAAGATTGAAGGTTTGATGTTGGTAACCTTCAAAGTCAACAAAAATGGAGAGGTTCAAGACATTGAAGTTCGAAAAAAATTGTGTGGACCATGTGATCAAGAAGCAATCCGCATTGTTAGCTTGTTGAAAAAGTGGAGGCCAGCCAAAAGTAGAGGTCAAAAAGTTAATGTTAAGTATACACTTCCCTTAAGAATTACTCAATAATGAAAAAAAACTTACTGTTTGTATTGGTGTTATTCGCCATCTTAGGATGTCAAAATGATAGAAATAAGAATAAAGATTTCACCACTTTATTTGAAAAATCGAACGGAACAGAAACTCCAGAATATCACGACGTAATTTCATATTACAAAGATTTAGCCAATACGTATTCAGAGATTTCTCTCTTTGAAGTAGGAGAAACAGATTCTGGAAATCCTTTGCATTTAGTTGTCTTTAATGCAGACGGAAGAATAAAACTCAATGAAATAAAAAACTCTTCTAAAAACAGAATGTTGATCAACAACGGAATTCACCCAGGAGAGTCAGACGGAATTGATGCCTCCATGATGTTACTCAGAGATATTGTTCAAAACGATTCATTAAAAGAAGTTTACAAGAATACGCTTATCAATGTAATTCCAGTTTATAATATTGGCGGAGCCTTAAATAGAAATTCTCATACTAGAGCCAATCAAAACGGACCTAAAGAATATGGCTTTCGAGGTAATGCACAGAATTATGATCTCAATCGCGATTTTATAAAGCAAGACACTAAGAATGCAGCAGCTTTTGCAGAGATTTTTCATACTGTAGACCCAGATATTTTTATTGATAATCACGTAAGTAACGGAGCCGATTATCAATATGCAATAACACATTTGTTTACTCAGCATAATAAATTAGGAGGGTCTTTAGGGAAGTTTATAGAAACTCAAGTGCGTCCAGCTTTGGAAACGTCTTTAATTATTAAAAAAATACCTATTACTCCTTATGTAAATGTATGGGGTAGCACGCCAGAAAAAGGATGGTCGCAGTTTTTTGACTCGCCAAGATATTCTACAGGATATACCACGTTGTTTAATACATTAGGAATGATGGTAGAAACGCATATGCTCAAACCTTATAAGATTCGTGTGGAGCAAACCTATGAACTCATGCTGTCTATGTTAGATTTTGCAGAAGAACGTTCTGCAGATATTAAATCAGTACGTAAGAATGCGATTAAAGAGATTTTTGAAAAAGACAAATACCCGATTACTTTCGAAATCAACCCCAAAAAAGAACCTTCCTTGCTGCAGTTTAGAGGGTATAAAGGAGAAATGATAGATAGCAAAGTAACCAATGGAAAAAGATTGTTTTATGATCGTTCAAAACCTTTTCTAGAAGCTGTAGATTATTACAATGAATATAGACCCAAAAAAGAAGTAACCATTCCGAAAGCTTATATTTTAAAGAACGGATGGAATAGAGTCGTAGAAAGATTAACAAACAACAAAATAGAATTCACCAGATTTGAAAAAGATACTACTCTTGTAGTTGAAACCTTTCATGTAGATAATTTTAAAACAAGAAATGCTTATGAAGGGCATTATTTACATTATAACACAAGTGTTAAAACCGATTCTATTCCTGTAAAATTTTCTAAAGGAGATCTCTATATACCCACTCGCCAAAAAGGAGCAAGATATATTATAGAAACCTTGGAGCCAGAAGCAACAGATTCTTTTTTCAACTGGAACTTTTTTGATACTGTCTTACAACAAAAAGAAGGCTATTCAAGCTATGTTTTTGAAGATATTGCAGAACAATTTTTGCTAGACAATCCGGAAGTAAAAAAAGAATTTGAAGAAAAACTAGCTTCTGATGAAAAGTTTGCGAAAAACCCTCGAGCTCAATTAAATTTCATTTACAAGAAGAGTCCGCATTATGAAAAAGCACATAAATTAATTCCCGTTTTTAAAGCATATTGAAATTGAAAAAAGCAACTAATTACTTATGGGTTTATCTAACCATTTTCTGCTTGACAAGCTGTAATACAAAAGAGCAACCAATGAAAAAAGAGAATGCTTCATTCTATATAGGAACCTATACAAATGGAGGGAGTGAAGGGATTTATAAGTATGACATTAATGATGAAGGAAAGTTTATTTTAGGGAAGTTGGTTGCTAAAACGCAAAATCCTTCTTTTTTAACTCTATCAACAGACAAACAATTTTTAGTAGCGGTCAATGAGATTGACGAAAAAGGAGAAGGAAAAATAGAATCATATAAGATATCTAAAGACAGTTTAACGTTTGTAAATAAAGTCAATTCAGGAGGAGCGCATCCTTGTCATGTTGTTGTTCACGGAAACAACGTGTTTGTTGCTAACTATACCGGAGGAAATATGTCTTTTTCCTCTCTAAATAAAGGAAAACTTTCTAATCTAGATTTAGTTCAACATCAAGGTAAAGGAACTACATCTAGACAAGAAGCACCTCATGTTCATTCAGTTATTGTGAATAAGCAAAATGATGAAATAATTGCGATAGATTTAGGAACGAATGAATTATGGTTTTCAGCACTTAATGTATCTACTCAAAAACTAGAATCAACTTCTCAAGGAAAGTTGATAATGGAAGAAGGCGCTGGACCTCGTCATGCGGCTTTTCACCCTATTAAAAATAATTGGTTGTATGTTTTTAATGAATTAAATTCTACAATCTCGTTGATAAATAGAAACCAAGAAGGCGTATATGAAGTTATAAACTCAGTAAGTACTTTACCTAAAGATTTTAAAGGAGATAGTTACGGAGCAGATATTCATATTTCCTCAGATGGTAAATTCTTATATGCTTCAAACCGAGGCCATAATTCGATATCAATTTTCACAATAGATCAAGACAACGGCAGTATTCAATTAATTACTACCGAGTCTGTAAAAGGGAATTGGCCAAGAAATTTTACTCTTTCACCAGATGAAAAATATGTCTTAGTAGCAAACCAGTACTCTAACAATATTGTTTCATTTCTAAGAAATGCAGAAACAGGACTCTTAACGTATATCGATCAAATAAAAATTGAAGCACCAGTTTGCATCCTTTTTAAAGAGTAATTAATAGCATCTAAATTTTCCTTAAATTGTACTTTCAATCCAAAGTACATGCAAACACTTACAATTAATGGAAAAGAATATCAAGTTGATGTTCCTAATGAAATGCCTTTATTATGGGTATTACGAGATATTGTTGGTCTTACCGGAACTAAATTTGGTTGCGGAATAGCTCAATGTGGAGCTTGCTCTATAAGAATAGACGACAGAGTGGTTCGCTCCTGTAGCACACCTGTAAGTCTTGCCAAAGACAAACAAATAACTACCATAGAAGGAAGTTCGGAAAATCTCGAATATTTACGACAAGCTTGGGCAGAAATAAGCGTACCGCAATGTGGTTATTGTCAGTCTGGACAATTAGTTTCTGCTGCTGCATTACTTGATGAAAAACAAGAAATTTCAGATCAAGATATAGATGAAGCGATGAGCGGAAATATATGTAGATGCGGAACCTATGTTAGAATTCGAAAAGCCATTCACAAAGCTGTTGAACTTAGAAATTCTGACGCATCATGAAAGTAGAAAATTTAAATCGACGAGATTTTGTGAAATTGTTTGGATTGGCTTCCGGTGGATTGATTCTTGGATGTAATTTTTCTGGAGATACACCTATTGTAAATTCTTTAGAAGATGGAATTTCATTTGTACCCAACCTATTTATTCAACTACAAAAGAATGGCAATGTGACTATAGTAGTTACCCGTTCTGAAATGGGACAAGGAATTCGGACTTCCATGGCTTCTGCTATTGCTGATGAAATGGAGGCCGATTGGAATTTGGTATCTGTAAAGCAAGCAACTGGTGATGCAAAATTTGGAAATCAAAATACAGACGGCTCAAGAAGTATCAGAACCTTATTAAACCCAATGCGTAAAATGGGCGCCATGGCAAAAATGATTTTAGAGCAAGCGGCGGCCAAAAAATGGAATACAGAAGTGTCTAATTGTAAGGCTGAACATCATTTTATTATAAATACAACAAATGGTGAGAAAGTAGGTTATGGAGATTTGGTAGATGAAGCGAGAAAGATTACAATTCCACAAGAAAAGACAATTACTTTAAAAGATAAAAAAGACTTTAAATACATTGGTAAGAATAATGTGTTACGTGGAGTAGACATGAATGATTTTCTTACAGGGAAAGCCCAATATGGAATTGATGCTCGTTTGCCCAATATGAAATTTGCTGCTATTGCCCGCTGTCCTGTAACTTTTGGAAGTGTAAAGAGCTTTGATAAGTCTGAGGCGATGGAAGTATATGGAGTTGAAGATGTTGTACAACTAGATCGGTTAAAACCAGCAACAGGGCAACAATTCTATGGGATGTTAGGAGGAGTAGCTGTGATTGCAAACAATACTTGGTCGGCGTTTCAAGGAAAAAATTATCTAGAAATAGAATGGGATATGGGACCCAATGGTTCCTATGATTCTGAAAAATTCAGTGAAAAGATTGTTAGTCGTGTTCAAGAGCAAGCAAAAATTACACCTCCATTGATAGGAAATGTAAATTCAGCTTTTAAAAAGGCAGATAAGATTGTAGAAGCAACCTATTCGATGCCGCATTTAGTTCATGCTCCAATGGAAGTTCCTAATGCATTAGCTTGGGTACATGATGGAAAATGTGAGGTTTGGACTCCTGTTCAGGCACCTCAGTCCGCACGTGCCGAATTGGCTGCATTTTTCGGATTCAATCTGGAAGATATTACCATCAATGTAACCTTGCTCGGAGGAGGATTTGGACGGAAGTCTAAATCAGATTTTGTAGTAGAAGCTGTAGCTTTGTCGCAAAAACTAAACGCTCCTATACAAGTTGTTTGGTCTCGAGAAGATGATATCAAACACAGTTATTATCATGCACAAAGCGCACAATATTTAAAAGGATCTTTAGATAAAGAAGGAAACGTAACTGGGTGGTTGCACCGTACAGCTTTTCCATCTATTTTATCATCGTTTAAACCGATATCTGATTATGCAGCAGGATTTGAGTTAGGGCAAGGTTTTACCAACATTCCTTACGAAATACCCAATTTTCAATTAGAGAATGCCAAAGCAGAAGCGCATTTAAGAATTGGTTGGTTACGATCTGTATACAATATTATTAGTGGATTTGGAGTGAATTCTTTTGTGGATGAACTGGCAGTGGCTTCAGGAAAAGATCCAATTGATTTTCGACTGAATTTAATTGGGAAAGACCGAAAAATAGAAGGAAGATCACAGCATCCGTATGATTCTTCACGAATGAAAAACGTGTTAAAAGAAGTAAAGAAACTATCCAATTTTGGTCAATCGTTACCTGAAGGACACGGAATAGGAGTGGCTATTCATTACAGTTTTTACAGCTATGTTGCTACAGCGGTTGAGGTTTCTGTAAAAAACAGCAAAGTAAAAGTAGAGAACGTATATACGGTTTTAGATTGCGGAATGTATGTCAACAAAGATGCAGTTGTTAATCAGTTGGAAGGATCGGCTATTTTTGGAATGTCGATAACCTTATTTGGAAAAATCTCTACGAAAGATGGTGCTGTAGAACAAAATAACTTTCATGATTATCAAATGACTCGGATGAAAGACGCACCAAACATTCATATACAATTAATTGATAATGATCACCAACCTACAGGAGTTGGAGAACCTGGTGTTCCGCCAGTATCAGCAGCTATTTGTAATGCTATTTTTAATGCAACTGGAAAACGCATTCGAAAATTACCATTGTCTGAGCATGGGTTGGTTTAGAAATAATTTCTAATAATAGAAGTATGAGATATTTAATCTTATTATTTTGTTTTGTGAGTTGGTTTTCATTTTCACAAGACTTTGAAGGAGTTCTTATGTATAAGAGAGAAGTGGTTCCTCATTTGTCTGATGAAATAAAAATTCAATTTAAAGACCCATCAGGGAAAAAAGGTGATTCTATCAAACTTATCATTAATAATTCGAATTTTGTAGAGAAATCTAAAAACAGCAGAAATTGGGTTGATTCTTTAAGAATTGTCTTTGGTAAAAATAAAATTAAAAAAACGTACTACAAGAAGAAAAATCTTGAGTATGTTTTTGATTTTGATAAAGGGAAGAAGTATACACATACTCCAGATTATCAATGTATAGATTCAGTAGAAATAAAGTTCAAAGAATTGGATAGTGATCTGAAATTTGTTCAATCAGATTCCATTTATAATGTTAATGGTGTTGATTGTAAAAAAATTACCATTTCTAAAAAAGATTTCCTATTCATTGATCTTTTTGTGACTGAAAGTGATTATAAAAATACAGCTGATGGTTTTATTTATGATATTATGAATAATTTATTATTTGATAATTTATATCCCTTTCGAAAAGAATTAGAGAATCATTGGGTGGTCAAATTACGTTATTACACAAAGTATGATCAAGTAGATATAATATATACACTTCAAAAACGTCAAACCCTCTCAGACTCACATAAAGAATTTGTCTTTCCTCAATATGAGTATTGTTATTGGGATATCTTAAATGATAAAAAATTAATGAGAAAGCATCGGAAGAGAATGAAGAAGAAAAAGAAAGGATAAATGAAAAAGGCTTTCAAACATGTACTTTTGTATTACTTGATTGCTGGAGTATTAAGTTTATTAGCTTATATATTTATTCCACATGCATATGTTCATGCTCCTGGAGTTCATCATTTACTTATTGGATTGATGTTTGTGACTAGCTTATTTTGGGGAGTTATTGCATTAATCCTTTGGTTACGAGAAAGAGAAAATATGAAGCTTAAATTTTACTATATATTCAACCTCATTCCGTCAGGAATTTTTTTTATTTGGTTTGTAATAAGTATTTACAGGAATTAGTCTTATAAATCAGATTAAAACTTATACTCACTCAAAGATTTTGGAAACTTTTCTGGATTGGCAGCTAAATGATATCTAGGATCATCAATACTCTCTTCAATTACTTGATGAAATTTTGGACTTGCCTTGTATAACAATACTTTACAGTCGGCACTTAAATGCTTCAATGTTATCTTTTTGCCAGCTTTTTCGTATTTCTCAACCAGATTAAAAATAGCTTCCAATGCAGAATGATCTGAAACTCGAGATTCAACAAAATCAATTTCTATTGTATCAGGATCGTTTTTTACATCAAACTTCTCATTAAAAGCAGAAATGCTACCAAAGAATAATGGTCCCCATATTTCATAAACTTTCGTTCCGTCTTCCTTAATACGTTTTCTAGCACGTATGCGTTTTGCATTCTCCCAAGAAAATACCAAAGCACTTACAATTACTCCTGCAATCACAGCAATAGCCAAATCAAAAATAACAGTCAAAGCTGAAACTAAGATCAAAACCACCAAATCTGCTACAGGTATTTTATTCATAATTCGGAAACTTGACCATGCAAAAGTTCCAATCACAACCATAAACATTACACCTACCAAAGCAGCGATAGGAATACGTTCGATGTAAGATGAGGCGAATAAGATAAACATCAATAAAAAGACAGCTGCAGTAATTCCTGAAAGACGACCTCGTCCACCACCTTTGATATTTATAATCGATTGTCCAATCATTGCGCAACCACCCATTCCACCAAACAATCCGGTGATGATGTTTGCACCTCCTTGCGCCATACATTCTCTATTGGTGTTTCCACGAGTTTCTGTAAGGTCGTCAATTAAATTTAAGGTCATTAAAGACTCTATTAAACCAATTGCAGCTAATATTCCAGCATAAGGAAAAATAAACCAGAAGGTTTCCATGTTTAATGGAATCTTAGAAAAAGTTTCTAATACTGGAGTTGGAAAACTTCCTTTCAAACCTTCTCCACCACCATCACGAATAAAAGAACCTACTGTAGCTACATCTAAACCAGAAAAAATTACAATTCCAGCGACAACTAAAATTGCTATCAAAGCTTCAGGAAATTTTTTAGTGGCTTTTATCTTAGGAAGCCCCCACATAATTAACATGGTTAGACCAACTAACCCAATCATCAGATATAAACTTTCACCTTGCAACCAAACTTCCTCACTACCAACTTTGGTTTTAAACATGCCAAGTTGTGCCAAAAAGATTACAATAGCCAGTCCGTTTACAAATCCCATCATTACGGGATGCGGAATCAATCGAACAAATTTTCCCAGTTTAAAAACACCTGCTAACATTTGGATGATTCCCATCAAAATTACTGTTAAAAACAAGTAGTATAAGCCTAGATTTTCACCTTCAGCACCCATTGCATTTCCTTGACTTACCAAGCTTACCATTACAACTGCTAAAGCACCCGTAGCTCCTGAGATCATACCGGGCCTACCACCAAAAACGGAAGTAATTAAACCAATCATAAATGCAGCGTACAATCCAACCAATGGATCTACTCCTGCCACAAAAGCAAATGCTACAGCTTCTGGAACTAATGCCAGAGCTACAGTAATTCCAGAAAATACATCGTTTCTTACGTTCTGAACTCTTTTTCTAATAAATGCATTCATACTAGGTGCTTTTTAAGAAGCGGCAAAGATAAAAGAATAAATGAAACCTGTTGAAAGTTAATACGATATCTTAAGCATCATAGGCTTCAAATACCAAATGAATATTAGCATAGGTGTTTTTTAGAGCCTCTTTTGTATTGCTTTTGTTTTTAAACTCAGCAATAGTAATTCCTTCTTCTATTTGGGGAGTTAGTTTACCTTGGTAATTTGTATTCATCAAAAACCAATCAGTTACCTTTAGTCTTTTTTGTTTGTTTTGATAAAACAAATGATAAGTGGTTAAAAGAAACCTGTCCAAACTTAAATTCTGAACGCCACATTCTTCTTCAACCTCTCTAATAGCTGTTGTCTCTATACTTTCGTTTTCTTCAATTCTTCCTTTTGGAAGATCCCATTTCTGACCTCTGTAAATAAATAAAAACTCCTGTTGTTGATTTAAAACCAACCCACCAGCAGCTTTAACTACTTTAAAGTGTTTAGTAAACTCTTTCCAACAATTATTTAAATCCCTACAAAATAATACTACACCATTTATTTTGTCTTTTTTTAATTTATAGAGAATTTCATCTAAGACAACGCTTTCAAAATCATACACTTTAAAACCCTTCTCATTTTGTGGAGAATCTGTGAGAATAATAGGCTTATCATTCATAAAAACTTTATACATTTGTGCGTATGATTTTACACAAAGATACGGCAAAAAAAACAGCCGAATTATTACTTCAAATTAAGGCAATAAAATTAAGTCCATCTGACCCTTTTACTTGGGCATCAGGATGGAAGTCACCTATTTACTGCGATAATAGAGTAACGCTCTCATTTCCTTCTGTAAGAGTATTCTTAAAAGAGGAAATTGCTAAAATTGTTGAACAGCAATATGGTAAGCCTGATGTTATTGCTGGAGTTGCCACTGGAGCAATTGCTATTGGAGTTTTGGTAGCTCAAGAACTAGGAGTTCCATTTGTATATGTGAGACCAGAGCCAAAAAAACATGGTCGTAAGAATCAAATTGAAGGGTACTTAGAAAGCGGTCAAAATGTTGTAGTAATTGAAGACTTGATTAGTACTGGAAAGAGTAGTTTGAATGCTGTTGAAGCACTAAAAGAGGAAGGTGCCGTGGTAAAAGGAATGGTAGCAATCTTTTCGTATGAATTTGACGTTGCTGCTGATAATTTTGAGAAAGGAAATGTTAATTTAACAACATTAAGTAACTATACCCATTTGTTAGAACAAGCAATGGATAGTAAATATATTTCGGATCAAGAATTAGAAACTTTACAGAAGTGGAGAGAAGATCCTGGTAATTGGAATCAATAGTATTATGAATATAGAAGGAGCAAAAGTAACAATCAATAAGTCTGCTGAAGAAGCATATCAGTTTTTTACCTCACTAGAAAATTTTGAGCAGTTGATGCCAGAGAATACGCAAAAATTTGAAGTAGAGGGAGAGTCATTTGTATTTGCCTTAAAAGGAATGCCTGAAATTCGTTTGGTTTTAGGAGAAAAAGTTGAATTTACCAAAGTAAGTCTAGCGGCAGCAAGCAGTAAATTATCATTTACATTAGCAGCTCATATTGATGAGGTTTCAGCAAATCAAAGTGATGTTCAGTTGAAATTTGAAGGTGATTTTAATCCGATGATGGCTATGATGGTAAAAAAACCTTTAACTGCTTTTATTGATACTTTAACAACAAATATTGCTAACCTTTAGCAAGAGAAACCTCTTTAATACCAAATTCTTTTACAGAATCATCTTCTAGTTGAATTAGGAGATTTCCTTCTGTAGAAACTCCCTTGATTATTCCCATAAAGAAGAGACCACTTTCCTCGTCTTTAAAAGCTGCAGGTGTTTCTAGCTTGTATAGATGTTTAAGATAGTTTTCGTGAATAGTACCTAATTGAAGAGCTTCTAAATTTGAAATTTCATATTGAATTTTTTCAATTAGAGAATTCATAATTGTGTCTAGGTCCAATTCTTTTTTCAAAATGTTTTTTAATGAACTAGCATTGCGAAGATGATTAGGAAATTTTTCTTGATTTACATTCAATCCAATTCCAATAATAGTGTTCTTAATATTTTGATTTGATAAAGTAGTTTCAATCAAAACACCACAGATCTTTAAGTTACCTGACATTATGTCGTTAGGCCATTTGATTTTTAAATCAGGGACTGACATCTCATTTAAAGCTTCAAATATTGCGTTTGAGACAGCAAAATTCAAATAAGGTTGATGATTTGTCTGTAAGCCTTTAAGTTTTGTAAAAATACTGAAAGTCAGGTTTTTAAAAGGTTTGGAGTGCCAAGAATTGTTCATTTGTCCCCTTCCAGAAGTTTGGCTTTCAGCTACAACAACAGTATAGTCTTCAACCAAAGAATCCTGTACCAATTCTTTCAAAAAAGAATTGGTAGAGTCGATGGCATTAAGTTTGATTATTTTCAAGTGTTAAAGAATGCGTAAACTAGTTTAATTATACGCAATATAATCGCAAAAAAGTAATAACTTTGTTTTAAATTTAAAAAATTTTAATGGCGCAAAAACCAGTAAGTACAGATGATTTAATCGCTGTAATAATTAAGGGAATTGATGATGTAAAAGGTGAAGATGTTCAATTATTGGATTTACGAGATATAGACAATACAGTATGCGATTACTTTGTCATTTGCTCTGGAAATTCAAACACACAAGTAAACGCTATATCAGGTTCTGTTCAAAAAGTTGTCAGTAAAGAATTAAAAGACAAACCTTGGCATGTTGAAGGACAGAATAACTCAGAATGGATTTTGATGGATTATGTAAATGTTGTAGTTCATGTATTTCAAAAGCATGTTAGAGAGTTTTATGATATAGAAAGCCTTTGGGGTGACGCTAAGATTACTCAAATAAGCCCCGTTTAATTTAATTTTTGATAGTAAGAGATGAGCGAAAAGAATAATAGTAATAATAATAAGCCTAGTGCACCTAAGTTTAAATTCAATATGTATTGGGTTTATGGAGCTATCTTCGTAGTATTCATAGCCATTAGTTTTTTAAACGATAGTGCGCTAACTACCAAAAAGATTTCTACCAATAAGTTTTTTAAGATTCTAGAATCGAATGATGTAGAGCGAATCATGATCATTAATAAAAACATTGCAGAAGTCTATATTAAAAGAGAAGCCCAAACAAAACAAGAATATAAAAGTCAAACTAATTCTGCTTTTTTTAGGCAAAGTTCTCCAATGTTTCAGTACAATTTTGGAGACCTACAAAACTTTGAAAATAAGCTAGCCCAATATAAAATTAAAGACAGTTTAGATTTTGATACTGATTCTGATACACGTGGAAGTTTATTAGATTCAGTAATAAGCTTTTTGCCTTTTATCTTATTAATTGCCATTTGGATTTTCTTTATGAGAAGAATGTCTGGAGCTAGCGGTGGCGGTGGCGGTGGCGGCCAAATTTTCAACATCGGAAAATCGAAGGCTAAATTATTTGATAACGATACAAAAGTTAAAACAAGTTTTGTTGATGTTGCTGGTTTAGAAGGAGCTAAAGAAGAAGTACAAGAGATTGTAGACTTTTTAAAAAGCCCAGAAAAATATACTTCATTAGGAGGAAAAATTCCAAAAGGAGCATTGTTAGTAGGACCTCCAGGAACAGGAAAAACATTATTAGCAAAAGCTGTAGCTGGAGAAGCTGGAGTTCCGTTTTTCTCACTTTCAGGATCTGATTTTGTGGAAATGTTTGTAGGTGTTGGAGCTTCTCGTGTTAGAGACCTTTTTAAACAAGCGCAGCAAAAATCGCCTTCCATTATTTTTATTGATGAGATAGATGCCATTGGTAGAGCTCGTGGTAAAAATAGTATGACAGGAGGAAATGATGAACGTGAGAATACGCTGAATCAATTGTTAACAGAAATGGACGGATTTGGAACCGATACCAATGTTATAGTTTTAGCTGCAACCAATAGAGCTGATGTTTTAGACAAAGCCTTAATGAGAGCTGGACGTTTTGACAGACAAATTTATGTTGATTTGCCAGACATTAAAGAGCGTCAAGAAATATTTGAAGTTCATATCAAACCGTTAAAATTAGCTAAAGATGTAAATGTTGAGTTTTTAGCACAACAAACACCTGGATTTTCTGGAGCTGATATTGCCAATATGTGTAATGAAGCTGCGTTAATTGCTGCAAGAGGAAATAAAAAAGCAATCCATCATCAAGATTTCTTAGATGCTGTAGATAGAATTGTTGGAGGTTTAGAAAAGAAAAATAAGGTTATTACACCCAAAGAAAAAGAAACCATTGCTTTTCACGAAGCTGGGCACGCAACAGTTAGTTGGATGTTAGAGCATGCTGCACCTTTAGTTAAGGTTACTATTGTGCCTAGAGGACAAAGTTTAGGGGCTGCTTGGTACTTGCCAGCTGAAAGAATGATTGTTCAAACAGAACAAATGCTAGATGAAATGTGTGCTACTTTAGGAGGAAGAGCAGCTGAAAAGATTATCTTTGATAAGATTTCTACAGGAGCATTAAGTGATTTAGAAAAAGTAACCAAGCAAGCGAGAGCTATGGTTACAATTTATGGGCTTAATGACAAAGTAGGAAATATAACATATTACGATTCATCTGGTCAAGATGCTTTTATCAAACCCTATAGTGAAGAAACAGCAAAGACCATTGATCAAGAAATTTCTAAAATGATTGAAGACCAATATCAAAGGGCAGTCAAAATTTTAGAAGAAAATAAAGAAAAGCTAAGTACCTTAGCAGAGCTATTGTTAGAAAAAGAGGTTATTTTTAAAGATGATTTAGTAAAAATCTTTGGCGAAAGGCCTTTTGATAAAAAAGAAGAAAAAGACGAAACAGTAAACGAAGAAATAACAGAAGAAAAATAGTTAATTTTTTAAGTGAGTTTTTTTAAAAAATTATTTAGCAAAGCATCATCCAAGGAACAAGAAGCTAAAAAGCAAGAGGTTCATTTATCTTTGGATGATGCTTTTGTACATCACTTTATAGATAAAGGTGGGAAATTTTTATATTGTGTTTCTGAAAAAGAAGTTACAGGGAATCTAAAGCAAATCTTAGAGGAAAATGAATGGGACACCATAAGTTGTCATGATGATGATATTAAGAAGTATCTCAAAAAACAAAAGATTAGTATAGAACTAGATTTCGATAAAGAAGTACCTTTTTTTACTACTTGTGAACATTTGATTTCCGATAATGGCGACATCTTATTTTCATCAAACCAACTAAGTACTCACAAGATTGCTGCACTTACAGACAATTTTATAGTATTTGCTAAAACTAGTCAGTTGGTTAGAAATACAGGACAAGGATTAACTGGAATTAAATCTAATTGCAAAGAGAGCATCCCTACAAACATAAGTGCAGTTAAAAACTACACTTTAAAAAAGGAAGATGACAATTTTTTAAATTACGGCAATAGCAACTCTAAAAACTTATATTTGCTGCTGTTAGAAGATTTATAATATGAGTAGCTTTTTAGAGCGAAGTCTTTCTGGTTTAGTTTATGCAACTCTCTTTATTGGAGCAGTCCTTTATTCTCAAGAAAGTTATCTTATTTTAACTTCTCTTTTCGCATTTTTCTGCCTAAGAGAGTTTCAGAGACTTATTCACTTTAATAGTGTTTTCACCTATCTTTTGCTTTTAGGTTTTATTGCTTATGCTGTTTATTTACCAGATAATCCAATTTTAAATCAAATTTTACTGGTTTTAACTTTAGGGTCTTCAGTGCAATTGATGGTGTATTTATTTACTAAAAAGAGAAAGTATCCTTTAAAATCTTTTCAAAAGTTTGATGTAAGTGTTCGGTATTTGATTTTTTCTTTCGGGTTCTTATTTCTGATTCCTTTTATAAATGGAGGATATGAATATCAAATTATTTTATCATTGATTCTTTTTATTTGGGCCAATGATAGTTTTGCTTATCTGATTGGAAAGAACTTTGGAAGAATTAAACTTTTTAAAAGTGTTTCACCCAAAAAAACAGTAGAAGGTTTTATTGGAGGAGTTATTTTTACCATTATCACAGGAATAGTGGTCTCTTATTATTTTAATAATCTTTCTATGACGCATTGGATTGTTTTATCTGTAATAACATCAGTCTTAGGGACAATAGGTGACCTTATTGAATCAAAATTCAAAAGACAAGCTAAGAAAAAAGATAGCGGAAAAATAATGCCAGGACACGGAGGGTTATTAGATAGGTTAGATAGCTTGTTGTTTGTTGCTCCCTTCGTATATTTGTATATCCATTATATAATTTAAGAAAATGCTACATTTTCATAGAGAAGGCTATAAGATAATCACATTAACATTTGTTTTTGTAATTGCTGGAATATTGCTTTCTGAAAGATTTATAGAAATTCTCTGGTTGCAAAAAGCAGTACAGGTTGTATTCTTAATTTTTTTAATTCTAATTCTTCAATTTTTTAGAAATCCTAGAAGAACTACCAAGATAAATGACAGACAAATTATTGCGCCTGTAGACGGAAAAGTAGTTGTTATAGAAGAAGTAGAAGAGCCAGAATATTTTAAAGGAAAAAGATTACAAGTTTCAATATTTATGTCGCCTATAAATGTACACGTTACTAGGTATGCATTAAGTGGAATTGTAAAGTATAGTAAATATCACCCCGGAAAATATTTGGTTGCATGGCATCCAAAAGCATCTACTGAAAATGAACGAACAACAATTGTAGTGGAGAACGCTACTTTTGGAGAAGTTTTATATAGGCAAATAGCAGGAGCTTTAGCCAAAAGGATTGTGAATTATGCTGTAGAAGGAGATGAAGTAGTTC
Source organism: Pseudotenacibaculum sp. MALMAid0570 (assembly GCF_040151415.1). Lineage (NCBI taxonomy): Bacteria > Pseudomonadati > Bacteroidota > Flavobacteriia > Flavobacteriales > Flavobacteriaceae > Pseudotenacibaculum > Pseudotenacibaculum sp. MALMAid0570. Next base: position 140,630 of record NZ_JBDKWF010000049.1, read on the forward strand.
AAGGTACAGATGCAGGTTTTATTAAATTTGGAAGTAGAGTAGATGTGTTTTTGCCCTTAGGAACTGAACTAAAAGTTACTATTGGTGATAAAGTAAAAGGAGGAGAACAGGTTATTGCAGAAAAGTAATATGGGTACAAATCTGGATAAAGAATTTCAAAAAGCATTTAATTCAATTTCTGAGTTAGAAGAAGGACTTACTCCAGATACAATGCTGAAATTTTACGCGTATTATAAACAGGCAACATCAGGTGATACTATTTCCTTAGGAGGAGATCCAGACATAAGAGATGGATTTAAATTTAATGCTTGGAGACAATTAAATGGAATGTCTCAAGAAGAAGCAAAAAGAGAATATATAAGCCTCGCTAAAGAGGTATTAACTTTAATATAGAATCATGAAAAAATTAAGCACTCTAGTTTTAGTACTCTTTGTTGCGTTTCAAATGACTTCTTGTAAATCTGAAAAGAAAGAAGATAAAAAAGAAGAAAAAGTTTCGAAAGCAGCTTACGTTTTAAATGAAGCGAAAAACACAATTGATTGGACAGCCTATAAGTTTACAGAAAAGACCGGTGTAAAAGGTAAATTTAAGAAGGTAAATGTTACATCAGGAGGTGAAGGGAATACTGTGAAAGAAGCAGTAAATAATGCAGAGTTCTCTATTCCAGTTGGAAGTATTTTTACAGCTGACTCTGGAAGAGATTTTAAGATTGTAAAGTATTTCTTTGGAATTATGGAAAACACCAAATTACTTTCTGGAAAGTTGGTTTTAGAAAACGATTCTTTAGGTTATGCTAACATTACTATGAACGGGGTTACTGGAAAATTACCATTCAAGTATACTATTAACGGAAAAGAGTTTGCAATGTCTGCAAAAATGGATGTAATGAATTGGAATGCAAAACAATCGATAGATTCTTTAAATGCCATTTGTAAAGATCTTCATATTGGAGCAGATGGAATTAGCAAGTTATGGTCTGAAGTAGATATTACCATTTCTTCAGTATTTAAATAGAAGTAAGAAACATATACAATGAAAAAGGCTGCTATTTAGTAGCCTTTTTTGTTAGAAAATATTAAGATATACTGCAATAAATGCAAAGGTGTCTATCATTCCGTGGACAACAATACAGAACCAAAGATCATTTCTTTTTAAATGAAATAAGATAGCGATTATTGCTCCTGTTAATCCACTTAATATCTGTCCTGTAAGACCTTGATAAGCATGAATAGCTCCAAAGAAAATAGCAAATAGGATAACATTAGCTACTACCGAAAAAGAACTGTTTCCAAAAACCTTTGAAAACCGAGTCATAAAATAACCTCTAAAGATAATTTCTTCCCCAAAAGCAGCAGAAGTCCAAACTAAAACTAAAGTGCTAAGTAGAATGCTTAGATTTCCTCTTATAGGATCAAATGCTGAAATATCTATAGGAACTCCAGTGAACTTAGTAACTATTGGAACCAAAAGAAATCTATAAATCATTAAGATAATAAAAGCTGTAATAGGCGCATAAATCAAAAGGTTTTTTAGAGTTGCTTTTTTCTTTTGAAAACCTAAGGAGAGTAAAAATTCTTTATCTGAATCTAAATAACTGGCTATAAAAACAAGTACTGTAAGAATAAAGATGGTAGCAATTCCTAAACCAAGATCAAAATAGAAGAGTATACTAGATAAAAATATACTTAGAATAAAAACTACAGTTGTTTTTGCGAAGTTTTTAGATTTCATTTTGATTTAAATTTTTTAATGCGTCATCAAATTTTGGGTACGTAAAAGAAAAACCTACATCTTGTATTTTTTGTGATGAAATCCTACTTCCATAAATAAGAATAGCTGCCATTTCGCCAAAAAGTATTTTCAAAATAAAAGCAGGAATAGCAATCGAAAGAAAAGGGCGATTTATGAATTTTGCTAGCAGTTTTGAAAATGAAGCATTTGTTTGGTGTTCTGGCGCCACTCCATTATAAACTCCAGTCATATTAATATCTTCTAGTGCTTTCCTATAAATTTCACAAAGATCATTCATATGTATCCAAGGCATATATTGTTTTCCACTACCAATTGGAGTTACAATGGGTGTTTTCATTTTAGATAAAGCCCCACCTTTTTTGCTTAACACAATTCCAGTTCTAATAGCTACAGTTCTTATACTCTCTTGTTGAAATTGAAAAGCTGCTTTTTCCCATAATTGACAAACATTGCTGATGAAATCATCTCCAGCCTTATCATCTTCTTTAAAAATAGTATCACTAGAAATAGCTCCGTAATAACCAATTGCTGAAGAAGAAATAAAAGCTTTTAATGGAGTCTGTAATTTTTTCACAGTTTTGTAAAGCAATTCAGTAGATTGAATTCTACTTCTTACAATTTCTTCCTTTCTTTTTTTAGACCATCTTTTATCAGCAATTCCAGCACCGGCCAAATGAATAATATAATCTAAGTTTTCAAAAGCCTTCTCATCAATAATTTGCTTATCGATGTTCCAGATGAAAGTTTCATATTCTGAGTTAAGATTTTGATTTCTACTGAGTAATCGTACTTCATAGCCTTTCGTTTTTAAAAAAACGCATAGGTGTTTTCCAATAAGACCAGTTCCTCCAGTTATTAGTACTTTCTGCATTCTATAAAAATACAAAAAACCAAAATTTACCAGCCACCTTTTGTCTTTTGATTTGCCGAACAGAGTTTTATAATCTCTTCAATTCTTTTTTGGCGAGTTGTCTCTCTTTTTGCTTGATTTAGCCAATACAGGTAGCTCTTTCTGTAGCTTGGAGCAAAGTTTTGATAGTTTTCAAATGCAATTTTATTTTTAGTAAATGCCGTTTGTAAATCTTTAGGAATTATACCTTTCTCAACATTGTCCAAAGCAGTCCAAGAACCATTTTTTTTGCCAATTTCAATAATAGTAAAACCACTCTCATGCATTAAGTTGTTTGCAGTGAGTTCTTTAATGTAACGCTTATTTAAAGCGCTCCAAACACTTTTTGGTTTTCTAGGACAGAAGTATTGTCTGCGTTTACCATTACCTAGACTTTTTACTGTAGAGTCTATCCAACCATAACACAAAGCTACTTTAACAGCATCTTCCCAGCGCATGCTTTCTATACCTGTTTCTATTTTATACAGAATAATATATATTCCGCTAGAAGAATCATGATTTTTGGATAGCCAATCTCTCCATTCAACATCGTTTTTAAAATAGATTTCAGGTTTTTCCAAAAGAGTCTTTTTAATTTTTAAAGCTTACTTAAAACTTAAAAGTACAAAAAACCGCAATCTTTAGATTGCGGTTTATGTCAAATTACATCAAAAACTGGTTTTAAATAGTTGTATGAAACGGCAATTATTCAAAACCTAAACTCAAATTTTATAGCAATTTTATAAACGTGTAATCTCAGGGGAATCTATATTTTAAGAAATAGAAGAATTGAAATAGTTTAAAATTAACGACTTCTTCTGCTTCGACTTCTACTAAATCTATTATTTCTCATCTCAACCATCTTTCTACGGATAGTAGTTTGATAATCTTTTTTATTAATCTCTTTCCCTTTTTTAGGAGCTACTATAGTAATTGCTTTTTTTGGATTTAAGACAATTTTAGAGCATAGCATTGTTGTATTTCCAGCACTTACTTCTAAAATAAGACCAGGAAGCCCCCAAAACTCACCAGGGCCATGAGATACAGGAATATCAAGTGTATACCATGCTTCTACAGCAATCATTTTTACCTCTTTTTCTTTTGTTTTTTCTTCCTTGTTTTCAGAAGGTCTTCTGATATCACTCCATGAAAAATTATACCAATTCAATTCAAAAACTGGAACCATAGCTGTAGCTTTATAGCAAGTGTATTGACCTATTTGCTTTGAATCTGAACCCATTTTCCAATCAATAGTATACAATTTGTCTTTTACTAAAAATCGTTTTCCATAAAATTCTTGACTCTGTACCAGCGAATTTTCTCTTACATTTTTATATTGATCTCCTCTAGTAAAATTACCACCCCAAGAATCTGTTGCACCAGATACTGCATCAAGTTTTTCTTCTTCAATAAACATTGATTCTTTCTGATTAAAACTTAAAACAAATGTTTTTTCAAGCCTATTCTTTAGTCTATTTTGTATTTGGTTCTTTTGCGCTTGACTTAATCTGGCTCCCCAATTTCCCAATTCCATTTTTGATTTTGAAAAATAGTAAGCCTGACCTACAAAATCTTGATTAGAAGAAGGTTGAAAAGAAACTAATATAAGGGAACTTATAGCGACTAGTTTTAGGTAAAGTGGTTTCATAAATATTAATTTTGTTTAACAAATATAATAAAAAGTTAAACAACATTAATAAAGTATAAGGGATATTAACATTATTTTAAATGTATAATGTTTTGATAAAATAAAGATTGCTAGATATTTATCTTAATCTCTGGCTTATTGTAGAAGAGTCTCTTTAAACTACAAAGCTGAATTAGTTTCTTAAAATTCCTGATGGAAAAGTAACAATACTTTCATGTCCGTTAGTACTAACAGCTGAAACTCCAAAGAAATAGTTGTCAATTACAATTCCTTTTAAAGTAAATTCATTAACGTTTTCTACATACTGATAGTTGTCCCAAGTTGGAGAAGTGGTATCTCTCCAATAAATTTTATATCCTTTGGCACCTTCAACCTTATCCCAGCTAAATTTTGCTGAAGCTTGTACAATTCCACCAATACGAACATTCTTTGGCGATGGTGGTGCCCAAGCAATACTAGCAAGATTGATTGCATTGACAGCTGTTAACTTTTTTGCATAATCAAAATTCACAAATTTGATTTTATCTCCATATTCAATGCCATTCTCGGTTCTAATGTCTTGATGTTGTTGTGTGTAATTTTCATGAGCTTCCATGATTCGAATTCCTGCATAACCAGCATCATTAAAAGTTCTGTGATGTCCTCCACGACCAAAACGATCTAATCTGTAAATCATTTTTGGATTCATTTCTGGCATATAAGTTTTGGTAGTTTTATGGATATATCTAGCAAGTTGACGTGAGATTCCGTCTACCTCACCTCCATAAAAACGTCTAGCTCTGCGTTGTCTTTCAGATTCGGTAGGAGGAACTGGCTCAGAAAAAATTCTGAAGGTTCTATTATCAATAACACCATCCACGCCTTTAATGTTTCCAATCATATCATTATTCATGATTCCGATAATTTCCCAACCCTTTTCTTTGGCATATGCTGCTAAGCCACGTCCTCCAAATAAACCTTGTTCTTCACCCGATAAGCCTACGTAAATAATACTGTTTTCAAATTCATATTTTGATAAAACTCGAGCAGCTTCAATTGTTCCGGCCATCCCAGAAGCATTATCATTAGCGCCGGGAGAATCAGAAGTGTAATTATTAGGGTTAGAAACCCTAGAATCAATATCACCACTCATAATGATGTATCTATTCGGGTATTTTGTCCCTTTTTGAATAGCTACCACATTCACTACCATTACATCTTTTACAATTCTTCGACCATCTTCTTTTACTAAGTCTTTTTGATAAAAGACATTCAAACAGTTTTTACAATCTGAGGATATTTTATCGAATTCAGATTTAATCCAGCGTCTTGCTGCTCCTATCCCACGTGTATTAGAAACAGTATCGCTTAAGGTATGTCTGGTTCCGAAATTTGCCAGTTTGGTAATGTCTTTTTTTATTCTCTCTGCACTCACATTATTAATAATGTCATAGATACGAGTATCTGTCTGAGCATTAAGAATTCCTATAGAAAGGAAGATTGTAAGAAATAAATATTTTTTCATAATTAGTTTGTTTTAAAGCTCCAAAAAGGAATTCTAACTTGTATAAAGTTAGCAGTATCCTTTTTTCTAATCCTCTTTCTAGTAATTTTTAACAGATGCTTACCAGGCGTTAAATTTTTGATATCTACATAAGATTCAAAACCTAAATTCTTTCTACTATTGGTGGCGCCTACAAATTCTGTTTCATATAAAATATTATCTATATACACTTGATAAACCTCATTAAAGGTTTTAAAGTACTCGGTTCGTAAACTATCTTTTTTATTTATCTCTCTAGAACTTGTACTGCTAAAGAAAACAGCATCCGTTGTATAACCTCTTTCATCAATCTTAGGTTTTAATCCAGGGTTATAGCTAAATAATCTGCCTTCTACATTGTCATCAAATACAATAAAAATCTTTAGATATGGTTCAGTAATTACTTTGGAAGGAATGGTGGCTACTCTAATAAATTCGTTTTGTTTTGACAATAAATCTTCATAATTGCTTTTACTGGCATAGTGTTTAGAGGATCTTAAACCATAATCTAAATAATTAGATTCTACGTAGTAATAAGAGGAAGTATATATAATGCCTACATATACAGGAACGAGTATCCAACTTAGTCTTCTTCCAAATTTATTATCTAAAAAGTTATATACTAAAGGTCTGTACAAAAATGCCAATGTTACATAACTAAATACTTTATAGATGGGAAAATAGAAAAAAGTAGTCCATTTCTTTTTTTTCAAAAAACCTTGAGTGATAAAATCGATAAAGGTTAATGCCATACCTATGAGCGTGAAAATAATCAATCCAACTCCTGTATAGGTAAGAACATTTTCCCAAACACCAGAGAGATCATTGCTTATTAGGAACGTAGCAATAACTAACAGCAGAATTACAAAGGCAAAACTTGCTAAAAAATAAAAAATAAATAGAAACGAAACTGCAAAAAGGATACTACAATAGTTCTCTAGTGTAGCTATATATTTATCAAAAGATCCTATCCTTTTTTGGAGATGTTTAGTGAATTTTGGTGAGTATTTTAGTTCATCATAGTCAATATCACCAGAAACATAGCGCAATCCTAAGGCACCAATCCAAAGCCCTCTTAAAATCACGTGAATTAACAGATTGGCAATAAGTATCCAACATGATATTTTAGCTGCAAACCAAATAAGTGTATCAACAATTCTTTTATCGTGTTGTGCAACATCTAATTTAATAGAAATACTATCTATAGCTGAAAATAGTCCAAAAATGGCAAAACCTGAAATTAGTAATTCTAATTGCCAACTTTCTTGTTGTAGCTTATCTAATAATTTTTTGAACGAAGAATTGGTGTAATCTTTACTCATATGTTTATGAAAAGCTTAAAGATAAGAGTTTATAAGGAACAAAAAAATCGACTTAATTTTAGAAACTAAGTCGATTTAAAATAAAGAGTGGTTTGTTGTTATTCTTGATCTAGTTTCTTTGTTAAGTTAAACCCAACAAATAAGCCTGCTCCAGCCATTAAGAAAATCAAGCCAGGATATAAGGCATCTTCATCTAGATATAAAGTAGATTCTAAAATCATTGCGATAATAGTACCTGCTCCAATTCCCATTAAAAGAACAGCTACATTAAGCACAAATACTTTCCAAAAAGGTGCAGGATTTCTTTCTCTTCCTTTAGTGAAAATAGTAGCATCAGCTCCTTTTTCAATTAGAGCTAAACGTTCTTTATTTCTTGTTGAAAAGAATAAATAGAAAATTCCAAAAATAGATCCGAAGATGATAAGTAGAATTAAGACTACTAAGACAGATTCATCCATATGAGATTCACGCATGATATATTATTTTAAATGATTAATTTTAATGTGTTTGTAGGGTATGACATCCTTACTTGAAAAAAGGTTACAAAAAATAAAAAAAATATTTTTCATGAAATCTTGTAACCTATAATAACCATAAACAGTCATTATACATAATGACTATTAACAACGACCAACATTATATAAACAAAGTATTAGGAGGAGATACTAATTCCTTTGCTTTTCTTGTGGAAAAGTATAAGGATATGGTATTTACACTAGCACTTAAAATTAATAAGAGTAGGGAAGAAGCTGAAGAAGTTTCTCAAGATACTTTTATAAAGGCGTTTAAGTCGTTAAAAAATTTTAAGGGTGATTCTAAGTTTTCTACATGGGTTTATAAGATAGCGTATAACAATTGTATGGATCGCATTAAGAAAAACTCTAGAAGATATCATACAGATGCTATTGATGAAGTGGTTGAAAATAGAATAAGAGCTACTGAAGATACAATGCAGAGTATTGAAAGAAAAGAAAGAGCAGAATTGATGAATGATTGTTTGTATGAATTGCCAGAAGATGAACGATCCATTATATGGATGTTCTATTACAAGGAATTAAGTTTAAAAGAAATTATTGATGTAACTTCGTTGTCAGAGGCAAATTTGAAAGTGAAGTTACATAGAGCTAGAAAAAAACTACTAGCCATTGTGCAGAATAGAGTTGAACCTGAAATAATTAATCATTATGGAAGAAAATAACAATAAGCAAGTTGATGCTTTTTTAAAAAAACAACTTCAAGAAATACCTTTAGAATCTCCATCAATAGATTTTACAAATCATATTATGAGTGTTTTAGACAAAGAGAGTTCTAAATCAACACAGTATGTTCCATTAATTTCCAAGAAAGTATGGTTCGCTATAGTTGCTGTTATTGTAGCTTTATTCTTTATTCCTTTTCAAAAACAAGAAGATAGTATTTTAGATAAAGTACCTATAGATTTTTCGTTTCTAGATAAAGTTAATCTATCTGGAGTTTTTGAAGGTTTCTCTATATCATCTGCAACATTTTATGCAATGTTGTTGTTCTCTATTATGATTTTTGTACAGATATTTTACATTAAAGGATATTTTAGTAAAAGAGAATCTGGACTATAAAAAAGTTACAGTAATTATTTTTCCGTCTTTGACTTCGTAGATAGCTACGGCATTAATCTTTTTGCCATTTGCGGTAACCAATTCTTCATCTATTACATAGTTTCCTTTTTCAACTCGTTTGATAATTTTACAATGTAAGTCTTTAGTATTTTTAAAGAATGCAGCATATCTTTTTCTCATTCCATCTCTTCCTTTATATAGAAGTTTATTTGGGTAACTATATACTTTTACATCTTTAGCAAATACTTTTACAAAAGCATCTATATCTCTGTTGTTATATGCATCTAACTGCTTTTGAACAACAAACCTTGGAGATTCTTCCCCAACAATAGAAATCATTGTTCCATCTGGACTTACAATAATTCTTGAAATGTTCTGAATCTCACTGTCGTCTATAGTAAAGAAAACTTCCCATTCTTTACTTGACTTTGGATCGAATCGTAAAATTTGATTTTTCTTAGCTTGCAATACACTTCCATCTGATAACCAACAAATATCTTCGTATTTTCCATCAAGATCAGCAATTTTAGCTGTTCGTAAATTTCCAACATCTAAAGATCGAACTTCCCAATTCTCATTCTTCTTACTTATATAACTTACCTTATTTGTGTTAGGAATTCTGTGAATAGATCTACCAATATTTTTTTGAATGGTGAAATTAGTTTTATGTTTTAGATCACTAATAACAAGGTCTAATGTTCCTTTTCCGATTATAGAGGAAACAACAATCTTTTCATTGAACCAAAAAGGATAAGCAACTTTTAAACTTCGTATAAGCTCTTTTGATTCTCCATTTTCTATACTGTATCTGTAAAAGCGCTGTAATCCAGAATCATCTAATCTTACTGCTGATACATCGTCAGATTTAGGAATTCTTTGAGGTGAATATTCTCCTCCTTTTGGAGTGCTATTAATGAATACTTTTTTTCCCGTTTTAATATCGTACTTAGCAATATCAGTTTGATCATTTCTTGATGAAGAAAATAAAAGAATATGATTGTCATAAAAATGAGGTTGACTATCATATCCTTTATTTTGAGATATATTCTTTTTGTTGACTAATGTGTAACCATTATCTGTTTTTTTTAAATCGAATAAATATACTTCAGTATTGGTTTGAGCAATAACACTTGCGGAAAATAGAACAAGTAAGAAAGAGAATTTTTTCATGAGGAAAAATCATAAATAGTTAGCTGGTTCTAAGATAATAAAAAAACCTCCTTGATTTTTACAAAGAGGTTTGTTTGAAATATAAGGTTAATGATTATTTCCGTATTTGATTACAATGTTTTAATAAAAAAACCATGAAGAAATTCAAAAGGCTTTTTATTTTGTAACTCTAACAGTGTAAGTAGCAATCAATTGATTGTCAAAGTATAAATGTACATCATAAAATCCTCTGTTTTTAAAAGGTAGTTGTAGAGATAAACTGTTTCCTTTTCTTATGGTATTTGGGGTTTTGGTAAGTTCACTAACACCATTAACAATGATAAACTTTATCTTTTTAGGATTAATTCCTTTTTTTAGTAGATATTGAAATGTAATAACATCATTTTTTTGAATCTCGTGATGCATTTCTTTAGGCAGAATATGCTTTGATAATGATTTGTATGCATCGCCATAAAGAATAGGAGCATTTATAAAATCATTGAAAGAGGGAACATTTTTATCAAGCAATATCCACTTAGGGTCTAAAGGATAATGAGTCATAACAAATAAATCTGGATTACTTAAAAAATACCCGTTATTATAATCGAAATCAAATCTACCTTGTTCTGGGTAAGAAATTCCCGAAGCCCACGTAGGATCACAGAGATACCATTTCCCATTTATTTTCACAGCATTCCATGAGTGATTAGGATATTTGAAATCTTCTTCAGTTAATTCAGTAGTTTTTCCAATGCCATGAATAATTCTGGCCTCAATTCCAGCAATCTCACACATTTCTTTTATTAAATAGGCATATCCTGTACAGATTGTTTTTTTTCTTCTTATGAGCTTTTTAAATACTTCTTTTTTCAATTTAGAATTCCATTCTTCGAGAGCAATAGAATCGTTCGCAAATTTTTTTCTCTTACGTTTGTTCTTCTTGTACAATTTGTGATCACTAGCAATATTGTGAGTAACCCACATGTAAATAGCCCTAAATTTTTCTATATCTGAATTTAAATTTTGGGTAAGCAATAAGGTGAGCTTATTTAATTTTTTGAGCTTACTTTTTCGATAATTTTGAGCAATATTATCAGCTTTGCTAAAGTTGATATTTTTAAAGTCACTTTGTTGCGAATGGGTAGGTAGTATCCATAAAACAATAAGCAATAGGATGTAAATCTTACGCATAAGCTAAAGAAATTATTGCTTAGATCTTTTGGATTTGTAACGTTTATTGCTCCTTGGAGCTCCTAAAAGAGTATTATCATCTTCTTCTAAAATTACAGTCAAAAAAGTAGAATTACTTTGCAGTTTTATTTGCTTCTTTTGATATCCTAAATAAGAAAAAACCAATACATCGCCTGACTTTAATTTTTTAGGAAATCTAAATTCTCCCTTTCTATTAGTAGTAGTACCTGTTAGTGTACCTTTTAAATAGACATTAACATCAGATAGGGCAATAGTTTCAGTTTCTGTACTAGATTTACCTTTGACTACGCCTCTTACTTCAAAACTTTGAGCATAAGCTGAGGCTATAACAAATAAAAAGAGAAATAGGAAGCTTAAGGTAGCTCTGAGGAATATTTTTTTTGACAATATAGTTTTCATAATTATATGTTTTAAAAGTTAGATCAAAACTAAAGTTCGTTTTTGTATTAAAAACCAACATTGAGTTATTAATACTGAAACACTAGCGAAAGTTACCTTTTATTGAGTGAAATTAAAAATAGCTTGGCAAAAAAATCAAATAAAAAAACCTCTTGAAGAAATTCAAGAGGCTTTTATTTTTATGGAAATAAACTTTATTTAATTAACTCGTAACTACGTTTAATAAAGTTGGTTAGCTCTTCACCGTGTAAAAGGTTTTGAGATAACTTGGCTAAATCAAAGGATTGTTTAATTAAACGGTTACGTTTTTTTTCTGTTTTTGTATTCAAAATTTCGCTAACCAAAGGATGATTTGTATTTACTACTAAATTGTACATTTCAGGCAAGTTGCCCATTCCCATCATTCCTCCGCCAGTTGCGCTCATTTCTTTCATTCTTCGCATAAACTCAGGAACGGTAATTAAGAAAGGTGAGGCATCAGAATCCATAGATTCTAATTGAACTGTATAAGTTTCTTTCGGAACATTTTCTTCAATCATTGGTTTTAATGTTTCCTTTTCTTCATCAGATAACTTAGAAATTACAGTATCGTCTTTCTTAATTAAATTGTCAATATGATCAGCATCTACTCGTGTAAATTTTACTTTCTCATTTGAAGTTTCTAATTTTTGCATCAAATGCGAAACGATAGGCGAGTCTAATAGTAAGACTTCATATCCTTTTGCTTTTGCGTCTTGAATATAACTGTGCTGCGCATCTTTATTAGCTGCATACAAAATGATATGATTGCCATCTTTATCGGTTTGAGCATCCTTCGTTTTTTCGATGAATTCATCAAATGTGTAGAATTTTTCTTCTACTGAAGGATACAAAGCAAATTTCTTTGCTTTATCAAAGAATTTTTCTTCAGACAACATTCCGTACTCAATAATTACTTTGATATCATTCCACTTTGTTTCAAAGTCTTCACGGTTGTTTTTGAATAAGGATGCTAATTTATCCGCTACTTTTTTAGTAATATATCCTGAAATTTTCTTTACAGCACCATCAGCTTGTAAGTAAGATCTAGAAACATTAAGTGGAATATCTGGAGAATCAATGACTCCTTTTAGCATCTGTAAAAAGTCAGGTACAATTCCTTCAACATTATCTGTAACAAAAACCTGATTTTGATACAATTGAATTTTATCTTTTTGCATATCCAAATTCTGACTCAACTTAGGGAAATATAAAATTCCTGTTAAGTTGAAAGGATAATCTACATTTAAATGAATGTGAAATAAAGATTCTTCAAATTGCATTGGATACAATTCTCTGTAAAAATTTTTATAATCCTCATCTTCTAAATCGCTAGGTTTTTTAGTCCAAGCTGGATTTGTATTATTGATAATATTATCTACAGTAATCTTTTCTGGAGTAGCTCCTTCTTCTGCATCTTCTGCAAGAGGTAAGGTTTCTTCTTTGGTTCCAAATTTGATTGGAATCTGGTTGAAACGATTGTATTTAGTTAACAGTCCAGTGATTTTTGAATCTTCTAAAAACTCTGTTGAATCTTCAGAGATATGAAGAATAATTTCAGATCCTCTTTCTGTTTTGTCATGCTCAATTAAGGTATATTCTGGAGATCCGTCACAAGTCCAATGAGCTGCTTTTTCGTCTTTAAAAGACTTAGTAATAATCTCTACTTTATCAGCAACCATAAATGCTGAGTAAAAACCTAAACCAAAATGACCGATAACTCCAGTGTCATTTTTTTCATCTTTATATTTTTCTAGAAACTCTTCAGCACCAGAAAAAGCAATTTGATTGATGTATTTTTCTACTTCTTCAGAGGTCATTCCTAGACCTTGATCAATAATATGAAGTGTTTTATTCTTTTTGTCTACTTTAATTTCAATCTGCGGGTTTCCGTAGTCTACTTTTGCTTCACCAATAGAAATTAGGTGTTTTAATTTTGTAGTTGCATCTGTAGCATTGGAGATTAATTCTCTTAAAAAGATCTCATGATCTGAATACAAGAATTTCTTAATTAATGGAAAGATATTTTCTACCGATACATTAATATTTCCTTTACTCATAATTTCCTTTGTTTTTATTATTATTTGGGAAAGGATAGTCAAAAAAAATACCAAAGGAATTTTTGTGACAAGATGACATAAAAAAACACCGAAATTTCCTTCGGTGTTTTATGATTTTTTAGAATAATATTTTAAATATCTCGCAACATTTCTGTTTCTCGTTTTGTTTGCCATGTTCCTCCAGTAAAATCAGGAACTTTTATTGAAGCACTATTTTGAGCTACAGACAGTTCTGATAGAGGAGTAATAGCACTCCATAAGACACTGTCATAAACATTAATGTCTAAAGGTAATCCTTTGTTTAAACATCGAATTAAACGATAAATCATCACAAAATCCATTCCTCCATGTCCAACAGCATTGTCAGAAATTTGAGTTTTTAGTTTACTCCATAAAGGATGATCATATTTACTTCTGTAATCTTTGTATTTGGCTTCATCAAGCCATTTGTGTCCCCACCAAGCTAATTCGTCTTCATTAATATATAGTCTTGAAGGATATCCTTCGTGAACAGCTTTGGTTCCAACCACAGTATTTAATCGGTTGTAGGGTCTACCAGTATGAACATCAAACTGTAGCATGATTGTTTTTCCAAGCTTAGTTTTGATAAGTGTTGTATTCATATCACCACATTTGACATTTGTATGAGGACTATTGTACTTTTTAGCTGCATCACTCAAGCTTTTTTCTCGAGAACTCATCGATACAACATGGTCATATGTATCTCCACGACCGATATCCATATACTGACTAACTGGTCCTAATCCGTGGGTTGTATAAAAATTACCATCCTTTTTTAAATGATGTTTGATGCGCCATTGATCTTCGTAATATGTTTCATCCAGTAAATGCTTTCTTAAATCATGAATGTATGCACCTTCAGCATGTGTTAAATCGCCAAAAACTCCTTGATTAATCATATTTAAAACCCATAGCTCTTCTCCATTGAAGCAACAGTTTTCCATCATCATACAATGTTTCTGAGTTCTTTCTGCTGTTTCTATAAGCTTCCAACAATCTTCTAAGGTATAAGCAATTGGAACTTCACAAGCAACATGCTTGCCATTTTCCATTCCGTAAAGACTCATAGTTGTATGCCATTCCCATGGAGTAGCAATTATCAATAAATCTATATCATCTCGTTCGGCTACTTTCTTCCATTCATTTTCATTTCCTGCATATAATTGAGCTCCTTTTGGTTGTGCCTTTTTTAAATGCTCGTTTAGTTTTTCTACTTTCTTTTGTTGTAAGTCTGAGATAGCAACAATTTCAGCATGATTATTTTGAATTAACCAATCAAACATTTGAATGAGTGTTGCGCCTCTATTTCCAGCACCAATGATTCCTACTCTAACTTTGTCAATTTTATCAGCCGTTAGACCAAAAGCATTTCCTTGGGCGCTTTTAGATAAAAGTGTTTGTGTTTGTTCATCTTTTTTATCGTCACAAGAACTAAATGATGTTATTCCTAGAAAGAGAGCAGCTTTTGCAGACAGATTTAAAAAGTCTTTTCTATTCATTATTGTTTTGTTTAAGGATGTGTTGAATTTGTTGAATTGAAATAAAAGTATAAATAATTAATAACTTTACTTATATTAGATTGTATTAATAACAAAAAGAGAATAAATAATTATGTATAATTCTAAAATTACAGGTTTAGGTTATTTTGTTCCAGATAATGTGGTAACCAATAATGATCTAAAACAATGGATGGATACCAGTGATGAATGGATTCAAGAGAGAACTGGAATTCAAGAACGAAGATGGATTGATCCAGCTACTGGAGAAACAACTTCTACCATGGCTGTAAAAGCTTCTAAAATTGCTATTGAAAGAGCAGGGTTAACAAAAGATGATATTGACTTTATAATTTTTGCCACTTTAAGTCCAGATATGTATTTCCCCGGAGGAGGTGTTAGAGTTCAAGACATGTTAGATATGCCTACCATTGGAGCATTAGATGTTCGTAATCAATGTTCTGGATTTATTTATTCATTATCTGTTGCAGATCAATTTATTAAGACAGGAATGTACAAGAATATTTTGGTGATAGGTTCTGAAAATCATTCAGGAGGATTAGAGCGATCTACAAGAGGAAGAGGAGTAACAGTTATTTTTGGTGATGGGGCCGGAGCTGCTGTTTTATCTAGGTGTGAAGAAGAGGGAAAGGGAATCTTATCTTCTCATTTACATTCAGAAGGAAAACATGCAAGAGAACTAATGTTAGAAGGACCTTCAACTGGGCGTTGGGTTCCAGAAATTCTTGAAGAAAACAATCCAGATGACGTGTCATACTTTCCATATATGAATGGCCAATTTGTTTTTAAACATGCAGTGGTTCGTTTTTCTGAAGCTATTGTTGAAGGATTACAAACAAATGGATTGCAAAAAGAAGATATAGATATGTTAATTCCTCATCAAGCAAATTTGAGGATTGCTCAATTTATTCAGAAAAAATTTCAATTGAGTGATGATAAAGTCTACAACAACATTATGAAATATGGTAATACTACTGCCGCATCAGTAATTATTGCGTTGACTGAAGCTTGGGAGAAAGGAAAGATTAATGATGGAGACTTAGTTGTATTGGCTGCCTTTGGTAGTGGATTTACTTGGGGAAGTGTGGTGATAAGATGGTAATATAAAATTGATTTTAAATAAAAAACCGAAGCAAATTTGCTTCGGTTTTTTTATGATGTTTTTATTAAATTAATTGGAAGCTCCGTATTGTCCAATTAAGTTTTTAGTAATAGTTTTTAAATCACATCCAGTATGTTTGATAGCAATTACTTGCGGATACAATCTTGTAGAGCTGTCATAAATTTTTCCTTTCACAACTCCAATAGCTTGTAAAAATACTTGATTGATAGATGATGTAATCTCTGAGTTGATTGGTATAACAGCAGTAATCTCTTTAGATTCTATTCCTACTACTTCATATCCAACACTTCCAGAAACTTCTCCTCTAGCAGCAGCAGCGCCTAAAGCTACTAAGCTACTAATATCGATATTGTTCTTTAAAGCGTTAATGTTAGCAACAATACGCAACCCAACACCAATTTTAGCATATCCAACACAACTGTCGTTTCCAGAGCCTTCGATGCTTTGAATGATGTATTTGTTGTAGTCTACTATTAATCGATATGTCCCTTTTTTTAAGGATCTTCCAGAATACAAGTAAGAAACAGTCCCGTCAGCATTAAAACGCTGAATAGTTGTTTCCATAGATTCGTTAGGAATAAAGTTTATTACAGATTGCTTATCCATAGACATTTGCAATGTAGTTTGTGCTTTAATCTCATTATTTGAGGTTGCACTAATTACATCAGCTTTAATTTGAATTGGTGCAATCGGAATAAAATCAATATAATTTTCTGCAGTTACTGCGTAATTATCTGGTTTACTCGATAGGAATGCGCTGAAATACTAGTAGATAAAGCTACCAATAAAAGCGTAACGAGGGATCTTTTCATCTCAGTTAGTTTATTGTGGGTTTTTTAGAACTTTTCAAATCTAATAAAAAAACCTGAAAACTATTGACTATTTACGCGAAATAATACACAGACATATTAACAAAAAGAAAGCCGCTTGTAGCGGCTTTCAAACTCAAATAAATGAAAGCAGCGCTTAAAGGAATTCGCCACCTCATTACTTTTCATGCATGTGTGTTTTTTATTTTATATCTAAAATTCAGAAAATCTCTAACTTATAAGTCTGGTTTTACTTAAAATGCTTACAGTTAGTGAGAAACATTTTATAGGCTTTTATAATATAGACTTCATTTTTTTTAAAAGGTTGCTTCTTGTAGAAGAAAATATTTGAGTAAATACAAATTCTCTTTTTGAGAAATTTTGTAATAAAGAATGGAGAATAACAAACAAAAAGCCACATTGATATGTGGCTTTTTGTATTCAAATAATTAAAAACTTTCTTTTTAGAAGAAGCCTCCGCCTCCTTGCTTCTCATTGCTATCTCTTTGTCTACGAGATTTTGCTCTGTTCTTTCCTCCTCCAAATCTGTAGTTGAATCCTAGGAAACTTGTTCTGCTTTCCCATTGGAATCTTCCATTTTGAACAAATGGTCTGTCTGAGTTAAATTGGAACTTCATTCCTCTAAAGATATCATTGAATCGTAAAGTGAATGTTCCTTGCCCTTTTAATACAGAGTATGTTGCTCCTGCTGTTACCATCCACATTGGATCAACTTCCCACTGGATATCTTGGTTAGCACCTCTATATATTGCAAATAACTGTATTCTTAATTTTTTTGTTGCTGTGATGCTATTAATAATTCTAGCATTAAAAGCCTGATTGGTTACTTCCACTCTTGGCGCATTTGGATTGCTTAAATCATTAGTTCCAAATTGTTTTTGAGAATAGAAGTCGATACTTGAATTAGCTCTCCACCATTTTGTAACCCTAAAACTTGTAGAGAATTCTAATCCATAAGCATCAGTGTCATCAAAGTTTGCAAATGATAATATTTGTCTTACGTTACTAGGATCTGAAGGGTCTCTATAAGTAACTCTAGAGATTACATCATTCACTTTTCTATAGAATGTCCCAAAAGATAAAGAACCTCCTTTAATTCTTCTTGTATAATTTAATTCAAACGAATTTGTAAACTGTGGTACAAGATCTGGGTTACCTACTGATGTAATTAATGGAGTGCTCCATTCTCTAATTGGGTTTACCTGTTGAATACCAGGTCTATCAACTCTTCGGCTATAGCTTAATTGGAATTGATTTTTCTGAGAAGGAGAGTACGTGAAAAACGCTGATGGATATACAGTAAAGATCTCGTCTGTTACTGTTTCATCTGCTAGAGTTGCTCTTCTAAACGTTCCTTCAATTTCATAATTTTCTAATCGAGCACCTAATTGCATCGTTACTTTTCCGAAAGAATGATTATAATTTACATAACCTGAGTAGATTTTTCTGTCGTAATCGAAAGAAGAGTTTGTAAATCCAACCTGATTTGTCAAGTTCGTGTTTTCGGTATTATCAGCACGATATTCTACTCCTAATTCTAATTTAGATTTCTCCGAAATAGGTTTTGTATAATCAATATTAAACAAAGTATTTGTTCTTTCAATGTCGATGTCGTTGAAATAATTCAACTCACCGTTTGTAGGATCTAACAAATCACTATTCACTAAATCTTGTGGAGCTTTATTTTTAGAGTATGTTAATTCAAATTCTAAGTTATGACCTTTCTTATCAAAATCAGTTCTATAGTTTAAATTGTAAGCGCCATTTTGACTATCAGAGGCTTGTGTGTTAGGCGAATTATTCACAACAACTCCATTTGCAGTAATAATAGCAGAGCCATTAGCCGTATTATTTGACCAGTTTTGAGTTGTGTATAAAGACAATGTGTTCTTATCATTAAGATAAATATCTGCACCTATCTTTAATAAATCAGCTTGACTTCCACTGGTAAAAACAAATTCTTGTAAGTTAACACCTGGTCTTTCAACGAAACCAAAGTTGTAATTGTCTCCACTATTATGACCATAATTTGCAAAGAAGTTTACATTTCCTGTCTTATAGTTCATATTTGCAGAAGCATTATAACGTACATAATGACCCGCAGTTACACCTCCATCTATGGCAGCGTTAAAACCAATATTCGCATTCTTATTTAAAATAATATTGATAATACCACTCATCCCTTCAGGATTGTACTTAGCTGAAGGATTGGTAATCAATTCAATAGTTTTGATAGAGTTTGAAGGAATTTGCTTAAGTAATTGCGCTGTAGGAATATTCGTTGGTCTTCCGTCTACTAATACACGTACATTTTGATTTCCACGTAAACTTATTTGACCAGTTTGACTGTCTACACTCACAGATTGTACATTATTTAGTAATTCAGAAGCTGTAGTTCCAGCTGATGTTAAGTCTTTTCCAACATTAATTACTTTTCTGTCTACTTTTTGTACAACAGTAGATGTTTCAGCTCTAACAACTACTTCATCTAGTTGCGAAGAATCTTCTTTTAAAGCTATGGTTCCTAAGTTGAGGTTTCTGTTTTTTGAAGTAATGCTAATTTGGCGAGAAAATGTTTTGTATCCAATAAATTGAACTTCAACAAAACTGTTTCCTTCAGGAATATCTTTGATTTTAAATTTTCCATTATCGTCTGTAATTCCTCCTGTTAAAACCTTTTTAGCAGCATCTCTCACTACAATATTTACATATGGTAAAGGTTCTTTAGTAGCGTCGTCAACAACTTTTCCTGAAACGACACCAGGTTTTGGTAGTTCGCTTTTAGCTAACTGTGAAAAGGAATTAAATGTTACGGTTAGCATGCATAAAAGCAATAATTTTTTCATTTGGTTAATTTTTGAGTTTTTTGTTTATGATGCTTAGTAGACTCTGTAAGTTGTATCTTTGTTACCTAGTTTAACACTGTTTAACGTATTCTTAACATATGAGCAAAAAAACACTAGTTTTAGGGGCTTCTTTAAATGAATCTAGGTATTCAAACATTGCTATTCGCCGATTAAGAGAAAAAAATATTCCTGTTGTAGCCTTTGGATTGAGGGAAGGGGTTGTAGACGATGTAACAATTGATATAGCAAGGAAAGAGTATAAAGATGTTGATACTATAACGCTATACTTAAACCCGAAAAGACAGCAAGAATACTATGATTACATTCTTACATTGAAACCGAAAAGAGTCATTTTTAATCCTGGGACAGAGAATATTGAACTTATTAAGTTATTAAATGAAAAAAGAATTGAAACAGAGGTTGCTTGTACCTTAGTATTGTTAAAAATTAACCAATACTAATCTTCTTTCCGGCATCGGCTAATATAACATCTTCAAAGATCTCTTCAGCTTCTTTTTTAAAGAGAGAAACATCACTATAACGACTAGAGTAATGACCCAAAATAAGTTTTTTTACATTAGAGGCTTCAGCAATTTTCGCAGCTTGTTTCGCAGTAGAGTGTTTTGTTTTTTTAGCCAAATCTTCTTTGTCGGATAAAAAAGTAGATTCGTGATATAGTAAATCAGAATTGGCAATTACTTCTTTAATGTCTGGTTTGTAGGATGTATCACTGCAATAAGCATAACTAATTGGTTTAGGAGGTTCTTTAGTCAGTGTTTTAT
Organism: Pseudotenacibaculum sp. MALMAid0570; assembly: GCF_040151415.1. NCBI lineage: Bacteria > Pseudomonadati > Bacteroidota > Flavobacteriia > Flavobacteriales > Flavobacteriaceae > Pseudotenacibaculum > Pseudotenacibaculum sp. MALMAid0570. Next base: position 161,316 of record NZ_JBDKWF010000049.1, read on the forward strand.
TATCTATTGTATTTCCATTTTTAAGAACAAAATCCTTTCCAGCTTTCAAATTGTTGTAATCACAAACCTCAATTTCTTCATATTGTTTTATAATTTCAATATTAAGGTTTCTGGGTTTTTCTTTTTCTTGAAACAAGAAGCCATTGGTATATACTCTATGATTAAGAGGTATAGTTTTCACTTGAACTTTATCGTCTTCAAAAATAAGCTCACTTTTCTTAGAGATTAACTCATGAAAAGTAATCTCGAAATTCACATGCGATTTAGATAGTTCTAATTGTATGCGAATTAATTTTTCTATTCCTTTCGGTCCGTAAATGTGTAATGGTTTTTCTCTGCTGAGAATTCCAAAAGTTGAAATAAGGCCAATCAAACCAAAAAAGTGATCTCCGTGCAAGTGAGAAATAAAAATGTGATTGATTTTTGAAAAACCAACTTTGTATTTTCTCATTTGACGTTGTGTGCCTTCCCCGCAATCAATTAAAAAATGACGGGAATTGATCTCTAAATATTGTGCGGTTGGATGAGCATTTACTCTTGGAGTAGCAGAATGACAACCTAAAATAGTAAGTTCTAAACTCATTTAATTACAAAACGTTTAGAAACAAGCTCTTTGCTATTTTGAATTGTGTAAATATACATTCCAGATCTTAAATCGTTTCTAGAAAAAGGGATTGAATTCTTTCCCTTTTTAATCTTAAACCTTCTAGAATAAACAGTTTTACCAAGAACATTTTTAATATTTAAAACAATTGTTTGATTTGAATCTGAATTGAAGTTAATTTTTGTTTCTGTGACAAAAGGATTTGGTACAGCAGACAATTTCGTTAGCGATTTCTGAGAAAATGCTAACGTTGCAGTAAATAGAAAAAGTGTAAAAAGTACTTTTTTAATCATACAGTTTGCTTAGTTAAAAACCTAAATCACGTTCAATTGCTTCCATCTCCATAATATCTTCAGCTTCTTGCAATGTAGGAACAATATTAAGATTTTCTGGAAAATCATCAATATCGATGCCTGATTTTATTACTACAAATGACATGCCATTTGACTTAAAATTTGAAGCAATATTCAAAAATAATAAGATTTTTGATTCATCAATGTTAAGGTTTTCTGAAACTTCAACAACCAAATGATTAGAGTTTAAATCAGCAATTTTTTGTTGAAATTCTTCATAAGAACCCTCGTCAATACTAACCAAAGTATATGAATCTTTGTGTTGGATATTCATGATTTATCTTTTGATTTGTTGTGCAAGTAAGTAGATTACAGCCATTCTTACAGCAACACCGTTTTCAACTTGATTTAAGATAATAGATTGATCAGCGTCTGCTACATCACTTGTAATTTCAACACCTCTATTAATTGGTCCTGGGTGCATGATTACTATTTTCTTGCCAAGATTGTCTAGGATTTCTTTATTGATTCCGAACAATTGAGTGTATTCTCTTGTTGATGGAAAATATTTGATGTCCATTCGCTCATGTTGAACTCTCAATACATTTGCTACATCACACCATTCAAGAGCTTTCTTAATATTAGTTTCTACTTCAACACCTAAACTAGTAATGTATTTTGGAATAAGTGTAGTAGGGCCGCAAACCTTCACTTTTGCTCCCTGTAATTGCAAGGCGAATATGTTTGAAAGAGCTACTCTAGAATGTAAAATATCTCCAACAATAACTACTTTCTTACCTTTTACAGAACCTAAGGTTTCTTTGATAGAGTAACTATCTAATAAAGCTTGAGTTGGATGTTCATGTGTTCCATCTCCAGCATTAATAATTTTTGCATCAACATGTTTAGAAAGAAAAACACCTGCCCCAACGTTAGAATGTCTCATCACTACAATATCTACTTTCATAGATAAAATATTGTTAACAGTATCAATAAGAGTTTCTCCTTTTTTTACTGATGATTGACTAGCTGAGAAATTAATCACATCAGCAGAAAGTCTTTTTTCTGCCAATTCAAAAGATAGTTTGGTTCGTGTACTATTTTCAAAAAATAAGTTTGCAATGGTAATGTCACGTAAAGAAGGCACTTTTTTAATGGGTCTATTGATAACTTCTTTAAAATGATTGGCAGTCTCAAAAATAAGGTCGATATCATTTTTAGTTAGGTATTTAATTCCCAATAAATGTTCTACGCTTAACTGCTTCATAATTATTTATTATCTATATAAACGGCGTCTTTTTTATGGAGTTCTTTCCAATGTACAATAACACGCTCTTCATTAATGGCATCTACTTGCCTTCCTTTATAATTAGGCTGAATAGGTAAGTGTCTGCTAAAACGTCTATCTATTAGCACTAACAATTCTATAGTATCTGGTCTTCCGTAGGATTGAATAGCTGTTAGAGCAGCTCTTACACTTCTTCCAGAAAATAATACATCATCTATTAAAACCACTTTTTTATTTTCAATCAAAAAGTCGATTTGAGTATCTGTTGCTTCCAAAGGTTCATCTCTTCTTCTAAAGTCATCACGATAGAAAGTAATATCTAATAACCCCAGATTTATTCCATTGATTTTATATTCATTCTCTAAAATACTTGCTAGTCTCTGAGCTAAATAAGCTCCTCTAGGTTGTAGCCCAATAAGAATTGTTTCTGAAAAATCGTTATGGTTTTCAATTAACTGACACGCCAATCGATGAAGGATGATTTCAATTTCTGTAGAGTTTAGTAAGACTTTTTTGCTCATAAGAAATGTGTCGTTTAGCCTAGTTGCTAAAGTAGGGCAAAGCTAGTGTAAAAAAAGAGATGTGCAAAATAATATCTACTCAAATCAATTTTAGCATGAAATTTGAATTGTTAATTAAATTGTTGAAAACAAAAACAGGCTTGTCTGTAGATACTTAAGATGAATGTTAATTTTAAAGAAGTAATTCAAATCATAATTGCGTATGCCATTGTCTAAGTTTGAATCGATGCTAAAAACAAATAGTGTATATTTCTTCGATTTAGTGGAGTTTGAAGAAATTATAGTTCACTATTTGGATACTGGAAAGCATTCCCTTGCTAAAAAAGCTGTGCAACTTGGATTAGAACAACATCCTACATCGATAGACCTTAAATTGCTAGAAGTTGAAATTCTAATTTTTGATAACAATCTTGAAAAAGCTGGTAAACTTGTTAAGAAAATAGAGCAATTAGCTCCTAATAATGAAGAGGTTTATATTCAAAAAGCTACAATCCTCTCAAAAGAAGGAAGTCATAATGAAGCAATTCAGAATTTAAAGATTGCCTTAATCCATTCTGACGATAAAGTGGATATTTGGTCTTTGATGGGAATGGAATATTTGTATCTGGATGATTTTGAAAATGCCAGATTGAGCTTTGCAAAATGCATTGATGTGGACTTTGAAGATTATTCTGCTTTATACAATGTAGTTTATTGTTTTGACATGGAAAAAGATCATGAGCAAGCCATAGATTTCTTAAATTCTTACATCAATAAAAATCCATATAGTGAGGTTGCTTGGCATCAATTAGGGCGACAGTATTTTGTCTTAAGTATGTTTAAAGAAGCCTTAACCTGTTTTGACTATGCGGTTTTAATTGATGAGTCATTTATAGGAGCTTATCTTGAAAAAGCAAAAACATACGAACAGCTAGGAGAATATGAAGATGCGATTCAAAATTATATGATTACACTTGAGCTTGATGACCCTACAGCATATGCTTATGTTAGAGTAGGAGAGTGTTATCAGCATTTGAATGAACTTGAAACAGCCATTAGTTATTATAAGAAAGCAGTGCATGAAGACCCTTTATTAGATAAAGGATGGATATTGTTAACAGATGCTTTTTATTCAAGAGGTGATTATCAAAAAGCGTTGTACTATATATCTAAAGCATTGAAAATAGATGAAAATAATGCTTTGTACTGGAGAAAATACTCAGATATTAATATAAAATTAAGCTTCTATGAAGAAGCTATTAAAGGTTTTGAAAATTGCTTAGATTTAAAAGATGAATCTATAGAAATATTTGTGGCATTAGCTGATGTGCTACTTTTTATAGGCGACTTTAATGATGCTCTTAAAGTACTATTTCGTGCTCAAAAACTCTATAAGAATTTTGCAGAAATCGAATACAGATTGTCAGGATTGTTTTTTGTGTTGAACAAAGAGAATCACGGAGTTGCACATTTGATTAGTGGAATGAAAATCGATTACGGTTATCATACTATCATTCAAGAGTTGTTCCCTACAGTTTATGATTTAAGTGAAGTAAGAAAATTACTTGCTAATTATAAAAAAGCAACAGAATAATTAGGGGGTTTGATTAATTTGAAAAAAGCCGAATTTTCGGCTTTTTTTCTTTTGAGATTGTTTGGGTTTTTCTGCTATCTTCGTAAACACAAACAATCAAACTATGAGCAGAACTTTAAAAGATTATATTATTGTCTCCTTGAAAGGAATGTCTATGGGGGCCGCAGATGTGGTTCCAGGTGTTTCTGGTGGTACAATCGCTTTTATTTCAGGGATATATGAAGAATTACTAACTTCAATTAGCAGTTTTAATTTCGGATTAATTAAAGTTTTAAGAAAAGAAGGGATTAAGGCGGTTTGGACTCAAGTCAATGGGAACTTTTTATTAGCACTTTTTGCAGGAATCTTCGTAAGCATCATTTCGTTGGCAAAGTTAATCGAAATGTTATTGGAAGAACATCCTATTTTAATTTGGTCTTTTTTCTTCGGGCTAGTTTTAGCTAGTATCATCTATGTAGCTAAGCAAATCACAAAATGGAATTTCGGAAGTGTTTTTCTATTGGCTTTCGGAGCAGCTATTGCTTATTACATAACAACACTAAACCCCATGGTAAGCGAAAATTCTTCCATGTGGTTTTTGTTTATTGCAGGAATGATTGCTATTTGTGCAATGATATTACCAGGTATATCAGGATCTTTCATTTTAGTTTTATTAGGTGCATATAAGCCTGTTTTAAATGCTGTAAATAGCAAAGATATTGTTAGTATAGTCGTTTTTATGGTAGGAGCAGTTATTGGATTACTGTCATTTTCCAGAATTTTAAAATGGCTTTTCGCTAAATATAAAAACTACACATTGGCTGCACTTACTGGTTTTATTATTGGCTCTTTAAATAAGATATGGCCATGGAAAGAAACATTAACCTGGAGAACTAATTCTGATGGGATTGAAGTTCCTTTAAAACAAGTTAGTATATCACCCAATTCTTTTGAAGGAGAACCACAACTTATGTATGCTACCATTTTAGCAGTTATAGGGTTTGGACTCATTTTACTTTTGGAAAGATTAGCAACAAGTAAAAATTAATGCAGAAAAACAGAACCTTAATAGAAAAGATTTACCTTTTTCTTAAAGGACTTGCTATGGGAGCTGCTAATAAAGTTCCTGGCGTTTCTGGAGGTACTGTTTCCTTTGTTTTAGGCTTTTATGAAGAACTGATTTATTCTTTTCAGAAAATTAATGGAAAAGCTTTTAAACTATTATTTAATGGAAGATTTAGAAGTTTTTTCAACTACATAAATGCTCAATTTTTAGGACTTGTTATAGCAGGAAGTATCTTTAGTTACTTTAGCGTATCATTGGTTTTAGATTATTTTTTGAAACACTACGAACTGTATGTTTGGAGTTGGTTTTTTGGAATGATCATTGGTTCTATTTGGTATATTGGAAAAGACTTTGGCGAGTGGAATTTTAAAAATACATTTTCCTTAGTTATTGGAGCTGCTGTTGGAGTTGGAATTAGTTTTTTAACCCCAGCTGGAGAGAATGATAATCTTTGGTTTGTTTTTATTTGTGGTATCATAGGTGTCTCTGGAATGACACTACCTGGACTCTCAGGTTCTTTTATTCTCATTTTAATGGGTAACTATGTATTATTATTAGTAGATTCTGTAAATGCTCTTTTTGGAGTGTTAACTGATATTTTTTCTGGGAATTTCGAATTTATTGATGATCCAGAGCGCATACGATATTTAAAAATCATTGGGGTTTTTACTGCAGGTTCTGCTTTCGGATTGGTATCTATTTCCCATGTCTTAGGCTATGTTCTAAAAAGATGGCATCAAATAGTCACTGCAGTTATTATAGGTTTTATTACTGGATCTTTGGGAATTGTATGGCCTTGGAAAGAGAAAGTGTTTAAACAAGTCGGAGGTGATTTTTTATTAGATCAAAACGGAAATAAAATTGTTGAAAATTATAAACGCTTTCTTCCAGATCTGTCTGTTGATACAAATTGGTACGCCATTTTTTATGCATTAGTAGGAATCCTTTTAATTTTAGGCATCGATTATTATGGTAGAAGAAAAACCTCATAAAGCACTTTTTGGGCTTGTTGGAAAAAACATCTCATATTCCTTCTCGAAAGGATATTTTACAAAAAAGTTTGAAGAGCTTCAGCTTACAAATCATCAATATGTGAATTTTGATATTCAATCTATTGAAGAGTTTTCTATGGTTATTCATGAATTTAAGTTTTGCTTAAAAGGATTGAATGTTACAATTCCTTATAAGCAAGACATCTTCTTATATCTAGATAAAGTTGATAAGATTTCTAGAAAAGTAGGGGCGGTTAATACTGTCAGAATCACTAAAAAAGGAAACTTAAAAGGCTATAATACAGATGTTGTTGGTTTTCAGAAATCTTTAGAGCCTCTGTTAAAAGAGCATCATAAAAGAGCATTAATTCTTGGAACTGGAGGAGCATCAAAAGCAGTAGCCTATGTGTTAAAACGACTTGGAATTGATTATCTGAAAGTATCAAGACGCCCAAAACGGAAAAATGAAGTTGCGTATTCAGATCTGAATGAAAATTTAATGCAGGGTTATACCATAATTGTCAATTGCACACCTATTGGAACTTTTCCTAAGGTGGATCAAAAACCTGCAATACCCTACCAATATCTTACTAAAAATCACCTTTTGTATGACCTAATTTACAATCCGGAAACAACGGCTTTCTTAAAAGAAGGAAATTTTAAAGGAGCACAAATTAAAAACGGATTTGAAATGCTTCAATTACAAGCTGAAGAATCTTGGAGAATTTGGAATAAATAGTTTTCCTGAATCTTAACCTTTTCTTTTTGTGGTTTTGTAAGACATCGTTATCTTTATAGACTGAATATTAGGAACCTTAAACATTGTAGACATGTTAGACCCCAAAGAAGAAAAAGTTGAAGGAGAAATTAATGAACCAACTGAAAACACTTCTGAATCAAAATCAAAAGAAGAATCAACCTCTGAATCTGAATCTAGTGAAGTAGAAAAAGCTACACCTGAAACTCAAGAAGAAACTACCAAGGCAGTTGAAGCAATTGAAGACAAAGTGGCTGAGGAAGCTGAGAAAGATGATGAAAAAGCAGTAATTCCTTCAAAAGATTATGATAAGATGGAATTGGAAGAGCTTGCTGATGAACTTGAAAAGCTTTTAAAGGGGAATCCAGTACAACAAATTAAAACACATGCTGAAGGAATTAAGAGTGCGTTCAACTTAAAATTTGGAAAACTTTTAGCAGAAAAGAAAGAAGCTTTTTTAGCTGAAGGAGGAAATTCAATTGATTTTCAGTTTTCTAGCCCAGTTAAAACACGCTATAATAAATTGCTTTCTGATTATAAGAAACAGAGAGACGCCTATTATTCAAATCTAGAAAAACAACTCAAAGAAAATTTAGAGAAGAGGCTTCAGGTAATAGAGGATTTAAAATCTTTAATTGAGAATGCAGATACAAAAACAATGTATAAGTCGTTTAGAGATTTGCAAAATGTATGGAGATCTATAGGAGCAGTTCCTAAAAATAAATACAATGATACTTGGAGAACTTATCATCATCATGTAGAGAGATTTTATGACTTACTACATTTAAGTAATGATTTTAGAGATTTAGATTTCAAAAATAACCTTGAAGAAAAACTAAAGCTGATTAAAAAAGCTGAAGAGTTATCTGAAGAGAACGATATTAACTTAGCCTTTAAAGAGTTGCAAAAACTTCATAAACTTTGGAAAGAAGATATTGGTCCTGTGGCCAAAGAAATGAGAGAAGAAGTATGGCAAAAGTTTAGTGAGGCCACTAAGAAGATTCATGACAGAAGGCATGAATATTTTAGAGAAATGAAATCTCATTACAGTGAAATTATTGAAAAGAAATTAGCTGTAGTAGAAGAAATAAATGCGTTTGATTTCTCTAAAAATACAAGCCATAGCGATTGGCAAAATAGTATTAAAGAAATAGAAGCTCTGCGTCAAAAATATTTTGATGCTGGTAAATTGCCATATTCTAAAAGTGAAGCTGTTTGGCAGAAATTCAAAACAGCTACTAAAAAGTTCAATCAGGCAAAAAACACTTTTTACAAACAAGAAAAAAGTTCACAACAAGACAACTTGAAGAAGAAGTTGGCATTAATAGAATTGGCAGAATCACTAAAAGACAGTGAAGATTGGGTGTCTGCAACCAACACATTTAAAAAGATTCAAGCTGATTGGAAAAAGATTGGTCATGTACCAAGAAAATTCTCAGATGACATTTGGAAAAAATTCAAAGCAGCATGCAATCACTATTTTGATAGATATCATAGTCAAAAGAATTCTTTAAGTATAGAGCAACAAGAGGTTGTAAACCAAAAAGTAGCATTTTTAGAAGGACTTAAAGAAAAGGATTATACAACAAAAGAGGCTGTTAGTGATTTGATGAATGAATGGTCTAATCTTGGTAGATTGCCCAGAAGTGCTAGAAATATAGATGCTAAGTTCAATAAATTTGTAGACAAAGCTTTAAGCGGAATGTCTTTAGGAAAAGAAGAGGTTGCTATGTTGAAGTTTAGAAATATTGTAAATGGATATTTAGCAAATAACGATATTAGAAAACTAGATTCTGAACAACTTTTTATTCGTAAGAAAATAGACGAGAGTGTTCGAGAAATACAACAGCTAGAAAACAACTTAAGTTTTATATCTAACGCGACTGATGATAATCCTTTGGTGAAAAATGTACGTAATAGTATTGCTGAATTTAAACAAGGACTTGATGTTTGGAAGCAAAAATTGAGTTATTTAAAGACTTTAGATTACTAACTAGGATAAAATAGATTCATAAAAAAAGCTCAGAAATTTTTCTGAGCTTTTTTTATGAGTTATAAAGAACTAGATTAAGCGAATAATCCGTCTATTTTTTCTTTCTCTTCTGCAGCTAAAGCAGCGTCAACTAAAATTCTTCCACTGTGTTCATCAATTGTAATTTTCTTTCTAGTTGCAATTTCAAGTTGTACTTGAGGTGGAATGGTAAAGAAAGAACCTCCAGAAGCACCTCTCTCAATAGATACAACAGCTAAACCGTTCTTTACTTTGTTTCTGATTCTAGTATAAGCAGTAAGTAAGTGACCGTCAATTGAATTTGCAAATTCTTTTGATTTTTCAATTAACAATTTCTCCTCTTTTTCTGTCTCTTTTAAGATTGCATCTAACTCAGATTTTTTATGATCTAAATGTTGTTGTTGCAAATCTAGTTTTTCCTTAGTAGCTTCAATTACTTCATTCTTTTGTTCAATTTTCACTTTGAACTCTTTGATGCGTTTTTCAGCTAATTGAATTTCTAATTCTTGATATTCGATTTCTTTAGTTAAAGAATCAAACTCTCTGTTGTTTCTTACTTTCTTCTGTTGCTCATCATACTTTTTCATTAAAGATTTAGATTCTTCAATCGCTAACTTTTTGTTATTGATATCTGTTTCTAAATTAGCAACATCTTCAGACAAGTTAGAAAGTCTTGTGTTTAATCCAGCTACTTCATCTTCTAAATCTTCTACCTCTAAAGGTAACTCACCTCTAACACTTCTAATTTCATCGATTCTAGAGTCGATTAATTGTAAATCATAAAGTGCTCTTAATTTTTCTTCAACAGTAACTTCTTTCTTCTTTGCCATGTTTATAGATAATAAATTGGATTTGTACTTTTTTCTGATAAAATGACTGCAAAACTAGTGAATTTTTTTGTAAGATACTCAACCAAAAGGTTTTTTGTAAACTGCTCACTTTCATAGTGTCCGACATCTGTGAGTAAGATTTTACCTTCAGCTTTGAAAAAGTCATGGTATTTAAAATCTGCGCTAATGTATGCATCAGCTTTTTTTCCAATCGCATTTGAAATAGCAAAACTTCCAGAACCTCCTAAAACGGCAACTTTTTTAATAGGTTTAGAAAGCTTTTCAGAATGTCTTATGCACCCCGTATTAAAGATCATTTTAGTGTAATTTAGAAAATCATCTTCACTCATTTCTTCTGCTAATTCTCCAATCATTCCCATGCCAACATCTTGATGAACATTTTCTGTAGAAATTATTTGATAAGCAACTTCTTCATAAGAGTGATTTTCTATTAAAGCATTAATCACAGCAGCTTCATCTTTGGTTTCAAAAATAACCTTGATACAAGTTTCATCAGCTTGATGTTGTTTTTCCTTCTCTCCAATAGAAGGATTTGAATTAGAGTTGCCTTTATAGGTTCCTAAGCCATCAAAATTAAAACTCGCTTCAGAATAATTTCCAATGTTTCCAGCCCCAGCTTCAAAAAGTTTTTCTCTTAATTCTTTTGCTTCAGAAGAAGGAACGTAAGTAATTAGTTTTTTTACAATTCCTCTTTTAGGAATTAGAATCTTAGTATTTGTTAAGCCTAAAACTTCACACATTTTTGCACTCACACCTACTTTACTATTATCAAGCGCAGTATGCGTTGCGTAAATTGCTATATCATTTTTAATAGCCTTTAAAACGGTTCTTTCTACATAATTTTTACCGTTAAGTTTTTTCAACCCACTAAAAACAATAGGGTGAAAACTTACAATAAGGTTGCAGTTGTTGGCAATAGCTTCGTCAATAGTTTCTTCTAAGGTATCTAAAGTAACCAAAACTCCAGTTACTTTGGTTTCATAACTTCCTACAAGCAATCCAACATTGTCAAAATCTTCAGCATAGTTCAAAGGAGCAATTTCTTCAATGGTTTTTGCAACATCTTTAATGGTCATAAATCAAAATTTGAAACCAAAGTTACTATTTTTAATGTACTTTCGTATTCAATGAAAGTGATTCGTTTTTTATTGTTTCCGTTTACTCTAGTTTACGATCTAATTACCACGATTCGTAATTTCTTTTACGATGCTGGAGTTTTTAAATCAACTAGTTTTGATATTCCTGTTATTGCTGTTGGAAATTTGAGCGTTGGAGGAACTGGAAAGACTCCGCAGATCGAGTTCTTGATACGCCTCTTAAAAAAGGATAAAAAAGTTGCTGTTCTAAGCAGAGGGTATAAGAGAAAAACAAAAGGATTTGTATTGTTAAACGATTCTCATTCAGCGGAAGATGTAGGTGATGAACCTTTGCAGTTCTTTAAGAAATTCTATACTGTTTCTGTAGCTGTTGATGCGAAAAGAGTACACGGAATTCAACAACTTAAAAAAACAGTGAATCCAGATGTGATTCTATTGGATGATGCTTATCAACATAGAAAAGTAAAAGCAGGATTGTATATCCTTTTGACGAGGTATGATGATTTATATATTGATGATTTTATATTGCCAACAGGAAACTTACGAGAGAGCAAAAGAGGGGCAAAACGAGCGGATATAATTGTAGTTACAAAGTGTTCTAAAGATCTTTCTGACTCTCAGCAAGAGAAAATTCGAAAGAAATTAAAAGCGAACTCAAATCAGCAAGTATTTTTTAGTTATATAGATTACCATGAGAAGACAAAAGGAGCTAAGGAAATAGCTCTTGAAGCCATACAAGATTATGAAATTGTATTGATTACAGGAATTGCAAATCCAAAACCTTTGTTAGGATTTTTTGAAGGTAAAAATTGCAAAGTTCACCATTTAAATTTCCCTGATCATCATCATTTTAGCGGACATGATATTAAAGAGATACAAGCCCAATTCGAAAAGCTTTCTACAGATAAAAAAATAATGCTTACAACAGAAAAAGACTTTATGCGATTAGCTGATAGAATGCATGGTTTGCATTATGTTGAAATTGAAACGAAGTTTTTGGAAGATCAAGAAAAGTTTAATCAACAGGTTCTACACTATTGTAATAAAGACTCTTAATAATTCCATCAGCCAAACCAATTTTTGGAACGTGTATCTTTCTTGCGCCACTCCATTTCATTGCAGCTAAATAGATTTTGGTTGCTGGAATAATTACATCAGCTCTATCTGGATTTAAACTCAGTTCTGTAATACGCTCTCCATAACTCATTTTCTTTAAGAATTGGTATTGAGCATTTAAATAGATATAAGAAATAGGAGCTCCTTCACTTCTTCCAGACATCTTAAAGAGTTTATTAATATTACCTCCAGAACCTATAAGAGCTACTTTTCTGTAGGTTTTTGTATTCTCTTTAATCCAAGCTTCTACTTTTTTAAAGACTTCTTTATTTTCTTGTTTTGTGTTGTTAAGAACACGTACAGTACCTATTTTGAAGGATTTAGAAGTTACAATTTCTCCTTTAGAGAAAACGGTTAGCTCAGTACTCCCTCCACCAACATCTACATATAAATATGTTTTCTCTCCAGAAATCAATTCATTCAAGTCTGTTGAAGAAATAATGGCTGCTTCTTCTTTTCCTCCAATAATATCAATTTGAACACCTGTTTCTTCAAGGATTTTTTCGGCAACTTCTTTGCCATTGCTAGCTTCACGCATTGCAGATGTAGCACAAGCTTTGTATTTTTCAACCCCGTGAACATTCATTAATAGTTTAAAAGCTTCCATTGCTTCAATCATTCTTGCTGTATTCTCATCGCTAATTTTTCCTTTCACAAAAGAGTCGGCTCCTAAACGAATAGGAACACGAACTAGAGATGATTTTTTAAATTGAGGCTCGTTATCGTTTTTTACAATAACATTAGAAATGAGCAAACGTATGGCATTAGAGCCGATATCAATTGCACCATATTTTTTAATTGAAATCAAAAGGTCTTATTTGTGATTTTTTGGGAATTCTACTAAGACAGTAGTTCCTTTTTTGATGTTTTTCCAATGCTTTTCGTCAAATCGAATACCAACAACTCCACAAGTAGTTACATGTGCTATTGGTTTGCTTCCAAATTTATTCACAAAGGTGTTAATACCGTGATCGTGACTAAAAATAATGGCTGAATTAAAACTATCGTCTAATGCTTTTACTGTTTTCACCAAATAACCATCACTAAAACTATAGAGTTCTTTTTTGATTTTTAAATTAGAAAAAGGATAATTGAAATTTCTACAAAATATAACTCCAGTATGCAAAGCTCTATTGGCTACACTAGAAATAAAAACATCAGGTCTGTCTATTTTTTCTGAAAGAAATTTAGACATCAAATGAGCGTCATTTATTCCTCGCTCTTTAAGAGGTCTGTCTATATCATTTACGCTTTCGTATTTCCAAGACGATTTTGCGTGTCTAACAATGTAGAGTGTTTTCACTCGATGGTTTTTTGATTGATGTAAATATAAAAAATTAAGGAGCTAATCTTTCTAGCTTCCAAGAAAAATCTTCTAACAAGGTATAACGAACTCTATCATGCATTCTATTAGGTCTTCCTTGCCAAAATTCAATTGATACTGGTTTTACAATAAAACCTCCCCAATGAGAAGGTCTAGGAATTTCTTTTCCTTCAAAATGTTGTTGATAAGTTTTTAGGTTTTCGTCTAATACTTCCCTTGATTCTACTACTTGACTTTGATTGGATGCCCAAGCGCCTAATTTGCTTCCATCTGGTCGAGATTCAAAGTAACCGTCTGATAAATTTTCTGCAATTTTTTCTGCTTTCCCTTTAATAATAATTTGTTGTTCTAATGCGGGCCAAAAAAATGATAGACAAACGTGATTGTTTTCTTGAATAGCTCTTCCTTTTTCAGAGTTGTAATTTGTGTAAAAGATAAATCCTTCCCAGGTGTATTTCTTTAGTAAAACAATTCTATTCTTTGGAAAACCATCTAAGCCAATTGAAGAAATATTCATAGCATTGGTTTCCTCAACCATATCAGATTCATCTGCGCGTAAAAACCATTTCTGGAATAACTCTATTGGATTTTCAGGGCAGTTTGCTTCTAAAAGTTCTTCCTTTTCGTAAGATTTTCTATAATTACTCAGGTCTTTGGACATTGCTCTTGTTTAGAAAAGTAAAAGTACAAACTAAAGTTCACTCCTAAAAGCTAATAACTCCGGGAAGATCTTCGCAATAAAATCCCTTTTTCCGAATGATATCATTCACGTTTGCAATACTCATGTCGCTAGAAACTTCGGCTCTTAAAACATTATCGATATCTTCCAAATCAACAGACCAGTTAAAAATCATTGGGTGATTGTCTAATAAAGATTTTACTTTTTTTAAATTCTTTTTTGATTTTATATTGGTTCTTAAAATAATCAGTCTTACAGATTTGTAGTACATTGTTTTTATTCTTTTCCTAAATTTTCTTCAGAGATATTCCCTTGTTTTTTATCGATGTATTCTTCATAGGCTTTTTCTCCTTCTTCTTGCCAAAATGATTCGTAATATTTCCATTTTGAGAAATCGGAAGACGATTTTTTACCTGATTTTCGTGGTTTGCACTTGTTTTCTTCGCTTGAACTGCTCTTATCTCCACCACCAAATCCTCCAAAGAGGATTTTAGAAAGAAGACACAGTCCGATAGCCTGCCAGAAAGTAATTGTGGTCAGTCCAAAAATAGAAGGCATCAGCCAATTCCATAAATACATGATTACATAGCCAAATAACACAAAAAATGTAACAGCTAATATGATAATCAATAGTATAGTTCCTACTATCACTGCGGGATTTTTACTTCTCAGTTTGTGTTTAAAATAATTCTTCATGATTTATATTTTAATTGATATTGTCTTTTAATGATTCTAATTTTTTATGTAATTGTGAGATTGCCCGATGTCTTCTAGAAAGTAGTGTGCCTTCAGGAATTCCCGTTTCGATAGCAATTTCTTTATAGCTATATCCTTCAATATCTACAGCAAGAATAATGTCTTTGTAAGCTGGTTTCAGGCTGAAAATGGCATCTTTCAATTTAAGCTTCATTTCTTCTGAATAGATGATATTGTTTGATTTACCGTAGAAGAGTTCAACAAAGTCATTAAACTGATCTTCGAAACTCTCTTCTGCGTGTGTGTATCGTTGTTTTTTACGCAATAAGTCTATGATTCTATTCTTTATGGAATGATAGAAAAACCCTGCAATGTTATTGACAGGTGATCGTTGATTTCGAGAAAGAATTTTTAAAGCAACGTCCTGAATAATGTCTTCAGCATCCCGATCGGTACTATCTTCAATTTTTGAATGTACATAAGCCTTTAGGTTATGATACTCATCACTGAAGAATGTTTTTAGTTGTTGCTCGTTTTCTGTCTCAGAAGTCATGTATGTCTCTTTCGTTAGAGGTCTTCAAGTATAAAGACGAGGTAGCAGTATTTTATTGCATTTTTTTGAAACTATTTTCTTTAATAAAGAATTTTGACACGTATTTTAAAAAGTTAGAAGTAAGCAATTAATTGCGCTTTAGGAGCCAAATGCCAGAAAGAAAGTCAATATATTGATGCCCGTCTTGTTCATATGGGTCTTCAATACTCCATGTGCCATAGATAGCATTATTCTTAATGTCTATATATCCATTATGTGGAATTTCTAATTTCCTGTCTGAATTTATCTCACACTCATTGTTTTCATTTATAAATGGATAAGCATCATATTTTTTGATAAAAGAAATTAAATCTTGATCAATGAATCCAGTAATTTCTGCTTTCATTGGAACGGAAAAAGGAGACTGTATTTCATTAACAGAGCCGTTTAATCTACCTTCTTTATCTAAAGAAATTATAACCTCAATTTCAACTTTACTCCCAAAATAAGGCAAGGCATAACCATCTCCATATTCATAATAGCCTTTCCATTTTCCTTGTATATTCATTTTAAATATTTCTGTATATCATTAATACTCCAATAAGAATAATTAGTATTGTAAAAACCCAAAATTTATATTTATTTAAATCACTTTCAAGCTCTTCTATTTCTTCATCAGCAATTTTAAATTTATCATAAATAAAATATATACCTATACTAGTAATTAAGCTGCCTAATATTATGGGGTATTCCTTTTCAAAAACCTCCATACCTTCAATAAAATCTTTTAGAATTGAGTTGTAAATATTTAGTCCTTTTAATACTTGACTCACTCCAATTATACCCACTATGTATAAAAGAGTTCTTAGATTAAGAAAAAAGTATAGGATGGGAACTCTGTTTTTAATATAAAAAACCCTATTTCTTAGGAGATAAATAGAGAAACTTGCGATAAGAATTAAAACAATTCCCGATTCTAATGGATAATCCTCAAAGAGGAAGCCAAATTCTTCTACTAAAAACTTTAATAATTTTCCCACAACCTATTTTTTAAAAAGAGTTAACCCAATAAACGTATAAAATCCATTTAAAACCAATACAAAAAAGCCAAAGTCAAAACCAAAGAATTCAATAGTTAAGTAATTTGTTATGAATGTAAGGACAGGAGCTATAATACATATAAAAGGAACAATTTTATCTTTTACTTTTGTTTTTGTAAACAATCCAAAAGCATAAAGCCCTAATAGTGGGCCATAAGTATATCCCGCTGCTTTAAAGATATTAGCAATCACACTGTCATTTGCAATAATGTATTTGAAGATTAGAATGGTTAGAATCAGAATGAATGAAAATAGAACATGAATCTTTTTTCTAATTTTTTCTTGTTCTTCTTTACTGTTTCTTTTCTCTACTTCTAAAATATCAATACTAAAGGAAGTAGTTAATGAAGTTAATGCTGAATCGGCACTTGAGTAAGCGGCGGCTATCAATCCTAACAAAAAGAAGATAGCGGTTGCTAACCCTAAAGTTCCTTTGGTTGCTATAATTGGAAACAATTGGTCTTTGTGAGCATCAATTCCATTTCGTTGTGCGTAATCTGTTAGCAATACTCCAAGTGCTAAAAAGAAAAAATTAACAATCACTAATACGATTGTAAACCAAAACATGTTCTTTTGAGCATCTTTTAGGTTTCTACAAGTCAGGTTTTTCTGCATCATATCTTGGTCTAAACCAGTCATGACAATAGCAATAAAAGCTCCGGAGAAAAACTGTTTCCAGAAATAACTTCCAGCTTTGTAATCTTCAAAGAAAAAAGTTTTAGAAAGCTCACTGTCGCCAACATAACTAAAGATGTTAGAGATATTCATTTCATCAGAGATTGTATAAATGCAAACCCCTACAGCAATTAACATAAATAGTGTTTGAAGAGTGTCGGTCCAAACGATGGTTTTAATTCCTCCTCTAAATGTGTATAGCCAAATTAATAAAATGGTGATGGTAACTGTAACCCAAAAAGGAACTCCAAATTCATCAAACAAGAGCAACTGCAATACGTTGGCTACTAGAAACAATCTAAAAGCAGCTCCTATAGTTCTTGATAAAAGAAAAAAAGAAGCTCCAGTTTTATAAGAATATCGCCCAAAACGATCTTCTAAATACGTGTAAATGGAAGTGAGGTTAAGTTTGTAGTACAAAGGGAGTAAAACCAATCCTATAACAGCGTAACCAACAACATAACCTAAGACCATTTGCATATAACTCATACTATCAGCTTCTACCCAACCTGGTACAGAAATAAAAGTAACTCCTGAAAGAGATGCTCCTATCATTCCAAAAGCAACTAGATACCAAGGAGAAGAGTTGTTAGCCTTAAAAAAAGTTGCATTATCAGCTTTTTTACCTGTGATGTAAGAAATGAAAATCAACACACCAAAGTATGCAGCAATCAATAATAAAATATGAAGTGGTTGCATTATGTTTACACAAATTAATAAGCACTAATATAGAGTTTATTTGTGGATTAGTTTATTCGTAATTCATAATTCAAAATTGTACATTTGCCTTGATGGATTTTTCTTCAAAACTTTTAGAAAATGCTGTAAACGAAGTGTCTCGTTTGCCAGGAATTGGAAAAAGAACAGCATTGCGTTTGGTACTACATTTATTAAAACAACCTATTGAGAATACTGGGTATTTAGCAGAGGCTTTGCAGCAGCTGAGAAATGAGGTGAAGTCATGTCAAAAATGTCATAATATTTCAGATACGGTGTTGTGTGATATCTGTAATAATCCTAATAGAAATCCTGAAATAGTATGCGTGGTAGAGGATATCAGAGACGTAATGGCTATTGAAAATACAGCACAATACAAAGGTCTTTACCATGTTTTAGGAGGAAAGATTTCTCCTATTGAAGGAATAGGTCCGCAGGATTTAGAAATAGAAAGTCTCGTTGAAAAAGTAAAAAGAGGAGAAATCAAAGAATTGATTTTCGCCTTGAGTTCAACAATGGAAGGAGATACTACAAATTTCTATATCTACAAACAAATTGAAGAACTTGAAGTTGTAACATCTACCATTGCTCGCGGAATTTCAGTAGGAGACGAGTTAGAATACGCTGATGAAGTTACCTTAGGAAGAAGTATTTTGAATAGAATTCCGTTTGAACAGTCTTTAAAGAGTTAAATAAGAATTAGAAAAATTTATAAAAAAGCTCCCATTTTTTTCTGTAAAAAAAGTGACTCGTTCTAATAACCTGTTTGAATGATTTCAAAAGAAGATATTCAGTAGATATCATATTTTGAAAAAAGAAGTATTTAGATGTAGGTTGGTCCATTTTTAAATCTTTATACATTCCAGATACTTGAAGCGTATTAGCTCCCCAACCCCATTTAAACATATACCAACAAACCTGAGAACACATTTCATATTTGGCTTTTGATTTCTGGGTTAAAGAAATTTTATTGTTTTTAGGATCTATGAGAATTGTTTTATCTAAATCATGAATAAAGATAGAAAAGGGCTTCACAAACTTTCTAAAAAGAGGATTTATCTTTTTGTGAAAAGTAGCTAGATTACTTTGTGCTGTATTTAAGATATCTTGAAGAGAAATGGTTTCAGGAGTTTTGTCAATTTCAATATTTTGAAAATCAGCCATAAATAGATTAACAGCTTCAGAAGATTTGAAAATAGGATTTTGTACTTCAATTTCGTCTCCAGGATACATGAAATTAACACCATTAAGATTTAGGTCGGCAATTTTTTTAGGAGTGTTTACCCAATCATTCATTCTGCTATTTTCCTTACTGCAAAAATAAACAAAGCTTGCAAAGGGAATAGTTGAGGTTGGTTTGAAAATTTCAATCTGTTTTCTAATGTCTTCAATTTTTTGACCACATTCATCATATTCGTCTTTATCATTTCCAACCCAATTTGCAAATGAAAATTGTGTGAATAAAATGTCAATTTTTCCAATTTTCCTTTTAATATAATTGTATTGCTTATTATTGAAAACACAATCATTGAGGTTTAAACATGTTTGATTGTTGTGTCTGATTGCAAGGAATGCATCCATAGAACCAGCAGATCCACAATAGAAATCGATATCATCTATTGTAGACCATTTGTATATTGATAATTCAATTACTTCTTTGAATCCAAGTTTTAAAAAAGCATTCTTTAAACGTAGAGAAGCGTGTTTTTGGTATAAGATTTTTATTCTACTTTTATCTTCTGTTGGAATACTTTTAAGAGTAGGAAAATTAAAGTGATCTGGATGTTCATGCGAAATATAAATGTAATCTATAGAGCTCCAATCAATTCTATAAGCAGGAGATAGTAAGGCCCAGCCATCATTAAAGACTTTTCCCTTTACCCATGGATCGCAAATAATATTTTTACCATTTACTTTTGTAATAAAAGATGCATGTGATACAAATTTAATCTTCATCGTTCTCCTCAGAATTTTCATTTGCTTTATTGTCCCAATCTTTTTTCTCTCTAATCTTTTTGTACAATTTAATTGAAAGCATTAAAAGAATACCAAATAAAAGAATTCCTATAACTCCCCAAATCCAGCTAATAGCATTTTTAAGCACTACTGTAAAAACAATAGCAAAAAGCAGTAAAGTGGCTACCTCATTCCACATACGAAGTTTAAATGAAGAGTATTTAACTTCATCATTTTGTAACTGGTTAAAAATCTTATGACATGCAGCATGATAAAAGTATAGCGCAAATACGAAGGAAAGTTTTACATGCATCCACACTTCGGTTAAATAACCAGGTTGAAGTATCAACATCCATAAGGCAGATAAACTTGCTAAAATAGCGGAAGGCCAAGTAATAATATACCAAAGGCGTTTGCTCATTAGTTTATATTGATTTTGTAAAATGCTTTTAGCAGGTTCATTTTTTTGTTCTGCTTCAGTATGATAGATAAATAATCTAACCATGTAAAATAACCCAGCAAACCAGGTGATTACAAAAATGATATGTAAAGACTTAGCGTATAAAAGTTCCATAATATTTAGTTGTCAATGTTCATTGATTATTGCTTTTCCCAATTGTTAATCCAATTCACCATTACATCTACCCAATCATCATTATCGTTCATGCAAGGTATGTATTTAAAATTTTCCCCTCCAGATTCTGTAAATTGCTCTTTTCCCTCCATTGCTATTTCCTCTAATGTTTCTAAACAATCTGATACAAATGAAGGGTCTATTACTGCAAGTTTCTTTTTGCCTTCTTTAGGTAAGCGTTCAAATTCGAAATCTGTGTAAGGTTTTAACCAAGGGTCTTTTAATAAACGTGATTGAAATGAATTACTATAAGTACCTTCTTTAAGATCTAGCTCTTTAACAATCTCTTTTGTTGTTTCAAAACACTGATGTCTATAACAAGTCTTATGAGCTTCAGAAGGGGTGTCACAACAGCTTCCGTCTATTTTACAATGACTTTGAGTTGTGTCTGATTTTAAAATGTGGCGTTCTGGAATTCCATGATAAGAAAATAAAACATGATCATAATCGTAATCATCTAAATGCTTTTTGATATTAGAACTCATAGCTTTGATATAGTTTTTCTCATTGTAAAAGACAGGGAATACATCCATTTTTGTTTCTGGATGATTTTTGGCTAAAACACTTTCTGCTTTAGCTACTACAGTTTCGTATGAAGACATTGCGTAATGTGGATACAATGGAACTAATAATATCTCATCTACACCTTGATCGGTTAACTCTTTCATTCCTTTTTCAATACTCATAGAGCCATAACGCATGCCAAGCGCAACAGGAATGTTTACTTTATCAGCTACTTTTTTTGTAAAACGTTCAGAAATAACAACTAAAGGAGAGCCTTGTTCCCACCATATCTTTTTGTAAGCTGCGGCAGATTTTTTAGGTCTAACATTTAAAATAATTCCTTTGATTAATAAAAAACGTTTCCAATAGGGAATGTCAATAACTCGCTCATCCATTAAGAATTCGTCTAAATATTTACGAACATCTTTTGTCTTTGTGCTATCAGGCGACCCTAAATTAATTAGTAAAATTCCTTTCATTTGTTGATGAATTTATTCTCAGTTTCTTTTT
Source organism: Pseudotenacibaculum sp. MALMAid0570 (assembly GCF_040151415.1). Classification (NCBI taxonomy): domain Bacteria; kingdom Pseudomonadati; phylum Bacteroidota; class Flavobacteriia; order Flavobacteriales; family Flavobacteriaceae; genus Pseudotenacibaculum; species Pseudotenacibaculum sp. MALMAid0570. The sequence continues at coordinate 182,791 of NZ_JBDKWF010000049.1, forward strand.
AGTTGATTTGTAGCTTCGTACAATGCAATAGTCATACTGTGTACAACGTTGATAGAAGAATTTCTTCCATACATGGGAATTGCGATTGTAGCATCTATATTATCTGTGTTATGTATTCCACTTCTTTCGCTCCCTAAAAGTAAAACGATTTTTTGATGATTTTTAAATTTGAAATCCTGAATATCAATGCTTTTATCTGTAATTTCTATCCCGATAATTGTATTTCCCTCTTTTTTTAACTTTTGAACCAATTGGTTAAAGTCATTGTAAACCTCATTGTCTATTTGATTAATAGTGCTTCGTGCTGTTTTTTTTACGATTCTATTTTCAGTTTTAGGAGAACTTTCATGCAAATAGATTTTTGAAACACCAAAACTTTCAGCAACTCGAAAACACATCCCGATATTTTCAGGAGTTCGTATAGCGTCACAAACAATGGTAATTGGAAATTTTAGTTGCTTGTTCTGAATTTCGTAATGACTTAATTGCTTCATTGCTAAAATTTACACATTGATTAATTGTTCAAAGACATTACGTATTTCTTAGGAGTAGTGCCAAATTTTTTCTTGAATGCAGCAATAAAATGACTAGCAGTACTGTATCCAACTTTTAAACCAACTTCATTTACATTATGCTGATTGCTTTCTAACAACCTTCTGGCATGTTCCATTTTATAATCGAAAAGGAAGCTATAAACAGTATCTCCATAGATTTGTTTAAACCCTTCTTTTAACTTTTTTATATTAAGCCCTATTTCATTGGCAAGTTCTTGCAAACTAGGAGGTTCAGCCATATTTGTAATTATAATATCTTTTGCTTTTCTAATCTTAAGAACATTTTGTTCATCAACTAGAAAAGGACAATATTCAGCCAAGTTAGTTTCATCGTGCTGAAAATGTAAACTTAACAGCTCATATATCTTACCTTTAACATATAAATCTCGTATTGAGCTATTAACATTTGAGTTTATAATTTGTTGAAGAACAATTAAAACAGTAGGCTTAATCTCAGTATCATCGTAATATTTACGATTCTTATTCTCTTCACTTAAAAAAGGAATATAACTAGCCTCTTTAGAAAATAGTGAATGGAATTTTTCAATAGGAATAAGCAATGATATCAATGTTGATTTTGGATAAATCTCTAAGTTGATTGGGAGTTTTCTTTGCGGATTGTACAAGATAATTGATCTCTTGTCTAACACATCAAAAGTATAACTACCTCCATTAAACAAAAATTTAGAGTTCCCCTTAATGCAGAAATGTAATTGGATAAAAGTACTGTCAATATCACGTTCAAATTTTTGAACATTTTCACTTATATTTTGAAACTCAAGAAGATGGAACCCATTCTCTAGGTTTATTTCTTTAAAAGTACTTTCAGCGACATTTTTTGACATAGATCAAGTTTTATAAAAAAACACTTTTATTTAGAATCATTCTACATAAGAAAGTCTAAATCTATTGATTTTACTACAAATGTAAGACATTGAACAAGTTTTTAAAATAAAAAGCATCTAAAAAACATAGAACGATATAAAAAGTACTTTTAGCGACATTTTTTTAGAACGTAACTTTTTATTTTTGACCAGTCTTAAGAATATGACATTGTTAGAAAACCAAAAAACAAACCTATACAACATTGGAGTTAGCTACAAAAAAGCTGATGCCCATACTCGTGGTAGATATAGTTTATCTAAAGAAAATCAAGTTAGATTGTTAAAAGATGCTAAATCTCAAGGTTTTCATGTTTTTGTGATTTCTACATGTAATAGAACTGAAATTACAGGTTTTGCAGAGCATCCGTATCAATTAATTAAACTTCTTTGTGATTATTCCGATGGAAATGTAGAAGAGTTTGCTAGAATCTCAAATGTATTCAAAGGTAAAGAAGCGGTTAATCAACTTTTCCGTATCGGAACAGGATTAGAAAGTCAAATTCTTGGAGACTATGAAATAGTTGGTCAATTAAGAGTCGCTTTTAAACTAGCCAAAGAATTACAAACTGTAAATGCTTATTTAGAAAGGCTGGTTAACCTAGTTTTTCAAGCTAGTAAAAAAGTTAAAAACCAAACAAAAATTAGCTCGGGAACTACTTCTGTTTCCTACGCTGCTGTTCAATACATGATTAAGAATGTTCCAGATTATAATCAAAAAAACATTTTGGTTTTTGGTTTGGGCAAGATGGGAAAACATACTTGTAAGAACTTAGCAGAATATACACAAAACACTTCTGTTTGTTTAATCAATAGAACAGAACAGAAAGCTATTGCTTTTGTAAAAGAACATCCTTCAATTAGACAAGCTAGAATAGAAAACTTATCTAATGAAATTGCCGATGCTGATGTTCTTATTGTCTCAACTGGAGCAGATAAACCTACAGTAACTTCAGAACATGTTGCCAAAGACAAAGAGTTATTAATCCTAGATTTGTCGATGCCAGAAAATGTAGATGAAGAAGTAGCTAATTTTGATGCTGTAAAATTGATTAATGTTGACGAACTTTCTAAGATTACTGATGAAACATTAGCCTTAAGAAAAAAAGAAGTACCTTTTGCAGAATCAATTATTGAAACTCATAAGGAAGAATTTTACGAATGGTTAAATCATAGGAAATTAGTACCGGCTATTAATGCGCTAAAAGAATCACTAGAGGCCATTCAAAAAGACGAGATTAGTTTTCATAGAAAAAAGATCAAAAACTTCGATGAAGATCAAGCAGAAATGCTAACGAATAGATTCATACAAAAAATTACAACTCAGTTTGTAAAACACCTGAAAGAAGAAGAAACATCAGTAAACGATAGTATTCAAGTGATGTCAAAAGTTTTCGGGAAAGCCTAACCAAACTCTATGCAGAAAATTATTAGAATAGGTACACGCGATAGTCAATTAGCACTATGGCAAGCCAAAAAAGTTCAACGTATGTTGAATGAGCTTGAATATGAAACTGAGATCGTTCCTGTAAAATCTACAGGAGATATCATTCTCAATAAGCCTATTTATGAATTAGGAATTACAGGCGTATTTACACGTAATTTAGATATTGCTTTACTCAATAATGATATTGACATTGCAGTACATTCAATGAAAGACGTTCCTACTATTTTACCAGAAGGAATTATTCAAGCTGCTGTTTTAAAAAGAGCAAATTACAATGATATTCTTGTTCTAAAAGACAACGAAGAGTTTTTCGCGCAAAAAGAAGCAATTATAGCTACAGGAAGTTTAAGAAGAAAAGCAATGTGGTTAGATCGCTATCCTACGCATACTGTGGTTGATTTAAGAGGAAATGTAAATACTCGTCTTCAAAAGCTTGAAGATAATGATTGGAATGGTGCCATTTTCGCAGCAGCAGGGTTAGAAAGAATAGGAAAACGACCTAAAGGAGCTATAAACCTTTCATGGATGACACCAGCTCCAGCACAAGGAGCTATTATGATTGCAGCTTTAGAGGAAGATGAATATGTGAAAGATGCTTGTGAACAATTAAATCATTATGAAACCGAAGTTTGTACTAAAATAGAACGTGAGTTCTTAAATCGTTTAGAAGGTGGATGTACTGCGCCTATTGGAGCTTTAGCATATATTGATGAACGAACTGAAGAAATTAATTTTAAGGGAGTTTTATTATCAAGAGACGGGAAAAAGAAAATTCAAGTCACAAAAACAGCTCCTGTAAAACGTCATCGTTATCTAGCAAAAGATTGTGCAGATTATATTATCAATAGAGGAGGTAAAGAGTTAATGTTAGAAGATGAGGGGATTGAAAAACGCATTTCTGTATACTCTACCAAATCATTGTCAGAAAGTCAAACTAAGCTTTTTCATGATGATATTGCTTCTGAAAGTTCAGATTTTATCAAAATAAGATTCAATAGAATTGCGCCTAAAGTGATGAAAAAAGAGCTTGAAAATGTTATCATTACTAGTAAAAATGGAGTAGAGGCTATCTTGAATAATTTCACAAAAGAAGAGCTAAATTTTAAAAATATTTATTGCGTAGGACGAAGAACTAAAAAGCTTATCACTCAAAAAATTGGAGAAGTAAAACACTCTGAAAAAAATGCACAAAAACTCGCAGAATATTTATCTGAAAATATCAAAGGTCAAGAGGTGACTTATTTCTGTAGTGATTTAAGATTAGACACCCTTCCTAAAGTATTGTCTGAAAACGAAATAAGGGTACATGAAGTAGAAGCCTACAAAACAATGTATAGCCCAGCTGATGTTAATGAAAAAGTGAACGGGGTGTTATTTTATAGCCCATCTACTGTAGAAAGTTATGTGCAAAAAAATCCAAAAGATAAAATAGCTTTTTGCATTGGAGAATCAACAGCAAAAGAAGCAAAAAAACACTTTAGTCAAGTAGAAGTTGCTAAAGTTCCTACTGTGGAAAGTGTGATAGAATTAGTAAATCTTCATTATGTACAATAGAACTAGAAGACTTAGAGCCTCAGAAGGAATTAGACGATTGGTACAAGAAACCAAATTGTCTGTAGATGATTTTATCTACCCTTTATTTATTGAAGAAGGAGAAAATATCGAATCTGAAATTCCTTCTATGCCAGGAATCAAAAGATATTCTTTAGATACAATTTCTAAAGAGCTGGATGAGGTTGTTGAATTGAAAATTCCTGCAGTTTTATTATTTGGAATTCCATCTGAAAAAGATGATGAAGGAACAGAAACTTGGAATGACAATGGAATCATGCAACAAGCGATACGTTTTATCAAAAAAAACTATCCAAATTTATATGTAATCACAGATGTATGCTTTTGTGAGTACACTTCTCACGGGCATTGCGGAATCATTCATAACCATGACGTAGATAATGATGCTACCTTGATAAATATTGCCAAGCAAGTTGTTTCTCATGCAAAAGCAGGAGTAGATATGGTGGCTCCTTCAGGAATGATGGATGGTACAATCCAAGTAATTCGTGAAGCACTAGACAATACTGGGTTTGTAAATCTACCAATTATGGGTTATTCTGTAAAATACGCTTCAGCATTTTATGGTCCTTTTAGAGATGCAGCAGATTCTACACCAACATTTGGAGATAGAAGAACATATCAAATGGATCCTGCTAATAGAGATGAAGGATTACGTGAAGCAACGTTTGATGATCAAGAAGGTGCAGATATTTTAATGGTTAAACCAGCATTATCTTATTTAGATATTATTCGCGATTTGAAAAATAATTTCGATAGACCTATTGCTTGCTATAATGTTAGTGGAGAATATGCGATGGTAAAAGCCGCCGCCGAAAAAGGTTGGATTGACGGAGATAAAGTGATGATGGAAAGTTTATTGTCTATGAAAAGAGCTGGAGCTGATATCATTATTACCTATTTTGCTAAGGAAGCAGCAAGAATTTTAAAAGACAATTAAAATGGGGTTATACGCAGTTTGTAAATCGTGTAAAGAAACTATGAAAATTAAGTCTGATGTTTCTACTAGACCTGAGCTTCAAATGGAAAAAGGAGATGAATTTACAATAAACTGTCAGAAATGTGGAAAGATTGCAAAAATCCATGTTAATGATGTAAAAGCTGAAATTAATAAAGTAATTATCATTATTGGATTAGTATTAGGGATTGTAACTACAGTGTTTTTATGGAATTATTTTGGAGCCATAGGAACAGTAAGCGCTATCATACCAATTCTATTCTGGCAACAACAAATGAGATCTGTAAGATCTTTTAATTCATATACAATTAGAAGAAAATAATATGGAGTTTAAAAAATCTCAAAAATTATACAAAAAAGGATTAGAGAACTTAGTAGGAGCTGTAAATTCTCCTGTAAGAGCATTTGCATCTGTAGGAGGAAATCCTTTATTTATTAAAAGAGGAAGAGGTTCTCAAATTACTGATGTTGATGGGAACAAGTATGTGGATTTAGTATTGTCTTATGGACCTATGATCCTAGGTCATCGTCACAATAAAGTTCAAAAAGCTGTCAATAAAGCTTTGAAAAATGGCTATTCATTTGGAGCCTCAACAGAAAATGAGATCAAGCTCGCAAAAATTGTTTGTGATGCATTTCCAGGAATGGATAAAGTCCGATTTGTGAACTCTGGAACTGAAGCGGTATTGAGTGGAATTCGTTTAGCTCGTGCTTTTACGGGAAAAGACAAGATTATTAAGTTTTCTGGTTGTTATCACGGACATCAAGATGCATTACTAGTTGCTGCAGGATCTGGTTTAGCAACCTTAAGCCTACCAGGAAGCAAAGGAGTGCCAGAAGGAGCCGTTAAAAATACATTAATAGCTAACTATAATGATTTAGATAGTGTAAAGAAACACTTTGAAGAGCATGATGATATTGCAGGTGTAATTATTGAACCAGTTGGAGGAAATATGGGAGTTGTAATCCCGCAAGACAACTTTTTACAAGAATTAAAAGAGTTTTTACATTCCAAAGAAGCCTTATTAATTGCAGATGAAGTAATGACAGGATTCCGTTCTAAATTTGGTGGAGCTCAAGAAGTATTAGGAGTAGAAGCTGATATCACTTGTTTAGGAAAAGTAATTGGTGGAGGTTTTCCAGTAGGAGCTTACGGAGCTAGAAATGAGATTATGGAAATGGTAGCGCCATTAGGAGGAATGTATCAAGCAGGAACACTAAGTGGTAATCCAATTGCAATGGCAGGAGGAATTTCTACCTTAAGAGAGTTGAAAAAACAAAATCCTTACGATCAATTTGAAGAAGTAGGAAAACAAATAGAGGATATATTACTCAAAGCAGCTGAGAAATATGGAATAGAAATTACAGTCAATAGATTTGGCTCTATGTTGAATCCTTTTTTTACATCAACTAAAGTGACAAACTTTGAAGATGCGCAAACATCTAATACCAAAAAATTTGCTGTCTTTTTCTGGGAAATGATTAAAAATGGAGTCTTTTTACCACCTTCACAATTTGAAGCTTGGTTTTTAAGTTCAGCAATTACTAAAGAGGATATAGAAATTATTAAAAAAGCAACAGACGCAGCCATGTTAGCTGTTTCAAAAATGTAAATTATGATTAAAAACGATTTATTTTTAAGAGCCTTAAAAGGAGAAACAGTAGACAGACCACCTGTGTGGATGATGCGTCAAGCAGGTCGTTACTTGCCAGAATTTATGGAAATCCGCAAGAAGTATGATTTCTTTACACGTTGTAGAACTCCAGAATTAGCCTCTGAAATTACAGTACAGCCTATTCGCAGATATGGAATGGATGCCGCAATCTTGTTTTCAGATATATTGGTAATTCCTCAAGCGATGAATATCGAAGTAGAAATGAAGCCAAATTTCGGACCGTATTTGCCCAATCCAGTTAGAGATCAAAAAGGTGTGGATAATGTAACCATTCCTGATGTTCATGAAGAATTAGGGTACGTAATGGATGCGATTAAGGCCACAAAAGAAAAATTAAACGACGAGGTTCCATTAATTGGTTTTGCTGGATCACCTTGGACTATTTTATGCTATGTAGTACAAGGACAAGGATCTAAAAATTTTGATAAAGCAAAAGGTTTTTGTTTTACCAATCCAGTTGCAGCGCACCAGTTGTTACAAAAAATTACAGATACAACAATTGCATATTTAAAGGCAAAAGTTGCTGCAGGTGTAAATGCTGTTCAGGTTTTTGATTCTTGGGGAGGAATGCTTTCTCCAACAGACTATCAAGAGTTCTCATGGCAATATATTCAACAGATTATCGATGCATTAAAAGATGATGCTCCAGTAATTGCTTTTGGAAAAGGGTGTTGGTTTGCATTGCATGAAATGGCTAAATCAGGGGCTTCTGCTTTAGGTGTAGATTGGACATGTACTGCTAGAAATGCACGTTATCTTTCTGGAGGTCAAATTACATTACAAGGAAACTTTGACCCATCTCGATTGTTATCGCCGCCAGCTGAGATTAAAAAGATGGTACATCAAATGATTAATGAGTTTGGTAAAGACAGGTACATTGTAAATTTAGGACATGGAATCTTACCTAATATTCCTGTAGAAAATGCAAAAGCATTTATTGATGCAGTAAAAGAATACAAAGCATAAATGTCTTTTTGGAAAGTCATTAGAGGATTAAACTTTAGACAAATTAGTAGTTTGTTTAGCTGGTTTTTAAAACACCCTCTGTATATGACTTCTACAATGTTTGCAACTTTTAAAACCTATAGAATTTCTCAAAAAAAGTTTCCAAATATTCATGGAGGCCATAATAAAGCCAATGCTTTCCGTCATGCTTTATGGAATATTTTGATTGCACAAAAATGTGCTCGATTTTCAAAAGATATAAATGATGTGTTAGAATGGACAAAACAAATTACCGATTGGCATGAAGAGTTTTCTCCGAATGAAGAAATGCCCAAGGTAATGGACCTTCATAACAATCAAAAGGGAAGAGAATACTTTGTAGAATTGATGAAAAAAAAAGAAAAAGATATCATCAATTATATGATGGCTCAATTAGAACATTCGGTGAAGGTGAAAGAAATTTCAGATATTCGTCAAACAGATTATTTAGTTTACCTTGAAGATTAAATGAAAACCCAAGAAAATTCATCAAATTCTAATTCATTTCTTAGCATTGTCACAAAAGACAATCAAACAATTCAGGTTGCTAAAATTGAAGAAAAAGATTATTGGAGTGTTTGTGATTTTGTAGTAGCGAATGAAGATCGTTTGTTGCTTTTTTTTCCAAAAACTTTAGCCGCAAATCTTACTCCCGATTTAGCCAAGAGTTTTGCTGTCACAAAAAGCAAAGAATTTGATACCAAGCAAGAGTTTTTATTTACTATTAAAATCCAAAGAGAAAGAAAAGTAATAGGGTTGGTATATATCAAAGAACTAGATTGGAATATCAAGCGAGGAGAGTTTGCTTATTGTATTGATTATGAATTTGAACGAAAAGGAATTACTTCCAAAATTATCACTGCATTAACTGAACATGCTTTTTCTGTTTTAGGATTAAAAACATTGCAAATCATTGTACACAAAACAAATTTACCTAGTGTTGGAGTGGCTAAAAAATGTAACTTTAACTGGATAAAAACTTTGCCAGAAGCTTATACACCTACAAATGGTAAGCCAATGGACATGGAATTATATGAACGTTATGCATAGGTGTGTTAAAATAATAAATCACCTAAATTAAGCCATTGATAATTTACAAATTGATAATTGAATAATATGCCTCATTTTATTTTAGATTGTACAGAACCTATTTTAGAACAAAAAGAACCTAAATTAATAATGCAAGAAGTTTTAGATACAGCTTTTTCAACAGGACTTTTTGTAAAAAGTGATATCAAGGTTAGGTTAAATCCTTATCCGCTAAAACATTCATTAGTATTAGAGGGTGATGCAGATTTTATTCACGTGTTCGGAAATATTATGCAAGGAAGAACAGATGAGCAAAAAGCAGATTTATCTAAGAGAATTGTTAAGAGACTAAAAGAAATGTTTCCTGATGTTCCTATTATATCAATAAACATTCGAGATTTTGAAAAAGCATCATATTGCAAAAAAGATATGGTATAAATGATACAAGGAATTAGTAAAGGAATCAAAGCCTATTTCGGAGCTTTTCAGTTAATATCAACGTTAAAGCTCTGGAAGTATTTTGCTGTACCTATGATTATTAGCTTACTAACAGCACTTGTTATTGGTGGATTATCCTATGGTTTTTCTGATAATATTGGTAATTACATATCAAGCTTTTGGCAATGGGAATTTGGTAAAGAGACCTTTACAACTATAAGTACAGTATTTGGAGGATTACTCATCATTATCTTAGGTTTTATTATTTTCAAGCATATTGTTTTAGCTTTATCAGCTCCTTTTATGGGGCCTATTTCTAAAAAGATTGAAGAGCACTTGTTAGGTCATGAAGTAAAAGCAACAAATTCTACATCTGTGCAATTGCTTTTTAGAGGAATCAGAATAAGTATTAGAAATTTATTTAGAGAATTGATTTTAACCATCCCTATTTTATTATTAGGATTAATTCCAATCATTGGCCTTTTCTCTACAGTTCTCTTGTTTTTAATGCAGGCTTACTTTGCAGGATTTGGAAATATGGATTATACACTAGAAAGACATTTCAATTATAAAAACAGTGTTGCTTTTGTAAAGAAAAATAGAGGTTTAGCAACAGGAAACGGAATAGTTTTTATGTTATTTTTATTGTTTCCTATTCTAGGAGTAATTTTAGTGTTGCCGCTTTCTGTAACTGCAGCTACCGAAATAACCGTTAAAAGAATTCAACAAGAAAATAATTCATGAAAGATCAGTTTTATCAATATATATTAGAATTACAAGATACAATCACTTCAACATTAGAAAAGATTGATAGAAAAGCAACATTTCAACAAGACATTTGGAAACGTTCTGAAGGTGGAGGAGGAAGAACTCGTGTGATTGAAAATGGAAATGTTTTCGAAAAAGGAGGTGTAAATATTTCGGCTGTTCATGGAGAATTACCAGAACCACTAAGAAAACAATTTGGAGTAGAAGAAGGCGATTTCTTTGCTTGCGGATTAAGCTTGGTCTTACATCCTAAGAATCCTATGATTCCTACTGTTCATGCAAATTGGCGTTATTTTGAAATGTATGATTCAGAAGGAAATATCGTCACTCAATGGTTTGGTGGAGGTCAGGATTTAACTCCTTACTATTTGTTTGAAGAAGATGCTATTCACTTTCATACTGTCTGTAAAAATGCTTGCGACAAACACAATTCTGAATTTTATCCGAAATTTAAAGAAACATGTGATAAGTACTTTTGGAACTCACATAGAAATGAAGCACGTGGTGTAGGAGGTTTATTTTTCGATTATTTAAAGGAAACAGATAATTTTACTATGCAAGATCGTTACAATTTTGTAACAGAAGTAGGTAATAGTTTTTTAGAAAGTTATGTGCCTATTGTTGAGAAAAGAAGAGGTTTAGACTATACCCAAGAGCATAAAGATTGGCAAGAAGTAAGAAGAGGTCGTTATGTAGAATTTAACTTGGTTCACGATCGAGGTACATTGTTCGGATTAAAAACCAATGGTAGAATAGAAAGTATTTTAATGAGTTTGCCACCAACAGTTCAGTGGAAATACAATCATCATCCTCAAAAAGGAAGCAAAGAAGAAAAGCTTATCGAAGTTTTAAAATCTCCAAAAGACTGGATTTCCTAGATTATGAAATTCTTAACAAAAACCTTTAAAATCGACTTATTTTCACATAAAAATCAGATTAACAGCTAGTTTTTATGAATTATTCAAAAAACGAATCTTTTCAAAAGAATTATTCAATAATAAAATTTAAGGAATAATCACTCATTTTTCGTATTTTCGCAGTCTCAAAACAAAATCTACAATGGCAAAATTCGAAGTTAAGCTACCTAAAATGGGAGAAAGTGTTGCAGAAGCAACGATTACAACTTGGTTAAAAGAAGTTGGAGATACTATTGAAATGGATGAAGCAATTGTTGAAATTGCTACAGACAAAGTAGACTCAGAAGTACCCAGTGAAGTAGAAGGAACTTTAGTTGAAATTTTGTTTGATAAAGATGCTGTTGTAGAAGTAGGGCAAACCATTGCTATTATTGACACAGATGGTGGAGAAGTAGTAGCTAATGCACCAGCACCTAAAGTAGAGGAAGCTCCAAAAGAAGTTGCTGAAGTTGAGAAGACTGTTGAAGTTGCTAAAGAAGCTATTGCACAACCTATTGCCAAAACATCTGATTCTGGAAAATTCTTTTCACCGTTAGTTAGAAATATTGCTCAAACAGAAGGTGTTTCTATGCAAGAACTAGAAAGTATTGCTGGAACTGGAAAAGATGGAAGAGTAACTAAGAACGATATCCTTTCTTATGTTGAAAGTAGAAGTTCTGCTCCAAAGCCTGCTCTTGCTCAAACTACATCAACTCCTGTTAAGAAAGAAGTTAAAGAAGCAGTAAAAGCTGCCCCAGTTTCTGTAAATGGAGAGGATGAAATTATCGAAATGAGTCGTATGGGTAAATTGGTTGCTAAGCACATGGTAGATTCTGTACAGACTTCTGCTCATGTTCAATCTTTTATTGAAATCGATGTAACCAATATAGTAAAGTGGAGAAATAAAGTAAAAGATGCTTTCTTTAAAAGAGAAGGAGAAAAGCTAACGTTTACGCCAATTTTAATGCAAGCGGTAGCAACAACTATAAAGAAATTCCCTTTAATTAATATCTCTGTTCAAGGAGACTCTATTATCAAGAAAAAGAACATCAATTTAGGAATGGCAGCAGCATTACCAGATGGAAACTTAATTGTTCCTGTAATTAAAAATGCTGATCAATTGAATTTAGTCGGAATGACTAAGCAAGTTAATGACCTTGCCAATAGAGCGAGAGCAAATCAATTAAAGCCAGATGAAATTCAAGGAGGTACTTATACAGTAACAAACGTAGGAAGTTTTGGTTCTGTGATGGGAACTCCTATTATAAACCAACCTCAAGTAGCAATTTTGGCATTAGGAGCTATAAGAAAAGTACCCGCAGTAATTGAAACTTCAGAAGGAGATTTTATTGGAATACGTCAAAAAATGTTTGTATCTCATTCTTATGACCATAGAGTAGTTAATGGAGCTTTAGGAGGAATGTTTATTAAAACTTTAAAAGAAACTTTAGAAGCTTGGGATGTAAATCAAGATTTCTAAGATAAAATTATAAAAGTCAAGAAGCCGCTATCTCGAACCTTAAGAGATTAGCGGCTTTTTTAATTTTGGTCAAGGTATTTTTTTTCCTATCTTTAATTCTGTTCTCTAAAAAAAATTAATATGAAAAAAGCACTTGTTTTATTATGCTTCATCATTTCTGCTGTTTGTTTTTCTCAAACTCAAAATAGTCTGTTATGGAAAATTTCTGGAAATGGACTAGAAAAGGATTCTTATTTATTTGGTACCATGCATGTAAGTGAACGGATTGCCTTTCACTTAGATGACGTGTTTTTTGAATCTCTATTAAAATCTGATATTGTTGCTTTAGAATCGAATCCAGAATTATGGCTTGATCATTCATTTGAGTCAGGTGATTTTTTAGGTGGATATAACTTAAATAATGTGAGTAAAAACTTTTACAATTCTCAGTTTAAATTCACGCCACCAAAGATTAGAGAAATGTCTCTTTTCCTTTCTAATGAGCATTATTTGTTGAATGGAATATTGTACAGAACCAATCCAATGATGCAGGATTTTCAGGAAGAAACCTATTTAGACATGTTTATTTTTCAAAGCGGAAGTAAATTTGGTAAAGAAGTTGTTGGTCTTGAAGATATAGAAAGATCATCTAACTTAGTAGAACAAGCAACTAAAGGAGAATTCAGAAAAGATTCTCCAGATCTATGGCTACAAAAGTTGATGAAAGAGAAAGATTATTTTAGTTTAATGTCTGATTCCTATAGAGAACGAAATATTTCATTCTTAGATTCATTAAATACTGCTATTTACAATAAGAAATATCTAGAAAATATGCTCTATATCCGTAATGAAGATATGGTGAAAAGTATAGATTCATTAGTAAAGCATGGAAGTGTTTTTTCGGCTGTTGGGGCAGCACATTTAGCAGGTGAAAAAGGCATGATCCAAAAGTTAAAAGATAGAGGTTATACAGTAACTCCATTAACATCAGAAATAACTGGAAAAGGAAAAGAAATAAAAGAAAAAATAGAGAAGAAAGAAGCTGAAATTATCTACAAGCCAAGAGAGAGTAGTGATGGTTTTTTCTCAGTGAACTCACCTAGTAAACTATATGAAATAGGAGCTAAAGAGTTTACCATTTATTTAAGTCCAAATATTAGAAATGGCGCTTACTATACAATTGCTAGAGTAAATATTATGTCTGAGTTTGGTGGAGAAATAAAATCACTAGACGATATAGATAAGATTCTTTTTGAAAATATTCCAGGCAAGATTATCAGCAAAAAGGAAATCAGTAAAAACGGATACAAAGGATTAGATATAATTAATCAAACCAAAATAGGAGATTATCAGAGATATCAAATTTTCATAACACCTTTAGAAACAATTGTTTTCAAAATGGCTGGAAAAAGAGAATATGTGCTAAAGAATGGCAATCTTTTCTTTAATTCTATCAAGTTTTTAAATGTAACAAGTGAGTTTGTAAAAGTACAGCCTAAACATAAAGGTTTTGAAATTTCTGTTCCTAGGTTTCATACATTCAATAACTCTGACCAAAAAGGAAATAGATTTCTACAAAGTATAGATAATCAAGGAAATTATTACTTTCTCAAGGAAGTGGTTTTAAATGATATGTCTTATATAGAAGAAGATGATTTTGAACTAGAAAGAATCCATAATAGATTTTATAAGAATGCAAAATTAACTTTTGATACAGGGATGTTTGTTGGAGAAGGAAAATCAAGAGCTTATGTTTCTAAAAGTCAAAAAACAAAAGAAGGAAAATATACACATCTAAAGACAGTCATTAATGGACGATACTACTATTTGATTGGAAAAATTAGTAAGGATTCTACTCAACCTGAAAAATATTTTGATTCATTCAAGCTTGCTGGATTTCAATATGATAACAGCAAACTTGAAAAACGAAAAGACACAAGTTTGCATTTTACAGTAAATACTTGGGTGAAGCCTTCTTATGGTTACACTAGAAATAGTAAGGATAGAAAAGATTATGAATCTTATATCAAAACTTCTACTTTTTCTACAAGAGACAATGAAATGATAGAAGTAAAATTAAACAAACTTCATGATTGGGAATATTATGAGAATATAGATTCGCTTTGGAATGATCAAATTAACAAGTTTGCCAGAAAGAACCTTTCAAGATATAATATAGATCGTATTATTATAGATGATATAACCTCGTACTTAAATAAAAGAAAATTTAAAGTCACCGAAAAGGAAAAAGGAAAAGATTCTTTTGGTAACGAAACCATAAGTTATTTATTAAGAGATACTCTTTCCAGCAGAGCTGTGAAAGTAAAAAAGGTATATTCAGAAGGAAGAATTTATACTTTAAAAACGTTGATTGATGTTAGGCATGATGAAAGCAAATTTGTACAAGAGTTTTTTAAAACCTTTCAACCAGAAAAACCAAAAAGGGAACCCGTAGATTTATTTAAAAGTAAGGTGGCAATATTTGTGAAAGCGCTAAAAGACGGAGATAGTATTGCAATTAATAGTTATTCAAGAATTAAATTTAAAGAAGAGCATATAGACTTGCTTATCGATCTTTTAAAAGACAATTCATTAAATTCAAATCAACAACTCATTAAGGGATATTTAATAGGAGAATTAACAAAGTTTAAATCCAAAAGAGTTGAACGATTTATAGATTATTTATACAAGAGTTCTTTTAATAACCCTTATAGTCAAATAGCTATTTTCAAATCCTTGGCAAAGGATAAAAAAGAAGAATCATTTAAAAAGTTAATGAGTCTTTTAAAAGTAGACATTCCTATTACGAGTAAAGAAATTGAAATAAGGAACATGTTCAAGAGCCTAAAAGATACATTGTCTTTAACCAAAGATTTGTTTCCTGAATTGTTAACTTATACTACAGTAGATGATTATAAAGAACCTGTTTATTATTTACTTGCAGGATTGTTAGAAAAAGAATTGATTTCTCCAAAGAACTATAAAAAGTATAAAGATCAGATACTTACAGAAGCACGTATCGAGCTTAAAAAGCAGTTAAGTTCTACTATAGATAAAAAGAAGAACAACCTTAAAGGAATTCCTAACTATAGCAATTCTTATAACAACAATAGCAATAGCGATTTATTAGAATTATACGTTAAGTTACTCGCACCTTATGCCAAAGATAATGTTGTAGATAACTTATTAGCTAAAATTCCTTTAATAGATAATATTGATGTAAAAGCTACCTATGTTACAGAGTTGATAAAAACAAAGCAAAAGGTTTCCAACAAAATTTTAAACGAGCTGTTAGAAGACATGGAAGGAAGATATGCGCTTTTTACTCGATTAAAGAAAGCAAATAGATTGGATGCATTACCTTCTCAATATCTAACAAAAGAAAAAATATATGAATCTAGGATTTTGAAAAATGTAAAAATGAAAGAAAAAGATTCTGTAATTTTTGTTGGTAGAAGAGATGTCAAAATTAAAGAGAAAGATTATGAGGTTTTTTTCTATAAGGTAAAAGCGTCAAAATATAGATATTCAAAACCTAAATGGGAGTTGCACTATGCAGCCTTTAAGAAAGAAGGAGATAAGATTCAGTCTAAAACTGTTTACTCTAGGAATAACCAGTATATAGATAAAACCGAACCCTTGGAAGAACAATTAAAAATTCATCTAGAGAAAATTCGTTTAAAAGACAGGAAAAGAGTTGAAGTGTCAGTTAGTAGGCAAGGACTGTACGGGTATTACTAGAGAATTTGCATTCTAAAAAATAAGTCTTCTCAAATCCAATATCTTTTTATTCTTATAACAACCATACATGTTGTTTCAGAAAATAAAACAAGATTTTTATTTAGAAAAACCAATCATAACTATATGTATATGGTTATCTTTAGCCGATAAATTAAATTTTCGATGATGAAAAAAATAGTATTATTACTTCTTGCATTTTCTTCATTTGTAGCATTCTCACAAGAGGTTACGTTGAAGTTAAATTATAAGAAAGGAGATTCATATTCTATAAAGGTTGAAATGAATCAGAATTTAGGGCTTATGGGTGGTATGAAGATGACTGCCAATATGAATATGAAAATTGTAGATGTATCTGCTGAAAACATTACAAGTGAAGCTAAAATAAAAAGAATGGTTGTTGATGTTTTACAAGGTGGGTCTACAGTAAGTTTCGATTCTGATAATGTAGATGAGAATGATAGTGATCAAAAAATGATGAAGCAACAGTTTGATCCGATGATGGCAGCAGTTATTACTCAAGTGATGGATAGAAGAGGAAAGCTTGTTAGTTTTAAAACAGAGCCAACAGTTCCTGGAATGGATAATTTTGGACAACAATCTGAATATCCTAAAAAAGCACTAAAAGTAGGATCTACTTGGGATACAGAAGTTACAGATAATAATGCTGGAACCGTAAAAATGAGTTATAAAGTATCTAAGATTACTAAAACAACCTTATTTGCAGATATTACAGGTTCTGCCTCAGCATTACCAGGATCTAAAATTACAGGAATGTTAGAAGTAGATATTGCATCAGGGAATCCTAATAAAATGAATGTTTTGATTGCTACTGATGTGCAAGGATCAAAAATAACAGTAGAAACAAAAGTAACTACTACCAAAAATTAATTTTAAAACAATACAAATGAAAACGATGAAAAAGGTAACATTCTTAGCATTATTCTTAGTAACTCTTGGAATTACCGCTCAATCTGTAAAGTTAGAGTACAAACTGAAGAAAGGAGATAAATTCCTTATTGAAATGAAGATGAAGCAAAATATGGCTCCAATTATGGATATGGATATTGGCTTAATTATGACAACTGAAACCGTTGGTGTTAAAGAAGGTATAATTGAGAACAAATCTCAAATCAAGAGAATGAAAATGGATATTTCAGCTCAAGGAGAAACCATGAGTTATGATACCAGTAAAAAAGCTTCTGAACTTACTGATGAAGAAAAGAAAATGCATGAAGAGATAGGTCCTATATTGGATATGGTTATCTATCAAACACTAGATAAAACAGGCGAAATCTTAAGTCAAAAAACAGTTCCTGAATTAAAACAAGCTGATCAGTTATTAAATCAAAATCAGATTACTGCTATGGTTTACCCTAAAGAAGCGCTTAAAGTAGGTTCTACTTGGGATTTTAATCAGAGTATGAATGGAATAAAGATGAAAGCTGTATATAAAGTAGCAAAAATTACCTCGAATACTCTTTTTGCTGATATCTCTGGAACTATGGAAGGTGTTGCAGATGCTAAACTAAAAGGAAAGTTAGAAATTGATTTGGCTTCAGGAATGCCAGCAAAAGTGAATATGGATATTGATATGGGTACTTCTGCAATGGGATTGAAAATGAATATTCAAATGATTTGTAAGAAAATGTAGCTAACAAATACAAAACAGATATAAAAAAGCCTCTAGAATTCTAGAGGCTTTTTTGTATGCTAAATTTAAAGAAAACTTATGCCAACATGGTCACTGGGTTTTCTAAATAGGTTTTTAAAGTTTGTAAGAATTGTGCTCCTACAGCACCATCTACAGTTCTGTGATCACAAGCAAGAGTTACTTTCATCGTATTTCCTACAACTATTTGTCCATCTTTTACAACTGGTTTTTCAACAATTGCCCCTACAGATAAAATTGCAGAGTTAGGTTGATTAATGATAGAAGTAAAGCTTTCAATACCAAACATACCTAAGTTAGAAACTGTAAATGTACTTCCTTGCATTTCTGCTGGAGAGATTTTTTTGTTTCTCGCTTTTCCTGCCAAATCTTTAACCGTAGCTCCAATTTGAGTTAAGCTTAACGCATCAGTATGTTTTACAACCGGTACAACTAAACCTTCATCAACAGCTACAGCTACACCTACGTGAATATGGCTGTGATATAAAGTTGCATTATCAGACCATGAAGTATTTACTTGAGGGTGCTTTTTTAATGCCATTGCACAAGCCTTCACTACCATATCATTAAATGAAACTTTTGTGTCAGGAATTGCATTAATCATCTTGCGAGAAGCCATTGCATTTTCCATATCTACTTCAATATTCAAATAGAAGTGAGGAGCTGAGAATTTTGAATTTCCAAGCGATTTAGCAATTGCTTTACGCATTTGAGAATTTTTCACTTCGCTAGTACTTTCTTCACCAGCGATAGCAAAATTGGTTACTGCTACAGGAGTTGTTGCACTTGCTGAAGCAGCTGGCGCTTCAATTTTAGCAGCCGTTGGAGTGTAATTTTCAACATCCTTTTTTACGATTCTTCCATTATCACCAGATCCTTTAATATCTGATAAGTTAATGCCTTTGTCTTTTGCAATTTTCTTCGCTAATGGTGATACAAAAATTCTTCCACCAGAACTTCCTGTTCCTTCGTTGCTAACACTAGCGTTGTTTTCTTCAATAACTTGGGGTGATGTTTCAACAGTTTCTTTCTTTGGAACTTCTTCTTTAGAAGTTTCTCCAGAAGATAAGTTACCTGATTTATGACCATCAACAATAGCAGTTACATTGGTGCCTTTGGGACCAATAATGGCTAATAAGCTGTCTACAGGAGCACTTTCACCTTCAGCAATTCCTACATGTAATAAAACTCCTTCATAGAAAGATTCAAACTCCATAGTAGCTTTGTCAGTTTCAATTTCAGCAAGAATATCACCTTCTTCCACTTTATCGCCTACTTTTTTCAACCATGAAGCAACTGTTCCTTCTTCCATGGTGTCACTTAATCTAGGCATAGCTACTACTTGTACACCTTCAGGAATAGCAACAGCTTCTGAACTTTGCGTTGTTGGTTCTTCTTTTGAAGGTTCAGCTGCCTTTTCTTCAACTTCGGCAGCAGCGCCATTAAGTATTGCTGAAATATCTTCTCCTTCATCACCAATAATGGCTAAAAGAGAATCTACGGGTGAAGTTTCACCTTCTTGTACTCCAATATGTAAAAGAGTTCCTTCGTTAAAAGATTCGAACTCCATAGTGGCTTTATCGGTTTCAATTTCAGCAAGAATATCACCTTCTTCCACTTTATCTCCAACTTGTTTTAACCACTTTGCCACAACACCTTCTTCCATGGTGTCGCTTAATCTAGGCATGTTTACTACTATCGCCATAATTTATTTGATAAAAGGATAATCTTCTTGTTCGTATACTACGTCATGCAATTGACTAATCTCTGGATAAGGAGATTCTTCAGCAAATTTCTCACATTCTTTTACCAAGTCTTTTACTTCTTGGTTCATTGCTTCGATTTCTTTATCGGTAGCATACTTCTTTTCTTTGATAATATTTAGAACTTGAGTAATTGGGTCTAATTTCTTGTACTCTTCAACTTCATCTTTTGTTCTATAATGTTGAGCATCACTCATAGAATGACCTCTATAACGGTAAGTTTTAACTTGTAAAAAAGTTGGACCTTCACCACGTCTAGCTCTTTGAATAGCTTCATCTACAGCCTCAGCAACTTTTACAGGATTCATTCCATCAACTGGTCCACAAGGCATTCCATATCCTAATCCTAATTTCCAAATGTCTGTATGATTTGCTGTTCTCTCTACAGAAGTACCCATAGCATAACCGTTATCTTCAACGATAAAAACTACAGGAAGTTTCCAATTCATAGCCATATTAAAGGTTTCATGTAAAGAACCTTGTCTAGCAGCTCCATCTCCAAAATATGTTAATGTTACAGCATCATTTCCTTTGTATTTATCACCAAAAGCAATTCCAGCTCCTAAAGGTATTTGACCTCCAACAATACCATGACCACCATAGAAACGATATTCTTTAGAAAAAATATGCATAGAACCACCCATTCCTTTTGAAGTTCCAGTGGCTTTACCATACAATTCTGCCATCACTCTTTTTGGATCTTCACCCATTCCAATAGGTTGCACATGATTTCTATAGGCAGTAATCATTTTGTCTTTAGTAAGATCCATTGCATGAAGAGAACCTGCTAAAACAGCCTCTTGTCCGTTGTAAAGATGTAAGAATCCTCTTACTTTTTGTTGTATATATACAGAAGCTAATTTGTCTTCAAACTTTCTCCAAAACAGCATGTCCTTGTACCAGTTAAGGTAGGTTTGCTTGGTGATTTTTTTCATTCTTTCCGTTGTTTGTTTTTCACTTATAAATACAACCCAAATATTGGGATAGCAAATACAAAAATAAACCTTTTCAATAGAATAAAAAAAGTAGTGTTTAGGAAATTAAAGACAACGTTTTCGTAAGAGTTTATTTGTCTTTAGCTATAAGGATAACTGCCTTAGCGCCAGTAGCTAAGTTCCATTCATTGGCGGAAATAACTTTTCCGTTTTCATCATAAACTTTAAATGCAGCAGTATTCGGACCAGATGATCCCTGATTTAAAGCGATAAAAGATATTTTATTTAGACCAACTTCTAGGGGAATATCAAACCCTTGATAAGCTCTTTTTAAAGTTAGGTTTTTAATAACTGGAATGTCATTGATTAATATAGTAACTCGATCACCATCAGGATATTGAAAATCTCTACACACTACTTTAACAGACTTAGATTGTGTTCTAAAACTTCCCAAATCTTGATCTATGACTGGATACGGAGCATTAATTTTATTCCAAGATTTTAGAAACCTCTCTTCAGCTATCTTGGCAGAGGTTAAAATTCCTTTGTTTTTAAGATCTTGCTCTTTTTGCTTTTTTGTTTCTTGCTTTTTTTGCTTGTCGTAAGCTTTTTTAAAACCATCTGTAGCATCGTTGTTTAATACTTTAGGCTTTTTAACTTCCTTAGCAGGGATGGCAAGAATAGCTTTCTTTTTACCTTTTTTTTCTGTACCACTTTTGTCATCAACTTGAGCATAAGAGTCAAAAGAGATTGTTAGAAATAATAAGAAAATTATGTAAAAAAGTTTTTTCAAAAAAATAAAAATTAACAATAATACTTCTACAAATATAGTGCCGATGTGCTAGTAAGTCGTTGAAAATTTGTTAAAACTTACAATATTTCAATAGTTTATCTATTAAATAATTGTGAAAGTAAGAGTGTAAAATGTTCTATTTGATAGGGAAATCAAAATAAGTTTCTGGGTAGGGTTCTTCTTTTAACGTAAAATGCCACCATTCTTTAGCATAAGGTTTAAAGCCAGCTTCTAACATTAAATTTCGTAACAATAATCTGTTTGATCTTTGTTTTTTTGTAAGATTAGTGTAGAAAGGATGCGATGCTGTGCCAAAAAAATCATACGAACTTCCCATGTCTAATTCCTTTCCTGTTTTGGTATCAACAATTGTTAAATCTACAGTGCTTCCTCTAGTATGCCCAGATTTTGAAGCAATGTAATCTAGTTTAAAAAGATCTTTCTTAGCAACATCAGGATAGTATTCTTGCTTCATTACTGTATCGTTTAGAACTTTTGCCCAACGCACAAAATGATCTACAGCACGTTGAGGCCTATAAGCATCAAAAACTTTTAAACTCAATCCAAAATCTGCTAATTTCGATTGTACTTTGTGCAATGCTTTGGCAGCAGGAGTGGTAATAATCACAGTATTCTTATCATAACCATCTATAGGTTTTCCAATAAAATTATTGTGCGTTATGTAACGCAATTCAGATTGAATCGTTGAATCAATATCAGAGAGGTATGAAAAACCTTTAGGTATTTGAGATTGACAAGAAATTGTGAGGACACAAGAGATGAGGATGAGTAGCTTTTTCATAAAATCAAATGTACAAAAAAGACAAGGACTTAGCTCTGTAAAAAAGTAAGAGCCGTTTCTTGCGAAACGAACTCTTACCAAGTAAACTAATAAAACCAAGTATTAGTAAGTTAATTAGAGTTAGCTATTCTAATGATTACTAATTTTTTCAGGGTGCGAAAGCACCCTATATATTTTAATGAAGGCTAATTACTTTTGTAATTTTCCAATTATCTTTATTCTGTTTCCAAACTACTATAAATTTGCTTGGAATTGATTTTGCATTCGGTTCAAGCTTGTTATGAAATTTATGATATCCCATTAAAATTGCTCCGTAATTATGAATGGGGTATACTTCTAAACTTCCTTTAACTAAGGTTCTTGTTACTTTTCCACAGATATTTTCTTCAATAGATTTTAGAATATCTTTTTTTGACGTAGCCAATCCACCTTTGTCGTGAAAGAACTCAAGGTTTTCAGAGTACAAGTTTGCCTGAGTCTTCATGTCACACTTGTTATAGGCGTCAAAATAAAGACTGTCTAATTTGGCAACTGTTGCATGTAATTCTTTGTCAACAGGTTTGTATTTTGGAATTTCATTCACCTGAGCTTCAGACATGATTGAAAAAAGAAACGTAATGATAGAGATAAGTATTTTTATGGCAATACTATCCTTAAAGAGTTTCGTGAAAAAATCCATATTAAAGTTGGTTAGTTGTTGGTTGGGTTGATTAATATCTTGATGAAACTCCTCCTCCAGATGAAGTTTTCTTATTTACTTTTTCTGGATTTCCTTTGTATCTAATATCTCCTCCACTACTAGCTCTTGCATTGATAGATTCTGATGCATAAACACCTATATCGGCACCACTACTTACTTTAGCAGTAACATCTTTGCTTTCTAATTTGTATGCATAGATTGAACTGCCACTTGTTGCACTTGTGCTATGAGTGTTGGATTTTCCACTAATTCTTAAATCTGATCCGCTAGAAGAACTACTAACTACATTATCTGCGTCTACTTCTATTCTCATGTCAGCCCCACTACTAGTACTTACTTCTAAATCATTTGCTCTAATTACGCTTTGAGAGTATACATCACTTCCGCTTGTGGCTTTTAATTCTTCTAAAGTTGTAACGGTAAGGTATACTTTACGAGCTTTTGCTCTCCAGATATTGCCATCCACATAAATTTTTAGTTGATCTCCGTGTACTTCTGTGATGATGTAATCATGCAAGTTTTCATCGGCTTCTACTGTTAAGGAAACTTTATTTCCTTGCTTGATATACAAATCGATACCGCTACTTACTTTAACTCTTGTAAAGTCGTCATTGATTTTTCTTTTTTCAGAAATTACGTTTCTATTTCCGTCAATTCTGTTGAACATGTCTACTCCACATGAAGCAAAAAATGCTGAGATGAAGAGAAGAATGATTCCTGTTTTTACTGTTTTCATGGTTTTTAGTTTTGTGATTCAAATGTCTATAGATAGACGCGTTTTTTTTAATTTAGGTTACTCAATTGTCTGATTTTTACGACGAGCTGTAAATGATTTATTGCAAAGAATCAGTTTTTTTTATCCCAAGATCTTTTAAAGCTTCTTCTACTTCACAATCTGTACAATCTAAACCTTCGCTGGTCATTAGAAAGTAATGCTCTGCCATATCACTGTCATACATGCCGTCTACATCATAGATTCCGTGTAAGAAGTTTTGTGTTGATTCATCAAAATAAATGACACTATTTTCTGGAATATAGATGGTAACATAAATAGCTTCATCTTTGAGTAAATGTCTAGAATTTGATAAGAAATATGCGTCTAATGTTAATGTGTTGTCATTTAGTTCATATTTATATTCTAATTGTTCAGCATTCTTGTTGGCAAGATTTCTATTTCTTCCTTCTGAGACTTTTCTCACTTTTATAGAAACTTCATCAACGTCGCTTTTTTCTACATCTACTTTTATGTATGAACAGTAAGTTTTTCTTTTATCTCCGTCATATACTTCAACTCTTCGGCTACTTCTTCTTAATCTAGATTTGTAATATAGATCATCATCGTTTACCATTTTTAAATTCAACGTGTCTTTATTTTCTAGGTATAAATTTTTTGTTTCGCTTTTATTTCCATTGTAAGCATTGGATGTTCCATATTCAATCCCTGAAAAAACAACCAATAAAAGAGCTACAATCCATATACCTAATAATGTTAATGAAGTTGTTTTACTAAACTGCTTTACATTACTTGATAATATTCTCAACCCTAGGATGAATAATATTAAGAAAGGGAATCCAGCTAAAATCAGCGCACATATTGCAAGTAACCAATGAGGTAGTACAGAATCATGCATGAAAGGAGGAACATCTAAAAAATCGTCTCCAAACCCAAGTACTTCAAAGCTACCTATAGAAAATATCGCAAGGATAAATGAAATAAGTACTGCAGCCGAAGTTATTATAATAATCACTCCAATGAATTTTCCTATTACCTTGAATACTGAAGTGATAATATTACCTAACGTATCCAAGAAGTCTTGAAAACCCGATTTAGCTCGTTTTCCATTTTTTTTTACACCTTCATTTACTTTTTTCGTTACTTCATTAGCTCCATCTTTAATTTTTTCGGTCATGGTACCTAACTCTTCACGAATTTTTTTTTCAATGTTATCAATATTTACGGGCTCACCTTCCATCTGCAATTTTTCAGCTGTCGTTTTTGCTTCTGGTAGTAATATCCATAAAATGATGTATAGCAGAATACTAAATCCACTAAAAAGTAGGATAATAAATGCCAAACGAATCCAAATTACATCAACATCAAAATAGTGAGCAATTCCGGCAGCAACACCACCTAAGAATTTATCATCTCCGTCTCTGAATAACTTTTTAGAACTAGTTTGTCTTTTAGAATACTTATAACTATTGTCTGTGTATCCTTCTTCAGTATCTGCATAATCTTCTGGTTCTCCCATAATCTTAATAACATCACTGATGTCTTGCTCATTTACTACTTGACGAGCATCGGTAATTTTTTCTGAAAGTAACTCACTAATACGTGTTTCGATATCAGAAATGATTTCGTTTTTTCCTTGTGGATCATCACTTAGTGATTTAGCGATCGCATCTAAATACCTTCTTAATTTTTGATAGGCATTTTCATCGATGTGGAAAAAGTATCCTCCTAGATTTATATTAATAGTCTTATTCATTTTTCGTTGATTTTTTGCTTGTTACTTGATTTACAGCGTTGATTAAATTACTCCATGTTTTATCTAATTCTTTTAAAAACATGCCTCCGTTTTCGGTTAATACGTAGTATTTTCTTGGTGGGCCTGATGTAGATTCTTCCCATCTGTATGATAACAAGCCTGCATTTTTTAAACGTGTTAATAATGGATATATGGTTCCTTCTACCACAATCATTTCTGCACTTTTTAGCGTAGAAAGGATCTCAGAAGTATAAGCATCTCCATGCTGTAATATGGAGAGTATGCAATACTCTAGCACTCCTTTGCGCATTTGTGCTTTTGTGTTTTCTATTTTCATGTGTTATTTCTTAATTTAGATTATCACATACCGATAAGTGATAAGACTTAACGGTTCTTCTATTGTGGTTTTATTATTTTATAAACTTTATAGTTAAAGGATATCTGTAATTTTCACCTTTATTTGCTTTAATAGCGGCTAAAATGATGAGTGCTACTTTTATCAATCCAATAATTCCTACTAAAGATCCAAATCCAATGAGTCCAAACAAACTTCCAAAGCCTAAATCAAAGTCCCATTCGTAATGCCAGCTACTTCCATAATCATGACGAACATTGTTAAAGAAAGAACGTAAAAAGAAGGGTACAGCTATAATACTTGCAATAAACATATAGAGCGCATAACTA
The DNA here is from genome assembly GCF_040151415.1 of Pseudotenacibaculum sp. MALMAid0570. Classification (NCBI taxonomy): domain Bacteria; kingdom Pseudomonadati; phylum Bacteroidota; class Flavobacteriia; order Flavobacteriales; family Flavobacteriaceae; genus Pseudotenacibaculum; species Pseudotenacibaculum sp. MALMAid0570. Next base: position 209,029 of record NZ_JBDKWF010000049.1, read on the forward strand.
ATATTAAAGTTCACTGCTTCTTTTCCTTGTTCATCTAAAAATTGACTTCTATCTTTTAAAGTTTGCCAAACAATCAATGGAGTAATGATGCTCCCAAATGGAAAAACAAATCCTGCAAAAGCAGAAATGTGTATCAAAAAAGCATTGGTATTTTCGTTGTTCTGTTTCATTTGAAATGATTTATATAATACTTGACAATGCAAATATATGTTTAAAAAACAGTATTATGCAAAACATAGTACTAAAATTTAACATATTTTAACATTTAAAGAAAAATAAATCTTAAGATTTTTATTAGTAAATTGCCAATTCTAAATCCAATGAAATGAAGATAAACCCTAGGAAAATCAACACATTTATGATGTTAAAACTTCCGTTAGCTTGGCTAGGTGGGGTACGTGTAAAAAGTATAAGTGAAACTTCTTGTATTGTAAATATTAAACACCGTTGGATGAATCAAAATCCTTTTAAGTCTATGTTCTGGGCAGCTCAAGGGATGGCTGCAGAGATGACAACAGGAGCTTTAGTGTTGCAAGGAATATCAGATTCTGGGAGAAAAGTTTCTATGCTGGTTTTACAACAAAAAGGTGTGTTTACTAAAAAAGCAACCGGAAAGATTCGTTTTGAATGCAACGATGGTTCTTTGGTAAAAGAAGCTATTGAAAAATCTTCTATTACTGGAGAAGGGGAGACTGTTATAATGAAGTCTATTGGTTATAATAGTGAAAACATACCCGTTTCAAATTTTGAATTTGAATGGACACTTAAGGTGAAAGCTTAATTTTTTATTTTTCCTTGTTGTTTTATTTCATTAACTGGAGGAAGTCTTTTTTTCAAAAATAAAATTTGACCTAAATGACTTGACTGATGTTCCATCACATGAAACCATTGATACTGATTTGAACCCCAGCTACCTTCATTTACAGAAGTAAACCATTTATCATCTCTTTTTCGTAGGCCTTCTATGGTTTTTTGTCGCACCTCCTTGTAAATATTTAAGTAATAATCTATACTTTTCCCTTTAAGAGTTATTCTAGCTTTATCTCCTAAACTTAAAGCTATGCTCCATTTTTCTTTTTCTTCTTTATTGAATTGTCTGTTTTCGAAAGTACTAACTTGATAATAAGCTTCTGCTGCTGCTAAATGCATAATAAGAGCTCCTATTCTATTAGCTTTTTCGTCGTGAAGATGATCAACATGTTCGGGTTTTAAATTTTTTACAGCATTTTCAACCCTACTTTTTAAATCGTTTAACATAGAAATCATTGCTTCTATTTGTGGAGATTCACTATCGGGTTTTCCAATAGTAGCTGCTCTTTGTTCAGGAGCATTAATCCCAGAACCTGTTATTAAAAGAGCCGAATTGTTTTTGCTTATTGAAAATGTTTCAATAGTATATTCTTTAACCCTAACCGTTCTGTTTGATTTTATCGCCTCATTCCAATCTGGAATTTTATTTTTAGAAATTTTCTTTTCAAACTTAGAATTTGCGATATCATACGGAACCATTTTTCCATTTTCATTTTCTATCAAAAGTTCAAAATTGTCGAAATAAAATTTCCCATTATAAAGTACCAATCCTCCAAAACTTAAACTTGAAGTATTGTTGTCTAACGTACCTTCAATAACATATCTTTTCCATTTTTTTTCTTTGATAGGCCTATTTCTCATATTATCAAAAAAACCTGTTTCATTATTTTTAGTATCTGTACGTGCCCATAAACCTGCCCAAGCCGCTTCTTCCTTAACATCAACTTTTACATCTGCACTGAGCTTAAATTTTAATGGTTTTTCTGTACTAATATCAATAGACTGAACAAAAGAAGTCCATTCTCTAGAAATTTCTCTAGTGGTTTGTTGAGCATTGGAAATTAAATTAAACGCAAGAAGACATACTAAGAAAGATATTCTCATTTTCATAGACTAATTAAATTGAATTTTTTAAACTAATGTAAAGCTACTTAATTTTTTAGAGTTCAAATTAAAAATTGGTAGAACTTTAAGACTGAAAGCATGTTTTTAACAAAATTTTCCTTTTTAGGACTATTTTTTCCGCTTTAGCGACTTCTATTTTAGATTATAAGAATTAAGATTTTTATTTACAGTATCATTTTGGTTTTAAGAAGAATCATTCCCATATGATTTTCTTAGTTGAAAAGTGGTTGTTTAAAAAAGATGAAGACAGTATTGTCGTTTCCCTAGACGACATACTGTTTTTGTAAAGCCTAAAAAAGTTTGAAATGTTTACAAGAAATTATAAAGTAAAAGGAGAAGATGTAAATGATTTTATGATCATGCAAAACTTTGCATATGTATCCTATTCTTCAAAATTAATAGAGGCTTACTTGTTAGAAAAAGGATTTCCAAGATTGAAATTGAATTCATTAAAAATTGGATGGCAAAAGAGCAATGACCAATTACAAAATACAAAACATTTAATGTTTACAGAATTATTTACTGTTCGTTTAAATTTTGAGAGAACCTATACTCAAAAGAGTGTTGTAAAAACATATATAGATTTTTACAATGCAAAAAATGAGCTTTGCGCCACTTTAATTACAGATTTACAATGGTTAGATTATACTACGTTGAAATTAATTATACCTCCTAAAAATATAGCTCAACATTTCTTTAAACTAGATCAGTTAAAAAGAGCTGTTTAAGGTTGATCTTCTTGGTTTTTAATTTTGTCGATAAACTTAGCTAATTTCTTTCCGTATAAAGATGCTTTTACTCTTTCAGATAAAGATTTATTGATGGTGTCTAAATATTTAACATTTGCATCAGCTAAATCTGTAAGAGCAATATAAGCTGAGGCTTCATCGTCTGGATGATTCAAAGCAAAGTTGATGGAGTACAAGTATCTTCTTTTCAAGTAATCTTCAGATAATTTTCTTAGCGAATCAGATTTTTTAACATCTTTTTCTTTTTGAGCTAGAAAGTTAGCTTCAAAAAGATCTAATTGTTTTCCTTGAAATTTGCTGGTCATTTTTTGATAATCTTCATATACTTTTTGGTTTTTAGATCCTTCAATCTTTGTGTTTAAACCAAATCTTTTTACATCATCATTGATAGTAATTGTTCCTTGCTCTCCAAAGAAAATGATTCTCTTTTCAGAAGTATTGCCATCAAAAGTTAAGTAGTACATTTCTGGCGAATCTACATTGTCAGATAATAGGAATTCATCTTTTCCTAATAATGAAATAGAATCTACAGATACAACCAGGGTATCTTTTAATTTTTGTAAATACAGTGTTCCTTTTTTAAGGCCTTTAATTTGACCCTGAACAATCATATTTCCTTGCTTCTTTTCTTTAGAACAAGCAAAGATTAGGAACAATAAACAGATAGCAAATAATTTCTTCATTATCTTTAAAACTTTAGGCTGCAAATATGCAGATTTCTATTTAAATAGGAGCTGCTAATTCTAACAAAATCGTACATCCGATTGCAGCAATTGTTCCTATCGCATATCCGAATACAGCAAGTAAAACTCCTACTGTTGCTAACGATGGATGAAAAGCTGACGCAACTATAGGAGCTGAGGCAGCACCTCCAACATTTGCTTGGCTACCAACTGCTAAGAAGAAGTATGGTGCTTTGATTAATTTAGCAACAAGGATTAATAAACCAGCATGAATAGACATCCATACAATACCTATTATAATTAAACTCCAATTGTCAAATATCATTCCTAAATCCATTTTCATTCCTATAGTGGCCACCAAAATGTAAATAAAAATACTTCCTATTTTACTAGCACCTGCGCCTTCATAATTTTTCGCTTTTGTAAAAGAAAGGAAAATAGCAATTAAGGTGGCAATACTAACTAACCAAAAGAATTGAGATCCAAGGAAAGTAAAAATGTTTTTAGTGATATTGGATTCTATTCCTGATATAAGATCGCTGAAAAAAGTGCTTAAATATTTAGCTCCCAAATGACCAATAGCAACTGCTCCAAAAGCTAAAGCTAAGATAATCATGTAATCGGTTAAAGTTGGATTCTTCTTAACGCTTTGTGTGAATTTAGTAACTTTTTCTTTTAATTGTTCTATTGCAGAAGTATCAGATTTTAACCATTTATTGATTTTATCTTTTTTGCCAATTCCTATCAAAAGAATAGCCATCCAAATATTGGCTACTACGATATCTACAAAGACCATCCCACCATATTTAGTTGGATTGTATTGGTAGATTTCAAGCATTGCTGTTTGATTGGCTCCGCCGCCAATCCAACTACCAGCAATAGTAGAAAGACCTCTCCATACTGCATCAAAATCAGCACCCCCAACAGCTTCTGGTGAAACTAATGAAATAAGTAAAATGGCAATTGGACCTCCAATTATAATACCTACTGTTCCAGTAAAAAACATGATTAGAGCTTTGGAACCTAAATTAAAAATCGCTTTCAAGTCTATACTTAAAGTCATTAAAACTAATGCTGCTGGTAGTAAAAATCTACTAGCTACATAATAGAGTTGAGATTTACTTTTTATAATTTCTCCAGTGGAATTGGAGGTTTCCCATTCTGGAGCTATGGCTCCTACAGTAGTAAAAATTGCAGGGATGAAATAAGCCATAAATAACCCTGGAACAATTTTGTAGAATTTAGGCCAGAACCCGGTTGTACGAGATTCGGTATAAAAAACAAAGCCTAAAGAAATCATTAAGATTCCAAATACAATAGCGTCATTAGTGAAAAATGGTTGGTCCATAATTTTTTGATTTTCGCTAATGTAAGAAAATCAATTCATAAAAAAAGCGGAGCTATGCTCCGCTTTTTATTTTTAGAATTTTTTAATTTCCTTAAAAGGAGAGATAGTAATACTCTCAACTTTTCCTTTATAGTCTTTCCAGTCTTTATCAAAGAAACTATTCACATTCTTAATAGCATCATTCATAGCGTCTTTATATTGCTTAATTAATTGACGCTCTGTAGCCGTAATATTTCCATATCTACTACCTACATATCTTCTTGCAGTAAAGAATCTCTGATTAACAGTAACTTCAGGATTTCTTGTAATTCCTTGTCGTCTATCAATCTTTCCTAAGAAAGCAGCAATTAGTTTGTCAATTTTCTTAACAATTCCTCCAGAAGCTTTGATTTGATCTTTGTACTTCTTTTTATCTTCTTTAGATAGTTTAGACTTAAATCCGTTTGCTATGTTTTTACTTTCTACGAGTTGTTTTACAACATCAGCCATCAATTTTTGATCTTTCTCCATGTCTTTGCTAGTGTTGTATATATCGTTTATAGCGCTTGTAGACATTTTCAGTCTTGGATCAAATTCTACCTTAATTTTACTTTCAGAGATTTGATCTCCAAAATACATTTTAAGGTTGTAAGTTCCAGGTTTTACGCCAACACCTCCTGGTTCACCTCTTCTAGCTCTGGTTGATCTTGAAGGTCTAGCAACTCCTTTTTCATCCATAAACCAATACATCTTGTGAATTCCATTTTCTTTAGGAGCTCTTCTTTTTAGAGTACGTATTAAGCGAGTTCCATCATAAATTTCTAATTTAATAGAATCGTATTTTACTTTTGGTTTCTCTTCAACTTTAGGTTTTGGTTCTTCCTTCTTTTTCTTTCTGCCTCTTCTCTTTTTCTTTCCTTTGGGTTCTGCTTCTTTTTTCTTAGCTGAAGGTCTGTTAATGTAATAAGAGATTGTTGCTCCAAAACGCCTATTTTCACCATGATACATAGCATCACCTCCAAATCTGCTTCCCGTTGGTTGTTGGAAGGCAGCTTGGTATGCTGTAGGAGGATCAAACAATTGTAACTTCTTGGTTAAAACATTTCCAGTTGCCATTGCTCGTAAAGGCCTGATGTCATCTAAAACCCATGCAGCTCTACCAAATGTTCCAATAACTAAATCATGTTCTCTTGGTTGAATTACAAGGTCTTTTGTAGAAACAGTTGGGAACCCAGAAGTCCATTTTGTCCATTTATTTCCAGCATCTAAAGAAATATACAAACCATCATCAGTTCCTAAGAACAATAAGTTTGCATTTATTGGATCTTCAACAATACTTAATGTATAACTCTCTACATCATTCTCATCTACAATACGAGTCCATGTTTTTCCGTAATCTTTAGTTCTATAAGCATACGGAGTGTAGTTAAATCTTCGGTAATCATTAGCAATTAACAAAGCTTCTCCTTTATTCTTGTTGGAAGCTTTTATTTGCGCAATCCAACTATTAGCTGGTAATCCAGGTAAGTTATTGCTCACATTTGTCCATGTAGCACCTCCGTTTTGTGTGTAATGGATTTGTCCGTCATCTGTACCGGCCCACATCATATTTTGTTCAACAGGAGAAGGTTCTATAACTAAAATAGTTGTATGATTTTCAGCTCCTGTAGCGTCCATAGTCAATCCACCACTTTCGGATTGTTTTTGTTTCTCTTTATCGTTTGTTGATAAATCAGGAGAAATTACGCTCCATGTAAGTCCTTTGTCTGTTGATTTGTGAACATACTGACTACCGAAATAAATAGTACTATTGTCAAAAGGATCAATATTAATTGCAGAGTTCCAGTTGAAACGCAATTTTACTTTTGGATCTGGATGCGTAGGACGAACCGTATAATTATTTCCAGTTAAATAATCGTATCTACTTACAAAACCTTGCTGACTCATAGACCAACCAAAACGAGAATCATCTTTATCTGGAACTACGTCAAATCCATCACCAAAACTAATTTCTTGCCAATAAGAATTTCTTATTCCTTGAGCTTTCCATACATAAGCAGGTCCTCTCCAAGAACCATTATCTTGCATTCCTCCGTAAACATTATATGGATATTCGTTATCTACATTGATATGGTAGAACTGAGCCACAGGCAGGTTTCCTATAAAACGCCAAGTTTTACCATGGTCATGAGTAATGTTTAAACCACCGTCATTTCCATCAATCATAAAAGAACCATCTTTTGGATGAATCCACCAAGCATGATGATCTGGGTGAACACCATTAGAAACACCATAGGCTGGCATTAGTTGACGAAAGCTTCTTCCGCCATCATCAGATACATTTACATATGTAAAGACAGTATAGAGTCTATTTTCATTTTGTGGATCTACATAAATTTCTGAGTAGTAGAAAGGTCTATTTCCTATTCCTGCTTTATCATTAATTTTTCTCCATTTAAACCCTCCATCTTCACTTTTATATAAGGCATTCTTTTTGGCTTCTACTAAGGCATAAATTACATTTGGATTGCTTCTAGAAATAGCAACTCCAATTCTTCCTAGCTCACCTTTTGGAAAGCCTTCTTTACTTGTAATCTTTTTCCAGTTTTCACCTCCGTCATGAGTAATATATAAACCACTTCCTTTTCCTCCAGATTTAAAGAACCATGGGTCGCGTTTATGCTCCCACATTGCTGCTATAAGTTTGTTAGGATTTGAAGGGTCCATTACTAAATCAGCAGCTCCGGTTTTGATATTATTAAACAGGATTTGTTTCCATGTTTTTCCACCATCGGTAGTTTTGTATACACCTCTTTCTTTATGCTCTCCCCAAGGAGAACCTATAGCTCCAACATAAACAGTGTTTGGATTGGTGGGGTCTACAATAATTCTATGAATATGACGCGTTTTTTCGAGCCCCATAGATTTCCATGATTTTCCACCATCAAGAGATTTGAAAACACCATAACCACCGTTTAAGCTGTTACGAGGATTACCTTCTCCTGTTCCTACCCAAATAACACTTGGATTGGATTGTTGGATAGCAACGGCTCCAATAGAGGCAGTTACTTCTTTCTCAAAAATAGGTTGCCATTTGATACCTCCTGAAGTAGATTTCCATAATCCACCTGAAGCAGTTCCGGCATACATAATATCGGTGTTGGATTGTACAACATCTATGGCAGTAACACGGCCACTCATACCTCCAGGTCCGATATTTCTTGGTTTCATGTTTTTGACCAAATCCATTGAAAACTCTTGAGAAAAGAGTGTAAAGGAGATCAATAAAAATAAAAGGGAAATAAATTTTCTCATGTGTAAGTTGTTAGTTGACTTTAAAAGCTTTAAAGGTACAAGTTACACTTTTTAAAAAATCTTAAGAAAATCTTAATAAACAGTATTCTGTAGATATGATTATCTGCTAGGAACAGGATAAACCTTATTGTCGTTTTTGTTACTTAGAATCCATTCTGCTCCATATACATCTGCATAAGTTATTGTGTAATCTAGCTCTGATTTGGCTAGATAATTTCTGTAGATTTTGATATGTTCGGGTTTTTTAACAACCAAAATTTCAATTACATCATTTGCGGGTAAGACATATCCTTCACTAAATGTACTTGTTGATGCGGGTATAGAAATACTATCGTTTTTATAAATCTGACGAAGAGAATAATTGATTAAATGATCAGTATTGTAAAATACAGTGTCATTAATTTCTAGTTTAACCTGTTTTATAAATGCAGGACCTACGCCTTTGTTTCCAAAGATTACTTTAAAACCATCATTAGTATTGCTAAACCATTGACTTAAATGTGGTAAAACACTAGCACTTTGTTGTTTTCTAATCAATTCATTTTCTTCTCTAGCTAAATTGAGTTGATAGAAAAGCGCAAAAAGAGAAATAGCACTAACAAATAGAGCTGAAATACTCATTATTTTTTCTGAGGACCAATTGATTTTTGAAGTTTTGTCTTCCTTCTCTTCAGACATAAATGATTCTATTTTGAGATAAATATAAAAAAGAAAGACGAGTATTTTACTCGTCTTTCTTTTTAGGTTCTCTTTTGGCTTCCTTTAATGATTTCATAAGCATCCACTCAATTTGACCATTGGTAGATCTAAATTCATCTGACGCCCATTTTTCAATGGCTTTTAACATTTCTTCATTAAGTCGTAAAGCAAACGCTTTTTTCTTAGCCATGATCTATTTTTTTACAAATTCGGTAATTGTTTTTACAAGTTTATCAGAAAGTTTAAAATCAGGAGAGTAATATGAAGGAAGATTGTCTGAATCTTTTTCTATAATCTTTAAAACATGATTCATATTCTCAATAATTACTAGTCTAGCATTGGAATTACTTTCGTGTAATGCTTTTGCATCATCTACAGTAACTTGTATATCTTTATCTCCATTGATAATAAGCGTTGGAATAGTTACTTTCTTAATTTCTTCCGTTGGATTGTAAGACATCCAATTTCTAATAAATGGAAAATTTTGTTTTGCAAATATACTTGTCAAATATGGATTTACATTTTTTACGTCTCCAGTTTCTTTGAGTTCTTTGAAATGTTCTGAAGCTTTTTTTCCTATTTCAGCATTCTGATTGGTAACTTGACGTACAATTGCTTGATCTATTGATTCTGCAGGACCAGCTAGTGATATGTATTTGTTTACACCTTCTTTAGCTAACATAGCTACTAATGATCCTTGACTGTGGCCTACTAAAGTGATACTTTTATATTCATACTTGTCTTTTAAATGACTCACTACTTTTTTAGCATCATCTACCAAGTTATCAAAAACAATATCTTTTAAAAACGCAGCGTTTTTTGGATTCGCTGTTCTTTTATCATAACTAAAAAAAGCAATATCATTTTTATTGAGCTCGTCTCTTAATTGCTTTATATAGTTTGCTTTTATATTAGCACTTCTTTGATTGCCATTCCTATCTACATCTCCAGAACCGTGAACCCATATTACTAGGTCTTTTGCTTTTTCTGTATAGGTTAATGTGCCTGGTAATTCTATATCTCCATTTTTAATAAGAAAATCTTCAGATTTTACCTGTGCATAAGAAATTGTCATTCCAGCTACATAGATCATTAAATATGTTATGATTCTTGTCATTTCTTTACTATTTTTCTTTTGTTAGGTTTACTTTGTATTCATAATTCTGAAGCACTTTTTTTGCTTCAGTTTCTTTTTGAGTTCCTATTAAAATCTTTTTGAAACTTTTTAATTCCAATTGAATTCCAATATCTCCCTTTACGTTAATGGCTCTTCCTTTCTTCTTTCTAAAACCACCTTTGAAGCCCCAACCGCCATACTCGCTAATTGCATCATATTTTCTAACATAAACCGCGGCAATATCAGACCATTGAATAGTTCTAAACTTTCTATGGAATGGAAAAAAACGATAGTGTATTCCTTTTTCGTCTATTCTAGTAATGAGTTTAAAGAAGAAAATTGGTAGTGTAACTCCAATGATTGTTCCTAAAGTTGATACAAATTCTACAGTTCTCATTGTACTGTTTTCAGATGTATATTCTTTAATGATTAAAATGATAGGTACAAGGATACTCATAGTCATTAAAACTATTAACCATGTTTGTGTAAACCGTTGTTCTTCTTTAAATATTCTCATTTACCTGTTTTTATCTCTTTCGAAAACTATTCTCGCAGAATTTTCTGCAATATGCTTTACAGTCCAACCTGCTTTTGCATATTGATTTAACGTGTCTTCTAATTTTTCATTATTTCTAGAAAGCCCCATTTTCCAATTAATTACTTTATATTCTTTCATAAGTTTTAGTGTTCCTCTTTTTTAGTATTGATGTTCAATGCTAGCCCTAAAGCAGCTCCTAGTAACATTCCAATAGATATACCTAAAGGAAGATTATCTACTACTAACCCAATAGATGTTCCAATTCCAGAACCTAGAGCTATTGTTGAGGCTAATATTGTTCCAGTATTTTTTGGTACTCTTTTCATTATATAGTGTATTATAACCTCTTTAAGAAAGATTTTTAATGATTTAAAGTTCCGGTATTTAATACTGGTGAAGCCTCTTTGTCTCCACATAAAATAACCATAAGATTACTTACCATAGCTGCTTTTCTTTCTTCATCTAAATCAACAATGTCTTTCTTGTTTAATTCTTCCAAAGCCATTTCAACCATACTAACAGCTCCTTCAACAATCTTATGTCTTGCAGCTACAATAGCTGTTGCTTGTTGACGCTTTAACATAGCATTCGCAATTTCCTGTGCGTAAGCTAAATATCCAATTCTAGCTTCTAGAACTTCAATACCAGCTATAGATAGTCGTTCTTCTAATTCTTTTTCCAAAGCTTCACTTACTTCATTCACGCTAGAACGTAACGTAATATCTTCTTCATGTCCTTCATCGGCAAAATTATCATACGGATACATACTAGCTAACTTTCTTACAGCTGCATCTGTTTGAACCCTTACAAAATTTTCGTAGTTGTCTACATCAAAAGCAGCTTTAAAAGTATTGGTAACTCTCCATACTAAAATAGTACTGATCATGACAGGGTTTCCTAATTTGTCATTTACCTTTAAACGTTCGCTATCAAAGTTACTAGCTCTTAATGAAATTTTCTTTTTTGTGTAAAAAGGATTCGCCCAATACAAACCATTCTTTTTTACTGTACCTACATATTTTCCAAATAAAAGAATAACCTTAGATGTATTCGGGTTGACTAAAATGAATCCGAAAAGCATTAAGATTCCTAAAGCAATTGTAATTGCATAGATAGGGTTCTCATATTTTATCATCATTGCGATACTTCCAAAGAAAAGTATTAAAAAGATGACCAACATTAGATAACCGTTGGCGGGTTTTATTATTTTTTCTGCTTCCATGTTTAATTAATTTAAAGTGATATCAAAATGATATCGTAAAGATATAAAATATTTTTTAATATTTCCAAATTTTCGTTTCACATATTTCATAACTTAGCAAACAGAGAAATCAAAAACTAGTACAATGAAATTTAAAATCACTATCCTATTTTTATTTGTAAGCTTATTTGTGTTTGCAAATGATAATGAATTGTTTTGGGGACAAACAGGACATAGAGTTGTAGGCGAAATAGCGCATAAGAATTTAACTAAAAAAGCAAAGAGAAACTTAAAGAAGTTACTTGGTAATGAAGGTTTAGCACTTTTATCAACGTATGCTGATGAAATTAAATCTGATAGGAGATATGATAAATACAAGCCTTGGCATTATGTGAACTTTAAAGATGGAGAATCTTATGAAGCTTCACAAAAAAATCCTAAAGGAGATCTTATAACTGGAATAAAGAAATGTCAAGAAGTAATTTCAGACCCAAATGCAACAAAAGAGGATAAGATATTCTATTTGAAGATGTTGGTTCATTTGGTTGGTGATTTACATCAGCCATTACATATAGGAAGATCGGAAGATAGAGGAGGAAATGCTATTAAGGTAGAATGGTTCTGGAACAAAACAAATTTACATTCGGTTTGGGATACAAAAATGATTGAATCTTTTGGAATGAGTTATTCAGAGCTCACATCTAACTTAAATAAGTTTTCAAAGAATCAAAAGAAAGCCATTCAAAAAGGATCTGTTTTAGACTGGGTAAACGAAACTCGAGTTATTACAATGAAAGTTTATGCTTCTGCTAAAAAAGATGAGAAATTAAGTTATCGCTATATGTATGATCATTTTGCAACAGTAAAGTCACAATTACAAAAAGGCGGATTACGTTTAGCAAAAGTTTTAAATGACCTATTTGGTTAGTAGCTGTTAAGATTTCGTTAATAACATTACAAAGAGGTTTCTTATTTTGTATTTTTATACACTATGAGGAACTTTTTTTTATACCTATGTTTTACTCTTGTAATATTCTCTTGTAAAAAAGAGAATATAAACTCTACAGAAGTTGCGAGTAAAGAAGTGGAATCTAATGTTACTTTTAACTCCAATATTCCAACACTTAATTATGATGATCTAAAACCTTTACTCAATAAAAAAGACGATAAGATATACGTTGTGAATTTTTGGGCTACATGGTGTGCACCTTGTGTAAAAGAATTGCCTTACTTTGAAAATGCGAATAAAAAATATAAGAGTAACAATGTAGAAGTACTCTTAGTAAGCTTAGATTTTCCAAAGAAAAAAGAATCAAAACTCATCCCTTTTGTTGAGAAGAAAAAAATAGAATCGAAAGTAGTACTGCTTGATGATCCAAATGAGCAGTATTGGATTGCAAATATAAGCGAGAAATGGAGTGGGGCTTTGCCTGCTACATTAATCTATAGCAAAAAAAAGCGTAAATTTTACGAACAATCGTTTACGGAAGAAGAATTACAAAACGAAATAGAATCATTTATAAATTAAGAATCATGAAAACAATCAAAACATTATTGGTCCTTGCAGTTTTTGCTGTTGCAACTGCATTTACAATAGGCCCTGATAAGGAAGGATACAAAGTAGGTGACGTAGCTACGGATTTTAAACTTGAAAATGTAGATGGCAAAATGATTTCTTTAGCAGATTATAAAAAGGCTAAAGGATTTATTGTTGTATTTACATGTAATACATGTCCTTATTCTGTTGCTAACGAAGATAGAATTATAGCATTAGACAAGAAATATAAAAAGAAAGGATATCCTGTAATTGCCATCAATCCTAATGATCCAGCTGCTAAAAGTGGCGATGATATGGCGTCTATGAAAGTTAGAGCAAAAGAAAAAGGATTTACATTTCCTTATTTGTTTGACAAAGGTCAAAAAGTATATCCTAAGTACGGTGCAACTAAAACACCGCATGTATACATCTTAAGTAAAAAAGGGAAAAAGAATATTGTAGAATACATAGGTGCTATTGATGATAGTTCTAGGAACCCTAATGCTGTAAAAGAGAAATTTGTTGAGGATGCTGTTGATGCTTTATTAGCTGGAAAGAAACCAGAAAAAACTTATACAAGAGCAATAGGTTGCTCTATTAAAACACTAGGAAAGAAATCTGCTAGATATTAAAAAAAAAGCGAACTTAAAAAGTTCGCTTTTTTTATATCATTCAGTAACTTTCAAACGAGCTTCAGCTCTCGTAGAAATTTCAGAAAAATTATTTTCTAAATATTTCAAATAACCAGTAATGGCAATCATTGCAGCATTGTCAGTAGTATATTCAAATTTAGGAATGTAGGTATTCCATCCCCAATGATGTTCAGCTGTTTTTAAACGTTTTCTGATTTCAGAGTTAGCAGAAACACCACCAGCTATCGCTATGTCTTTAATAGCTGTTAGTTTCACAGCATTTTTTAGCTTATCCATTAAGATTTCTATAATGGTATGCTGAATAGAAGCACAAATATCATATAAATTCTCCTTGATGAAATCTGGATTCTCTTTTACATTTTTTTGAATAAAATATAAAATTCCAGTTTTTAAACCACTAAAGCTAAAATCCAAATCGCCAACTTTAGGTTTGGTAAAAGAAAAAGCTTTAGGGTTTCCTTGTTGAGCATATTTGTCAACCAAAGGTCCGCCAGGATAGGGAAGACCCAATATTTTTGCAGATTTATCAAAAGCTTCACCTACAGCGTCATCAATAGTTTCGCCTAAAATTTCAATACTAAAGTGACTATTCATTTTAACAATCTGAGTGTGTCCACCACTAATAGTCAAACAGATAAAAGGAAAAGATGGGGTTTTAGAGTCTTCTTCTTTTATGAAATGAGCCAAAACATGTGCTTGCATGTGGTTTACATCTATTAAAGGAATATTCAACCCTAAGGCTAATGATTTTGCAAAAGAAGTTCCAACAAGTAAAGAGCCCATTAATCCTGGACCTTTTGTAAAAGCAATAGCACTTAAATTTTCTTTTTTAATGCCCGCTTTTTCGATGGCTTGTTGTACAACAGGAACAATGTTTTGTTGATGAGCTCTTGATGCAAGTTCTGGAACTACACCTCCATATTGCGCATGAACCTCTTGATTAGCAATCACATTACTCAATACAACACCATCGCAAATTACTGAAGCACTCGTGTCATCACAAGACGATTCTATTCCTAAAATGTATATTTTTTTTTGTGCATTCATTTCGATGGGCAAAATTAACTATTAAATTATTGTTGGATTATTTTTAATTCAGAAATTTAATAGTTTGTTAATTTTACCGTACTTTGTATAGAAAGGCTCTATTTTTGCGTTACTTCTTTTGTAAGGGGAAATATTAACTGAATCGTATATCAAAAAAGCTGGAAAAATAGTATTAAAATGGTTAAAGTACATTGTGCTTTTTCTATTATTTCTTGTCATTATTTTTTCCATTCCAGCTGTTCAAACTAAGCTTGCTAGTATTGTTACAAAGAATATCAATGAAGACTTTGGAACGGATATCATAATTAAAAAAGTTGATCTATCTCTCTTAGGAACCGTAGCTTTGAAAGAAATTGAAATAAGAGACCATCATAAAGATACTTTGATATTTGTTGATAGGTTGAGAACTTCTTTGTTGAATGCGAAAAGAGTTTTAGATAATCAAGTCGATTTAGGAAGTGTTTCTATGAAAGGGATAAACTTTCATTTAAAAACATACAAAGGAGAAGAAGACGATAACTTAACGGTTTTTACGGATAAGTTTGAAGATAATAATCCAAGAGATTCTACATCAAATGTTTTCTTATTACGAACTTCAAATATTTATCTCGAAAACTTAAACTTTAGGCAAGAAAATGAAAACGATAAAGTTTCTTTGGCTTTTGCTGCCTATAATGGTGGTGGGAATCTTCAAGATTTTAAGATAGAAGGTCCCAATGTTTCTACTCAAATAAGAGGTTTGTATTTTACAGATAATAGAGGAGTTGAGGTTACAAGTTTGAAAACTGATTTTGCGTATTCTAAAGAAGCGATGTTGTTTAAAAACACAATTGTTAAAACACCCCATTCTTATTTAAAAGCTGAAATAAGATTTGACTATAAAAGAGAAAACTTAGGAAACTTCAATGAATTAGTTGAATTAGATGCGGTATTTGATAAAAGTTACTTATCTGTACTTGATTTAAAGAAGTTGTACAATGAACTTAATGGAAACGATGTATTGCATTTTACGACCAAGCTCCACGGTTCACTTAATAACTTCTCTGCAACTAAATTAAGGTTGAATTCTGATAAAGGCATAAAAATATATGGCGATCTAAACTTTATCAACGCTGTGAGTCAAGAAGATTTCTTTTTTACTGGCGATTTAGAATATGTCACAGCAGATTATTTTAAACTTAAGAATATTCTGCCCAATTTATTAGGAAAAACTTTGCCAACCGAATTTCGAAGACTAGGTGCATTTTCCTTATCCGGCTTTACAAAATTAACACCAAGAGATATAGAGGCTACTTTGGATATAGATTCTGAGGTAGGATCCTTTGTTACAGACCTAGAAATAGAAAATTTTGATGATATAGACGAGGCTACTTATGAAGGAGAAATAGAGTTGTTGGACTTTAATGTTGGAAAATTCTTTAATGACCCTTTGTTTGGGAATATTACTTTCAAAGGAGAAGTTATAGAAGGTAAAGGCTTTCGCATAGACAATATCAATACTACTTTATTAGGTGAAGTTTCCAAATTAGAGTTTAATGGATATGAATATCAAAATATATCTGTAAACGGAAACTATGCCAACAATTTATTTGATGGTAAGTTAGATGTGAACGACCCAAATCTAAAGATGAAGTTTGATGGTCTTGCCGACATATCTGATGATGTTAATCAATTTGATTTTAATGCAAACATCACTTATGCAGATTTACGTGAAACAAATTTATATACAAGAGATAGTATTTCTGAACTAGAAGGAGTTATAGATTTAGATATAAGTGGTAATACATTGAATGATATGGTGGGTGTTGCCAACTTTAAAAACATAAAGTATAAAAACCAAAAAGATACCTATCCATTCAAACAGTTTTTAATTTTCTCAACAAAAAAAGATGGGATCAAAAACATTAGAATCGATTCTGAAGATATTGTAAAAGGGGAGTTGAAAGGAGATTTTAAATTTGAAGAATTATTGTCAATAACACAAAATGCTTTAGGAAGTATTTATTCAAACTATAATCCTTACAAGGTTGAGCCTCATCAATTTTTAAATTTTGATTTTACTATTTATAATCAAATAGTTGAAATATTCTTTCCAGAAGTATCTATTGCTCCTAACACTACAATTAAAGGAAGAATTAAAGCCGATAATGATCATTTAAAACTAACAGTTTCATCCCCAAGAATTACAGCTTATGGAAATACAATAGATACACTCTTATTAAGAACAGATAATAAAAACCCAAGACTTCCATATGATTCGTTTCTGACAGCGAAAAATGTTAGTACCCCTTATTATAACTTAAAGAAACTCAACTTAGTTAATATAAGACAGAATGACACGCTTTACTTCAAATCAACATTTTTAGGAGGAGATTTGTCGAAAGAAGATTTTAATATGGATTTCTATTTTACAATTAATGAAGCCAAGAAATCGGTATTAGGAATTCAGAAATCTAATTTTAATTTCAAGAATAATGACTGGAGTATCAACCCAGAAGACAACAAAGACAACAAAGTTGTTTTTGATTTTAAAACAGATGAATATGTCTTTTCACCCTTTTTACTAAAATCAAAAGATCAAGAAATCAAATTCAAAGGAGTTTTAAGAGATTCAACATATAAAAGTTTACAAGCAGAATTCAAGAAAGTATCTCTTGAAAGCTTCTTGCCCGAAGTAGATAGTTTGTCTTTACAAGGACAGTTAAGCGGTATTATAGATTTTGCTCAAAGAGACAGTCTTTTAAGCCCTAAAGGAACATTAACGGTAAAAGATTTTCAAATCAATGATTTCAAACAAGGAGATCTAGCTTTAAATGTAGAAGGTGAAAATTCATACGAAAAATACAAAGTTGATTTCTCTTTAGAAAGAGAAAGAGTTAAAAGTATTGATGCTACCGGAGAATTAGATTTTTCTAAATCTCGCCCTGAAATAGATCTTCAGGTGTTTATGAAAGATTTTGAATTAAATGCTTTTAGTCCATTAGGAGAAGATGTATTGTCCAGTGTAAGAGGTTCTGCTTCTGGAGATTTTACTTTGAAAGGATTCTTGAGGAATCCGAACATGGATGGTAGTTTGGTTTTAAAAGATGCTGGGTTAAAATTCCCATACCTAAATGTAGATTATGATTTTGATGGAGACGCAACGATAGGCCTAAATAATCAATCCTTTGAGTTTAATAATATTGGACTTAGAGATACAAAGCATCAAACAATTGGAACTTTAAATGGAGCCATTACGCATCAGAATTTCAATTTATGGTCTTTAAATTTAGAAATAGATTCAGAAAATTTACTGGTTTTAGATACTCAAGATTCAGAAGAAGCATTGTATTATGGTACTGGCTTTATAAGTGGAAATGCAGGTATTTATGGTTTAACATCTAATATTATAATTAATGTGAATGCGAAGACTATGCCTAATACACTTTTTGTAATTCCATTAAAAGATATAGCGTCTGTAGATACCTATAGATTAATCCATTTCAAATCAGAAAAGAAGGCTGAAGATTTACAAAAGGAATTAGCTATTGAAGCAATAGAAGGTGTAGATCTCGATATCAATTTAGAAGTAACAAAAGATGCGATTGCTCAAGTAGTTATAGATGAGGAAAATGGAAGTGAATTAAGAGGTAGTGGTACGGGAGATTTACAAATAGAAATAAATACTCGTGGTAAGTTTAATATGTTTGGCGATTTTACAATTGATAATGGATTTTATAATTTAAAATACGGTGGAATTATAGATAAACCCTTTAAGATTTTAAGTGGAGGTACAATCTCTTGGGACGGTAACCCTTACGAAGCAAACTTAAATGTAACCGCAGTGTATACAACAAGAGCAAATCCAGCTGTATTATTAGAAAACTTCAACTCCAATCGTGATGTTGATGTAGAACTTATAACTAAGATATCTGGTAGCTTGTTTAATTCAACTCAAGAGTTTGATATTCAGATTCCAAATACAGAATCTACAATTAATTCAGAGTTAGATTTTGTTTTGAATGACAATGATATTAATTCAAAAATGAGACAATTTGCTTCTTTATTGGCTTTAGGAAGTTTTACTAGTCCAGAAAATGCAAGAATAGATGGAGTAGATTTATTAACGGGTACAACATCAAATATTGTTGGATCTTTATTGTCGGATATTATTAGTAGCAATACCCTTAAAGTAGGAATTGATTATAGTGGAAGTTCTACGCAGAATCCAGAAAGTGCTATAAATCAAAGAAATCAAGTAGGTCTTACAGTTTCTACGAACCTTAGTAAGAATGTAATTATCAATGGAAAAGTTGGGGTTCCAGTAGGAACTCAAACACAATCAAGTGTAGTTGGAGAGGTAAAAGTAGAAGTGCTTTTAAATGAGTCGGGTAATTTTAGAGGTGTAATTTTTAATAGGCAAAATGAAATTCAATATTCAGCTCAAGAGGAAGGATATACGCAAGGAATAGGATTGTCATACCAAGTAAACTTTAATACATTATCAGAACTCCTTCAGAAAATTGGATTGAAAAAGAAAGATGGAAAAAAGAAAACTAAGAAGAAAAAAGACTCCATCTTAACACGTCATAAAAAATTAATCAATTTTAAAGAGAATTAGGAAATCCTAATTTGATCTCTGTATTTCCATACAAGCTCCAAAATAGCTTTTCCAGCTTGTAAAGTATTATTGTTGATATAACTATCTACAACATCTTTTGTAAAAGGAACACCCCACTTTTCTTTTTCAGTATATAAAGTTCCTTCAGAATTTTTATCAACGATGTTGGGAAAAATATGCTTAAAAGTGTCATGCTGAAATACACAAACCGTTAAAACTTCTCCTTGTAAAGACAAAGGATCTAATCCAAAACCTAAATAAAATAATTGAGCTTTATTTTCATCAATAGCCTTTTGCATTAAACTGAATGGAGGTTTTGAATAATCAGTTTTAAAACCAGAATTACCATCAAGTTCTTCAATTGTTCCAATTTCTTCAGCATATTCACGCATGATATTTTTCCAAAAAGAAAAATCTAAAGAAAACCTCTCTGGAGTATCTGTTTCTGGTTGAAATTCACCTGCAGGAGCCACATGAAAAACCCCCTGTGCATAGCCAACATTATTTCGTTGATGCATAATAAACCTTAGTTCATCACCGTCTTGTAATAAAGTTAAAGTACTTATTCCTGTTAAAACCTTTACTTTATCCATTATATTCTCAGCATTTTTAAGTTTATTTCTAAACCTAAGTCTAGCAAAGGAAAATTTTTGATGTTGTTTTAAGTAGTGTTTTCTAGCATATTCAAACTCTAACAAGCTTCCGTAATCTATTTTGTCAAAATAAGAAGCTTTTTGATTCGAATACATGAAAATGGGATGAGAAGTATTCTCATAATTTAATAGACGATAGTGTTGGCGATTTTCAAACTTTTTTGGATTTTCAAGTTTTTCAACTGCTTCAGACATTCTTTTACATTTGATACCAGATTCGTTTGTAGGGAACTGAGAAAATTTTTGAATTTTCAAAAGAGTATCGTTACTGCTTTCACCAAATGTAATAAGTCGCTCTTCAACTTTAATAGGCGTTTCAGGAAACCAATTTTTCTTAGCGATTAAATGATGTGAAGAACTGTAATGTTTATATGAATAATCATTTAATATTTTTTCACAAAGCTTTGCTCTATTTTCTTTTGTATAACTTCTTATTAATAAGTATAGGCTTTTGTTTTTACTTAGTTTTCGATCTACAAAAAATAGATACGAGGTAACCAAACCTATTATTGAAGCAATTGCACCTATCCAAACAAATATTTGATCAATCATAATCGATTAATTTTTTGATTCTAATACTTTAACAATTCTTTTTGCTAAAGATAGAATTTTATGTGATCTTTAGTAAGAGTTTATGATAATAAAAACCCTACTAAAAATAGGGTTTTTATCGAAATCGATTTCGTTTTTTTTTTATTTTAAGTAAGTTTTATTAAGTAATTTTACGACTGTAATTTATGGAAAAAGTTAAGAAAATAGCAGTAATGACTTCAGGAGGAGATGCTCCTGGAATGAATGCTGCAATACGTTCTGTAGTAAGAGCATGTGCATATTATAGAACAGAATGTATTGGTATTTATAGAGGATACCAAGGAATGATTGAAGGTGATTTTGTAACCCTAACAGCTAGGAGCGTAAATAATATCATCAACAAAGGAGGAACGATTTTAAAATCGGCTCGTTCTCAAGAATTCCGTACACCAGAAGGAAGAAAACAAGCACATGAGAATTTACTAGAACATCAAATTGATGCTTTAGTGGTTATTGGTGGTGATGGATCTTTTACCGGAGGCGTAGTTTTTAATAAAGAATATAATTTCCCAATCATTGGAATTCCAGGAACGATAGATAATGATATTTATGGTACTTCACATACATTAGGGTATGATACAGCGTTAAACACAGCTGTGGAAGCTATTGATAAAATTAGAGATACAGCTTCATCTCATAACAGACTTTTCTTTGTAGAAGTAATGGGAAGAGACGCAGGATTTATTGCATTAAATGCTGGTGTTGGAGCTGGAGCAGAGGAAATCTTAATTCCTGAAGAAGATTTAGGGTTAGAGAGAATGTTAGAATCCCTAAAAAAGAGCAGAAGAACAGGCAAATCTTCAAGTATAGTTGTTGTTGCTGAAGGAGATAGGTCAGGAAAAAATGTGTACGAATTAGCAAATTATGTAGAAGATAATCTTCCAGAATATGAAGTGAGGGTTTCAATCTTAGGACATATGCAAAGAGGAGGCTCTCCATCTTGTTTCGATAGAGTTCTTGCAAGCAGATTAGGAGTAAGAGCAGTAGAATTACTGCTTGATGGAAAAACAAACTTGATGGTAGGTTTAAAAGATAATGCCGTCATATCAACAGATTTAGAAAAAGCAATTAAAGGAGGTCATGAAATCAACAAAGAACTACTAAGGGTTTCAGACATTATGACCACATAAAACAATTAAATTTTTAAAATGATTAGAGTAGGAATTAACGGATTTGGAAGAATCGGTAGATTAGCTTTCAGGTCTGCAATTGGCAGAGAGAATGTGCAAGTTGTAGGAATCAATGATTTATTAGATGTAGAATACTTAGCATATATGCTAAAATATGATTCAGTACACGGACAATTTGATGGAGATGTAGAAGTAAAAGATGGGAAGTTAATTGTTAACGGAAATGCAATTAGAATTACTGCAGAAAGAGATCCTGAAAACTTAAAATGGGATGAAATAAATGCAGAATACATTATAGAATCTACAGGTTTCTTTTTAACTGAAGAAACAGCTGGAAAACACTTAAAAGCTGGAGCTAAAAAAGTTGTAATGTCTGCTCCATCTAAAGATCATACTCCAATGTTTGTTATGGGAGTTAATAATAAAGAACTAAAATCAGATCAAAAGATTTTTTCTAATGCCTCTTGTACAACAAACTGTTTAGCACCTATTTCAAAAGTATTGAATGATAATTTTGGAATTGTTGAAGGTTTAATGACCACAGTTCATGCTACTACAGCTACTCAAAAAACAGTTGACGGTCCTTCTATGAAAGACTGGAGAGGAGGAAGAGCTGCAATACATAATATTATTCCTTCTTCAACTGGAGCAGCAAAAGCAGTTGGAAAAGTAATCCCTGAGTTAAATGGAAAGTTAACAGGGATGGCATTTCGTGTTCCTACAATGGATGTTTCTGTTGTTGATTTAACTGTGAAATTAGAAAAATCAGCTACTTATGAAGATATCTGTGCTGTTATGAAATCAGCTTCTGAAAGTGGTGAAATGAAAGGAGTATTAGGCTATACTGAAGATTCTGTAGTGTCACAAGATTTTGTAGGAGATACAAGAACTTCAATCTTTGATGCTGGGGCAGGAATAGCGCTAAATGACAAATTTGTAAAAATCGTTTCTTGGTATGACAATGAAATGGGATATTCTACAAAAATTGTTGACTTAATCGAATATGCAGCTTCTTTGTAATAAAGAAGTATAATATAAACTAAAAAGCCTGCATTTTGCAGGCTATTTTATTTGATAGCAATCATGCTTATTTCAACATTTACAAATTTTGGAAGATTAGCTACTTCTACGGTTTCTCTAGCCGGTGCTGTAGCGTCATCAAAATAAGAACCATACACTTTATTAATCTCGTTAAAGTTGTTCATGTCAGAAATAAAAATGGATGTTTTTACCACATGTTCAAAAGTCATTTCAGCAGCTTCTAAAACTGCTTTCATATTTTCCATAACTAACTTGGTTTCTTCTTGAATAGTTCCTAATTGCAATTCGCCCGTAGCTGGATTAATAGCAATTTGCCCTGAAGTATATAAAGTATTTCCAGATAGAACAGCTTGATTGTATGGCCCTATTGGAGCAGGAGCTTTTGAAGTTTGAATGATTTGTTTCATAAAAATAAGTTTAAAATAACACTCTGTTTGGAGGTCTGTTTTGATCGTATTTTAAATCGCTAAGCACTGAAGATTTCACACCAATAAAGAAGGTGTAAGACTGATTGGTTCCAAAAGGAACCCAATTAAAGTTCAATCGCCAACTATCTAAATCTCTCGAAAAATTAAGTCGTGTAAACGAAAACCCTCCGTTAAAAATATCATATCCAGAAGAAAAACCAACTTTCCATTTAGGAGAAAGTTCTAAATCGCCACCAAACATTAAAGAATGTGTTCTTACTTTTCCAGGATTAATACCATTATTTGCATAAAAAGCGGAATAAGCTAGGTTTAACGTCCAAGGTACATTGGCACGATATAATTCGGTTTCAGTTTCTTTATTATTGCCTTGAGTATTACTAGGAGTATTGGCAAATCTATTGCTAGGATCTATGTTTTTTCCTAATACATCTGGAGTATTTTGATTCCCATTTCCAGAATTAGTATTCTGAGAAGTGGTAGTTTTTTCTCCGCTAAAATCATCACTTGAAAGAGAATAATTAGCTGTTAAATTAGCACTAGTCAAACGAAGAATGCCTTTGTTAAATTTATTAATTCTTACACCAAGATCATTTACTTGATAAGGATCGAAAGAAGCATTTAAATTCACTGCTAACTTATCTTTAAACAAACGAGTACCCGTAGTCATACTAACAGGCGACCAACGCAAACTATCTGCAGCTATGTTATAAGAAGTACTAAAATTTAAATTGTTTAAGAGCGTTATTTTTTCATCCTCTTCGTCGCTGTCTGGGTCTTTTGGGGCGACTTTGGCCTCCAAAACATTGTTCACAGAAATACCTATAGAACTACTAAAACCACTACTTGGTGAACCATAAATACTCACCTGATCAAAAGGAGAGTAGGTAAGTAGATCTGTTGGATCTGTAGAATTTTGCTGTACTTGCTGATTGTATTTGCTAGCAAAATCGGGTCTATAGGAGAAAGATATAGACGGTCTTATTGTATGTCTAATGGCTTTTAATCTCCCTTTTTTAAAGTTGAAAGTTCCATAAATATTGGTCGATAAATTTAAGCTAGTACTATACTCTCTAAAACTTCTAAAACCTCTAATTGTATCTGTTACAACTGTTCCAAAAGATCCATCTGTATTTTGAGAAGTAGGGTCATAGGTTTTATTGATGCTTTGAAAACTCCACACCTCTCTATAATTAACACTTGGAGAAAGTGTGAAATAGTCAAATAGAGTCACATTTGTACTTGCATCTGCTCTATGTTGCATTCCAGATCTTGCCGTTTCAAACATTTTTGAAGTAAAAAACTCTTCTTCAGAAGTGTTTATTCGGTATTCACCTTGCATGTTGTAGGTAAGACCGATATTCTGAAAAGGGTTCTTTTTAATTCCACCTTTACCAGAAAAAGGATATATCCTATTCATATTTACTTGTAATGATGGTAATGTCATCGTTACTAGTTCAGTATTGGTGTTTTGTGAATGTGTAGCAGTTAAGCTCATATTAAAAGGCGTGCCTACAAAAGTTTTCTGATAAGAAATCGAAGAATTAAAAGTATTGCTTAAGAAACTAGAGTTGTTAAACTCATTCAGAGATTGTCTAAAATATTGGCTACTACCAATATTTACAGATGCACTGAAATTTGAATTCGGACTTGCTTTTGCATCCTGTCTGTGACTCCATCTAAAATTAAAGTTAGATGCTTCAGAAAAGTCATCAAAACCTCGAGTACTTTCAATAATCTTCTCGAAACTTAAATTTACATTTCCAGAAAATTTATATCGAACATAGTATTGAGAATTAGAACGTATCGCCCAACTACCATTAGAATAAACATCTCCTAATAATTCTAAATCTACATAGTCGTTAATAGCAAAATAATATCCTCCATTTTGAAGAAATAATCCTCTACTATTGCTTGAACTCCAAGATGGAATAATAAATCCAGAAGTTCTTTTTTGACCTAATGGAAAATAAGCAAAAGGTAAAAACAAAGGTGTAGGTACATCAGCAATAACTAAATTACTTAAGCCAGCTACAATCTTTTTATTTGGCACTACTTTAGCTTTGTTAACACCAATATAGTAATCAGGATTCTTTTTATCAGATGTTGTAAATCTAATTTTGCGCATATAAATGGTAGAATCATTTACCCGCTTCGCTTTTTCACCTAAAACAATAATTCCTGGCTCTTGTTTGGTTTTTATACCGTATATAATTGCCTTTTTAGTTTTGAAATTATAAATCATAGAATCTTGTTCAGACTCTTGACCTCCTTGCTTAAAAACGGGCCTTTGTGTGTAACCAGTAGTGTCTTTTATCCCTTTGGCGTATAAAGTATTGTTTAAATAATCTACAATTATAATCCCCGCTTTTAAATCAATATCTGTATATGTAACATGCGCTTCATTATACAGTGTTACTGTCTTTTTTTTAGCATCTTGCGTAGTATAATCTTTAGCTGTGTGAGTAATTAAATCAGATATAGCTTCTTTTGGTTTTATTGAATCTATTTTAATCGTATCTCTTTTTTTAAGAAGCAAGCTGTCTTTTTTAATAAGTTTGAGGCTGTCCTTTTTTACTTTTGGAAGTGTGTCTTTTTTAACCTCTCTAGGAATCGCTTTCCCTTTAGGTTTAATATCTTGAGATATTACATTGAATGAACAAAATAACAACAAGATTAGAAGTATATAGGACAGATTTGATTGCAATATTTTAATATGCTATTTTTGTGTCTGGGTAAAAATATGGCTCAATAATTGAAGCACCAAATTTGAAACGCCAAAATTAGTTAAATTTTGTTCATACAACTCTTACAAAACAGCAAATTTAGTACCAAGCTTTTTAAGGCATTATCCTTTGCTTTATTCTTTGCTTTATTCTGTTTTCCATCTGAATCATTTTCGCAAAAACAAAAATTCACAGTCATGTTAGATGCTGGACATGGTGGATACGAGCCAGGTAATATAGGAAACGGATACAGAGAGAAAAATATCGCTTTAAAAGTAGTTCTAGCTATAGGCAAAGAATTAGAAAACGAAACTTCTATTGAGGTAAAGTACACAAGAAAGAAAGATGTGTTTATTGACCTCTGGAAGAGAGGTGAAATTGCCAATAAGGCGAAAGCAGATTTATTTGTTTCTATTCACTGCAATGCTCATAATTCAAATGCTTACGGAACAGAAACATTTGTGTTAGGATTACATGCCAATAAGCAAAACTTTGAAGTAGCTAAAAAAGAAAATGCCGTTATAAAACTTGAAAAAAATTATAAAGAAAGGTACAAAGGCTTCGATCCTGACTCACCAGAATCAATATTAGGGTTGTCTCTAATGCAAGAAGAAAACCTAGACAAGAGTTTGTCTTTAGCACACAGTGTTCAAAAGAATTTTAGAGGTAATTTAAAAAGAAGAGATCGAGGTGTAAAACAGGCTGGTTTTATAGTATTGCATCAAACATATATGCCAAGCGTCTTAATCGAATTAGGATTTCTAACCAATAAGAATGAAGGAAGGTATTTGAATTCTAAAAAAGGACAACAACAAATGGCAAAGTCTATAGCCAAAGCAATTAAAAAGTATATCAATCAACTTAAATTGAATACAATAGATACTGATGATGAAGTTGTAGAATTTGAAGAGAAAGAGTCAATTGTTAAAGACAAAGAAGTAAAAGAAGATATTTTATTTAAAATACAAATAGCATCTAGCCGTAAAAGAATTAAAACAAAAGCATATAATTTTAAAGGGCTAAAAAATGTAGAAAGAGTAAAAGTAGGAAAGTATTATAAGTATTATTATGGTCATTCTTCCAATTACAATGAAACTAAGACCTCTTTCGCCTTAGCTAAGAAGAAAGGATATTCATCTGCGTTTATTGTGGCATTTAAGAATGGAGAAAAAGTGTCGCTTTCAGAAGCATTGAAATAGATGACAAGACCTTCCTTTCTGAGGAAAAAAATGAGTATTATTGTAGTACAAAAATGCAACGATGTCTAGAGAAGTAAAAACAGGAATTGTATCAGTTATTATTATCGCACTCTTCATTTGGGGATATAATTTCTTAAAAGGTCAAAATTTATTTGAAGCAAGTTCAAGAGTTTTTTATATCGAATACGATAACATTAGAGGGCTTAATAAAGCAAGTACTGTAAGTATAAATGGACTGCAAGTAGGAAAAGTTTCTGAAATCGATTTCAATACAAGCCCAGAAAAGAAAGGGAAATTAATTGTAAAGATTTCGCTGGATAATGACATCGAATTCTCAAAGGAAAGTATTGTTAAAATCTATTCAACTGGAATTATTGGAGGAGAAGCATTGGCAATTATTCCAAGCTATGAAGGCGAAATTGCTGTTTCTGGTGATTATCTAACTGGAGAAATAGAATCTGATATATTTACTTCAGTCGGACAAACACTGAATCCATTAAAGGCCAAAGTTGAAAGAGTAATCATAGAAGCAGATTCTTTACTAATTGCTTTGAATGATGTTTTAGATACCGATACTAGAAAAAGTTTCAAAAGAACAATTCGTGGATTTGAAACTACAGTTTCTTCAGTAAATAAAACATTGAATTCTTTAAATCAAATGATTGATTCTACAGGTTCGGGTCTTGATGTTACTTTAGAGAATACAAAGACAATTACAGAGAATTTTGCAAAAATATCCGATACATTAGTGAATTCAAATGTTGGACTTACCATAAAAACCTTACAAGGAACTTTAGACAATGTAAATGGATTGTTAGAAGGAATAGAACAAGGAAAAGGAACCATAGGAAAATTAGTTACCAACGATTCATTGTATGTGAACCTAACCAATGCCTCTAAAGAATTGGAAGAATTACTAAGAGAAATGAAGTTGAATCCAAAACGATTTGTACACTTCTCGTTATTTGGAAAAAAAGCAAAAGGCTATAACGCAGAGAATAACAAGAATAATGTTTCCAATAAAAAATGAGTTGGATCAAACTCATATCCTATAAAGAATCTACAGGAAAACTAAGAAGATTATACGATAAGGTTACTGGACCAAATCATAATGTAGACAATATTATGATGGTACACGGATTAAGGCCTCACACTATGGTAGGTCATATGTCATTGTACAAAAATGTGTTGCATAATAGCAATAACACATTACCAAAATGGTACTTAGAAGTCTTAGGAGTTTATGTTAGCATGTTAAATCATTGTGAGTATTGCATAGAACACCATTATTCTGGTTTGAAAAGATTGTTGAAAGATGACAATCGCTCAGAAGAAATAAGAAAAGGACTGCAAAATAGAATGTTTCTAAACATTTTAAACGATAAATTTGTACAAGGATTAATCTATGCCGAAAAGTTAACCTTGGAAGCTAGTAATATCAAAGAAAAAGAAGTAGTTGCTTTACGTGAGTTGGGCCTAACTGATGGCGAAATTCTTGAAATCAACCAAGTAGTGAGTTATTTTAATTATGCAAATAGAACTGTACTTGGTTTGGGAGTTTCAACAAAAGGAGATATCTTAGGCTTGTCTCCTAACGATTCAAGTGACGAAACAAACTGGAATCATCAATAATTAACTAAACCAAATATATGGAATACCTATCGAACATACTTTTTGCGATCGTATTAATTGCAGGAATTGGATTCTTTGCAATGAATGTTCGAAAATTGATCAGAAATATCAAACTAGGAAGAAGTGTAGATCGTTCAGATAATAAATCTGCAAGATGGAAGAATATGATACGAGTTGCATTAGGGCAATCTAAAATGGTAAGCAGACCCATTGCAGGAATTCTCCATATAATTGTTTATATCGGATTTATCATTATCAATATAGAAGTCTTAGAAATCGTAATTGATGGATTGTTAGGAACTCACCGTGTTTTTGAACCTATTTTGGGCGCATCAGTATACGGATTCTTAATAGGGACTTTTGAAATATTGGCAATCTTAGTTTTTGTATCTGTAATTATTTTCTGGTTGAGAAGAAATGCGATACGATTGAAACGTTTCTTAAATAAAGAAATGAAAGGATGGCCAAAAAATGATGGAAATTTCATTCTGTATTTTGAAATGGTTCTAATGACACTTTTCATTGTCATGAATGCTACAGATCCTAGCTTTCAACAAGCAGGAGTTGGTAATCCAATAAGTCAGTTTGTTGCACCTTGGTTTTCAGGATTGTCTCCAGATACAATTCATTTCATTGAAAGATCAGCTTGGTGGGTACATATTGTGGGAATCTTAATTTTCTTAAATTATTTATACTACTCTAAGCATTTACATATTCTATTAGCATTCCCAAATACCTACTATGCGAATCTGAATCCTAAAGGACAGTTTAATAACTTAGAATCTGTTACTAACGAAGTGAAAATGATGATGGATCCAAGTGCAGATCCTTATGCTATGCCAGCCGAAGGAACTGAGGAAGATGTTCCGGAAAAATTTGGAGCTAGTGATGTAATGGATTTAAATCGTATTCAATTATTAAATGCATACACATGTACAGAATGTGGTCGTTGTACATCTTCTTGTCCAGCAAACCTAACTGGAAAAGAACTATCACCAAGAGGAATTATGATGAAAACTCGCGATCGTTTAGAAGAAGTTGGGAAAAATATAGATAAGAACGGCGAGTTTAAAGATGATGGGAAACAATTACTAAACGATTATATCACACCAGAAGAATTATGGGCTTGTACAAGTTGTAACGCTTGTGTAGAAGAATGTCCTGTAAATATTGATCCCTTATCTATTATAATGGATATGAGAAGATATTTAGTAATGGAACAATCTGCTGCTCCTCAAGAACTGAATATGATGATGACCAATGTTGAGAATAATGGAGCTATGTGGCAATACAGTCCTATGGATCGATTAAATTGGAAAGACGAATAATTCAGTGTGAAAATGAATTAATATATCAATGAAGATCCACTAATAACTAAGCACTAAAAACTCAATATATGAATGTACCTACAATGGAAGAAATGATGGCTCAAGGAAAACAACCAGAAGTGTTGTTTTGGGTTGGTTCTGCAGGAAGTTATGATGATAGAGCTAAGAAAATAACAAGAGCTTTTGTAAAGATTTTACAGCAAGCCAATGTAGATTTTGCTGTATTAGGAACAGAAGAAAGTTCAACAGGAGATGCAGCAAAAAGAGCGGGAAATGAGTTCTTATTTCAAATGCAGGCAATGACAAACATCGAAGTTTTAAATGCTTACGAAATAAAAAAAATTGTCACTTGCGATCCTCATTCTTTCAATACTTTGAAGAATGAATATCCAGGCTTAGGAGGTACTTATGAAGTATATCACCATACCCAATACATAAAGCAGTTAATAGAAGAAGGTAGATTATCTATTAACGATTCTATGAAGGGAGAAAAAATAACTTTTCATGACCCATGTTACCTAGGAAGAGGCAATGATGAATATGAATCGCCACGAGATTTAATTCGTAGACTTGGAGTAAACCTTGTAGAAATGAAACGTAACAAAAACAGAGCTTTATGTTGTGGAGCAGGTGGTGCACAAATGTTCAAAGAGCCAGAAAAAGGAGATATGGATGTTAACGTACTACGTACCAAGGATGCTTTGCAAACCAAGGCAAAAGTAATTGCAACGGGCTGCCCATATTGCAATACAATGATGACAGATGGAGTGAAATTTCACGAAAAAGAAGCAGAAATTCAAGTAAAGGATATTGCCGAATTAATTGCTGAGGCAAATAATCTGTAATCATCATTGTTTATGAGTACATTCAAGAATGATGTAGTTACTGACTTACCAGACATTTCAAAAGTTGAATTTCAAAGAATCCATAAGAATTACTTAAAAGTAATTTTAATCAATACCTTTTTCGTATTTATACCTGTATTTATAGGCCTAGTTTTTTTTATAAATAAAAAACTAAACGAGAGTATTCCAGAATACATTACACTTATTTATGTGCTGTTTTTTATGGTCTTTGCACTTATTTTTTTGTATTTGATTGTAGGGTTTAAAAGAAGAAAATATGCATTAAGAGAAAAAGATCTTTCCTACAAAAGTGGTGTAATTGTTAAAACAATTACTACGGTTCCTTTTTCTAGAATTCAACACGTAGAAATTGATGAAGGACCTATCTCAAGATATTTTGGATTATCATCTTTAAGTGTATATACTGCGGGTGATAGTAGTGATGATCTTGATATAAGCGGAATCAAAAAAGAAGAAGCTCTAAGAATTAAAGAATTTATTAGTTCTAAGATTAATGAATGATCAATATTCTTTTTCCGAATTCTCAAGACAATCCTCAAAAGGAATCTTAGTTATTTATGGAGATGCCTTGTACAAAGTATTAAAGCAGACTTGGATACTAGCCGCTATTTTTTTAACTCGACTTTCAAAATTTTCAGAAGATCAGTTGATTTATATTTATATAGGAGTCATTATCGTTTTTATTTTCACCTTAATCAGATCCTATATATCCTACAGAAATTTTCAGTTCAAAATAGAAGATGGTCACTTTATTTTGAAAAAAGGAATTCTAAAAAAGACCAATATTTCTATTTCATTTGATAGAATACAAAATATCAATTTCAAACAAAACGTAATTCAACAAGTTATTAATGTATACGGAGTAGGCATTGAAACTGCAGGGTCTCAAAAAACCGAGATTGAGATTAAAGCCTTATCCCATAGCAAAGCCAAAGCATTAAAGGCTCAAATTTCAATTTCTTCAATATCTAGTGCAACTACTAAAAAGGAAGAAGAAAAGCCTTTGTTAAGAATACATCCCAAAGAATTATTAAAAGTGAGCTTAACAGAAAATCACTTGCAAAGTTTAGTACTGTTTTTAGCCATTTTAATTGGTTTTTTTCAACAAATAGAACAGCTTTTTGAAAGCTTTGGACATAAAGATTTTGTAGGGAACTTTATAGATCAAGGAGCTGAGGTTGTATTTGGAAGTATTATTCTAATAGCAATACTTCTATTTTTTTTATTGGTTATTGCTATTATAAGTTCTTTTGTTAGAGTATTTCTTCGTCATTTTAATTTGACACTTTTTATCAAAAAAACAGCTTTAGAAATTAGTCAAGGATTATTTACCAAGAAGTCTATCATTTTAAAAAAGCAAAAAGTACAAAGCATTACTATCTCTACGAACCCCTTAAAAAGATGGGCGGGAATTTCCTATGTCACTTTTAAGCAAGCAGTAAGCGGAAAAGTAAAAAAGAAAAAAGATAAACTGATACGTGTTGTTGGATGTAAGATACAACAAGTGCAAAAGCTAAAAGATTATCTATTTTATACAGATGCTCTAGAAAATCAGCAAAAAGAACATCCAGATGTGTATTATAAAATAAGAATGCTTATACAAAGTTTATTCTTATTGTTGCTTTTAAACTTTGTAACCTATCTTATATACTCGAATACAAATGTATTCTTTGCTAATATTTTTTTAGCTCCATTGTTTTATTTTTTAGTTCATAAAAAGTTCAAAAAGAGATTTTATACAATTACTGATGAACTATTGTTGGTAGGAAAGGGATTAATAGAAACGCATTATACCTATTTTGAATTATTCAAAGTCCAAAATGTAAAGATGAAACAAACTATTTTTCAAGAACGAAGAGATTTAGTAGATTTAGTTTTACAAACGGCTTCTGGAAAGATTAGAATTCCTTGTGTAAAGAAACAAACAGCCAATAAGATATACAATTACCTTTTATATAAAGTAGAAACAAATAATAAACCATGGATGTAAAAAGTTATATAAAAGCAGCACGTTTAAGAACATTACCGCTTTCAATCTCTGGAATTATTGTTGGAGGTCTCATAGCCTTGTCTAAAGATATGTTCGATTGGGTAGTCTTTTTATTAGCATTATTAACCACTATTGGATTTCAAGTTTTATCAAACTTTGCTAATGATTATGGAGATGGAGTCAAAGGAACTGATAACGAAAGAAAAGGCGAAGAAAGAATGGTAGCTTCTGGAGCAATTACTCCTAACCAGATGAAAAAAGCAATGGTAGTTACAACAATTATTACTCTTATAACTGCATTGTTTTTAATTTACTTAGCTTTTGGAAAAGACAATTTTCAGTATTCTATTTTGTTCTTTTTATTGGGAGTAGCTTCCATAGCAGCAGCTATTAAATATACCGTCGGGAAAACTGCTTATGGGTATAGCGGTTATGGCGATTTTTTTGTTTTTGTTTTCTTTGGATTGTTAAGCGTTGTGGGAAGTTATTTTTTATTTACTAAAGAGATTAACTTTTATATTTTTTTACCTGCTTTTTCTGTTGGAATGCTGAGTACTGCTGTATTGAATTTAAATAATATGCGAGATCGAGTAAATGATGAAAAAGTTGGGAAAAACACCATAGTTGTTAAAATAGGAAACGAATTTGCTAAATACTATCATTACTATTTAATTGGCGCTTCATTATTATTTGCATTAGCATATATATCTATGCATTATGTTAAACCGATACAATTTATCTTTTTAATTGCTTATATTCCGTTATTCAGACACATGTTGTTTGTATATCATAATAAAGATGAATCTCAGTTAGACGGACAATTAAAGATAGTAGCCTTAAGTACTTTTTTATTTTCTATTCTTTTTGGGATAGGCCTAGTAGTTTAACGTAAAAAAATAAAATATGAAAAATAGAATTTTAGGTATTTGCGTAATGTTACTCTTAATTTTCTCATGTAACTCAGATGATTCTGTAAATGAAACAGAATATCTAGCTTACTCAGATAATTTTAATACTGATGAAATTTTATCAAATAGGAATAATGGTTATTTAAAATTTTCTGTAAACTCTAAAAACTCGAATGAAAATGCTGATTACTCGAATCGAAAGTTAATCAAAAATGGGAACCTCACTTTTGAAACTAATGATTTAAGTAAAACCAAAATTAGAATCAATCAGTTAGTCTTAAAACATGGAGGTTATCTTTCGAGAGATAGTCAAAATGAACTAGATAATAGGCAAAATATCCATTTAAACATAAGAGTTCCTGCAAAAAAATTTGATTCACTAATCATTGATATTTCTAAAGGAGTTGAGAAGTTTGATTATCGTCAAATCAAGATTAAAGATGTAACCGAAGAATTTGTTGATTTAGAATCTAGATTAAAGAATAAAAAAGAACTTGAAAAAAGATATCTAGAAATATTAAAAAAAGCTAAAAACGTAAAAGAAATACTAGAAGTAGAAAGAGAAGTAGGAAAACTTAGAGAAGATATAGAATCTGCAGAAGGAAGAATGAAATTCCTTAAAGATCAAATATCATTCTCCACATTAGAAGTATCATTTTACAAAGTAGTTTCAAATGAGTCAAGTTTCTCGAAAAAGTTTAAGAATGCTTTTAAAGATGGTTATAAAAGTGTAAAATCATTTTTATTATTTATAGTAAGTACTTGGCCATTCATCATCATTGGAATTATATTGGTGTTACTTCTTAGAAGAAGATTAAAACGAAGAAAAAACTAAAACAAACTATATGAAAGCCGTAAAAATCATCTTATATATATTGGTAGCTTTAACGCTTATTTTCTTTGGCACAGGGTTGGTTGTCAAAGAGAGTAATTACACTATGGAGATAGAAATTAACAAACCACTCTCTGAAACTTTTAAAATTTTTAATGATCAATCTACAATTAGCGAATGGATTCCAGAAATCACAAAAATAGAAGCCATTAATGAGAAACCTGGAATTACAGGAAGTGAGTACAGAATTACAATGGACAATGAAGGTCAGGTAATGACAATGAAAGAGAAAGTTTTAGCTTTTGTGGAGAACGAAAAGGTTACACTTTATTTTGATGCAGAAGGGATGTTTAAAACAGATGATTATAGTTTTGTGTCTGAAGGAAGCAAAACAAAAATTATTTTAAATGTTGCATATCAAGGAAAGTCATACATTTTAAATTGTGTGTTTCCTTATTTCAAAGGAACATTTAAAGGAATCGATCAAAAATATTTGGAAAATTTCAAAGAATTTGCAGAAAAACAGTAACTCATGGAAGTAAATATGATTAGCTGGTTTGAATTACCAGTAACCGATATGGAAAGAGCTAAAAAGTTCTATGAATCTGTATTTGAAATACAAATTTCTATTCACGATCTTGAAGGTGTAATTATGGGCTGGTTTCCCCCAGCAGAAGAAATCAATGCACCCGGTATAAGTGGTTCTTTGGTTTTGCATGAAGATTATATTCCGTCTGCTACAGACGGAGCATTGGTTTATTTCAATTCCCAGTCTGGAGATATAAGTAATGAAATTAGTAGAGTAAAAGATGCAGGAGGAAAAGTCTTGCAAGACAAAACACTTATTTCAGAACAGATCGGTTATATGGCTGTGATTCTTGATACCGAAGGAAATAGAGTAGCTTTATATAATAAATAATGAGTGACCAAGTACAGATTATAATCGCAACTCAAAATGATGTTGAAACTATTTCTGCACTAGCTAAAATAACATTTAACGAAACATTTGGGCATTATTTCAGAGATCCCAATGATCTATTAGAATATTTTAATCGCACTTTTTCTTTAGAAAAGATTTCAGAGAGTATAAAAAAGCAACACAATATTTTTTGGTTAGGACTGTGGAATGATGTTCCTGTCGGATATGCCAAACTTAAGCTAAATTCATCCTCTGAATTCGTTTCTGGTAAAAACGTATCACAATTGCAGAAAATCTATGTGCTAAAAAATTTTTTATCCAAAAAAGTTGGTTCAAAACTTCAAGAAGAAATGCTAACTGAAGCAAAAAACAATCAAAGCGAAGCGATTTGGTTGTCGGTTTTAAAAGAAAACAAACGAGCTATTCAGTTCTATTTGAAAAATGATTTTAAAGTAATGGGTGAGCACGATTTTCAAATAGGAAAAGAATTTTTTCAATTTGATGTAATGGTCAAAGACTTATAAAATGAGGGCAAGTTATCATAAATACATACTAAACTTTAAAAGGCCAAGTGGAACCTCAAGAGGTATTTTAAAAACCAAAGAAACATGGTTCATAATTCTAGAAGAAAATGAAAAGAAAGGAATTGGTGAATGCGGTATTTTAAGAACTTTAAGTATCGATGATCTTCCAGATTATGAAGAGAAATTGAAGTGGACTTGTGAAAATATCAAGCTAGGATTAGATCAATTACTTCTTGAACTCAAAGAATTTCCCAGTATTCAATTTGGATTAGAACAAGCTTTTCTTTCCTTAAAAAGTGAAGACCCATTTTTGTTGTTTCCATCAAATTTCACAGAATCAAAACAAGCCATTAATATCAATGGTTTAATTTGGATGGGAGACAAAGACTTTATGAAGTCTCAAATCAAGGAAAAGATAACTCAAGGTTTTCAATGTATTAAGATGAAGATTGGTGCCATAGATTTTAAAACCGAACTCGGTTTGTTAAAATCAATTCGTGATGAATTTTCAATCTCAGATATAGAATTAAGAGTAGATGCAAATGGAGCTTTTTCACCTAAGGAAGCTCTAGAGAAATTAAAAAAACTTTCAGAATATCAATTACATTCTATAGAGCAGCCTATTAAACCTAAGCAGTTAGAAGAAATGGCAAAGCTCTGTGAACAAACTCCTTTACCAATAGCATTAGATGAAGAATTAATTGGTGTTTTTGATGTAACAAAGAAAAAAGAATTACTACTAACAATAAATCCACAATATATTATTCTTAAGCCAAGTTTGGTTGGAGGATTTAAAGGAAGTAAAGAGTGGATTGATCTTGCTGATAAAAACAAGATAGGATGGTGGATAACAAGTGCTTTGGAAAGTAATGTAGGGTTGAATGCAATAGCGCAATGGACACACACTCTTGATAACAACATGCCACAAGGATTAGGAACAGGAAGTTTGTTTACAAATAACTTTGAAAGTCCGTTAGAAGTAAAAAGTGGATATTTGCAATACAATAAAACCAAAAATTGGAATTTTAATTTAGAATAGTATGAATTTTTTTCAAACAGGATACAAAGGAAGAAACGATTGGTGGATGTACATAGTGATGTTCTTTGTCATTTTTTTCACAAGTATTTTAGGGCAACTCCCAATTACCTTTTTAGCACTAAGTAAAGTTGGAGGCGATATGCAATTATTTACAGAAAGTGGGCAAAATAATTTTGCAGATCTTGGAATAGATTCTAATCTATACTTGTTTCTCATACTTTTATCTTTTATAGTACCTCTCATATTTTTCATTCTAATTTTAAAAGGAATGCACAAGAAAAAATTCTCTTGGGTTGTTACATCTAGAGAAAAAATAGATTGGAAAAGAGTCTGGTATGGTGTAGCCATTTGGGGAATAGTTACAATTGGATTTATTGGAATAGATATATTTTTAGCTCCTGAAAATTATGTTTGGAATTTTAAACCTATTCCATTTTTCACGCTTTGTTTAGTTTCCATACTGTTTATTCCTTTGCAAACTACCTTAGAAGAAGTATTGTTTAGAGGATATTATATGCAAGGTTTAGCGCTTTGGCTTAAAAATAGGTGGGCTCCACTTATTATTATGTCTGTGGTTTTCGGAGTACTCCATATTTTCAATCCAGAGATAGATAAGTTGGGATATACCATTTTAGTTTTTTATATAGGAACTGGATTCTTTTTTGGAATTACAACCTTATTAGATGAAGGAGCTGAATTGGCTATAGGTATGCATGCTGTAAATAATGTATTAGCAGCTCTTTTTGTAACAACAGATTGGACCGTTTTTCAAACGGATGCTTTGTATGTAGATATCTCTGAACCTACACTTGGAATAGAAATGTTATTACCTGTGTTTGTTTTGTATCCAATAGTGCTGTTTATTTTTACTAAAAAGTATGGATGGACAAACTGGAAGGATAAATTATTTGGAAAAGTAGAAGAACCTGTAAATTCTGCGGTTATTGATGAACTTGGTTCATAAAGATTTTCAATTAAATGGAATTTCTTTTGTTTCTGCAAAGGAAATCATGGAGTATTCAAATACTTTATCAAATGTTCTATGTGATTTTTTAAAAGATTGGTTTTCTGATGAAGAATCGATTACAGTAAAAACATCCGGATCTACTGGAAAACCAAAAGCAATAGAGTTAAAAAAAGAATACATGATTAACTCTGCTAAGGCTACAGGAGAATTCTTTGAACTTAGCAACAAAACAACAGCTTTGTGTTGTTTGCCTATTGATTTTATTGCCGGTAAAATGATGATTGTTAGAGCTATGGTTTTAGGCTGGAATATTGATGTAATTGAGCCTGATTCTTCGCCATTACAACACAATAACAAATCATACGATTTTTCTGCAATGGTGCCGTTACAATTAAAAAACTCACTTGATAAATTAGCTCAAATCAAAAAACTGATTGTTGGTGGGGGAGTGGTGTCATTAGAATTACAGAAGCAGTTGCAGGAAGTTTCTACTCAAGTATATGCCACTTATGGAATGACGGAGACTATTACACATATTGCTGTTAAAAAGTTAAATCATTTGAGAACTGTCATTTCTAACGAATGTGAGAAACCTCATTATCAGATTCTACCAAATATTTCCATAAAACAAGATAACAGAAATTGCTTGGTTATTGAAGCTCCAAAGGTTTCAGATGAAACAATTGTTACTAATGATGTCATAGAATTAATTTCAGAAACAGAATTTCTTTGGAAAGGACGTTATGACAATGTGATCAATTCAGGAGGAGTGAAATTACATCCAGAAGAGATAGAAAGAAAACTTTCAGAATGTATACAATCGCGATTCTTTGTTGCTGGAATTTCAGATGATTCTCTAGGAGAAAAATTAATTCTTGTCGTGGAAGGAGATTTTGATACTGTCATTTCGAATGAAATGAGAAATCTCAAAACACTTTCTAAATACGAAAAACCTAAAGAGATCTTTTTTGTCAAACAGTTTGTAGAGACAGAAACAAAAAAAATTCAACGTCAAAAAACATTGGATTTGATATTTTGAGAATTCAGGCAAACTGATTTTTAACTACCACCGATATCATCAATGGAATCTAAAGCTACTTTTTCTAATGGAGTTTTATGAACTTTTAGGTTATCTATAAAAAGAAGAATACTTATCACGAATAAGAGTAGGAAAATAATATCTCTTATGATAAAAAATTCAGAACCAACACCAGTTTGATTGAAGAATAGATTGTTTTTTATAAGCATAACAACGGCTGCTCCAGATAATAAAAATGATGAAACAGCGAATACAAGATCACTAATTCGAATAATTTTGTAAAAACCCGTGCTTCTATCAAAACTAGCAGTAAATTTTTTGACATTAAAAATAATACTAGGAATACAAACTAAAGTATAAAAAAGAGGAATTAGTAAGCTAGGGTCACTTTCTAATTTGTAAGCAATATCATGGCCAGCTATTTCGGTATATAAGATAACTATACCAAGAATAAAAATAGAAGTCAGTACAAGAATGAATAAAATTCTTAAGAGTTTTTTCATGAATTATGCAAAACTTGTTTCTTCTTTTCTTTGACTACTATTCAACGACCATGCTATGATAGACGTTTTGAACATCATCATCTTCTTCTAACTTCTCTAAAAGTTTCTCTACATCAACTTTTTGTTCGTCATTTAATTTGGTTGTTGAAGTTGGAATTCTCTCAAAACCAGAAGAAATAATTTCTACGTTGTTTTCTTCAAAAAAAGACTGAATGGCTCCAAATTGCTCAAAAGGTGCATAAATGATAATTCCTTCTTCATCATCAAATACTTCCTCAACGTCAAAATCAATCAACTCCAATTCTAACTCTTCCATATCGATAGAAATATCTTCTTTTTTAACGGTGAAGTTACACGTGTGATCAAACATAAAAACAACCGATCCAGAAGTTCCAAGATTTCCTTCACATTTGTTAAATGCAGCTCTTACATTTGCAACAGTTCTGTTGTTGTTATTGGTAGCGGTTTCTACCAAAATAGCAATCCCATGCGGAGCATATCCTTCAAATAAAACCTCTTTGTAGTTGGCAGTATCTTTATCAGAAGCTTTCTTAATCGCACGTTCAACATTGTCTTTTGGCATATTAGCTGCCTTGGCATTCTGAATGACAGCTCTTAATCTTGAGTTTGTTTCAGGATTAGGACCGCCTTCTTTTACAGCCATTACTATATCTTTTCCGATTCTGGTAAACGTTTTGGCCATTGCCGACCAACGTTTCATTTTACGTGCTTTTCGAAATTCAAATGCTCTTCCCATGCAGTATTGTTGTAAGTTTTCTAAATTCTAAATTCTTTACTTTTTTCTCTTTTCTCTTTTCTCTTTTCTCTTTACTCTTTTCTTTACACCTGTATCACACCCAAATTAAACTTTTTTTCTATAGGAGAATGGTCAGCAGCCTCAATTCCCATTGAAATCCACTTACGAGTGTCTAATGGGTTAATTACAGCATCTGTCCATATTCTGGCAGCAGCATAATAAGGAGATATTTGTTCGTCGTAACGTGATTTTATTTGATTGAATAATTCTTCTTCTTTTTCTTTGGTAATTTCTTCTCCCTTTTTCTTTAAGGCAGCTGTTTCTATTTGTAGTAAAACTTTAGCGGCCGAATTTCCACTCATTACAGCAAGTTCTGCACTTGGCCAAGCAGCAATTAGTCTAGGATCATAAGCTTTTCCACACATCGCATAATTACCTGCTCCGTAAGAATTTCCTACAACAATTGTGAATTTTGGTACTACAGAATTGCTTACTGCATTTACCATTTTAGCGCCGTCTTTTATAATTCCTCCATGCTCAGATTTAGAACCTACCATAAACCCTGTTACATCTTGTAAGAAAACTAACGGAATTTTCTTCTGATTACAATTAGCAATAAATCGCGTTGCTTTATCAGCAGAGTCAGAATAAATTACTCCGCCAAACTGCATCTCTCCCTTTGCATTTTTTACTACCTGACGTTGATTGGCTACAATTCCAACTGCCCAACCATCAATTCTAGCATAAGCAGTAATAATGGTTTTTCCATAACCTTCTTTATATTCATCAAACTCAGAATTATCAACCAAGCGTTTGATAATTTCTTTCATGTCATATTGCTCATGACGTGCTTTTGGTAAGATTCCAAAGATGTCATCTTCATTTTCTTTAGGCTTTGTAGCTTCAATTCTGTTGAAACCAGCTTTGTTATAGTCGCCTATTTTTCCAACAAGATTTTTAATTGTGTTTAGAGCATCCTTATCGTCTTTAGCTTTGTAGTCTGTTACTCCAGAGATTTCACAATGAGTTGTTGCTCCTCCTAAAGTTTCGTTATCTATAGATTCGCCAATAGCGGCTTTCACTAAATAACTTCCTGCTAAGAAAATACTTCCAGTTTTATCTACAATCAACGCTTCATCGCTCATAATAGGTAAGTAAGCTCCTCCTGCAACACAACTTCCCATAACAGCAGCAATTTGGGTAATTCCCATACTACTCATTACCGCATTATTTCTAAAAATACGTCCAAAGTGTTCTTTATCTGGGAAAATTTCATCTTGCATAGGCAAATACACTCCAGCACTATCTACCAAATAGATAATAGGAAGTTTATTTTCAATCGCAATTTCTTGAGCTCGTAAATTTTTCTTTCCAGTAATTGGAAACCAAGCACCAGCTTTTACAGTAGCATCATTGGCAACAACAATACACTGTTTTTTTTGAATGTAACCAATCTTCACAACAACCCCACCAGAAGGACATCCGCCATGCTCTTTATACATATCTTCACCAGCAAAAGCACCTATTTCAATACTTTCGGCGTTTTTATCTAAAAGATAGTCAATACGCTCACGAGCCGTCATCTTTCCTTTCTCGTGATGTTTGTCTATTCTTTTTTGACCTCCACCTAATTTTACTTGCGCAAGTCTTCTTCGTAATTCCGAGGCCAAAAGTTTATTGTGATCTTCGTTTTTATTGAAGTTAATATCCATTCAAAAAAATTTATTGCGAATTTACAAAAGTTTAGCTTGAAGTAGAAGTTTCTGTTTCTTAAAAAGTTTTTAAAAAGTTACATGGAAATATATTCCTTGGAAAATAAAAATATAATTAGTACATTTGTCTCAGAAAAAAACAACAATAATGAAAAAAATACTTGCCTTTGCAGGAAGCACCAGCTCTACTTCTATAAATAAAAAACTAGCTACATATGCAGCATCACTTTTAAATGATACAGAATTTGAAGTGATTGATATGAACGATTATAATGTTCCTTTGTTTAGTGAAGATGAAGAGAAGAATGGTTTTCCTAATGCTATTAAAGAATTGGCTAAAAAGCTACATTCTGTTGATGGTTTTATAGTTTCTTTAGCGGAACACAATGGTTCCTATGCTGCTGCTTATAAAAATACAACTGATTGGTTATCGAGAGTAGAAAGAAATATGTTTAATGGAAAGCCCATGTTATTAATGGCTACTTCACCTGGAGGAAGAGGAGGTGTTGGAGTATTAGCAGCTGCTAAAGCTTATTATCCACACGCTGGAGCTCAAGTAGTTGAAGATTTTTCGCTGCCAAAATTCTATGATAATTTTCAAGAAGGAAGAATTACTGAGGAAGAACTCAATGAAACTCTAAAAACTAAAGTGGTAAATTTCGAATCAGTATTATAAATAGCTGATAATGATAAATTAGAAAGGATTTAACAATTACACTAGATATGTTGAATCCTTTTTTTGATTATGTTAAAATAAAAAAACCTAACTTTTAATTTATTAAATTCGTCGGACAAACTTCTAATTTCAACTAAACCCATCATGAAAAAGCTTACATTTTTAGTTTTATTGTTATTTATTTCTACCTCTAATTTTGCTCAGGAAAACTCTGATGAAAAGAAAACTCCTAAGCCTAACTACCGTTTGGCTGCTAGATTTTCACCAACAAATATTGGAAAATTGGTACACTCAACTTCTGTAAGACCTAATTGGTTAAAAAGAGGAAATCGTTTTTGGTATCAATACAAGACCAGCGAAGGTTCTAAGTATTATTTGGTAGATGCCGATGCTAGAAAAAGAACTCCATTATTTGACAACGTGAAAATGGCAAAATGGTTGTCTGAGATTACAAAAGACCCATATGAAGCAAAACACTTACCAAGATTCAACTTCAAGTTTGTAAAGAATGAAACAGCTATTCGTTTTCGTGTAACTTCTAACGAGAAAGTAGAGGTAAAAGACGATAAAAAAGATGGCAAAAAAGACGACAAGAAGAAAAAGTCTAAGAAGAAACCAAAGATGGAAAAGAAAGTATATCACTTAGAATATAGATTGGGTGGTAACGGACTAACTATCATTGATAATGATAAAGAAGAAAGAAAAAAATGGCAAAGCTGGGCTAATGTTGCTCCAGATAGCTCAATAGTGATTTATTCTAAAAATCACAACTTATATTGGATGGATAAAGAGAACTTCTTAAAAGCTACAAAAGATGAAAAAGATTCTACCATTGTAGAAAACCAATGGACCAAAGATGGTGTTGAGAATTTTGGATATGGTGGAGGTTCTTGGGGTGAGAACAACGAGACAAAAAAGAAAAATAAAGACAAAAAGAAAAGAGTTTTTGTAAACTGGACTCGAGACTCTAAAAAGTTTGTTTTTCAGAGAACAGACTCACGTCATATTAATGATTTATGGGTTATCAATACTACATCTGGAAAAAGACCAACACTTGAAACTTATAAGTATCATATGGCTGGCGAAAAAGATTTTTACAAGCCTCAATTGTTAATATTTGATGTTCCTTCAAAAGATGTAGTCAAAGTAAAATTAGATACAACTGTTCAACAATCCGTTTCTGTATACTCAGCTCCAAGAAAAAAGGCAATAGATTGGGATGAGTTAAATCCGAACTACTTGTTGTCTAAA
This sequence comes from Pseudotenacibaculum sp. MALMAid0570, assembly GCF_040151415.1. NCBI lineage: Bacteria > Pseudomonadati > Bacteroidota > Flavobacteriia > Flavobacteriales > Flavobacteriaceae > Pseudotenacibaculum > Pseudotenacibaculum sp. MALMAid0570. Next base: position 253,138 of record NZ_JBDKWF010000049.1, read on the forward strand.
AAAGGAAAAGTATATTTCAGCACTGTGAGTAGAGATAGAAAAAGGTTGGATATTCATGTAGCAGATATCAATACAGGAGAAGTTAAAACACTTATTGAAGAACATTCTAACACCTACATAGAGAATAGAGGTAAAGCCATTCGTTTATTTAATAATGAAAGCGAAATTCTACATTGGTCTGAACGAGATGGTTGGGGACATTTCTACTTATATGACTCAAACGGAAATCTTAAGCGTCAGGTAACAGACGGTCCTTTTCATGTAGATAGATTTGAAGGTGTAGATGAAAAGAATAGAGTATTATATTTTACTGCAAATGGAGTTAAAAAGGGTATCGATCCTTACTATTCTCATTTATATAGAATAAACCTGAATGGAACTGGAATGAGAAACTTAAACCCAGGAGATTTTAATACTGGAGTAAATGTTTCCGATTCTAAAAAGTACTTTGTAAGTAACTATTCTAGAGTAAATACAGTTCCTAAATCTGAATTAAGAAATTCGGCTGGAGCTTTAATTATGAAGTTAGAAGAAGCAGATCTTTCTCAACTTTTTGCAACTGGATATAAATTTCCAGAGCCATTTAAAGTAAAAGCAGACGATGGTATTACAGATATTTACGGAGTAATGTACAAGCCATTTGATTTTGATCCGAATAAGAAGTACCCATTAATAGAGTATGTATATCCCGGACCACAAACTGAAGCTGTAAGTAAATCGTTCTCACCAAGAATGAATCGTACTGATAGAATGGCTCAAGTAGGTTTTATTGTAATTACATTAGGAAACAGAGGAGGACACCCAAGCCGCTCCAAATGGTACCACACTTATGGTTATGGTAATTTAAGAGATTATGGTTTAGCTGATAAAAAATATGTTGCAGAACAATTAGCAGACAAACACGATTTTATAGATATCGAAAAAGTAGGAATCTTTGGCCATTCTGGAGGTGGATTTATGTCTACAGCTGCCATGCTAGTGTACCCAGACTTCTTTCACGTAGCAGTTTCTTCAGCAGGAAATCATGATAACACAATTTATAATAGTTGGTGGAGTGAAACCCATCATGGTATTGAAGAAATTAAAGATGCGAAAGGAAATATTTCTTACAAATACCAAATTGATAAAAATCAAACACTAGCTAAAAATTTGAAAGGAAAATTAATGTTAGTTACTGGAGACGTTGATAATAACGTTCACCCAGGCGGAACAATTAGAATGGCTGATGCTTTGATAAAAGCAAATAAGCGTTTCGATTTTATGATTATGCCAGGACAAAGACATGGTTTTGGTAGAATGACTGAATATTTCTTTTGGTTGAAAGCAGATTACTTTAGCAAACATCTTTTAGGAGTTGAAGTTAATGATGTGAATGTGAATGAGATGAATAGAGAAAAACCAAAAAATAAATAATAATGAGTGATAAAAAGATTGTAAAAGAGTATAGTAATGGAGACATTACTGTACTTTGGCAACCTCACTTGTGTACTCACTCAAAAAAATGCTGGAAAGGCTTGTTACCTGTTTTTGACCCTAGAAGAAAACCTTGGGTAGATATGGATGCAGCTTCTAGTACAAAGATAGTTGCGCAAGTAAATGAATGCCCTTCTAGAGCATTGTCTATAAAATAAGTGTGAAACGGAATTATATTCCTTGGAAAATAAATTTATTTTCCTTAATTTTGTGCCTTGAAAGGAGGTAACATGAAAATTACTTTATACGGAAAACAAGGTCACGCACACTCGGTAGCATTCAAAAACTTTTTAAGAACATCAGATATAGATTTTCATTATGTTGATGTGCTAAAGAATGAAGACGCCAAACAGCATACAAGTGAATTGTACGAAGGCCAAATTAAGTTTCCAACATTGTTTGTAGATGATGAGATTTATTTAACACCATCATCTGATGACTTTAATAAAATCATGAAAGATTTAAAATTAAGAGGTTAATGGGAGATATAGCAAAAGATATCAATTCGAAATTCACCGATCCTAAAATTAAAGCTTTAATTAATATTAAGTACACAGCTAATTGGATCAACAGTCACGAAAATGAATCTTTTAAACCCTATGGAATTTCGCCTCAACAGTATAATATTCTAAGAATATTAAGAGGAGCTAAAGAACCAATTAAAGTTCAAACAATTAAAGATAGAATGATTGAAAGAGCTCCAAACGCTACTCGTTTAATGGATAAACTATGTGATAAAGGTCTTATAGAACGAGTACGATGTGAACACGACAGAAGAGTAGTTTATATCAATATTTCTGACTCGGGACTGACATTGTTATCGGAAATAGATAAGAATATCAAACTTGAGTTTTTAGAAAATTTCAGTAATGAAGAAGCTACTATTCTAAGTGATTTATTAGATAAAATCCGTTAAAAAAAATTTAAACAAATATTTTCCATGGAAAATAAATTAAAAACAATACAGCATAAAACTGATAGTCCTATGGTGAGTATGGGACCAGTAAGATTGAGACAACCTATTCCTAATCAAGGAATAGAGCAAGTAGACCCATTTTTATTATTACATCATTATGGACCTTATGCAATATCTCTGTTAAATAATCCATTTGATTTAGGACCGCATCCTCATAGAGGATTCGAACCCATTACATTGTTATTTAAAGGAGAACAATTGCATAGAGATTCGTTAGGAAACGAAATGTTGGTAAAAGCTGGGGATGTACAATGGACTACTGCAGGTAGAGGAGTTATTCATGCTGAAGGACCTAGTAAAGAATTTGTTGAAAGAGGAGGAGAGTTAGAAGGAATTCAGCTGTGGTTAAATCTACCCGCTAAAAAGAAAATGATACCCGCAGCATATCAGCATATAAAAAACGAAGAAATACCAGTTGTAATGAATGATGATACTAGTATAGCTTTAAAAGTTGTAGCTGGAGAGCAAGCTGATAAAAAAGGATTGATAAAAACCCAAACAGATGTAAATGTATTTACAATAAGAGCTAAGGAAAATGGTGAGATGAATATTAAACTTCCAATACATCACAATGCAGCATTGTATTTACTTGATGGAGAAGTTATAGTGAATAATCAACACAATTTGAAAAAAGGGAAGATGCAAATGTTAACCTTCAATCAAGATGGTGATAGAATACATATAAGATCTAGCCAAGAAAGTAATCTATTAGTACTTTCAGGAGAACCTATCAATGAAAAAGTAACTTCTTGGGGACCATATGTAATGAATACACAAACTGAAATCATGGAAGCTTTACGAGATTTTCAACAAGGAAAAATGGGGTATCTATACTAAAATAGCTTACTGTAAGTCATTAAAAACCAGAAGAGAAATCTTCTGGTTTTTTTATCCTAAAAAATTGTATCTTGCTAAATATTATGCATGCATAGTAAATAATTGAATTTTATGAAGTACAAGCACATATTTGAACCCTTAGATTTAGGTTTTACCACAATAAAAAATAGAATTTTAATGGGTTCTATGCATACTGGCTTAGAGGAAGAGAAAAATGGAATTGATAAGATAGCAAAGTATTATGCAGAAAGAGCAAAAGGTGGAGTAGGACTAATTGTTACTGGTGGGATTTCTCCAAATATTCAAGGATGGACTGGTCCTTTCTCTGCAAGAATGTCTTCAAAAAAGCATGCTAAACATCACCAAAAGATTACGAAAGCAGTTCATGCTGAAGGTGGGAAAATATGTATGCAAATTTTGCATGCAGGAAGATATGGATATCATCCATTTAATGTGGCTCCTTCAAAAATAAAAGCGCCTATCAATCGATTCAAACCCTTTAAATTAACAAAATCTGGAATTCGAAGAACCATCAAAGATTTTGTCAACTGTGCTAAACTTTCTAAAGTAGCTGGCTACGATGGAATTGAAATTATGGGTTCAGAAGGGTATCTAATCAATCAATTTATTGTTGAGCACACCAATAAAAGGACAGATGAATGGGGAGGCTCTTATGAGAATCGAATGAAACTTCCTATTGCTTTGGTAAAATCTGTAAGAGAAGCTGTAGGTGAAAACTTCATCATTATCTATAGACTTTCAATGTTAGATTTGATAGAAAAAGGGAGTTCTTGGGAAGAAGTTGTGATGTTAGGAAAGGAAATTGAAAAAGCTGGTGCTACAATTATTAATACAGGAATAGGTTGGCATGAAGCTAGAATTCCAACCATTGCAACCTCTGTTCCAAGAGCCGCATTTACTTGGGTGACAAAAAAAATGAAAGAAGAAATTTCTATTCCTTTAGTTACTTCAAATAGAATTAACATGCCTAACGTGGCTGAGGAAGTTTTAGCCAGAGGAGATGCCGATATGATTTCTATGGCAAGACCTTTCTTAGCAGATCCAGAATGGGTGAATAAAGCAGAGCAAGAACGAGAAGATGAAATTAATACTTGTATTGCCTGTAATCAAGCTTGTTTAGACCATGTCTTTAAACAAAAAGTAGCAAGCTGTTTGGTAAACCCAAGAGCTTGTCATGAAACAGAACTAAATTACTTACCTACCAAAAACAAAAAGAAAATAGCTGTAGTTGGAGCAGGTCCTGCTGGATTAGCCGTTTCTACAATTGCTGCGCAACGAGGACATCAAGTAACCTTGTTTGATGCTGATAAAGAGATTGGAGGTCAGTTTAATATAGCCAAACAAATTCCTGGAAAAGAAGAGTTTTATGAGACAATTCGATATTTCAACAAACAAATAGAACTTCATAATGTAGAAGTAAAATTAAACACTCGTGTTACTGAAGAAGACTTAAAAAGTTCTGATTTTGACGAGGTTGTTATTGCAACAGGGATCAAACCAAGAACTCCTAAGATAGAAGGAATTGAACACAAAAAAGTGTTGAGTTACCTTGAGGTTCTTAAAGAGAAAAAACCTGTAGGAAAAAGAGTTGCAGTTATTGGAGCTGGAGGAATTGGTTTTGATTTATCAGAATATCTCTTACACGAAGGAAAGTCTACTACCTTAGATTTAAATAAATGGTTAGAAGAATGGGGCATTGATAAGACTATGGAAGCTCGTGGAGGAATCGAAGGTGTTCGCCCTATCATTCATCCAAGTGAACGTAAAGTATTTATGTTTAAAAGAAGTAAAGGAAAGTTTGGAGGAAATCTTGGAAAAACAACAGGTTGGATTCATAGAGCTAATTTGAAAAAACAAAATGTTCAATTCATCAATGAAGTACAGTACACAAAAATTGATGATCAAGGATTACACTACACTCAAAATGAAGAAGAGAAAGTTTTAGAAGTTGATAACATTGTTATTTGTGCTGGACAAACTCCTTTAAGAGATCTATATAATTCTTTACAAGATTCTGGAAAAAAAGTTCATGTAATAGGAGGAGCTGATCTAGCTGCAGAATTAGACGCCAAAAGAGCCATCGATCAAGGAAGTAGATTGGCTGCAACTTTATAAAGTTATATATTTGCTACTTCACTAATAAAACCTTTTATGAATAAAAATGGAGTTTTGGCATGGGCAACCATCATTATGATTGTTGTCGGAATTGCTCTTATAGGGTTAGGAGCTTTTCGTTATAATGAAGTTGCTGGTTGGGGATTTGGAGCTGTTGGTATAGGGTTCTTTGCAATAGCTTGGGTGTTTAACGCACTAAAAGGAAGAGTGTAAATCACTCTCAAAATTTTCTAAAATAATATATTAAAAATACTGCCTAATGTCTGATGATAAAAAGGTAATCTTCTCCATGTCTGGAGTAAGTAAAACCTATCAAAGTACAAACAAACAAGTCTTAAAAGATATTTACTTAAGTTTCTTTTACGGAGCTAAAATTGGGATTTTAGGATTGAATGGATCCGGAAAATCTACATTGCTAAAAATTATAGCGGGAGTTGAAAAGAATTTTCAAGGAGATGTTACTTTTTCTCCAGGCTATAAAGTTGGTTATTTAGAACAAGAACCTCAGTTAGATCCTGAAAAAACAGTTATTGAAGTTGTAAAAGAAGGAGTAGCAGAAACAGTCGCTATTTTAGATGAGTACAACAAAATCAATGACATGTTTGGTTTAGAAGAAGTGTATTCTGATGCTGATAAAATGGAGAAATTAATGGCTCAGCAAGCAGAATTACAAGACAAGATTGATGCTTCTAATGCTTGGGAATTAGATACCAAGTTAGAAATTGCTATGGATGCATTAAGAACTCCAGATTCCGATAAAAAAATAGGAGTACTCTCTGGAGGAGAAAAAAGAAGAGTAGCCTTGTGTAGATTGTTGTTGCAAGAACCAGAAATTTTGTTGTTAGATGAGCCTACCAACCACTTAGATGCAGAATCTGTACATTGGTTAGAACATCATTTGGCACAATATAAAGGAACCATTATTGCTGTAACTCACGATAGATATTTCTTAGACAATGTTGCTGGATGGATTTTGGAATTAGATAGAGGTGAAGGAATTCCATGGAAAGGAAATTATTCATCTTGGTTAGATCAAAAATCAAAACGATTAGCACAAGAAAGTAAAACAGCATCCAAACGTCAAAAAACACTTGAGCGAGAGTTAGAGTGGGTTCGACAAGGAGCTAAAGGAAGACAAACCAAACAAAAGGCTCGTTTAAAAAGTTATGAACGTTTAATGAGTCAGGACCAAAAACAACAAGAAGAAAAACTAGAGATATTTATCCCGAACGGACCAAGATTGGGAACGAATGTTATTGAAGCTATAGGAGTTTCAAAAGCCTATGACGATAAGTTGCTTTATGAAAATTTAGAATTTAATTTACCTCAAGCTGGAATCGTTGGAATTATTGGTCCAAACGGAGCTGGTAAGACTACCATTTTCAAAATGATTATGGGAGAAGAATCGGCAGATAAAGGAAACTTTAAAGTAGGAGAGACGGCAAAAATTGCTTACGTAGATCAGTCACATTCTAATATTGACCCTAATAAATCTATTTGGGAGAACTTTTCTGATGGTCAAGATTTAGTGATGATGGGCGGAAAGCAAGTCAACTCAAGAGCCTATTTAAGTCGTTTTAATTTCTCTGGAAGCGAGCAAAACAAAAAAGTCAATACACTCTCAGGAGGTGAACGAAATAGATTGCATTTAGCAATGACCTTAAAAGAAGAAGGTAATGTGTTGTTGTTAGATGAGCCAACAAATGATTTAGATGTAAATACATTAAGAGCCTTAGAAGAAGGTTTAGAAAACTTTGCCGGTTGTGCAGTAGTAATTAGCCACGATAGATGGTTTTTAGATAGAATATGTACTCATATTTTAGCCTTTGAAGGAGACAGTCAAGTCTATTTCTTTGAAGGTTCTTTTTCAGATTATGAAGAAAACAAGAAAAAACGTTTAGGAGGCGATTTAATGCCAAAACGAATTAAGTATAAAAAACTAATTAGATAAAAAAAACCGAGCATTCCGCTCGGTTTTTTTTTGTTAAGATCTTCTTCTTTTTTTCAATTCTTTTTTCTTTTGATCAACTTTTTTCTTCTTCGTATAAATTCTTTTTTTATTCTCTGAACTTCTTTTAGATTGTGCTCTCTTCTTAGAGTCTACTTGAGTTCCTCTTCTTTTTTGAGTAGTTCTCTTTGCAGGTTTTCTTCTTTTTAAAATTCGATCTCTAGAAACCTTAGCATTTTTATTCGCTCTGTAGTAATAAAAATTATCATCTTCTCTAATTTGCACATAATTGTTTCTAAACTCACTTCTGTAGAAATAAGGGTCGTCAAATAAACAGATTGTACCTAAGTTAAGGTTAAATCCTACAGAAAAACTATCATACCCATTGTAGTAATAGTCGTTATACCTTACCTGTCCGTAGAACCTTGGAGTTCCCCATCTGTTGTATCTAATTCTTAGATCGCCAACATTGGTCAACCTTCCTCTATTATATCTCATATATACAGAACCGATTCTTCTAACATTTCCTCTGAAATCATATCGTATGTAAACATTTCCAATTCTTTTAACTCTTCCTTGATAATCTCTTTGGATTGGAATTCTTCGATTTCTCCTTGTCCTAAGATACCTTGAGTCAAAATCGAAATCTCCATTTAAGAAGACATGAAATCTAATTCCTTTTTCTACAAAGGATACTGCATCATCGTAACGATTTTCTACCCCAAAGATCTTAGTTGATTTTTGGCCGTTGTTGGCTTCAACATAAGAAACCATCATGAACATTGCTAATAAAAATAGTACACCTTTTTTCATAATTTATGGTTTTAGGGTTTTTGCCTACTCGTATGCTTTTCGGCTTCCGCATTTGATAAACAAATTCCAAAGAGCGTGCCAAAAAATAATAAGAACCCTTTTTGAAACGTTTTTTGTAATAGAAAGTCTTTATTACGACTACTGTTGTGTTGTGAAGTATTTTTAATAGAAATCAACAGAAAATTTCACAAATTTTAAATTAAACTCATATATTTATCACTGAGAAAATCACATTTATGATTGACGCCATTGAAAAGAACCTTAATAGGGGAATCAAATTACTTAATTCTATTACCGACGAACAATATAGTTGTACTTCTACACCTCCCTATTTTTCTAGTATTGGTTCTCATATGAGACATATTTTAGACGTTTTTTCTTGTATTTTTAATGGCCTGGAAAGTAAAAAAGTTGATTTTTCTGCAAGGGAAAGAAACCCACTTGCAGAGCAAACTACAGAAGCAGGTATCGAATATTTTAATTCAATTATTTCCAAATTACATCAACTTTCAGAAAACGATTTCAACTTAATGATTTCTGTTACAGATGATTTAGGAACCGGAAATGTTACTGCCAATTACACCTTAGGAAGTGCTTTGATTCAAGCTCATAGTCATGCTATTCATCATTTTGCTACTATTGGATTTATCATCAATAGATTAGGAGTAGAATTGCCAGATGAAGATTTTGGATACAACCCAACAACCCCAAAAAAAGAATTAGTAAATTCTTAAGAGATTCTTTTTCTATATTTACTGTAAACAATAGTTTGAGTGGAAATAAGTAAAGAGCTTTTATTTTTCTTTAGTGCTTTAGGAGCATTCAACGGAATCGTCTTAAGCTTATATTTTCTATTCTTTGTAAAATCCAAACATATTTCCAATAAGTTTTTAGGAGCTTTTTTGCTAATGATGAGTATTAGAACTGGAAAGTCTGTTTTCTTCTATTTCAATCCTGATTTATCATTTCATTATTTGCAATTTGGATTAACAGCTTGCCTATTCATAGGTCCTTTTCTATATTTTTATGTAATGTCTGTTAAAGGTTTTCATAACTTAATTAAAAAGGAATGGAAATACCATTTTGGGTTTTTACTAATTACTGCTTTAATTGTTGGATTCTTATATCCTTTTGAGGCAAATATACATCTATGGCGACCTTATTTTATTAACGCTATTTATTACATATGGTTAGCTTACACTTTATTCGCAGCATATAAGTTGGTACCAACTTTAAGAAGCATACTTTTTAACAGATCTAAAGTTGCCAGTTTAGATATTTGGGTCTTAAGTATTTTCTTTGGAAATTTTGCAGTTTGGGCATCCTATAAATTCTCTTACTTTACTAGTTATATTACAGGTGCATTAACTTTTTCTTTTCTTTTTTACATAATGATATTGTTTTTGGTTTACAACAAGAAAAAGAACAAGGTTATTTTTAGTCCTACTGAAAAATATGCTGACAAGAGGTTTGATTCTTCAGAAGCGATGATATTAATTGAGACCTTGAAAAAAGTGATGAATGAAGAATCTCTTTACAAGAACCCAAACTTAAAATCTTCAGATGTAGCTTTAAAGATTCAATTAACCACTCATCAGTTTTCTCAATTGTTAAATGATAACCTAGGAAAAAACTTCGCGAGTTTTATCAATGAATATAGAATAGAAGAAGCTAAAAAAAGATTGCTTTCAAACTCTAACTTTACTTTAGAAGCAATTGCGTATGATTGTGGTTTTAATTCAAAATCAACGTTCTACACTGCTTTTAAGAAAATTGAAGGAGTAACTCCAACGCAATTTAAAAGTTCAAATTTATAAATCCGAACTTCTAATTTATAACTCAAAAACACTTTTAAAAAGATATAATTCATATTAGCTGAAATTTATATTCAGTTATGAGAACCGTCATTTTATGCTTTTCTGTTTTCTTGTTAGTTTCTTGTGAGTCTTCAAAAGATAGCAGAAAAGAAATTAAGGATAAAATTCTATTCATTGTTTCCAATCAACATACTTATGGGGATACAAAAATAAATACAGCAAATCATTTTGGAGAAATTGTTTTGGCTTATGATGTTTTAATAAAGAATGGATACCAAGTAGATTTTGTAAGCCCAAAAGGAGGGGCAATACCTATAGGTTATTTAAATACTTCGGATAGCATTCAAAAATATTACTTATACGATTCTAATTTTATGAATAAACTCAAAAACACGAAGACTCCAAATCAAGTGAATTCTTTAGAGTATAGAGCTGTTTATTATGGAGGTGGAGGAGCTGCAATGTTTGGTGTACCAGAAGATAAAAGCATACAAAAAATTTCTACCGATGTGTATAATAGTAATGGAATTATCTCATCTATTTGTCATGGTACAGCGGGAATAGTAAACTTAAAAATAGATAATGATAATTATTTATATGCTAATAAAGATGTAAATGGATTTCCAGACCTATTTGAGAATAAAAGCGCCCAATATTATAAAACTTTTCCATTTTCTATTGAAGAAATCATCAAAGAAAGAGGAGGGAAGTTTAGTTACTCAAAAAATGGATGGGATAACTATTTTAAAGTTGATGGTAGGTTAATTACAGGGCAAGATCCAACAGCGGCTGCATCAGTAGCTAATGAAATTATTAAAAAATTAAAAACATTAAAAAAATGAAAAAACTAATTCTACTTTTTATCCTTTTTGCAGGTTTGTCTATTCAAGCACAATCAGAAATTGAAGCTATAAATAAAGTCTTGTATGATTACATAGAAGGAACTGCGAATGGCGAACCACAAAGACTTAAAAGTGCTTTTGATGAGAATTTTAACCTCTATTTTGTTGCGAATGATTCTTTGAGAGCTTGGTCTGGTAAGCAATATGTGGCAAATGTAAAAGAAGGAAGAAAGAGTAACAGAATAGGAAAAGTACTCTCTATTGATTATGAAGGAAATGCTGGAGTTGCCAAAGTTGAAATTTTAATGCCTTCGCGTAAAAGAATTTATACTGATTATTTTTTGCTTTTAAAGGTTAAAAATCAATGGAAGATTATTCATAAGTCATTCACTTTTAAAAATTATCCAGAATGAGAAAATTAATATTATTGATTCTATTGACTTCATTTACAGGTTATTCTCAAAGTAAAAATCTAGATGAAAAACTTGATAGTTTATTGGCTAATTATGTAAATGCAAATAAACCAGGTTTGGCTGCAGGAGTAATTAAAGATGGGAAAGTAGTATACTTAAAAGGATTTGGACTTGAAGATATTGAAACAAAAAAGCCAATAACCATTCAAACTAAATTTCAAGTAGATGATTTAGCAAAACAATTTACGGTACTAGCTATTCTATTGCTAGAACAAGAAGGGAAATTATCTTTAGAGGATGATGTGAGGAAGTATTTACCAAGCTTGCCTGAATATAGTTTTACCCTCAAAGTAAAACATTTGTTAAATCATACGAGCGGCTTACACACCTTGCATCCACTCAAGGAACTATTAAACATTAGATCTACTGATGTTTTTACTCATGAAGATGCTATTAACATTATTTCTTCTCAAAAAAAATTAAACTTTAAACCTGGAACTCAGTTTTCATATCATACTTCAGATACTGAGGTCTTACTAATGGTAGAAATAGTGAAGTCAATTTCTAAGCAAACATTTCAAGAGTTTACAAAGAAGCAACTTTTTGAACCTATGGAAATGAAGAATACTTCTTTTAACAATTCAAGAAATATACTCTCTAATTTGGCTAAATCTTATTCAATTGATGAGAAAACTAACTATAATCCAGTTAACGATTTAACGCTAGGAGTTTCTAATTTATATACAACAGTTGAAGATTTTGCAAAATGGTTTCAACTCTATTACACGAACAAAAAACTCTCCGATTTAGTTAAAAAGCTAGACGCTTATGTAACGTTAGATTCAGGAAAAGAGTTTGCTTCAACTTGGGGTAAATTAACCTTAGGAAGATATTTTGATCATCCAGAAAGAGGTTTGCCTAAAATGTCTTGGCAGTATGGCTTAGTTGCTGGTTATGGGGCAAATGTTTTTAGATATCAATCTCATGATGTAGTTTCTTTTGTGTTGGGTAATAACAATCGATATAATGGAATGCCAGCTGGTTTGTTGGGAAATCACATGATGGAAAAAGAATTTACAGAACCTGCCGAAATAGAGTATTCTGAAATTGATTTTAAGACATTGTCTAAGAGGGATTTAAAGAATTTTGAAGGTGTTTATTGGGACAAAACTAATAGTTTAGTGAGAGAGATTTATGTGAAAAATGACACGCTTCGTTATAAAAGATTAGAAAGTAACAGAGAAACTGCATTATTAGCCTTAGGCAATAATAAATTTCAGTTTTACTTAAGAGGCGATACTGAAGTTTTTATAACATTTACAAAGAATACTTTTGAAGTCTCTTCTTTAGGAAGCGATGTAAGTGTTTATAATAAGGTAGATTTGGTTGATCCTAATACCCTTCATTTATCTGATTATGTAGGGCATTATTACAATAAAGAATTGGATGTTATTGTGAAATTTTCATTGAAAGAAAGCGTGTTAACAGTGTCTAATCTTAAAACAGAAACAATTAGATTTTATCCAATTGTAAAAGATGCCTTTAGAAGCAATACATACATTTATTCAGGAGTTCAATTCACACGAAAGAATAATAAAGTAAATGGATTTAATATCAATACTGATGGTGTAAAAGAGCTCTTTTTTGAGAGAATTCTTTAAATATCTTGTTTAGATAATTTCTTCAAACGATTAGAATAGGCCTTTAAAGCAAACATTTCTTTTAAAAAAGGAATCACTTTTCTGTAAGCAACTTTATTATACTTGTGATTGTAGATTGCAATTTTGTAAAGTTGCTTCCAGTGTGTTCTTATTGTTTTTAACGCTTTCCAATAATTCATATCTGTGGTATCATAGATATGAGTAGGTTCAGCTAAAATTCCATTCAATTCCAGAATTTTAAACTTTCCTTGGTTAAGCTCATCCAATGTGTTGTATTTTACATCCAACCTTCCATAATACCAACCTTCTACTTGATTACTTAAACGATTTAAAGCTTCTTCAAGCTCTTCATTAATCAAATGATTTCCATTCATAAATCGAGTTCCTTTTGAATGATTTCCAATAGAAGAAAGTTTAATGGATTCATTGAGATGAGGAATAGACTCCCAATCGATTAAAGAGTCGTTTTTAATTAAATTGTAATATAAAAAAGCTCTCTTGTCTGATAAAACCAATTCTTTGATTGTAGATTTTCCATCGCCAGTAATGGTTAAAAACTCTTTTAAGGTAATAGAAGTAACTTTTCCTTTTTTCTGATTTGGATGTCTGTAATAAAAAATACCGCATTCGTTCTTATGGTTTAAAAACTCTTGTATAATAATTGGAACGGGATATTTATTTAAATAAGCAATAAGTTCTTCGCTATTCTCAATCTTTTTAACAAGTAATCCTCTAAAGCCAACATCAGGTTTTACAATAATGGGATACTGAATATTTTGTCTTGTAAGTTCTTGTAAAGTATCACTGATATCTGATGATTGGTCGTGTAAAATAGATTTTGGAATGTACTCTTTTGGTAAGATGTGTAATGTCTTGAATTTTGATTCAGAGCCAATTCCAGAATTGGTAATTCCTGGATTAACAGCAGTATAAAAAACTAAATTTCTTGCTACCAAGCCATGTACAAATGCATAAGGAATATTAGGAATGTAGAACATTAATAAAGGCCAATGTTCCCAATGAAAAATCTTATGAAGTTTACTATTTGCCAATTATTTATCGTGAAAAAGAGAACTTAAAATAGTTCTAAAAGTTTTAAAAGCGTAAAATACGGTAAACAACATTAGCAATGAAGAAACGATCAAAAAGGCAATACTAAACCAATATTGAATTCCTTCTTTGAAGATAGCTATTGCTTTGAAAGACATGCTTAACAATATAGGAGAAGCAATAAATAAAAGCAATAAGAGGCCAAGTTGCTTTAATCCTTTTCTTAAGATGTTAAAATCTGTACCCATTATTTATAATTTTGAATTGCTGCCCTAACGCTTCCGTATTCTTCTAACAACTCTGAAGCCTTAGACGAATCAATGTCTAATTCCTTAACCAACATTCTAATTCCTCTATCAACCAATTTATCGTTAGAAAGTTGCATGTCTACCATTTTGTTTCCTTTTACTCTTCCCAGTCGAATCATGGTAGCTGTAGACAACATGTTTAAAACCATTTTTTGAGCCGTTCCTGCTTTCATTCGAGAGCTTCCAGTAACAAATTCAGGCCCTACCACAACTTCTATAGGAAACTGTGCAACTAGACTTAAAGGTGAGTTAACATTACAAGTTATACAACCTGTTACAATATTGTTCTTATTACAATTTTCTAAAGTTGAAACTACATAAGGAGTAGTTCCTGAAGCTGCAATTCCAACTACGATGTCGTTTTCAGAAATTGAATAATCTTGGAGGTCTTTCCATCCTTGAGTTGTGGAGTCTTCAGCAAATTCAACAGACTTTCTAATAGCAGTATCACCACCAGCAATCAACCCAATAACTAGATCATGTGAAACACCAAATGTGGGTGGACATTCAGAAGCATCTAATATTCCAAGTCTACCACTAGTGCCAGCCCCAATATAAAACAATCGCCCACCTTGTTGAAGTTTGGTAACGATTTGATCTGTTAGTTCTGCAATTTTAGAGACGCTTTTTTGAACAGCTTCTGCAACTGTTTGATCTTCTCTATTGATGTTTTGAATGAGTTCATACGTACTCATTTTTTCTAAATGGTTATAAGAAGAATCTTGTTCTGTAGTTTTCGTAAAACTCATACTCAAAAGTAAACATTAATCCACAAAAAAAGCAGGCAAAAGCCTGCTCTATTTTTAGAATGGATAATTTTTTAAATCAAATTTAAGATTCTATTCAATGTTTCACTAGGTCTCATAGCATTATTAGCCTTTTCATTGTTAGGCTGATAGTATCCTGCAATATCTACAGGACTTCCTTGAATAGTATTTAACTCTTCAATAATAACTTTTTCATTTGCTAACATTTGATCTGCAACCCCAGTAAATTCATTCTTTAGTTCTGTATCTTCATTTTGGGCAGCTAAAGCTTCAGCCCAATACATTGCTAAGTAAAAATGACTACCTCTATTATCTAGTTCACCTGCTTTTCTTGACGGCGATTTTTTATTGTCTAAAAATTTATCAGTAGCTTCATCTAACGCATTTGCCAATACTTTAGCTTTAGCGTTGTTGTTTACATCTCCAAAATGTTCAAGAGAAACAGCCAAAGCTAAAAATTCGCCTAAAGAATCCCAACGTAAATGATTTTCTTTTACAAATTGTTGAACATGCTTAGGAGCAGATCCTCCTGCACCAGTTTCAAACAATCCTCCACCATTCATCAAAGGAACAATAGATAACATTTTAGCAGAAGTTCCTAATTCTAAAATAGGGAAGAGGTCTGTTAAGTAGTCACGTAAAACGTTTCCTGTTACAGAAATGGTGTCTTTCCCTTCTTTAATTCTTTCCAAGCTAAATTGAGTAGCATCTACAGGTGAAAGGATTCTGATATCTAATCCATTTGTATCGTGATTTGGTAGATATTGATTTACTTTTTTGATGATTTCGGCATCATGAGCTCTGTCTTCATTTAACCAAAAAACTGCTGGTGTACCCGTTGCTCTTGCTCTATTTACAGCTAGTTTTACCCAATCTTGGATAGGCGCATCTTTTACCTGGCACATTCTCCAGATATCGCCAGCTTCAACAGAATGTTCTAGTAAAACTGCTCCTTCAGTAGTGATTACTTGAACGGTTCCTTCCGTAGCAATTTCAAAAGTTTTATCATGTGATCCGTATTCTTCAGCTTTTTGAGCCATTAATCCTACATTAGGTACAGTACCCATTGTAGTAGGGTCAAATGCACCGTGCTTTTTACAGAAATCTATGGTAGCTTGATAAATTCCAGCATAAGAACTGTCTGGAATTACTGCTTTAGTGTCTTGTTGTTTTCCTTCTTTGTTCCACATTTGACCAGATGTTCTAATCATTGCTGGCATAGATGCATCAATAATCACATCAGAAGGAACATGTAAGTTGGTGATACCTCTATCGGAATCTACCATTGCTAGATCTGGATTAGCGTTAAAAGCTTTGGTAATATCAGCCTCTATTTCTTTACGCTTCTCCTCAGATAATTCGTTAAGATTACTTACTAAATTTCCAAAACCATTATTTACATCTACACCAATAGACTTAAATGTTTCGTTGTGTTTAGCAAAAACATCTTTAAAGAAAACTCGAACAGCATGCCCAAAAATAATGGGGTCAGAAACTTTCATCATAGTCGCTTTCATATGAAGAGAAAATAAGACTCCATTTTCTTTAGCATCTATTACTTGTTCCTCTAAAAAGCTAATCAAAGCTTTTTTATTCATGACAGTAGCATCAATAATCTCTTTGTCTTGTAAAGCAATCGATTCTTTTAAAATAGTCTTTGTGCCATTAGAACTTGTATGTACTATAGCAACATTAGTTGCTCCGTTAATTGTTGTAGATTTTTCATTGTGAGCAAAATCACCTTCAGTCATAGTGGCAACATGAGACTTAGAATTTGCAGACCAAGCTCCCATAGAATGAGGGTTCTTTTTGGCATAATTCTTAACAGCTTTAGGTGCTCTTCTGTCTGAATTTCCTTCTCTTAAAACGGGGTTAACAGCAGATCCTTTCACTTTATTATATCTGGCCAAAATCGCCTTCTTTTCATCAGTATCTGCAGATTCTGGGTAATCAGGTAAATCAAATCCTAGAGCTTGAAGCTCTTTAATAGCAGCTTCTAATTGAGGAACAGAAGCACTAATATTTGGTAACTTAATTATATTAGCTTCTGGAGTTTTAGCAAGTTTTCCTAATTGACTTAATGCATCTTCTACTCTTTGATTTTCTGGTAACATATCAGAAAAATTGGCTAAAATTCTACCGGCTAAAGAAATATCTTTGGTTTCAAATTCTATGTTTGAGCTTTTGGTAAATGATTTTACAATAGGTAAAAATGAGCGAGTTGCCAATGCAGGAGCTTCATCTGTAATTGTGTAAATAATTTTAGCTTTTTGCGTCATAATGATGTTTTCTAGGTAAACTTTAGTTAAAAGTCTTAAAAATTAAAGTATAAGGTTTGCTTAAAAGCAGCGCAAATTTAAGAATTATCAGTCTATTTTACGAGTGAAGAATGTGTTATTTGAAGAAATAACTAAATGATATAAAAAATAAAAGCCATATCATTCAATTTCTTGACTGATATGGCTTCTTTGAGGTAAATTGTAAACAACGATTTGTATTGCTACACAATCAAATAGAGATTGCTCTCTATGTCTTTTTCAAACAAAAAGACTGCTTCTTTTTCTACCTCTGTAGATACTTCGCCTTGTTTTGGCATGTTGCTTCCACGAGACTTAATGAAGTTTCTACTGAACCTCTAACTTAATCTGTTTGTACAACTAAATAATTATACATTTTGGGTTTTTGCTTGGTTACTTTCGTAACTTTACTATTCCCGGTTTGTCTTCGCTGAGGAAACTCAAACTCCGACAGTTTGATTAGGTCTAGAAATCCATTAAATAAAGAACGTTACTTTATTCATTGCTCAGTCTGTATTCTATTTTTCTTGCGAATCCTTTCGTACTTCCCTTTGCAATTATGACTCAAATATAGAACTGAAATTGAAAGATGCAAATTTTTTAAGTAATTTAAAATCAACAAATTACTAACATGGGTTTTCAACATTTGTTAATAAAAACGGGCTTCAATAATTTGAAGCCCGTTTTTTTGCATTGTATGTAAGGTAGAATTAACTTCTTTTCTCTTTAATTCTAGCTTTCTTACCAGTAAGGTTTCTAAAGTAGTAGATACGAGCTCTACGTACTTTACCTTTTTTGTTAATTTCAATTTTTTGAATAGAAGGTAAGTTTACTGGGAATATTCTTTCTACTCCAACAGTACCAGACATTTTTCTAATTGTGAAAGTTTCTGATGTTCCGCTTCCTCTCTTTTGAATCACTACACCTCTAAAATACTGTGTACGTGTTTTGTTTCCTTCTTTAATTTCGTAGTATACTGTAATAGTATCACCAGCTGCAAATTCTGGATTTTCTTTTCTTGTAACAAATTCGTCTTGTACAAACTTTACTAAAGATTCCATTTTTAATAATTTATGGGTTATCCAAAACCAACATTCACGGTTCTCGTCAGAGGTTAATTTTAGCGAGTGCAAATTTAGGAATTTATTTTTGTAAATAAAACCTATTAAGATTATTTTTTTGGCTGATAATTAATGCAATAGAAAACCCAAAACTTTCTTGCCTTTCCTGAGTTTTCATTCAGAACTATTGGGTCTAATTCTATTACATTGGTAAAGTTGCTTAAGACATTAGCATCTAGCTCTCCCTTTTTGTTATTGTTTTTAAAACGCTTGTCTGAATCAATAAATAAAGCATTCTGTCCGTATAAGGCTTCCATGTCGTCACCCAAATAATCAAAATGCAGTGCGTTTAATCCAACTACATTTTGAGCATAAACTTTTTGGTTAAGGAAAAAACGAAGTTGAGCGGAGGTCTTATATCCATCCATAGAAAACAAAAAAGTATCAGGATATTCTTGCTGAAGTGTTTTTACTTCTTCAGATAATTCTTTCCATCCAACCCAAGTATCATCACTTTTGATAGGAACAAAAAAGAAAATAATTTGTGTAGCTAGGGCTATATGAAAAACTACCGAAAAGATCAGTTGAACTTTGACAAGTTTTCTACTTATATACATAGCAGCTATGATAATTCCGCTTATATAAGAAGGCATCATCCAATTTAATTTCACCCAATAAAAAGGAGTAATCAAAAAGAAACCTACAAAAGTGGGTACAAAAAAGGCTAGCAAAAAAAGTGTTTTTTGTGATGGTAATTTAAATTTAAGGATGGCTTTCTTAATATGTTTAAATGAGAATACAATAAAAACACAATACAAAATTGGAAGCAGTAAGAACATTTGATGCCCGATTGCTCCAAAGAAATTCTTTGGTTGAATCTCAAATTTAGAAATAGATCCCGTTCTTTCCGTTGACTGAAATGCGAATGAAGCAAATTCGTTTTGGTAGTTCCACCACCAAACAGGAAAAGTGGTTCCTACAAATAAAACAATACTTAACCATAACCAAGGAGAGATTAATAATTTTCTATACCTACTAGAAAATGATAAGAAAGCGATAAGTCCTATAGGTAGTAATATTGCTGTGTATTTACTTACAAAAGCAAAACCCATTGTGATTCCTCCAAGAATCCAAAACCATTTTTTTTGTTCAAAAATTGCTTTGTATAAGAAAAGAATACTCAAGGTCCAGAATAACAATAAAGGAACATCTGGAGTTGAATTGAATGAGAGTATAGAAATACAAATTGTAGATACTAATAATATCATACTTTTCCACATTCGGTGTTTTGAAAGGAAAATAGAAGATAATTTATAAAAACTGTAGATAGTTAATGAGGTAATTACAAAATCGGTGAATTTGACTACAAAAATTGATTGACCAAAAATTTCACTAAAAATTCTCAAGAAATATCCTATCATTCCAGGATGATCAAAATAAGAGAGTGATAAGTTTTGACCGTATAAATAATAGTAAGCGTCTTGAGGCATTAATCCCATAAATGGGAGTAATAACAGACGGAATAGTTGAAACCCAAGCACCCAAGAAAGTGCTTTATTGTTTTTTATGTAGGATGTAATTGTTTTCAAAGTAGAGTTGTATAAAAAACCTCTATGAGGTTTCATCTAATAAATCAGGTCTTATTTGTTGAGTTCTTTCATATGCCTTTTCTGATCGCCATTCTTCAATTTTAGGAAAATTTCCTGACAATAATATTTCAGGAACTTTCATTCCATCGTATTCAGAAGGTCTTGTATAAACTGGAGGCGATAATAAATTGTCTTGAAACGAATCTGTTAAGGCAGAAGTTTCGTCTCCCAAAACTCCAGGAATCAAACGGATAATACTATCACAAAGAACAGCAGCAGCCAATTCGCCACCAGTTAAAACATAATCGCCAATAGAAATTTCTTTAGTGACATACTTGTCTCTAATCCTTTGATCTACTCCTTTATAATGTCCAGTTAAGATAAGAATGTTCTTTTTTAAGGAAAGCGAATTAGAGGTGCTTTGATTTAGTGTTTTTGCATCTGGAGTCATGTAAATAATCTCGTCATATTCTCTTTCACCCAACAATTTATCAATACAATTTGAAATAGGTTCTATCATTAATACCATGCCAGCTCCACCACCAAATTGATAATCGTCTATTTGACGATAGTTACCCAATCCGTAATCTCTTAAATTGTGTAGGTGAATTTCTGCAAGCCCTTTGTCTTTTGCTCTTTGAACAATGGAATGGTTAAAAGGGCTTTCTAGCAATTCAGGTGCTACCGTAATAATATCTATTCGCATAGCGCAAATGTACAAGTTTTCATCAATGACTACTAATCGATATATTTTTCAGGAATGGGTTGTTTAGGAGTTTCGCCTTGCCAAAAAATGTTTATAATCCACCAACGCTTTCCGTCATTCAAGAGTTGTATGCTATTAATTCCTCTCATAAATGGCTTAGTATCTTTTTTACTTTTAAAAGATTCATATGTTGAGAATACTTGAGCCATATTTCCAAAACGATCGGTTTTTCTTCCAATTTCATTCTCAAAAAAACCGTTCTCTAATAGCCATTTTCCAGAAGTTTCGATGTATTCCTTGGCTGTCATGAATCTTGCTCCTACAACCCCTTGTCTGTTATTTCCAGATGGGATTAACTTAGCGTCTTTATGAAATAAATACTTGAATAAATCCCAATTTCTTGCTTCTCCTTTTTCACCAGAAATAACGGAGTATAAAGTTTCAATAGTACTATCTATGGTTTGAACTTTCTGTATATATTCATTGTTTTGAGCTGTTAAGAAAACTGGACTTAACAGTAAAATAAAGATGATTTTTCTCATAATTTTTGTTTTAGTTATCTAGCATTGCTACCACTCTTGCAGGTGCTGCTGAAGCTCCCACAATTTTAAGCGGAAATACAGCTACTTTAAATCCACTGTAAGGTAATGCATCTAAATTAACCAATTGTTCCATATGACAATACTCTTTTCTTGCTCCAACAAGATGCGCTTCCCAAAAGAGTTCAGAATTATTGGTCTCTTTCGCTTTTTTAATTAAATATTTTAAAGGTAAATCCCAGCCCCAAGAGTCTATCCCCATAACTTTGATTCCTTGGTCTATTAACCATTCTGTTGCTTCAGCACTCATTCCGGTTCCTTTGTCAGGAAAATCTTTGGTTCCGTTGTAAATATCTCTTCCAGTTTTAATCAATACAATCATTCCAGGTTGTATACTTAGCTTTTCTTTTTCTAAAAAATTTGAGATATCTTCAGTAGTAATAGCATCAAAGTCTTTCTTGTGTTTCATGTCGATAACAATTCCATCTCCATAACACCAATCTAAAGGTATTTCATCAATAGTTTTTGCACGTTTGCCATTTACTGTAGGAGAATAATGCCAAGGTGCATCTATATGAGTAGTAGAATGTACGCCCATTTTTTGAATGGTATCATCAGCCCATCCTTTAAAGTTCTTTGGAAACAATTTTTTTGGAAGTCCTAAAAATTTCAATAACAATCCAGCCTTTTGATGAGGTTTGTGTTTAATCTTAACCTTCATAAACCATGGATCGGTTTTATTGTATTGAATGGGTTTCGACAGGTCAATAATTTGCATAATAAAAAAGGGTTAAAGAAGACTTTAACCCAAATGTACATGAATTTTTTCATTGAAAAATCAATTGATTTCGCACTCTTTACTTGTTTTGCTGCCATATACTGTAGCATCTCCATGAGTATGAAATACTTCCCATTGTATGTTTTGAGGATCGGAAATCCAAGATTTGTCACTAAAAGCATAACAACAGGTTACTTGAGGTTCTTCGTACATTTGTCCTTCTGCCTTTTGCATATGCTCGTATACTTCTTCTAGTTCTTTTTCTGTTTCTACTTGAAGTCCAAGATGTCTAATTTCTTTAGGACCATCTCCGGTAGAAATAGAGAAATTAACCTTGGGGTCTTCTAGCATCCATTTAGCATAATCTGATTTCACTTTTGAAGCGGTTGTGTTGAATAGTGTGTTGTAGAACTGAATACTTTCATCTAAGTTCTTTACTCTAATATGTACATGGAATCTTTTCATGGTTTTAAAATTTAATGATTGAATTGTGTTTTGTTGCTAGACACATTTTATCATGAAAAGACGCAAAAGAATTATATTTTTTTGTCTGAAGTTGTCTTTAAAGAGCAACTGTTTTTAAGTTCAAATGAAATTGGAGTACCGTTTTTGTCCATTTCTATATGATAGCAGGTTCTTATTTGTTCTTTTAGATTTTTTCGAGCTCTTTGAATTCTACTTTTTGTGGCTGTCAAGCTAATTCCTAATTGATTTGCAATATCTTGCTGTTTAATGCCGTCTATATCAGACATTTTTAAAGGAATAGAGTATGATTCAGGAAGACAACCCATTAAAGGTTCTAAAAAGAGAGAGAGTTCGGTCCAAGTATTCAAAGAATTGTCTTCCTCTTCTGAGAAAAAAGGCAAGTCTTTTTTAGACTTTTTGATGTGGTCTAAGGCGGTATTATGTGCAATTTGATAAAGCCACGAGTTAATGTTGTTAATCTCTCGATTAGAACAACAAGACTTGTGAATTTTTAAAAGAACTTCTTGAGTGATGTCTTTTGCAAATTCTTCATCTTGAAATCGCGATAACATATAAAGGTATAACCGATCTTTCGATGAAAGCCAGATATCCCAAACTTCTTGATAGTTTTGTATTTTCATACAGTAGCTTTAATCATTCTATCTTTTCCAAAAAGGTCTTTTTTTAGCAAGACGTTTTTAAATTTAAAAAGACGCATCAAATCCAACATTTCTTTTCCGAGATACTGATTGATTTCAAAAAATAAGATTCCGTTTTCTTTCAAATTTTCTTTAGCAAGCTCAGAGATCTTATGGTAAAAAACTAATGGATTATCATCTCCTACAAACAGAGCCAGATGAGGTTCATTTTCCAATACATTATTTTTAATCTCAACTTTTTCCAATTCTCTAACATAGGGAGGATTAGAGATAATAATGTCATATTTTTCTCCTAATTTTCTAGTGTTTAAGATGTCTTTTTCGATAAAATTAATCTCAACATTATTTAATGTTGCATTGTTTTTTGCTGTTTCTAATGCTTTTTGTGAAATGTCTATAGCGCTAATATTCGCTTTAGGAAGATGTTTTTTTAAAGAGATAGGAATGCATCCACTTCCAGTTCCAATATCAAGGATGTTAAGAGGTTCTTCTGGTTTAAATTTGCTCAACGCTTTGGCTTCTGATATTACCCATTCTACCAATTCTTCTGTTTCAGGCCTTGGGATAAGTACATCTTCATTTACATAAAAAGGAAATCCAAAGAATTCTGTTTTACCTATAATATATTGTATAGGCTCTTCTTTTTGTAATTGTTGAATGGCGATATTGAATAACTTAAGCTTCTTATGGGGGATTTCTAAAGTTGGTTTTAATACCAAATCTATTCTTTGTAGGTTTAAGTACTCTTCAATTAAAATAGATAAAAATGAATCGACTTCAGTTTTAGGATACAAAGAAGATAATTCAGAGGTAAAATGATGTTGAAATTCTTTTAAAGTCATAGTTTCTTAATCATCCAAACATCACAAGAATAATGACAAGTATCTCCCATTGGGCCGTCAATTTGAGTAAAACCATTTTTTTTATACAAAGCTCTAGCTGCTGTCATATAAGGCATCGTTTCTAGATAACATTCATCAAAACCAAACTCTTTAGCCTTTTGTAGGCATTTGGTAATCATTGCAGAACCAAGCCCACGACCTCTGGCAATGGGTTTAAAATACATTTTTTGTAATTCGCAGGTATTGCCATCAAAATTATCTAATTGGGCCACACCACCACCGCCAACTACTTTGTTTTGATGTTCAATAACATAATAAATTGCTTTTTCTTTTTGATAAGTCGCATGCAAATTGTCCAATGCTTTATCTTCATAAGCGGTGCCTGTTTTGGGTGCTCCCATTTCAAGAATAACTTCACGAACCACGTCTGCCATCTGTTCGTTGTCTTTGGGTTCTATTTCTCTTATGATAAAGTCTGATGATGTCATTTATTCCTTTATTTTTGTTTTACGAAGTTATCGATTTTTTGAACCACGAACAATACATAAAAAGATGTCTTGAAATTGCTCAAAAAGGCATTGGATTTACTAGACCCAATCCTTCTGTAGGAGCAGTTGTCGTAAGTAACGGCAAAATTATTGGAGAAGGTTATACAAGTGCTTACGGAGGAAACCATGCTGAGGTAAATGCAATTGAATCTGTAAAGGATGTAGAATTGCTAAAAGAAGCTACTATCTATGTCACTTTAGAACCTTGTTCGCATCATGGAAAAACACCTCCTTGTTCAGATTTAATTATAGAAAAAGGAATTCCTGAAGTTGTTATTGGTTGTGTAGATTCTAATTCTGTAGTCGCGGGTAAAGGAATTAGTAGATTAGAAAAAGCAGGATGCAAAGTAACTGTAGGTGTATTAGAGCAAGAATGCAAAGAACATCACAGACGATTTTTCACTTTCCATGAATTAGTAAGACCTTATATTGTTTTAAAATGGGCTGAATCTAAAGATGGATTTATTGCTCCTTTGAAAAGGGATGAAAGAAAACCTGTATGGATTTCAGGTGAGGTTTCTAGGCAGTTGGTTCATCAATGGAGGAGTCAAGAACATGCAATATTAGTAGGAACCAAAACGGTAATTGAAGACAATCCAAAACTAGATGTAAGAAATTGGAAAGGGCAAAATCCTGTTAGAATTATCATCGATAGAGAGTTGAAAATCTCCAAAAATTCTAATGTATATGATGGTTCTGTGAAGACTATTTTTATTACAGAGAAAGAACGTGAGGCTTCAAAAGAACTGTTTTTCGAGAAAGTAGACTTTTCAAAACCTCTAGCTAAAGAGGTGTGTAAAGTTTTACACAAACATCAAATACAATCAGTTCTAGTTGAAGGAGGGTCTCAAACTTTGCAAACTTTTATAAATGAAGGTTTGTGGGATGAAGCTAAAGTTTTTGTTGGGAAAGATAATTTAGTTGAAGGAGTTAAAGCTCCGACTTTTACATATGATTCTATTGCATTACGAGAAATAGAAAATGATCAATTAAAAATATATCGAAATGATTAAGAATATCATTTTTGATTACGGTGATGTGTTTATCAATTTAGATAAACCTGCAACTGAAATGCATCTACTTAAGTTAGGATTAGAGCAGATTACAGAAGAAATGCTAGATGTTTGCAAATTGTATGAAACTGGTCAAATTTCTACGCAAGAATTTGTGGAAACATTTACTACAATGTATCCTGCAATTTCTGAAAAACAATTTATCGATGCTTGGAATGCTATTTTGAAAGATTTCCCACTACATAGATTGCAGTTTATAAAAGAACTTGCTGCTTCTGGAAAGTATCGTTTGTTTTTATTGAGTAACACAAATGAGCTTCACATTTCATGGATTCAAAATGATTGGAGAATGGAGTTGTATAATGAATTCAAAGATTGTTTCGAACAATTTTACTTGTCTCATGAAATTCAATTAAGAAAACCCAATGCCAATATTTATGAGTTTGTGTTAAATGAAAATGCATTAAAACCTGAAGAATCCTTTTTTATAGATGATACCAAAGAAAATACTGATGCTGCAAAAAAGTTAGGAATTCATGTATGGAATATTAATCCAGAAACTGAAGATGTTGTAGATTTGCTGGCCCAAAAAGAATTTGAGAAATGATCTATTTAATTATTAGTATTTGTATTCTGAGTTTACTGTTTGTAATCTTTAAGCTTTTTGAAGTTTTTAAAGTAAACACATTGCAGGCTATTATTGTAAACTATTTAGTAGCTGGAACTTTAGGAGTTTATGTATCGGATGTGTCATTAAAGTTTCAAGAGATACCAGAACAACCTTGGTTTTTAGGAGCTCTTTTTTTAGGAATCCTTTTTATTACTGTGTTTAATGTAATGGCAATTACTTCTCAAAAAAATGGACTTTCAGTTGCTGCTGTAGCTGGGAAAATGTCTGTAGTAATACCTATTGTTTTTGGAATTATTGTATACAATGAATCGGTAGGAATTGTAAAGATATTTGGTATTTTATTGGCTTTGGTAGCTGTATATCTTACTTCTTCTAAGAGCGACAATCAACCTCTTAAAACGAAAAATCTAATTTACCCATTATTACTATTCCTAGGTTCTGGGTGTATAGATACTTCTTTAAAATATGTAGAAACTACCTATGTTCCTGAAGGAGGAGTGCCAATCTTCTCTGCCACTATTTTCTTTATAGCATTTTTTTTAGGATTGGCCTTTTTAATCTTTCAAATCATAAAAGGTAATTTTAAGTTTCATATTAGAAACCTCATTGGAGGAGTTTTATTAGGAATACCTAATTATTATTCAATTCATTTTCTGTTGAAAGCCTTAAGTACTGAAGGATTAGAAAGCTCTACTTTGTTTACTCTTAATAATGTAGGAGTGGTAGTTTTGTCAACTCTTTTCGGATTGATTCTTTTCAAGGAAAAACTAATTAAAAAGAACTGGATAGGGATTGCCATTGCTGTAATTAGTATTGTTTTAGTAGCATTGTTTTAATGAAGGATTCTTATAAAACCATAGAATCTTCTTCAGAAGAAACACTCTTCAAAGATAGAAACAGTAAATTCTTTGGTTATGCATTTCATGTTAGAACAGAAGATGATGTTAAAAAAGCTCTAGAAGAGCTTAAAAAGAAACATTATACTGCACGTCATTTTTGTTATGCTTGGCAATTAGGAACTGAGACCATACGATATAGGGCAAATGATGATGGTGAGCCAAGTAATTCGGCAGGAATGCCTATTTATGGTCAAATACAATCCTTTGAACTTACCAATGTTTTAGTTGTTTCTGTTCGTTATTTTGGAGGAACAAAATTAGGAGTAGGAGGATTAATAAACGCGTATAGAAATTCAGCAAGATTAGCGCTAGAAGCAAGTAATATTATCGAGAAAACAATTGATGTTCCCTTTAAATTAACTTTCGGATATGAATTAATGAGTAAGGTAATGAAGATCATTAAAGATTATAAACTTACTATTCAGTCTCAAAAATTAGAAGAAAAATGTCAAATAGAAATTGCAGTAAGAAAATCTGAAGCTGCTAAAACTTTCGAAATTTTTGAGGCGATCTATCAGCTAGAAATCTCAGAATTAGAAGCTTAGTTTCTCTAAAATGTAATCAGGACATTTTGTAGGTCTGTTTGTTTTCATATCCATAAAAGCTAATACAGAATTCCCTGTTGATATCTTTTCTCTATTTTGGTTGATAATCTCATAATCAAAATCAATTTTAACTAAAGGTTTTTTCTTTAAAAAAACAGTCACAGTTAAAATATCATCATATTTAGCCGGTTTAATAAAACTAAATGATAGTGAAACAACAGGTAACATAATGCCGCTTTCTTCCATGTCTTTGTAGGTAACTCCCAGACTTCTAAGCCATTCCGTCCTAGCTACCTCAAAATAATTAGCATAATTACCGTGGTAAACCACTCCCATTTGATCGGTTTCACCATATCGTACTCGAATGTTTGTTGAGAATTTTTCCAAAAATTTTGAACAAGATTGACGGTTTGATTTTACGCAAAAAAAAATTAATAATCAATAGCAAATTCATTTTTTTATACTGAAAATTATTCACACTTTTGTATAGCTGTTGAGAAAGGATACCCCTGTAAGAAAAAGAACAATTTTTAACGACTAAATTCTTTATACTGTTTTATGACTAAAACTGCGGATACGGTTTGGAATGAATGCTTGTCTTTTATAAAAGACAACATTAAGCCTCAAGCATACAAAACTTGGTTCGAACCGATTAAACCAGTTAAATTGTCAGGAGAAGCACTGACCATCCAAGTACCTAGTAAATTTTTCTATGAGTGGTTGGAAGAACACTATATTAAATTGTTACGTGTTGCTCTGGTAAGAGAGTTAGGTAAAGAGGCAAAATTAATCTATGATGTTCGTATGGAGAACACCTATAGTAGTAATAGACCTCAAATTGTTAAAATACCAAGTTCGAATAGAGATCCGTTAAAACCTCAAAAAGTTTCTGTACCAGTTGAAGTTAGCAAAAGAGAGTTAAGAAACCCTTTTGTAATCCCTGGATTGCAGAAAGTGAAAATAGAATCGC
Organism: Pseudotenacibaculum sp. MALMAid0570; assembly: GCF_040151415.1. Taxonomy (NCBI): domain Bacteria; kingdom Pseudomonadati; phylum Bacteroidota; class Flavobacteriia; order Flavobacteriales; family Flavobacteriaceae; genus Pseudotenacibaculum; species Pseudotenacibaculum sp. MALMAid0570. The sequence goes on from NZ_JBDKWF010000049.1 coordinate 281,721, forward strand.
AATTAAATCCTAACTATAACTTTGAGAATTTTGTAGAAGGAGATTCTAATCGTTTGGCAAGATCGGCGGGAATGGCTGTTGCCAACAAGCCTGGAGGAACTTCTTTTAATCCATTATTAATATATGGAGGTGTTGGACTCGGAAAAACACATTTGGCTCATGCCATTGGTGTTGATATCAAAGACAAATACCCAGATAAGACCGTATTATATATATCGTCAGAGAAATTTACTCAACAATTTATTGACTCTGTAAAATCAAATACGAGAAACGATTTTATTCATTTCTATCAAATGATTGATGTGTTGGTGATTGATGATGTGCAATTTTTATCAGGAAAAGCAGGAACACAAGATGTGTTCTTCCATATATTCAATCATTTACATCAAAATGGAAAGCAAGTAATTTTAACTTCTGATAAAGCTCCGGTTGATATGCAAGATATCGAGCAAAGATTGTTGTCTAGATTCAAATGGGGACTTTCTGCAGAATTGCAATTACCAGATTATGAAACCAGAATTTCTATTCTTCAAAACAAACTGTTTAGAGACGGTGTAGAAATGTCTGATGAAATTGTTGAATATATTGCTAAAAATATCAAGTCTAATGTAAGAGAGTTAGAAGGAGTTATTATCTCTATGATTGCTCAAGCGTCTTTTAACAGAAAAGAGTTTTCACTTGAATTAGCAAAACAGATTGTAGATAAATTTGTAAAGAATACCAAGAAAGAAGTTTCTATAGATTATATCCAGAAAGTAGTTTCGAAGTATTTTGATATGGATGTAGTTACGTTACAATCTAAAACTAGAAAGAGACATATTGTACAAGCTCGTCAATTGGCTATGTATTTTGCGAAGAGAATGACCAAAACATCCTTAGCAAGTATTGGAGCACAAATTGGGCAAAGAGATCACGCTACTGTATTACATGCTTGTAAAACAGTTGATAACTTAACGGAAACTGACAAGCAGTTCAGAAAATACGTTGAAGACCTTACGAAGAAGTTGACGTTCTAAACTTCATAAATAATGAAAAAAATACTGATGGTTTGCCTAGGGAATATATGTCGTTCTCCGTTGGCAGAAGGAATATTGCGTTCAAAAATTGATGTTGATGAAGTTTTTGTAGATTCGGCTGGAACAGCTGCCTATCATGTAGGCGAATTACCAGATTCAAGATCTATAGATGTTGCAAGAAAATATGGAATAGATTTAACCTATCAAAGGGCAAGAAAGTTTGAAGTTGTAGATTTTGATCAATTCGATGAGATCTTTGTTATGGACGACAGTAATTATCAGAATGTACTCTGGAAAGCTAGAACAAAAGACGACGAAGCAAAGGTGAAAATGATTTTGAATGAATCACAACCCAATTCTAATAAAAGTGTTCCTGATCCTTATTATGGAGGAGATCAAGGTTTTGAAAATGTGTATCAAATGTTAGATGAAGCTTGTGAAGTGATTGCTAAAAGAATGTAAAATGAAAGGAAAACTATATTTAATACCAACTACTTTAGGTGAAAATGAACCATTAGAGGTAATGCCATATTCGGTAAGGAAAATGGTAGAGTTGATAGATCATTATATTGTAGAGAACGAAAAGACAGCCAGAAGATTTATTAAAAAGATTACGCCTAAGAAATCTCAACCTTCCTTGGTTATGATGAAGTTGGATAAATATGCTGATGAAATGGAAACGAGAACCTATTTAGATGTTTGCGAACAAGGAATTTCAGTAGGATTGCTATCTGAAGCAGGTGTGCCTGCTGTTGCAGATCCTGGAGCAACCATTGTAAAACTTGCTCATGAAAAAGGAATACAAGTGGTTCCATTAGTAGGACCATCTTCGATACTAATGGCTTTGATGGCTTCAGGAATGAACGGACAAAGTTTTGCTTTTAATGGATACCTGCCAATAGATAAAGCAGATCGGAAAAAAGCAATTAAAGAGTTGGAGCGATTGTCCAAAGAAAAAAATCAATCTCAGATTTTTATTGAAACCCCTTACAGGAACGAAAAAATGTTTTCAGATTTGAAAGCAGCTTTAACTCCGCAAACAAGATTGTGTATTGCTGTTGATATTACATTGCCTGAAGAATATATCAAAACATATACAATTGCAGAATGGAAACAACAACAGCCCGATCTTCATAAAAGACCTGCTATATTTATTATTCAGAAATAATCTAGGTATAAAAAAAACCGTCAAATAAAATCTGACGGTTTTTACTAACTTTATTTACTAACTCTAAACCTTAGCCAATCGTTCTGCTTCAATCTCTGAAACATCGTAATCGGCAAATTTCTTCATGTATAATTGGATGGTAGCTCCGTAAGCATCAGAAAAATTAAACTTCCCGTTACTTCTCAAGTATTTTTTTACATTTCCAGCACCACTTAAGTGTGCAGCAGCCAAAATACCTGATTCGGTAATTTTTACGCCGTTGATGGTTTTACCAACACTTCTTCGAATGTCTTTTCGTAGAATCCATTTGTTTACTTTACAATAAGCAATAAATGCCTTCTCTTGTAATTCGGGATTTCTTAAAAAATCTTCAGTATTATAGATTCTAAAACGTTCTAATGTAGTTTTTCCAAATTGGTATTTTCCTAAATACCCTAGTGTATTAACAACACCGTACTTTCCTTGCGACTCTTTAAAAGCAACCGCTTCTTTAAAACCAACAAAATCGTTTTGTAAAAATGGAATATCAAAAGATTCCTCCTCCATATAAACTGGAGTGGGAGTAAATTCTTCTTTAGAAATTTCTGGTGTTTCAATTGCGTTAACAAACATCAGAAATACAGCAACTAAAAATAAAAATCGTCTAATAATTTAAACCTTTCTGTTTTGCGGGCGCAAAGATACGAATTAAAAATTAAATAACTGATAGTCAGTTAGTTTGAATTTTTCTAGAAATACAAATAATGGAATTTTAAGCCACCTTTGCTGCGAAATTCTAAAGTAGGAGCAGGAATTTTTATAAAATTAATAACAGAAAAGACAGATTTCAAAAATTTTGATTTTGTGGGAATTTTTACTAAATCGATATCGAAACTCAAGTAAAACTGCCGATATGGGTTTTGTGAAAATTGATTACTAGGAAGGTCTTCACCATACAACATTCCTTCAGCTCCATAACCAAAAGCGATATTCAGCCATTTAGGAATGTTACTCTCTTTAGCAAAAGACCAGATATTAGCAGATAGCCAATATGTTTGTCCGTTATAATCTTTCAATGCTTGTTCAAAGAAACTTTTACCTAAAGTATTTGGACGAACTTTTGCATAATCCGTTTTATGAAAAGAGTATTTTAAGGTAACTCTTTGCTCATTCCACAATAACTCTTGCCCAATTAGCAATCCAGTTCCAGCAGCATTGGCGGTGAAATCTCCCCAAGAAAATCCCCATTCATCAGAAAAACCATCTAAAATTTCAATTCCTGTTAAAAAACCAAAACCTAAGGTAGCTCCATAAATCAATTGATTTTTTTTGCTTACTCCAGACCAATCTAACAGCTCCATTCCAATTTTACCAATATAATAGGAAGACATAATATGTCCTATTTTATCCATTTGTTTCCATTGATTATTGTCATTAGTAAAATGAAAATTAGATCTAGGATAATCTGCATACCAAACTTTATTCAAGGCTAAAAAAGTAGCACTGGCTAAAGTAGTTTCAGAAATAATAATAGAATTTCTCCTTGATTTGTTTAAAGTGTCTGATTTTTTCCAAAAAGTGGAGTTATCTTGACCGTAGGAGGTTAGCGATAAAAAGAATAAGAAAATTAGAATATTCCTTTTAATCATCTTTTAATACCTAGTTTATTCAGCCAATTATGATATTTCTTAGCATTTCTACTATGTTCTTTTGAAGTGCTAGCAAAAGCGTGATACCCAATTTTTTCTACATTCACACACATATAAATGTAATTGTGCTTTTCGTAGTTTAAAACACCATCAATGGATGAAATATCTGGCATGGCAATAAGGCTGGGAGGTAGACCCCTATTTAAATATGTGTTATATGGAGATTTAATTTTTAAATCTTTATAGAGAACTCTTTTTACCTGAAAATCTTGCCCGTTTTGTTGCTTTAGGATATAAATGATTGTTGGGTCAGCTTGCAAAGGCATGCCTATTTTAATTCTATTCAAATACAACCCCGCAACTCTCGATCTTTCAGAAACTTGAGATGCCTCTTTTTGAACAATTGAAGCTAATGCCATTACCTCATTTGGAGTCATTTTTAAAGCTTTGGCTTTGGATAGTCTATCAGAATTCCAAAACTTTTGCGACTCTTTGAACATTCGATCTCTGAATTGATCTCCAGAAGTATTCCAAAAGAATTCATAAGTGTTTGGAATAAAATATCCCAACATTTGAGACTGTTGAATTCCTTTTTTTGCGAGAAAATCAGCATCTTGAAAAGCATGAATTAAAGAAGTAGAATCTGCTTCAATTTGCAAAGCAATTCGACCTGCTAATTTTTCTAAAGTATCTTGATTGTTGAAGGAAACTTTAATGGGAGTTTGATTTCCACTTCTTAATAAGTTAATCAAGTCGTTGTTAGACATTCCTTTATCTAACTTGTATTTTCCTCCTTTGATATTTGTAAATTTCTTTTTCTCGGCAACCCAAAGAAAAGCATCTTCGTCTTTAATGAATTCTTTTAAAGAAGTAACTACATCATCAATTTTATCTGATGATTTTATAAATAAAAAGCCAGTTTTAACAACGTTATTCCCAAAAATCTTTTGATAATAATTGTATCCGAAAATTCCACCACCAATAAGTAGAACTATAACTGCACTAAGAATAACTTTTCTATTCATAAATTAATTGAAAAATAAGTTCGTTTTTATACTGACCATTTACAAAAAGCCAATCCTTTTTTTCTCCAACCTTTTTAAAGCCAAATTTTGTAAAAAGCCCTATGCTTTTTTTATTATCAACACTAATATTTGCATAAAGCTGATGCAAGTTTAAGTGAGAAAAACTGTAGGATATTAAGAGCGCTAAAGCTTCAGATGCATATCCGTTTTTCTGATATTTGGGAGCAATAAAAATACCAATTCCTGCTCTTTTGTGTTGAGGGTTAAAGTCAAACAAATCAATCATTCCAATTTTTTGATTGCTTTCTTTTTCAACAATCATCAATCGAAGTTGTTTCGCTTCGTAAATATCTTGATAAGCATTTTCCAAATATTGTTTTAAAATGTATTTAGAAAAAGGAGCTTGGGTATGACTTACTTCCCAAAGTCGTGTGTCGTTTTCTATCTGAAAAAGAAACTCTAAATCTTCTGGCTCTAATGCCCTAAGTTTGCTATGTTTTCCTTCTAACAACATTATGAAATTTCAAAAGTTCCTTGAAATACAAACTGAGCAGGCCCTGTCAATATCACATTTTTATAGATTCCGTCAATAACATCAAAATCAACCGTTAGGTTACCGCCAACTGCGTTAAGATTTACAGTAGTGTCTGAAGTCTTGCCAATTTTATGAACAGCAATAGCAGCTGCTGTAACTCCAGTGCCGCAAGCCAGTGTTTCGTTTTCTACACCACGCTCGTAGGTTCTAATGTCAAAAGTATTTTCGTTTACTTGTTGTATGAAATTGATATTACTACCTTCTTTACCATAGACCTCATTTCTAATTTTTCTTCCAGATTCTACTACAGGATAGTTTTGTAAATCATCAACCAATTCAATATGATGCAAGGTTCCTGTATTGGTAAAAACGTGGTTTTCAAAAACATCTACTTTGTCAACATCAATCATTTCTAAAGAAACAGTATTGTCTTCGTTTACTTTAGCATGATGGGGTCCATCATAAGCTGTAAAGGTAGTTGACGAATTTATAATTCCTAATTTTTTGGCGAAAGCTACGGCGCATCTGGCACCATTTCCACACATGGTCTGACTACTATCAGCATTAAAATAGATCATTTTAAAATCGCTGTCAATATCATTTTCAATCAATATCAGTCCGTCAGCACCAATCCCAAAGTGTCGATCACAAAGATGAATAATCAACTCTGCGTTATCTTTTGGGAAAACATCATTTCTATTGTCTATAAAAATGAAATCATTTCCAGCTCCCTGATATTTAAAAAAGTTTAGACTCATAGCAAGCAAAGATACAAAAATGCATCTCAAATAATATCTGTTAAAGCAGGGTTAAAAACCGTTAACAACTGTTAAGCCTCTTGATTGAATTGTTAAAATTAGTATTTTTGATTGTAAGTAAAATAGAGAATAAGATGAAGAAGTTTTTTAGTTTTTTAAGTATTGCTATTCTAGGAGGGGTGATTGCTTTAGGAGGATATAAAGCGTTTTTAGAAAAACCTGTTGTGATAGAAAGAACAAATGAGCAACCTATTCAAACCTTTCAAACCAATTTTCAACCTGCTTTTGAAACTACAAATGCAAGTTATGCACCAACCAATTTTACTGAAGCTGCTGAAAAAACAGTAAATGCTGTAGTACACGTTAAAAATACAGCAGAAAAATCTGGAATAACATCGTGGTCAGATTTGTTTAACGGACCAAGAAAGTATGAGCAAGTTGGAACAGGAAGTGGTGTAATTATTTCTTCAGACGGATACATTGTTACTAATAATCATGTTATTGCAAATGCAACTGATTTAGAAATTACGCTCAACAATAGAAAAAAATATAAGGCCGAATTAGTTGGAACAGATACAGAAAACGATATTGCTCTTCTAAAGATTGATGCTGATGAAAAACTACCTTATATTCCTTTTTCTAATTCTGATAATGTAAAGATTGGTGAATGGGTGCTAGCAGTTGGAAACCCTTATAATTTAACATCTACAGTTACAGCAGGAATCGTGAGTGCTAAAGGAAGAGATTTAGAAGGAAATGGAGGGATTACAGATTCTTTTATTCAAACTGATGCTGCGGTAAACCCTGGAAATAGTGGAGGTGCTTTGGTAAACACCAGAGGAGAATTAGTGGGTATTAACACCGCTATTACTTCAAGAACGGGATCTTATATCGGGTATTCATTTGCTGTTCCATCCAATATCACAAAGAAAATCATTGATGATATTTTAGAATATGGAAAAGTACAAGAAGCAGTTATTGGTTTTATTCCTGAAATTAAAGAGGATTTAGAAGGTGTTATTATTAAAGAAATCTCGGAAGATAGTGATGCTAAAAAATCTGGATTGAAAGAAGGAGATGTAATTGTAAAGATCAATGATGTAAAAATTTCAAAATTCTCAGAGTTGAGTGGTCAATTGAAAGCGAAAAGACCTGGGGAGTATGTTAATGTAACAGTAGATAGAAGTGGGGAAATACTTACTAGGAAGGTTAAATTGAGTAAAAAGATAAAGCGATTTATCTCTAATGCGTTTCAATTAGAATTTAAAGATTTGTCTAAAAAAGAAACTAAAAAATACGGATTGTCTGGAGGTGCAAAAATTATCAGAGAAGCGCGAAATGACAACGGGAATGATAGTTTAGTAGGATTTATTGTTACATCTATTAATGGACAAAGAATAAATACAGCCGATGAAGCTAGCAAGCTGTTAGATAATTTGGCAAGAAGTAGATATCGAATCAAGGTAGAAATGATTAACACAGAAGGTGAAGTTGAACGTTATGTATTCAGATAAAATCCTGATAATCATCAGGATTTTTTTATTGTAAAAAGTATTACGAAATCGTTTGAAATTAATACTTTTGCACCAAATTTTAAATACAACAACACAACACATGTCACCACTCACAAATTACGAACAAGAAGTTGCTTCTCAAGCTCAAATTAGAAGAGCTACAACTGAGTTTATCAATATTGTAAATGACTTATGGTATGATAAGTCTATCGAATTGGTTTTGTTTAGAAACCCATTAGTAGACAAAAGAGCAAGTGAAGTATTAAATTTAATCGATTATGCTAGAGAATTTGTAGCAAAACCAATCTCTATTCTTGATGCATTAGATATTGCAAAAGCAATTCAACAATTAGATTTACCGTCTTCTAAATTAGATATCGGAAAGTTAGCTTACGAATGCTATTTAAATGTAGATGGATGTAAAGACAAAGTAGAGTTTGTAAAGAAACAATTAAGCGATGTAACAGAAGCGAAAGACATTCAACCAAAAGATGTAGTGCTATATGGTTTTGGAAGAATCGGACGTTTGTTGGCTAGAGAATTGATGACAAAAATGGGAAAAGGTTCTCAGTTACGATTAAGAGCTGTAGTTACTCGTGGAGAAATCAATCAAACAGTATTAGAAAAAAGAGCTTCTTTGTTGAGTATTGATTCTGTTCATGGAGATTTCTTAGGAACAGTTCAGGTAGATGTAGAAAACAAAGCTTTAATTATTAACGGAACTACAGTGTATATGATTTCTGCTGGTGCGCCAGAAGAGATAGATTATACTGAATACGGAATTGATGAAGCTTTAATTATAGACAACACAGGAGCATTTAGAGATCACGAAGCATTAAGCCGTCATCTAAAAGCAAAAGGAGCAAGTAAAGTTTTATTAACGGCACCTGGAAAAGGAATTCCAAATATTGTGCACGGAGTAAATCATATAGATCACGATCCAGACAAAGTGGATATTTTCTCAGCAGCTTCTTGTACTACCAATGCAATTACACCAGTTTTAAAAGTAATTGAAGATAACTACGGAATCAAAAAAGGACATTTAGAAACCATTCATGCGTATACAAATGACCAGAACCTAGTTGATAATATGCACAAGAAATACCGTAGAGGTAGAGCCGCGGCATTAAATATGGTAATTACTGAAACTGGAGCAGGAAAAGCAGTAGCAAAAGCTTTACCCGCTTTAGAAGGAAAACTAACATCCAATGCAATTAGAGTTCCTGTGCCAAACGGATCTTTAGCTGTCTTAAACTTACAGTTGCATTCTGAAGTAACTACTGAAGCTTTAAATGCAATGATGAAACACAATGCATTAGAAGGAGATTTAGTAGAACAAATTCAGTATTCTATAGATAATGAATTGGTGTCTTCTGATATTGTAGGTACAACAGCACCTTCAATTTTTGATAGCAAAGCAACAATTACAGACAAGGATACCATTGTTATTTATGTATGGTACGATAACGAATATGGATATAGTCATCAAGTAATTCGTCTAGCGAAACATATCGCCAAAGTTAGAAGATATACATACTATTAGTAGTTAGTCCGCAAGGTACTAGCGTATTTAAAAACAAGTTTGAATGTCATGAAGAGCGTAGTCGAGACATCTTTTTCAAAAAGTATGCGCTCTAGTTAAAACATAAACTTGAATATTTTTTAAATTCTAACTAAAAAGAGATTAGCATAAACCCGAAACAAATTTGTTTCGGGTTTTATTTTACACGATGTTTTTCATTATTTTTAACACAAAACAAACACCAATGAAAATTTTCTACACTTTAATTTTTGCAATCTTTATATCAACAGCAAGCATGGCACAAGACTCTAAATTACCTTATTACGAAATTCCGGAAGCAGCAGAAGAATATACGGCTGGAACAGTAGCAAGTAGAATGGTAGACGGATTGGGATTTAGATACTATTGGGCTACAGAAGGATTACGTCCTGAAGATTTAAGTTTTCGACCTAATAAAGAAGCCAGAACTACAGAACAAACAATTGATCATATTTTAGGACTTTCACAAGTGATTTTAAATGCAACTTTAAAAGTAGCAAACGGAACACCACAACCAAAAATGACCTTCGCAGAAAAGAGAAAAAAGACTTTAGAAAATTTAGAAAAAGCAAGTAAAATCCTAAGGGAAAGTAAAGACCTTTCTGAATTCAAGATAATTTTTGGCAAAACAGAATTCCCTTTTTGGAACAATATTAACGGACCCATCGCTGACGCGCTATGGCATACAGGTCAAGTTGTTTCCTTTAGGAGATCGTCAGGGAATCCATTTCCAAAAGGAGTAAGTGTGTTAACAGGTAAAAAGAGACAATAATACATGAGCGTTAAAGAAAGAATCGAATCTTTACGAGAAGAATTACGTCAACACAATTACAATTACTACGTTCTTGACAATGCCACTATTTCTGATTTAGAGTTTGATTTAAAACTTAAGGAGTTAGAGAAATTAGAAACGGATCATCCTGAGTTCTTTGATTCCAATTCGCCAACGCAAAGAGTTGGAGGAGAAATTACTAAGAACTTTGAAACCTTTACGCATAAGAACAGAATGTATTCTTTAGACAATTCCTATTCCAAAGAAGACTTGTTGGATTGGGAAAAGCGTATTCAAAAAATATTAGGAACTAATCAAATCGAATATACTTGCGAGTTGAAATATGATGGAGCTTCAATTAATCTCACCTATGAAGATGGAAAATTTGTGAAAGCAGTAACTCGCGGTGATGGTTTTCAAGGAGATGATGTAACAACCAATATCAAGACAATTAAATCTATTCCATTAGTTATAAGAGAGGACTTCGTTTCCAATTTTGAAATGAGAGGTGAGATTATTTTGCCGTTGGATGGTTTCAAAAAAATGAATGAAGAACGTGTTGCCAATGGAGAAGAAGAATATAGAAATCCCAGAAATACCGCTAGTGGAAGCTTAAAATTACAAGATAGTGCTGAAGTAGCAAAACGACCTTTAGATTGTTTGCTATATCAAGTGGTTACAGATGAACGAAAATATGCATCACATTACCAAAGCCTATCAGGAGCGAGAAAAGTAGGATTTAAAGTTCCTGCAACCATTATAGAAGCCAAAACCATTGATGAGGTATTGAATTTTGTCAACGACTGGGATACAAAGCGACATGATTTGCCTTACGAAACTGACGGAGTTGTAATCAAAGTGAATAATCTTCAACAGCAAGAAGAATTAGGATATACTTCCAAATCACCACGTTGGGCTATTGCTTATAAATTCAAAGCCGAACAAGCCATTACCAAACTCAATGAAATCACTTATCAAGTTGGACGAACTGGCGCAATTACTCCTGTAGCAAACTTAGAACCAGTACAATTGGCAGGAACCGTTGTAAAGAGAGCTTCGTTACACAATGCAGATCAAATAGAAAAGTTAGACATTAGAATTAACGATACCGTTTTTGTAGAAAAAGGAGGTGAGATCATCCCAAAGATTATTGCGGTAGATTTCTCTAAGCGGTCACAAGATTCAATTCCTACGAAATACGCAACTCATTGTCCAGAATGCCATACTGAACTAATTCGAACTGAAGGTGATGCCAAGCACTATTGTCCGAATACCTATGGATGTGCACCACAAGTTTCAGGAAGAATTCAACATTATATCAGCAGAAAAGCCATGGATATAGATGGTTTAGGAGGAGAAACTGTTGAGTTGCTAAGAAAAGAAGGGTTGGTTCAGAACTACGCCGATTTATACGACTTACGCGTAGAACAAATTATTCCTTTAGAAAGAATGGCAGAGAAATCTGCACAGAACATGATTGAAGGAATTGAAAAATCGAAAGAGATTCCGTTTGAAAAGGTTTTATATGCTTTAGGAATCCGATTTGTTGGAGAAACTGTGGCAAAAAAGTTGGCCAAGCATTTTAAGTCGATTGACAATTTAATGGCTGCCGATTTTGAGACTTTAATTTCTGTAGATGAAATAGGAGATAAGATTGCAGAAAGCATCATAGAATTCTCGAACGACTTAGGCAATATTCTATTGGTAGACAGATTGAAGTCTTACGGAGTACAACTACAAGTCTCTGAAGAAGATTTGGCGAATCAAACCGATAAATTGCAAGGCAAAGTCTTTGTAGTTTCTGGAGTGTTTCACCAAATGAGTAGAACAGAACTTAAAAAAGCCATAGAAGATAATGGAGGAAAAGTAAGTTCGTCTATTTCTAAGAAGACGACTTATGTTGTAGCGGGAGACAATATGGGACCCAGCAAAAAAACAAAAGCTGAAGATTTAGGAGTTGCTATTATTTCTGAGGATGATTTTATTAAGATGATAAACTAGAATGTCATTCCCGTGAAAACGGGAATCTATAATTTATAATACATGAAAAAGATTTTACTAAGTATTTTTTTACTATTCTCATTATTGGGGTTTAGTCAAAATTTTGAGAAAATTGTTTCTGATAAACTATGTGAATGTATTACACAAGACAATAAAGGAACATTGGAAGAGGTAATTACTAAATGTGCGTCCCAAGATATTATTGTGAAAGCTATTTCAGAAGATTACGAGAAAAGAAATATCAAAATAGCATCTGATTCTATATCAAAAATAGCAAGAGAATTTGATTGTACAGGAAATGTAGGAATGATGATGAATATGATGGCTTCATGTGATTCATTTATTTCTCTTTTTTATAAAAATAAGGAAGAGACAAGGTTAAAACTCAGAGAAATAAAAACCAGAGCCTATTTAGATTCTTTAAATAGTAGGTCATCTATTATTCGAGAATCTCTAGTGTTTAGATCTAAGTTGAATTTTGCTTATGATAATTATGACCTTGCTAAAAAGGATTTGGAGAAAGTAATGAGATTATATACTGCTAGTTATGATGATTACATTAATTTAGCTTGGATATATGAAAAGAAAAAAGAATATACCAAGGCACTAGAAATTTATAACATATTAGCACAAACAAAGGCAGGAAAAGAATTGGTGACTCCATTAATAAATTTTTTAAAGAGGAAGATGAGTAAAGAGAAATAACTCATTATAGATTATACATATACAACCAACCTAATTCTATTCCCGTGAAAACGGGAATCTATACTTATAATACATGAAAAAGAAACTCAATATAAGAGCGCTTATTGTTTTGATAGCGTTAATGTTCTTTAGTAATTATAGCGCTTACTCTCTTGATACTAAAACTTCTTTATTGATTTTCCAACAAAAACAAGACTCCACTTTGTATAAGATGTACGAAAGAGCTGATAGTCTTTATAAAGCTAAACTCTATGTAGAATCGTTAAGAGAAGCTCATAGTGCCTTAGATAAGGCAATTGATGTAAATGACAAAGAGCACCTATATAAGATTAATCTTTTAATAGGAAAACTTTGGTATGATAGTTATTCATATCAGAAATCTGTAAGTTATTTTAAACAAAGTTTATATGAACTTATAGGGATTTTAAGGGAAAAAAATTCTATCAAAAGTAAAGTTGATAAAAGATTACTATTGAATAATTACAAATATTTAAGTTTAAATTTTGAAATAGGCAAAGCTTATCAAAAATCATTTGAAAGTCTTAATTCTAAAGATGAAAATGAGAGTCGCATACTTAATGTAAACGATTCAACTATGAAAGTGAAATTTAGAGATAGTTTATTATATTATTATAATGAAATATTAAAATCTAATTTATTGTCTAATAATTCGTTAACCTTAAAATCATTGGTTTATAATAATATTGCAGGACAATATATTAGAGATTCACTTTATGATCAAGCAAAAGACTATGCATTAAAGTCATTGAAAATAAAAAAAACCTTAGGAGATAATTATTCAATTGTTGTTGGATATATTACTGTATCAAATATTTATTATGTTAAAAAACAATATAAAAAATCCAAGGAAACATTATTTAAAAGTTTAGAGTCTTTAAATGGAATGAAAGGGGAAAAGTTTGATAAACTTAGAGCTGCTATATATTTGAATATTGCTTATTGTATGAATAGATTGAAAGATTACAATGCTTACAGTTATCAGAAAAAATCTTGGGAATTATATGATAAGTTTAATAAAGATAAACATGAGAAAGAATTGATGAAAATAAATGCAGACAGAAACTACGAAAAAGGAAAACAAGAAGGAATCTTTCAAGAAGAAATCAAACGCCAAAAAGTAGAAAGAAATAATTGGATTATAGGATTGAGTAGTATTACCGTGATTATTTTTCTAGGCTTTTTACTAAACCAAAACAAACTACGTCAAAAGAATTTAAGTTTAGAACTATCAAAAAAAGAAACCGAATCTGAAATGCAGGTACTCAATGCTAATCTAAAAGGACAAGAAGCAGAGCGAAAACGAATTTCTCAAGAATTGCATGATGGAGTATTAAGTAAACTGTTTGGAAGCAGAATGGGCTTAGGGTATTTAGAATTGGATAGTAATGCAGAAACACAAAGTCAATACCAAAAGTATTTAGCAGACTTACACAACATAGAAAAAGAAATTAGAGAAGTTTCTCATCAATTAAGTAGTGATATTTCTCTCTCAGAAACAAGTTTTTTAAATGCTATTAATCAATTGCTCAAAGAAAAAAGTACTTTAGGAAAGTTTAATTTTCAATTAAAAATGGATGACGGATTTTCATGGAAAGAACTAGATGGAGTTATTGAGATGAATGTGTTTAGAATTCTTCAAGAGTCTTTGCAAAACATTTTAAAACATGCCAAAGCAAAAAATGTTACTGTAGGTTTTAAAGCAAAGAATGATTTTCTAATTGTTACAATTGAAGATGATGGTGTTGGTTTTGATATATCGAAGAAATCCAAAGGAATTGGCTTAAAAAACATGAAATCAAGAATAAAAACATTAAAAGCAACTTTGAATGTTGCTTCTGAGATAGATAAAGGAACTACCATAGAACTCAAAGTTCCGGTAGTATAAATAATATAAAATAAATGAAACCAACAAAAACCACACTAGCCTCTTTACTATTTTTAGTAGTCTGCATTGCAGATATATATGCTATTCTAAACGGTAATAGAGACATTGAAATGATTGCAAAACCATTAATAACAACATCATTAGTGGTACTGTATCTATTGTCTGTAAAAAAGCCTAATTTTTGGTATGTCTCAGCTCTGTTTTTCTGTTTTTGGGGTGATGTCTTACTAATGTTTCCAGAAAAATTTTTTGTCCTAGGATTGGCCTCTTTTCTCTTTGCTCATATCTTGTATATTGTTATTTCGAGAAAGTTTTTACAAGAAGTGCCAGTTGCTAAAATCGTAACACATTCTATTCCTTTTTTGCTAATTTTAGCGGCTTTACTTTATACAATTTATCCAAATCTAGGAGACCTACTTATTCCTGTAGTTATTTACGGAATCGTAATCTCAGTTTTTGGAGTCGTTACGCTTTTGGTTTATGCTCAGGAGAAAACTACAGAAAATTTGTGGTTGTTCTTAGGAGCCTTTACTTTTATTGTTTCAGATAGTATTCTCGCATTAAACAAGTTTTATGAGGCTTCTGAAATCTTAGGAATTTCTATTATGATTACTTACATCCTTGCTCAATATTTGATTTGTAGAGCGATGATTATAAAAACAAAAAGCGCCTAGGAATTAATCACTAGGCACTTATTTAGTTAACAAATCGGGTGAGATTTATTTTTTTCCTATCAAAGGAATATCTTGTTTATTCATCAATAGTAAAATTCCACTTGCTATTAAAGTCACCAAAGCACTTGCAAATAAAATTCCACCATCATTATCATGCTCAATACCTAAAATAGTCAAATGTGAAAAAACAGCTCCAGACATAGTCCCAACAGCTAGCAAGGCTCCTAACCAAGTTTTTCTAGGAACAAATAATAGGATAGAAGCAATTAACTCTATAACGCCAGTTCCGATTCGCATAGATGCTTCATTATCTCCCGCAATTTTAGTAAACAAATCAATACTTTCTTGCGCTCCTCCAAATTTAAAGTATAGAGTTTGTAGCATAATAATAGCAGCTACTAACTTTAAAATCAATGGAATATATTTTTTCATATCTAAAATGGTTGTTTGCAGATTTAGACGATGAAAAAAAATGAACTTACACAAGAATGATTTTTTCTCGAGAAGTTTTGTTTTTTTCAGCATCAAAAAAGAAGTCGATTCGCCCTAAATTCACACCATAAGCACCTACTTGATTTACCAGCATATTTTCGCCTTTTTTATTTTTAATCACCGTTGGTTTTGGTAAAAAAGTATGAGTATGACCTCCAATAATTAAATCAATATTTTCGGAAGCTTGAGCTAATTTTAAATCAGATACTTTGTCTGAGTTTCTGTAATTGTATCCTAAATGTGACAAACAAATGATTAGGTCGCAATTTTTATCCTCCTTTAATTCTCTACTAATATCTTGGGCAATCTCTATAGGATCTAAGTATTTAGTTTCTTTATATAAACTCGGATTTACCAAACCTTTCAATTCGATTCCAAGCCCAAATACACCTATTTTAATTCCTTCTTTTATAAAGATTTTATAAGGTTTTACAAGAGTATCTAAAACAGTATTCTTAAAATCATAGTTGGCACTAACAAAATCGAAATTAGCATTAGGTAATTGTTTGTGGAAGCCTTCAATAGAGTTGTCGAAATCGTGATTACCAAGAGTTGCAGCATCGTACTTTAGCATACTCATCAATTTAAATTCAAGTTCACCGCCAAAATAATTAAAGTAAGGAGTGCCTTGAAAAATATCACCTGCATCCAATAGCAAGGTATTTGGATTTTCTTTTCTTATCTGTTCTACCATCACAGCTCTTCTTGCAACACCTCCTTTGTTTGCATATCTACGATGATTCGCTTCAAAAGGTTCAACCTGACTGTGAGTATCATTAGTATGAAGAATTGTGATGTGTTTTGAGGTTTCTGAAGTACAAGAACTTAATGTAAGCCCTCCTAAACCAGCATAGGCAATTCCAGCTGAAGTTTGTTTAATAAAATCTCTTCTTTTCATATTAACGGATAATTATACGATTATCAAGTTTTGATCGTAAAGTGTCTTGATTTTTAAAATACTCAACAATTGCATCTCTTACTAAAAAATTACTGTCGTATAAGCTTTCAGGCTTAGCAAAAAAGTTCATGTTATCTCCACCTTTTTGGAGGTAATTAGAAGTAGCCACAAAATATGTCTTCCCATCTTCAATAGGTTTTTCATTAATTTTGATATCAATAGTATTCTTAGAAATTGTTAGTTGAATATTTTTGGATAAAGGATGCGCTCTATTTTGAGTAATAAAATACTTGAAAAGCTCACGAACTTTATCGGCAGTTAATTCTACAACTACAATAGTATTGTCAAAAGGCATCAGGTTAAAAGCATGAATCACTTTAACTTCTCCTTTCCATATTCCAGCTCTGATTCCTCCATAGTTAGACATGGCAAAGTCGACTTTCTTTCCTGTTTGCTTTTCAAAAAGTTCATTGGCTTTTTCAAAAGATAAATCAGCTATCAAATTTCCTAAACTACTTTGTAATCTCCCATCGGTACGAACCAAATTCTGAGTAGTATAAGAAAGGACCTTGTTTACTTCGGTAATCATTTTTTCTTTATAAGGTAGATATTCCTTAATGATAAGACTGTCTTGATTAATAAGAGAATCTATTAAAGTTGTTTTTCCAGAAATTTTGGTAAGAGTTTGTGGCTCATTCTTACAAGAAACTAATAAAAGCCCAAGAGTAAAAAGAGCTATAAAATTTTTCATTTGAGAGCAGATGATTTTAATTACATTTGTGACACTAAGATAGCTTTTTTGTTTTTTTAGACACATGGTTTCAGCGAAATTAAGACAACATTTTATACAGAAGAAAATAGCCAAGTTGCTCAAACAGCAAACTCATAAAAAAAATGGGAGCAATAAAAAGATTTTTTCAGTAGGAATCTTATCTGATGAAAAGCTGTCTAATCAATTTAATCTACAAGATATTGTTTCTGAAAATTTAGAAGTTAGAAATCCTAAATTGTACAATTACAGAAAGTTTGATAAAAATCTAGAGAAATCATATAAGCACTTTTCTGAAAAAGATTTTGACTGGAAAGGAGAGATTATAGATACTAGTTTGAAAAGCTTTGTAGACGAACCTTTGGATTTGTTAATTTGTTTTTACCCAAAGAAAAAAACTTACTTACAGTATCTTACATTGCTCTCTAATGCCACTTTTAAAGTAGGTTTAGCAAATATTCACAATCAATTATTTGATTTAGAAGTAGCGGTAGAAATGTCTGAAATAGATAACTTTTTAGCAGAAACTAAAAAGTACCTTAAAATATTAAACAAGCTTTAATCGTTTAGAATTTAACAAACCAATTGAATTTGTAAAAATGAGTTTTAAATTCAACTCTAAACGTTAGAAGTTCTTTTGAAAACAGTAATTTTACAAAAAATTTAATCGCTTTTTTATGCAAAAGTTTATAGGAACAGGTGTAGCATTGGTAACTCCGTTTAAGGAAGATAAATCAGTAGATTTTGATGCGCTTGTTAGATTGGTAAAATTTAATATCGAAAATGGAATCAATTATTTGGTCATCAACGGTACAACAGGAGAAAGTGCTACAATTACGAAAGAAGAGAAGAAAGAAATTATTGAGGTTATTGCCAAAACCAACAACAAAAGATTACCATTGGTTTTAGGAGTAGGAGGAAACAATACTGCTGACGTTGTTAACGAACTACAAACTGCAGACTTATCTCATATTGATGCTATTTTATCAGTATCTCCTTATTATAGTAAGCCTACGCAAGAAGGTTTGTATCAGCATTTCAAAGCAATAGCTCAAGCAAGTCCTAAACCCATCATTTTATACAATGTTCCAGGAAGAACTTCTAAAAACATGGAGCCAGCAACTACTTTGCGTTTAGCCAATAATTTTGAAAATGTAATTGCTGTAAAAGAAGCTGGAAATAATGTACAACAGTATTTAGAACTCATAAAAAACAAACCAGCCGATTTCTTAATAATTTCTGGCGATGATGATTTGGCATTAAATGTTGTTTTAGCTGGAGCTTCAGGAGTAATATCTGTGATAGGACAAGCATTCCCTAAAGAATTTTCATCCTTAATTAAATTAGGATTAGAAGGAAAAAACAAAGAAGCTTACAGATTGCATTACAAATTAATGGATATGATTGGGTTGATATTTTCAGAGAACAATCCATCTGGAATAAAAGCAGTGTTAAACAAATTGAATATTACATCGGATGAAGTTCGATTACCTTTGGTAAAAGCTACAGACGAATTGCAAGGCAAAATTGCAGATTTTGTCGACAATTTTTAATTTGTCTAAACAAAAATATTAAAATTCAAAGCTCGCGTTTCGTTTAATGTGGGCTTTTTTTAAGATATTTGACGAACAAAATTTTCGGAAATTATGCTATCAAAAACTATAGAAGAAGCCTTAAACAAGCAAGTAACCATAGAAGCAGAATCGTCTCAGGTATATTTAGCAATGGCTTCATGGGCAGAAACTCAAGGATTTGAAGGAGTAGCAACTTTTATGTATGCTCATTCAGATGAAGAAAGAGAACATATGCTTAAGCTAATTAAGTTTATCAATGAAAGAGGTGGGCATGCTCAAGTTTCTGATTTAGCAGCACCTCCAACAGAGTTTGGTTCTTTTAGAGATATGTTTGAAATCCTATTTAAACATGAGGTTAAAGTATCTGCTTCAATTAACGATTTGGTAGATATTTCATTACAGAACAAAGATTATGCAACTCACAATTTCTTGCAATGGTATGTTTCTGAACAAATAGAAGAAGAAGCACTTGCTAGAAACATTCTTGATAAGATTAACTTAATTGGTGATGACAAAGGTGGATTGTACTTGTTTGATAATGATGTAAAACAGTTGATTACCAATGCAGCTCCTCCTGAGCCAAATTAACAAACATTTAATACCTCTTTATCTAGCTTTTAAGAGTTTTTGTGGTTAATTGCCATTGCAATTTTTAATTGAAAATTGCGTTTTAGTAATCCATTAAAAATCCTTATTTTTGCCGAATGCGAAAAATCAAAATTTTAACGCTTATTTTTATTAGCACTCTTCTATTGAATTCTTGTGGAGAGTACAACAAAGTATTAAACAAAGGAACTACTCAAGAGCAGTATAAAATGGCTGTGAAGTTATATGAGTCAAAAAACTACTCTAAAGCACTTCGTTTGTTTGAGAAAGTAACGCCTGCCTATAGAGGAAAACCTCAGATGGAAAGAATTCAATTTATGGTAGCTCAATCAAATTTTAATGAGAAAAATTATACACTTTCTGGTTACTATTTTGATCGATTTACTAAGAATTATCCTAGAAGTTCTAAAAAAGAAGAAGCAGCTTTTTTATCTGCATATAGCTATAAATTAGCTTCACCAAGATTTAGTTTAGATCAAACAGATACCAATAAAGCACTGTTAGCTTTTCAATTGTTTATTAATGATTATCCAAATTCTTCTCGTATAGAGGAAGCTAATAAACATTACAAAGAATTGCGCTATAAATTAGAGAAGAAAATTTTTGAAGTAGGAAAAACCTATTATAGAACTGCAGTAACAGACTTTAGAAATTACAAAGCTGCTATTGTAACTTTTGACAACCTAATTTCTGAATACTTAGGAACTGAGTTAAAAGAAGAAGCACTATATTACAGATTAAAAGCATATCACGATTTAGTTTTAGTGAGCACAGATAGAAAGAAAGCAGAAAGAATTAATGATGCAATCGCTGCTTATGAAAAACTAAAAAGAAACTTTCCAGAAACTAAGTTTTCAAGTGATTCTGATAAAATGCTTGCCACTATAAAGAAAGAACAAAAACAGTTAGTAAAGAGTTAATTATGAACTATAAAGAAACCAATGCTGCAGTTACTACAGTAACGTATGACAAGGATGCGATTGAAGCGTCAACAGATAATATCTATGAGGCAATTTCAATCATTGCAAAAAGAGCTACTCAAATCAATACCGATTTAAAAAAGGAATTGATTGAGAAACTTGACGAGTTTGCTACTTATAATGATAGTTTGGAAGAAGTTTTTGAAAATAAAGAACAAATTGAAGTTTCTAAGTTTTATGAAAAACTTCCAAAACCAACTGCAATTGCTGTTGAAGAGTGGTTAGAAAGTAAAGTATACCACAGAACTCCAGATTCAGAATAATGTCCATTTTAAGCGGTAAAAAAATTCTTTTAGGCGTTACTGCCGGAATTGCCGCTTATAAAACGGCCAATTTGGTTCGTTTATTTATAAAATCAGGGGCAGAAGTGCAAGTTGTTATGACTCCTGCCTCAAAAGATTTTATCACACCTTTAACCTTATCCACACTTTCTAAAAACCCTGTTCACTCTACTTTTTATGATAAAGAAGAAGAGAATGAATTGTGGAATAATCATGTTGATCTCGGATTATGGGCAGATTATATGATTATTGCACCAGCTACAGCAAACACACTGTCTAAAATGACCAATGGAGTTTGTGATAATCTATTGTTAGCAACTTACCTTTCTGCAAAATGCCCTGTCTATTTTGCTCCAGCTATGGACCTGGATATGTATAAGCATCCATCAACAAAGCAAAGTTTAGAAAAGCTTCAAGAATTTGGTAATGTAATGATTCCCGCAACCAGCGGAGAATTAGCTAGTGGCTTGGTTGGTGAAGGAAGAATGGCTGAACCTGAAGATATTGTTTCATTTATAGAAAATGATATTCTATCGAAATTGCCATTAAAAGGCAAGAAAGTTATGATTACTGCTGGTCCAACATATGAAGCTATTGACCCGGTTCGATTTATTGGGAATCATTCTTCAGGAAAAATGGGATTTGCTATTGCAAATGCAGCAGCTAATCTTGGTGCAGAAGTTTTTTTAATCTCTGGTCCTAGTAATGAAAAGATATCTCATTCATTAATTCACAGAGTAGACGTAACGTCAGCTGAAGAAATGTATAATGAAAGTCATAAATATTTTTCAGAAGCCGATATAGCAATTCTTTCTGCTGCAGTGGCAGACTACAGACCAAAAAATGTAGTGAGCGAGAAAATAAAAAAGAAAGATAGTTCGTTAGAGATAGCGTTAGAACCCACAAAAGATATTTTGGCATCTTTAGGGGCTATAAAAGAGAACCAGTTTTTAGTAGGTTTTGCTCTAGAAACAAATAATGAACTAGAGCATGCTGTAGGTAAATTAGAAAGAAAAAATTTAGATGCAATTGTCCTGAATTCGTTGAGAGATAAAGGAGCAGGTTTTGCAACTAATACAAATAAGATTACCTTTATAGATAAGAATAAAACTCAAATTCCTTTTGAGTTAAAGTCTAAAATCGAAGTTGCTGATGATATTCTCAATGAAATAGTAAAAAGAATTTATGCGTAAATTATTTACTCTTATTGTTTTATTTTTTTCACTTGCTTCTCAATCGCAAGAACTAAATTGTTTAGTAACAATTAATGATGAACAAGTAGCAGGTTCAAATAAGCAGGTTTTTAGAACTTTAGAAAGATCTATTACCGAGTTTGTGAATCAGAAAAAATGGACAAACAAAAATGTAAAGCCACAAGAGCGTATCAACTGTGCGATGAATATTATTATTACCAAAAGAGATAATAATCAGTTTGAAGGCACAATTCAAATTCAATCAACTAGACCTGTCTACAAAACTTCCTACGAAACCCCAGTTTTAAATTTAAAAGACAACGATTTTAATTTCAAATACAACGAGTTTGATCAACTGATTTACAATCCTACGAATTTCGATAGCAATTTGGTATCTATGATTTCCTTTTACGTATATGTAATTTTAGGAATGGATGCAGATACGTTTGCATTAAGAGGAGGTGAAGCTTACTTTAAACAAGCTGAAAATGTAATGCTACTTGCACAGCAAAGCGGTTTAAATGCATGGGCAAATCAAATAGGAAAGCAAAATAGATTTCAATTAATAGACAATTTATTATCGCCTAACATGAGACAATTTCGTTCTGTGATGTACAATTACCATAGAAAAGGATTTGATATACTGAACGAAAATAAATCAAGAGGGAAACAAATTATAGAAAACAACATTATCACATTAGATAGATTGTTTAATAAAGTAATTGGAAATCCGATGATTCGTTTGTTTTTTGATGCCAAAGCAGATGAAATTGTAAATCTATATTCTGAAGGACCTAATACCAGAAGCAAACAAAGAATGCTTGTAGTGGTTCAAAAAATCTCACCAAATAATAGTAGTAAGTGGCAAAAAATTAATTAATTTTAATTTTAGAAAACAAGACACTTGCTAGCTTCATTATCCATAAAAAATTACGCTCTTATCAATGAACTGAATATCGACTTTCAGGAAGGAATGTCTATTATTACAGGTGAAACTGGTGCAGGAAAATCTATCTTATTAGGTGCTCTAGGTTTGGTCTTAGGAAATAGAGCAGATAGCACTACATTAAAAGATTTAGACACTAAATGTGTTGTAGAAGCTCAAATTCTAATTGGCAAATATCATCTTCAAGAATTTTTTGAGAGTCAAGATTTAGATTATGAGCCTAATACAATCCTTAGAAGAGAAATCTTGCCTTCAGGAAAATCAAGAGCTTTTGTTAATGATACTCCTGTAACATTAAGTGTATTAAATGAGTTGAAATCTAAACTTATAGATATTCATTCTCAACATCAAACATTACAGCTTTCAGATCAAGAGTTTCAATTTCAATTGTTAGACACCTTAGCTGGAAACGAAAATAAATTAGCTTCTTACAAAAGAGGATTAACGCAGTATGCTGAATCCAAAAGAAAGTTAGAAAAACTTCAAATTCAGCAGAGAGAAGCACATCAACAGTATGATTATAATCTTCATCTCTATAATGAACTTGTTGACGCCAATCTTACTAAAGATGAACAACCAGAATTAGAAGAAGAGTTAGAGAAAATAAACAATGTAGAAGATATAAAGTTAAACTTGTCAGAAGCATTACAGATCACTCAAGACGAACAAATTGGAATTCAAAACTTACTTAACACTTTAGAAAATAGGTTGAATAAAATAGCGTCTTATTCTAAAGAGTATGAAGAATTAGCTTCTAGAATAACAAGTGCTAAGATTGAATTAGATGATATAACTGTAGAGCTAGAAAATGCAAATGAAAATATTGATTTTAATCCTCAAAAGGCTGAGCAAATCAATGATCGATTGCAATTAATTTATAACCTCCAAAAGAAGCATTATGTTCAGTCTAATGAAGAGTTGTTGGAAATTCAGCAAAATCTTTCTGAGAAAGTAGCTACTGTAGAAAATGCAGAGCATAACATACAAGAGCAAGAACAAGAACTAGCTGCAATAAGCTTGAAACTAGACGAACTAGCAACAAAAATTTCTGAAACCAGAAAAAAAGTAATTCCTAAATTAACCAAAGAGCTTGAATCGATTCTTTCTGATCTTGGAATGTCTCAAGCTAGCTTTTCAGTAAAAGTGAATTTATCTGAAACTTATTATAAGAATGGTAAAGATGAATTATCATTCTTATTTGCTGCCAACAAAGGAGGACAGTTTGGAGAGTTAAAGAAAGTGGCTTCTGGTGGGGAATTATCTAGAATTATGTTGGCAATTAAAAAAGTATTGTCTGAAAATAGTCAGTTACCCACTATTATTTTTGATGAGATTGATACAGGCGTTTCTGGAGAAATCTCCAATAAGATGTCTAAAATCATGCACGAAATGAGTGAAAATATGCAAGTAATTACAATTACTCACTTACCTCAAATAGCAGCCAAAGGAAATCAACATTATAAAGTATATAAAGAAGAAACTAAAGAAACAACTATAACGAAGTTAAAAAAATTAACAGAAGATGAACGTATAGTAGAAATTGCGGAGATGTTAAGTGGAAAAGATATTTCCGATAGCGCAATATCACATGCTAGAGAATTGTTAAATTAATCGAGTATATTTGTCCTCTTAAAACATCAACTAAAATTTTAAGTATGTCTTACAACTTATTAAAAGGAAAAAAAGGAATCATTTTTGGAGCGTTAGACGAAAATTCTATCGCATGGAAAACGGCTGAAAGAGCTCATGAAGAAGGAGCAGAGTTTGTGCTAACGAATGCACCAATAGCAATGAGAATGGGAGGAATTAAAGATTTAGCAGCTAAAACAGGTTCAGAAATCATTCCTGCTGATGCAACATCTATGGAAGATTTAGAAAATCTTGTCGAAAAATCTATGGAGATTTTAGGAGGAAAAATCGACTTCGTATTGCATTCTATTGGAATGTCAGTAAATGTACGTAAAGGACGTCATTATACAGATTCTAAGTATGATTTCACGACCAAAGGATGGGATGTTTCTGCAGTGTCTTTTCACAAAGTGATGAATGTATTGTACAACAAACAAGCGATGAGTGAATGGGGAAGTATTGTTGCATTAACATACATGGCTGCGCAACGTGTTTTTCCAGATTATAATGATATGGCCGATAACAAAGCTTATTTAGAAAGTATTGCTCGTAGTTTTGGTTATTTCTTCGGACGCGATCACAAAGTAAGAGTAAATACAATATCTCAATCTCCAACACCAACTACTGCTGGAAGTGGGGTAAAAGGATTTGATGGATTTTTAGCTTATGCAGAAAAAATGTCGCCATTAGGAAATGCTACCGCATTAGAATGTGCAGATTATACCATTTCATTATTCTCAGACTTAACAAAGAAAGTAACCTTACAGAATTTATTCCATGATGGAGGATTCTCTAACATGGGAGTTAGCGATGCAGTAATGGATAAATTTACTGAAGAATAAGGAAATATTAATGAATAAAAAACAGGCTGCAAATCAAGTGATTTGCAGCCTGTTTTCTTTGCCCCAAAGAAATAATATTAAGTTCAATTTTTTTTTTCGGTTTTAAAAATGTAATTTGTTGACAATCAATCAATTTATTATATGAAAAAAATTACTTTACTATTATTACTTTTTATGACTTCTATTTCCTTCTCTCAAGTAACTATTGGGACTGGAGATGATGGAAGTTCGTTTAACTCTCCCCCAATAAATCCATATTACGGATTTTCTTATTCGCAATCTATTTATTTAGCTTCTGAAATTGGAGCCAGTGGAGATATTACATCAATTGAAATAGCGCTAAATGCTGGAACAGATATATCATCTGCTGATGATATGGTAGATGTATGGATTGGTCATACAACAAAAACAAGTTTTAGTTCAACTTCAGATTGGGTGGATGTAACCACTCTAACACAAGTTTTAACAAGTGGTACTGTCACAGCTTCTGGAGATGTTTTAACTATTACTTTTAGCTCGCCTTTTACGTACAACGGAACAGATAATTTAATCATTGCTGTAGATGCCAATGAGTCTGGTTTTGGATCAAGTAGTGATTATACATTATCAACTAATGGACCAAATGCAGACATGACTTTAGATCATAGAAGTGACTCTGTGAATTCAGATCCTACTACACCAGAGACAGGAACATTAAGACAAAACAGAGGAAACATCACATTTAATGGGATTACTCAAGCTTGTCCTACACCTACAGGGTTAATGGCATCCTCTACTTCTACTACTGAAGCTAGTATTTCGTGGACAGCTGGAGGATCTGAAACTGATTGGACTTATGAATTTGGATTAGTAGGTTTTGCACAAGGAGCAGGAATTGGAGGAATGGTTGCAGTTACTACAAATTCTGAAAGCTTAACAATGTTAATTCCAGGAGAAACCTATGAAGTTCGCGTGCAAGCTAACTGTGGTGGAGGTAATGGAGATAGTAATTGGGTTTCTACAACATGGACACAGCCTTTGCCACCACCGCCAAATGACTTGCCAGCTAATGCTATACCGTTAATGTTAGACCCAGGATTGACATGTGGAGCAAACGGAATTACAGGCATATCTAATGGTGGAACTACAGATTCTGGAGTCTCAGCTCCTAGTTGTGGAAGCTATGGAACACCAACAAATAGAGGAGATTTATGGTATACAGTTGTTGCACCTTCAACAGGAGAAATTACTTTTGATGTAAACAATGTAACTGGGTTGACCTCAGTTGCAGGAGCATTTTATTCTGGAACTGTTGGGTCTTTAACTGAAGAATCGTGTACTGAATTTAGTTCTGGATGGCCTTGGACAGTTTCTGGTCTTACAGCAGGAAATACTTATTATGTTAGAGTATGGGATTATGGTAATGATCAAACCGGAACCTTTGATTTATGTGGTTATTACGCTACTCCGATTGTGCCTAATTACATGAATGATTTTTCAACATACCCTGGTGATGGATGGTCTGAAGCTTCCGGAGCATTTATGAATCCAACTGGGTCATCATCATCTTTTACTTCAGATGATTTTGGAAATGATGCTGGAAGCCCTAATGGACAGTCAGCTAGAGTAAATATTTTTGGTACAACAACAGATGAATATTTAATTACTCCAGCGTTCGATTTATCTGGAGCAACGTACTATCTGAATTTTGATATAGCTTATACTGAGTTTTCAACAACAGCAGCTGCTACTTTTGGATCTGACGATTATGTAGCCTTATTAGTAACTCAAGACGGAGGAACAAACTGGACTGAGTTAACACGATGGGATTCTGGAAGTACTATTAGTAATACTGGTGAAGCTGCTAGTGAAATTATGCTTTCTGGATACGGAGCAAACGTAAAATTTGCATTCTATGCTTTTTCTGATACAAGTAATGAAGATAATAATTTCTATGTAGATAATTTCCAAGTTACTACTACTACTTTAAGTACAAGAGATAATGAGGAGATAGCAGGATTCTCATTGTATCCTACAGTTGTAAAACAAGAATTAAACTTTACAGCTCAAGAAAACGTAAGTGAACTGTCTGTATATAATTTATTAGGACAAAAAGTATTTTCTTCTAAACCTAATCAGGCAAATTCATTTGTAAACTTATCTAGTTTAAGAAGCGGAATTTACATTGTAAAAGTAAAAGTAGGAGATTTAACAGGATCGTATAAAATCGTGAAAGAATAAATACATTTTACTAAAAAATAAAAACGCAAACCTTTTAAGGTTTGCGTTTTTTGTTTAGACATTTTTGTAAATTTCCAACTTGAAATTAGAATTCTCCATAATTATTCCTATTTATAATCGACCTCAAGAAGTTGAAGAACTATTGTCTAGTATTTCTCAGCTTAATTTTTCAGGTAATTTTGAGGTAATTATTATCGAAGATGGTTCTTCAAATAGGTGTGATACAGTTGTAGATAATTTCAAGTCTAAACTCGAAATTCAGTATTTCTATAAAGAAAACTCGGGTCCTGGTGCCAGTAGAAACTATGGAATGCAAAGAGCGAATGGAAATTACTTTATCGTTTTAGATTCTGATGTAGTACTTCCTAAGCAATACTTAAACGTAATTGATAAACGATTAAAAGAAAACTATACTGATGCATTTGGCGGACCTGATGCTGCGCATCCAGATTTTACTTCTCTACAAAAAGCCATTAATTATTCTATGACTTCATTTTTAACTACTGGAGGAATCCGTGGTAAGAAAAAAGGAGTTGGTAAGTTTCAACCTAGAAGTTTCAATATGGGAATTTCAAAAAAAGCTTTTGAAGCTACTCAAGGTTTTTCTGATATGAGGGCTGGAGAAGACATCGATTTAACTTTTAGACTTTGGGAATCAGGTATAGAAACACAATTGATAGAAGAAGCTTTTGTATACCATAAAAGAAGAAATACAATTTCAAGTTTTTTCAATCAAACATTTGCTTTTGGTACAGCTAGGCCTAAGTTGAATAAAAAATATCCTAAGACAAAGAAGTTAACTTACTGGTTTCCGAGTTTATTTGCTTTAGGGTTTGATCTCTCTATTTTATTGGTATTCTTTGGATATTGGCAATTATCCGCTTTTTTCGGCTTGTATCTCATAGCTCTCTTTTCAGATGCAACTGTAGAGAATAAAAGTTTTAAAGTAGGTTTCTTGAGTATAATTACTTCACTTACTCAGTTTTTTGGGTATGGTTTTGGGTTTTTACAATCCCGGTTTTTTCCGAATACATAATTTCATTGAGACTTATAACTTTCAAATCATCAATAGTATTTGAAGTTGTTTTGAAGAAAATTTTTCTTGTTTTTCCAGGGAATATGTCAAAAAAGTTATCTGAGAAATGACCTTTTTCATTTGTGAATAAGAAAACATCTTTTTGCAAAGAAGAAGCATTTATTTCAATGAAAAAACCGCCTTTTGTTTTTTGGATAGACTGATCTATATGAGCTTTAGGAAGTGTAAGCTCTTTGGGTTTTGTAAAATAAAACTGTGATGATTGATCTTTAAAAGAAGTAATCATTACTACTTCACTTTGATTCATGCTGAGTTCATCTATTGATAATTCATGAGCCTTAGTACTCGAATTTCCATTAACAGAAACCTTCTTTTTTGCAGACCATAATTCTTTTCCATAAAAATCGATGATTTTAAGAGTTAAGGTATCTGTACTATTTCGTAATTCATCATTAATGATGTAAGTTGAGACAATATTTTCTTTTTGCTTAGATGAAATCAAAAGATTCTCAAAGGATCTTTTAGCTTTATACTGCAAGGCTTTCCAATTTCCAAAATAATCAATACTCGACCAAGAAACCACAGGCCAGCAATCATTTAACTGCCAATACAAACTTCCCATATTATAGGGTCTCGATCTACGATGAGCTTCAATAGCCATTGTTATTCCTTTAGCTTGCGTTAATTGACTCAAATAGACATATTCTCTATTTCTATTTACATTAGGGTAATCTCGCTTCATATACTCATCAATTAATTGAAATCCTCTAGAATGTTTTTGATGCGACTTTATAGCACTGCTATTAATATCATCAATATTGTCATTTTGATTGATGTACGTAATAGTCTCAAAACTTGGAAAAGATTGAAAGCCAAATTCACTCATAAACCTTGGTACATTCTGTTCAAAATGCTCAAAAGGATAGCCATCATGCCATACCCACCAATCATGAGCATCTCCTTCTGTTTTATATTTTGGATTACCGCGTCCGTATTTAGGAGAACTTTCCCAGTAAGAAGTTTCACTCAATCGATCAACAGTATAAGGTAAGATACTATCAAAGACTTTTTTGTAATTGTCCCAAATCTCTTTTTTCTGATCTTCAGTTTTACCATTTTGCCAACCCCAACGATGCCATCCTTCTGAGTTTTCATTATTTCCACACCACAAAGCAATACTTGCATGGTTTCTTAATCGAATTACTTGATCGATGGCTTCTTGTTGGATATTTTTAAGGAAATTTTCATCTCCAGGATACATAGCGCAAGCAAACATGAAATCTTGCCAAACTAAAATCCCTTTTTCATCACATAGATCATAAAAAATATCATTCTCATAAATTCCACCTCCCCAAACTCTAAGCATATTCATGTTGGCATTCACAGCATCATCTAAAAGACTTTCATAGTGCTTTTTACTCACTTGGTTTTGGAAGCTATTTTGAGGAATATAATTGGCTCCTTTCATAAAAACAGGAACATTATTTACCTTAAAATAAAAAGATTCTCCAATGCTGTCTTTTTCAGTAACCAATTCAATGGTTCTAATACCGCGTTTGATTCTTTTTGAATCTAAAACTTTTCCTTTTTCAATAAGCTTTATGTCTATACCGTATAAATATGGCTCTCCTATATTATGAGGCCACCACAGTTTAGGTTTGTTTATTGAAATAGGAAGAGTGTAATCATAAATTCCTTTTTCTAATTGCAAGGTCTTTTGAAATGTTTCTCCATTTACCTTGGCAATCACTTTAACTTCTGAAGATATATCAGATTCTATGGTTAATTGTGTATAAAGTGATGCATCTGTTTCTGTAATCATTCCTTGAGAAACAAAGACATCTTTTAAGATTATATCATCCCAAGATTTTAAATAAACATCTTTCCAAATACCAGATGTATTAAGCTTAGGTCCCCAGTCCCAACCATATTGAAATTGTGCTTTTCTAGTAAAAACTCTATTTCCTTCTGGCAGTTCGTAATCTAGTTTCTCTTTTTCCTTTTCTTCTGAGATAGAAGTACTTTCAAATTCTATTTTTAATTCGTTGTTTTTTGACAAAACCGACTTAACAGGAATCTCGTACTTGCGAAATGCATTATTGGAAGATAAGATCAATTTGTTGTTAAGATATACCTTAGCATAAGTGTCTAAACCTTCAAAATTGAGTTCAATGTGTTTTTTTTGCAAGGTTTTTTCATCTACAGAAAATATTGTTTTATAGATCCAAGTAGAATCTGAAACCCATTGTACTTTTTCTTCATTTGTTTTCACAAAAGGGTCTTCAATAATTTTGTTATCTAAAAGATCTGTAAAAATATTTCCAGGAACTGTTGCTGTGCGCCAATCGGATTCGTTTTTCGATTTGAAAGACCAATTTGTATTTAATTTTTGAACGGTAGGAGTTTCATCTTTAGGTTGACAACCAAGTAGAAAGAATCCTAGGATAAAATATGTAAAGAGTTCTTTATTCATTGAGATTACTGATGATGTTCTTTATCTTTTGAATATCAGAAAATGTAAGTTTTGTTTCATCGAACAATTTAGAACTATTCATAGAAATTTTTGGACTTTCAATGGTTTGAATTTGAGAAGAAGCAGATAAATGAACTTCATCAAATCCAGCTTCTTTAAACAAATGAACGTTTTTTATATTGATTCCACCTCCAGGTAAAATACTAATGGTTGTTTTGTCTTTAAGCTCTTTTAATAAAGAGATTCCTTTTTCGGCGGTTGTTTGTTGACCTGAGGTCAATACTCTAGCTACGCCTATTTTTGAAAGTTTTAAAATTTCTTCTTTTGGGTTATTAACCCAATCAAATGCTCTATGAAAGGTAAAACTCATAGGTTGAGAGCTTGCAACTAATTCTTGTGTTCTATGTATGTTAATTGTATTGTCAGAATTCAAAATACCAGAAACTATTCCTGCACAACCTAACTCTTTACATAGTAAGATGTCTTTTTTCATAATTTCAAACTCTTCATCAGAATAGGTGAAATCTCCACTTCGAGGTCGAATTAATACATGTACCGGAATGGAAATGTTTTGCATTACTTTTTTCAATAATCCGTAAGATGGAGTAATGCCACCCAAAGTAAGCTCGGAACATAATTCTATGCGGTTAGCTTCAGCTTTTTCTGCGTTGATAGCTGATTGGTAAGAATTAGCGCAAATTTCTACAATCATTATTCAATAATTATTTCGTCAATAAAAGTCCATGCTTTGTTGCCTGCTCCTTGTTTTCCTTTCTGAATGATACCATAGTTGGGAATCGTTATTTCAATAAATTGACACTCCATATCTTCAAAAGTTTTTTGGTAGTTAGAAATTAAAGATTGACGATCTTTAACTCTGCCAATGCTAGCATGAGTTCTACCTCCTTTTAACTTTAATTCCATGCCTATTTCTTTTGGCGCATAAATCCATTGACCGTTTCCATTATGAAAACGAGTAGAAATAGAATTAATTTTTGTTGGTTTTCCTAAATCTATTGTAATGGTAATATCTTCACCCCAGAAACCTAACCATTCTTTATCGCCATAACGTTTGTTGTTTCCAGAGATTCCATTAATTAAAGCTTTTTTTCCACCCTTGTTATAAGCTGCATGGGGTTCTTTATCTATTGTAATTTTCTTTCCTACAGCTTTATGTAAATTGATTTGTTCTTCAAACTCATAACCCAAAGCTCTCTTTTCATCATCACCAACCATAGCTTTAATCGTCATGGTCTTATCAACATAAATAGGCTGTTTATATAGTAATGTAGGTTGACTACCATCTATAGAGTAATAGATAGATTTTGATGTAGAAGTAGAATGAAGTTCATAAGTTAAACCACCTTCTGTATTGTTTAACTTTCCTTTTACCTCGTAAATGTGATTGGCATAATTAACACCCAAAGCATCTAATCTTTTTTGAAACTGCTCTAAACGTTGGATAAAATCTTTATAATTTTTGTTTTTTGACGATGACCAAACCACTTCACTTAAAGCGATAGCTCTAGGAAAAGCCATATATTCTACTTTCTCTTGATTAGTTATATACTCTGTCCATACATTTCCTTGAGCTCCTAATACGTATTTTGATTCACCCTCGGTCAATTCTTTTGGAATAGGATTAAACGAATAAACCTTTTCTAAAGGCAAATAACCTCCAATAGCTATAGGTTCTTTTTCGTTATCTGATTGATAATAATCAAAATAACAATGCGAAGTTGGAGTTAAAATAACATCATGATGTTCTTTGGCAGCTTCAACAGCACCATTAATTCCTCTCCATGACATTACAGTTGCATTAGGAGCTAAACCTCCTTCCAAAATTTCATCCCATCCTATAATTTGTTTTCCTTTAGAATTGATGTATTTCTCCATTCTCGAAATAAAATAACTCTGCAAACCATGCTCATCTTTTAGCCCTTTTTCTTTGATTAACTTTTGACAATGATTACAGTTTTTCCAGCGAGTTTTAGGAGCTTCATCTCCACCAATATGAATGTATTTTCCTGGGAATAACTCAACAACTTCATCTATCACATCTTCTAAAAATTGAAAGGTTGATTCTTTCGGACAATAAACTTCCTCAAAGATCCCCCATTTTGTAGCAACTTCAATTTGTTTTCCAGTACACCCTAATTCTGGATAAGCAGCAATGGCAGCTTGTGAATGTCCAGGCATTTCAATTTCAGGAATCACATTAACATGTCTTTTTTCAGCATACGCAACAATATCTTTAATTTGTTCTTGGGTGTAATAACCACCATATTTTTTTCCATCAAACTGATGAGGAAGATCGCTATAATGTCCAACTAAAGTTTCTTTTCTGTAAGCTGCAACTTCTTGAAGTTTTGGGTATTTTTTAATTTCTATTCTCCAACCTTGATCCTCTGTTAAATGCCAATGAAATGTATTCATTTTTAGCTGTGAAATTAAATCGATAAATTTTTTTATAAACTTAACAGAATAGAAATGTCTACCTACATCTAAATGCATTCCGCGATAAGAGAATTGAGGAGCGTCAGAAATCTCTAAACATTGAACAGGAACAAAACTGTTCTTATATTTTTTACTTTCAAAATCGCTGGGGAGTAATTGACGCAAACTTTGAAAACCATAAAAAGCCCCTTTCGAAGATTTGGCTTTTATCAAAATAGAATTAGGAGTTATTGAAAGCTGATATCCTTCTTCATTTTTTAAAGACGTATCTAATTGAAAACTTATTTTCTTCTCTGTTTTGGAATCACTTAATTTAATAGAGCTAGAAGATTCTATATAATCTTTGAAAAATAAAGCCACACTTTTGAATTCATCATCATAACTTAAAAAAGTGCTATTATCTATAGAAAACACACCATTATTTACAGTGAGGGCTTCAGGAACAGGAACTATTGAAGGTGTTATTGGTTTTATTTTTTCTCCATTACATGCTGTTTGTAGTAAAATTAATGTCGTACATGCGAGAACTTGCGTTGTTCGTCTAAAAAGCCCCATTTGTCAATTGATTGATTATCGTTATCTTGCTAATTTAGACAAAAAAATAAACTGATAATTTCGATGAAAAAATATTTTTCTATCACCATTTTAGCGATTCTAATTTCCTTTGTTTCTTGCGAAAAAAAACAACCTCCAACCAAAGCTAAAAAAGATAAAGCTTTAATTTCATACGTGAATCCATTTATTGGAACTGGTGGTCATGGTCATACATACCCAGGAGCAACTATGCCATTTGGTATGATGCAATTGAGCCCAGATACTCGTTTAGATGGCTGGGACGGATGTTCAGGATATCATTACTCAGATGAGTTTATTTATGGTTTTTCTCATACACATTTGAGTGGAACAGGAGTTTCTGATTATGGAGATATTTTGTTGATGCCTACAAATAAAGTTGTTTTCAATAATGGAGCAAATAAGAAAGAAGGTTACCGAGCTCATTTTTCGCATGAAAACGAAACTGCCGAGCCTGGATATTATAAAGTTTATTTAGACGATACAAATATTCATGTTGAATTAACTGTCTCCAAAAGAAGTGGAATTCATAAGTATAATTTCCCTAAGAAAGAGAATCAAATAATTATACTGGACTTAGAACACAGAGATGAAGTGTTGGATTTTAAAATAGATCAGCACGACAAGCATACATTATCAGGTTTTAGGCATTCAAAAGCCTGGGCAACCAAGCAAATGTTGTTCTATCACATGGAGTTTTCACATAAAATTGCGGGAATTGATTACAATAAAGAAGGTTCAATTGCAGCGATTGAGATGATCAACCCTAAAAATGAACCTGTTTATGTAAAGATTGGAATTTCTCCTGTTGATGAAGAAGGAGCTAAAAAGAACTTAAAAGCTGAGATAGGAGATAAGTCATTTGATCAAGTTAAAAAAATAGCTCAAGAAGAGTGGGAAAGTCAATTAGAAAAAATTGTCATTGAAAGTACAAACAACGATTATAAAACGAACTTTTATACATCAATGTATCATTCTATGATTGCGCCTAACTTATATCAAGATGTAGATGGTAAGTATAGAGGAATGGATTTGAAAGTACATGAAACAGAGAATTTTGACTACTATACAGTGTTTTCTTTATGGGATACCTATCGTGCTGCGCATCCATTATATACTATTTTAGAACAAGAAAGAACAAATGATTTTATCAATACATTTTTGGCAAAATATGAAGAAGGAGGTATCATGCCTATTTGGGATTTATCAGCTTGCTATACTGGATGTATGATTGGATACCACGCAGTTCCTGTAATTGCAGATGCTTATTTAAAAGGAATTCAAGGATATGATACAGAGAAAGCTCTAGAAGCAATGAAGCACTCTGCTACTCGCGATAAATTAGGTTTAGAAAGTTATAAGCACTATGGTTTCATTCCAGTAGAAAAAGAGTCTGAATCGGTTTCTAAAACCCTAGAATATGCTTATGATGATTGGACGATAGCCCAAATGGCTAAAGCAATGGGTAAACAAGATGATTATAAAACCTTTACTAAAAGAGCTCAGTTTTATAAAAATATTTATGATCCGGAGAGTCAATTTATGAGAGGTAGATTTAGAAATACTTGGTTTGCTCCTTTTGATCCTTATGAAGTGAATTTCAATTATACAGAAGCTAATTCTTGGCAGTATAGTTTTTATGTACCACAAGATATTACTGGATTTATCCAATTATTAGGTGGTAAAAAAAGTTTAGAAACACAATTAGATAAATTGTTTGTTGCTAAGAACGAAACCTCTGGAAGAAATCAAGCAGATATAACAGGTTTAATAGGTCAATATGCCCATGGAAATGAACCGAGTCATCACATGGCATATTTGTATAATTTTGTCAATAAACCTCATAAAACTCAAGAAAAAGTTTATCAGATTTTAACAGAACTATATACTAATACACCAGATGGAATTTCTGGAAATGAAGATTGTGGGCAAATGAGTGCTTGGTATATTTTTAGTTCTTTAGGATTTTATCCTGTGACACCAGCATCCAATCAATATATTATTGGAACTCCATTATTTGATAAAGCAAGCATAAATTTAGAAAATGGAAAGACATTCACTGTAGTTGCTGAATCCTTATCAGACAAAAATATATACATCAAAGCGGCTTATTTGAATGGAGATAAGCATCCATATTCTTACATCAGCCATCAAGATATTGTTAATGGGGGTAGTTTGATTTTTGAAATGACTGATACTCCTTCAGATTGGGGAACTCAAGACACATATGTTCCTTCAACTGAAATTAAAGAACATCAAATTGTTCCTGCACCATTTATTGCCGAAGGAGACGTAGCTTTTAAAGGAAAGACAAAAATTACATTGGCATCTGTAGATAAAGAATCTGAAATATACTATTCTCTGGGGACTGATTTTGTTAAGTATATGTCACCTTTCGAAATATCTGAGAAGTCTACTTTAAAAGTTTATGCGCAAAAAGGAGAAGGTAAAAGCGCCGTAATTTCAACAGATTTTTATAAAATAGATCCTAATGTTAAGATCGAATTAAAAACTAAATATGCAAATCAATACAATGCAGGAGGAAATGATGCTTTAATTGACGGAATAGTAGGAGCCCAAGATTTCAGAACTGGAACTTGGCAAGGGTATTGGAATGAAGATGTGATTGCTATTGTTGATCTTGGGAAGAATAGAAAGATATCATCTGTTGAGGTAAATTTCTTACGAGATCAACGAAGTTGGATCTTTTTACCAACAAATGTTGAAA
The DNA here is from genome assembly GCF_040151415.1 of Pseudotenacibaculum sp. MALMAid0570. Lineage (NCBI taxonomy): Bacteria > Pseudomonadati > Bacteroidota > Flavobacteriia > Flavobacteriales > Flavobacteriaceae > Pseudotenacibaculum > Pseudotenacibaculum sp. MALMAid0570. The sequence goes on from NZ_JBDKWF010000049.1 coordinate 318,681, forward strand.
TTTATCATTCTTTAGATGGAAAACGATTTAGAAAAATAAAAAATTGGAAAGCGCCAAAACCTTTTAATACAGATGACGTTATTATCCAAAAAGTAAAAACTTCTCAAACGATCAATTCAAGATATATTAAAGTTGTTGCAAAAAAATTGGGTAAATTGCCAACATGGCATTTAGGATATCCACATGATGGTAGGTCCTGGATCTTTATCGATGAAATTCAGATTAAATAGTTTAATTAAAATATGTACATATATTTTCTATGTGTAAGAATTTTAGAATTGGAATTTAAATACTAGTTTCATCGGCCTTAAAGCAAATCATAATGAAACGTAGAAAATTTATCCAAAAAGCATCTTTATCAACTATAGGGGTAGTTGCCGCTGTTAATGCAGTAGGATGTGAAACAAAAAAAGAAGAAAATTCAACTGCATTAGTACTAAAAGACCCTGTTAGACCTCTAGTAATAGCTACTTGGAATACCCCTTTAGCAGTTAATGCAGCTGCTGAAGCCTTAGCAAAAGGAGGATCAGCTTTAGATGCTGTAGAATATGGTTGTAGAGTTGAGGAGGCTAATGAAAAAGGACAATCTGTAGGAAAAGGAGGGTTACCAGACAGAGACGGAAATGTAACTTTAGACGCCTGTATAATGGATAGCAAAGGTAACTATGGAGCTGTTGTATGTGTAGAAAATATTATGCACGTTATTTCTGTAGCTAGAAAGGTTATGGAAGAAACACCTCATGTGCTATTAGCTGGAAAAGGAGCTGAGCAGTTTGCAGTTTCCCAAGGTTTTGAAAGAGAAAACTTGTTAACGGAAGCTTCTAAAAAAGCTTGGGAAAAATGGAAAGTAAAATCAGAATATAAACCTATTATCAATATAGAAAATCACGATACCATTGGTATGTTGGCAATTGATAAAGATGGGAATATTTCTGGAGCTTGTACAACAAGTGGATTGGCATATAAATTGGCAGGACGAGTAGGAGATTCTGCAATCATTGGATCTGGATTGTTTATTGACAATGAAGTTGGAGGAGCAACGGCCACTGGCTTAGGTGAAGAGGTATTAAAAACTGTAGGAAGTTTTTTAATTGTAGAATTAATGCGACAAGGAAGAACTCCGCAACAAGCATGTGAAGAAGCTATAGGAAGAATTGTAAATAAACCAGATAGTAATTTTAAAAACTTTCAGGTAGGATATATCGCTGTTAATAAACAGGGAGAATACGGAGCATATTCTATTCATGAACATTTTAGTTACAACCTATACAAAGACGGAGAAAATAAAAACCACAAATCAGATTTTTATAACAAAAAGTAACGATGACTCAGCAAAACAAATCTTACAAAAGTGCCTTTATATTTTTAACCACCTTGTTTTTTTTATGGGGGTTCATAACAGTTTTTGTTGATCCACTAATTCCAAGATTGAAAGAGGTTTTTGAACTTACAAATTTTCAATCTGGATTGATTCAATTATCTTTTTTTGGCGCATATTTCCTATTGTCGATTCCCACTGGGTTTATACTTTCTAAGATTGGTTATAAGAAAGGAATAATCTTGGGACTCATTATTATGGCGCTTGGATGTATATTGTTTTACCCTGCAGCTTCTTCAAGAATCTATATAGTATTCTTACTAGCAGTATTTGTTTTGGCAAGCGGAATGACAGTTTTACAAGTTGCAGCCAATCCATATGTTGCTGCACTGGGCTCAGAGGAAGGAGCATCTAGCCGATTAAATTTATCGCAAGCTTTTAATTCGTTAGGAACTGCAATAGCTCCGGCAGTTGGAGCAATGTTAATTTTGAGTGATGACATAAAATCTTCAGAAGAAATAAAGTTGCTGTCTACAACAGCAAAGGAAGAATATTATAATTCTGAAGCAGCAGCTATTCAATCGCCATTTTTAGGCATGGCAGGATTTATTTTTTTGTTAGTATTGATTTTTCTATTTGTAAGGCTTCCAAAGATTTTAAGTGGGAGTGCGCCAAAAGAAGGCTATTTAAAAGTCTTAAAGAATAAGTATTTACGTTTAGGAGCTATAGGCATCTTTTTTTATGTTGGTGCAGAGGTAGCTATAGGTAGTTATTTAGTTGATTATTTTATTGACATGCAGCTTTTTGATGCTATTAAGAACAATGAGTTCATGAAAAACATTTCTGAAGGAATATTGCGTGAAGACTTAAGCAAAATTGATAACAAAGCAATAGTTGGTGCATTTGTTACATTTTATTGGAGTGGTGCTATGGTAGGTCGATTTATTGGTGCCTACCTAACCAAGGTGTTAAAACCTGCTAAAGTTTTAAGCGCTTTCGCTATTGGAGCTTTACTTATGGTTACACTATCTATGTCAACTACAGGATTTATTGCTATGTGGAGTATTTTAACTGTAGGGCTTTTTAATTCTATTATGTTTCCAACTATTTTCACTTTGGCTATAGATGGCTTGGATGACTTAAAACCACAAGCTTCTGGTATCTTGTGTACAATGATTGTTGGTGGAGCTATTATACCTCCTTTATATGGTAAACTTACAGACGACTTTGGATTTAAATTAGCATTAGTTCTTGTAATATTATGTTATGGATATATCTTCTTTTACGGAAGATTAAGTAATAAAAAAGCATAAAAAACCCCGCAAAACTTGCGGGGTTTTTTATTTATGTATCTAAGAAATACTATTTTCTTTTCTGTTGTTTAGCTTGTTGCTCTTGTGCTTGCTTCATTGCATCGTCTAAACGCTGTCTAAACTTGCTCTTCTTCTTTTCAGGTCGTTTTTTGTTCTCTTCAATTTGAGCAATAATTTTTTTCTCGTCAATTACATAGTTCTTGATTACCAACATGATAACAATTGTAAGTAAGTTAGAGATGAAATAATACAAACTTAAACTACTTGCATAATTGTTGAAGAAGAATAACATCATAATAGGAGAGAAATAAATCATCCATTTCATCATTTTACTCATATCTGGCATTCCTTCTTGCGTTGGTGCTTGCATATTCATTTGCTGACTTTGATTCATCTTCATATAGAAGAAGATCGCAATAGAAGCTAATATTGGAAATAAACTTACGTGACTCCCATACCAAGGAATGTCAAAAGGTAAGTTGAAAACAGTATCATATGAAGACAAATCATCTGCCCATAAGAAGCTTTTACCACGCAATGCAATATTGGTTGGGAAAAACTTAAACAGCGCAAAGAAAATAGGCATTTGTAAAAGCGCTGGAATACAACCAGACATCATACTTACTCCTGCTTTTCGCTGTACAGCCATTGTTTCTTGCTGACGCTTCATAGCGTTTTCCTTTCCTGGATATTTCTTATTTAACTCATTCAATTCAGGGCGAATAACTTTCATTTTCGCACTAGATAGATATGATTTGTATACCAATGGAGACATTAAAATTCTAACTACAATAGTCATCAAAATAATAATCAAACCGTAGTTACCAATAAAGCCTTCTAACATTCCAAAAATTGGAATAAATATCCAACGGTTAATGGTTCCAAAAATACCCCAACCTAAATCGGCAGTCTCATCTATACTAGTTCCTTGATAAGCTTTTAAAGTGTTATAATCAGAAATCCCATAATACCATTTCATATCATAGTTCAATTCACCATTACTCAATTCTAAGGGTGTTTTTAAACTGAACTTCTTAGTAAAAATGCTATCTATCTTCTCATCTTTCACTAAATCCTCAGAAGCTATCGCAGCATTGCTAAAAGGCTTGTCAGATAATAAAATAGACGTAAAGAAGTGTTGTTTGTAAGCAACCCAATCTACATCGTTTATTACTTCGTTGCCACCAGCATTGATATAATCTACTTCATTTTCGGCTTTATAGTAGTAGTAGGAATACATGGTATTCTCTGTTCGCAAACTTTTTTCATGACGATATCCCTTTAAGGTCCAGTCTAAGTTGATTGCGTTTGAAGAATTAATAACAGAATTCAGCCCCTGAGAACGAACGGCAAAATTTACCATATAATCATCAGGTTTCATTTCATAACGATATTCCAAGAATTGGGTATCTGAAACTTTTAGCTTCATTGATAGTACTTGATTATCCCCATTTTGAGTCAAAGCAGGCTCAAAAAATAAATCTTTGGTATTTAAAATTCGGTTATCAGTTGTTCCGAAATTAATATTAAATGTTGCGTTGTTATCTTTAACCATATATAAAGGCAACGAATCATAAGTTTGATATCCTTTGATTAAAGCTTCTACAATTTGTCCTCCTTTATTATTAATACGTAAGAGAAGTTTATCGTTCTCAATAGTAGTTGTGCCTTCTTTTCCTTGTAAGGCGCTATATGCAAAAGCACCCAGCTTGTTTTGTAAAGCAACATTATTTATTGAATCGTTTTCAGTAGGATTCGTTAAGTTAGTTGGTGTTGTAACTTTTGTTGTTTTTGTACTATCCGAGATTTGTTCTGTAGGATTTGTTGTATCGTTCGTAACTTCTGGCTGACTTGTATTCATCCACCATAAAAGGATACCTCCTAATAAAACCATTCCTATAAAGGAATTCACATCAAATTTTTTTTGCTCCATATGTTTTTAAATGTCAGTTTGTCACATTTTCTATGATCAGACTCCAGAAAATCGATGACAAATGTAGTAAAATAGACCTGTTTTTCGTATTTCTATTGTTGATTATTTCGTTATCAATGATAGTTCAAACAGTATTCCGTTTTATGATTGTTGTAAGTTGTTCAGTATTTCTTGCGTAATGTCTTCTATTTGACCCATACCATTAAAATTTGTTACAGAAACTAAAGCTTTAGTGTAATTAATAGCTGGTAGAGTAAGTTCCTCAAATACTCGAATTCTTTTTAAATGGATTTCAGAGTCTTTATCGTCTTTTCTATCTGACGTCTCTGCTCTTTTTGAAGCCCTTTTTAATAATTCTTTGAAAGGGACTTCAATATTTAAAACTTTCGAAATAGATAGTTTTTTAGAATCAACTAATTCCAAAAGATCATTTACTTGAGGAATTGTTCTTGGGTAGCCATCAAGAATAATCCCTTTATTTTGAATATTTTCATCTAGAATTTTTGAAAAGAGATCTTTCATAATTTGATCAGGAACTAAATCGCCGTTCTCTTCATATTGAGACATGATTAAACCAATTTCGGTTTTTTGATTTTTTTCAAGTCTGCAACGATCTCCAGTCGAGATATGCTTGTAGCCTAACTTGTTTTTCAATACTTCACATTGGGTACCTTTTCCTGAATATGGAGGTCCCATGATTATTAAAATTTCCATCTAGATTATTTCTTTGAATGGCTTAATGCGGCATTTACAAAATCAACAAATAATGGGTGTGGATTTAACACAGTGCTTTTGTATTCAGGGTGGTATTGTACACCAACAAACCAAGGGTGAGAAGGAATCTCAACAATTTCTACCAATCCTGTTTTAGGATTGATTCCGGTTGTCTGCATTCCTGCAGTTTTGATTTGTCCCAAATAATCGTTGTTAAATTCATAACGGTGTCTATGACGTTCACTTATCAAAATGTTTCCGTAAGCGCCAAATACTTTAGAATCTTCAGTTATTTTGCAATCCCAAGCTCCTAAACGCATTGTTCCACCTTTATCTGTAATATCTTTTTGCTCTTCCATTAAACTTATAACAGGATGTGGAGTATTTAGATTCATCTCAGTTGAATTAGCATCCTGTAAGCCAAGCACATTTCTTGAAAACTCAATTACAGCCATTTGCATTCCTAAACAAATACCAAAGAAAGGAATGTTATTTTCCCTAGCATATTGAACTGCTTTAATTTTACCTTCAATACCACGATCTCCAAAACCAGGAGCAACCAAAACACCATTCAAGCCTTTTAGTTGTTCAGAAACGTTTTCAGGAGTTAATTCTTCAGAATGAATCCAACGAACTTTAACTTTTGTTTCATTTGTTGCGCCAGCATGAATTAGTGCTTCAGTAATAGATTTATAAGAATCATGTAATTCTACATATTTTCCAATCAATCCAATTTCTACAGTAGAAGTAGGGTTTTTATGTTTCTTTAAGAAATTATTCCATGCCTCTAAATGCGGTTCTTTCTCGGAAGATAGTTGTAATTTCTTTAAAACTACTTCATCCAAGCCTTCTTCTAACATCAAGTTAGGAACATCGTAAATTGTTTCTGCATCAATAGACTGAATTACATCTTCCTTTTTTACATTACAGAACAATGCAAGTTTTCTTTTGATGTTATCAGAAATTTCATGTTCAGTTCTACACACTAAAATATCTGGACTTACACCACTTTGCATCAACATTTTTACTGAGTGTTGTGTAGGTTTTGTTTTTAATTCACCTGCAGCAGATAAATAAGGAACCAATGTTAAATGAATAACAATAGCATTTTCTTCACCTAATTCCCACAATAATTGACGAACCGATTCTACATAAGGTAGAGATTCTATATCCCCTACAGTTCCGCCAATCTCAGTAATTACGATATCATAATCTCCTGTATTTCCTAAGATTTGAATACGGTGTTTAATCTCATCTGTGATGTGAGGAATTACTTGTACAGTTTTTCCTAAGAATTCTCCTTTACGTTCTTTGTCGATTACAGATTGGTAAATACGCCCAGTAGTAACATTATTTGCTTGTGATGTTGGAATGTTTAAGAAACGCTCATAATGACCTAAATCAAGATCGGTTTCTGCGCCATCATCTGTAACATAACACTCTCCATGTTCGTAAGGATTTAGTGTTCCAGGATCTATATTTATATATGGATCTAGCTTTTGTATAGTGACAGAAAATCCTCTTTGTTGTAAAAGTTTTGCTAAAGATGCTGCAATAATTCCCTTTCCAAGAGATGAAGTTACGCCTCCAGTTACGAAAACGTATTTAGTGTTGTTCATGGTTTCCTTAGGTTTGAGCAAAAGTACTAACTCTAGATTTTACCGCAAATAAAAATCAAAAAAAAGAACTAACAATTTGAAGAAAAAAAGAACAAAAAAAATATTTTTAAAAAATTTAAAAATTGTGTTTGTCAAACTTAAAAACAGTTGTATATTTGCCAACGCTTTTAGCAGACGGAATTTCAGCAAAGCAAATTAAAGAATTAAGACGTTATTTAATAACTATTTGAAATGAAAAGAACGTATCAACCATCGAAAAGAAAGAGAAGAAACAAACATGGTTTCATGGAAAGAATGGCTTCTGCTAATGGTAGAAAAGTGTTAGCTCGTAGAAGAGCAAAGGGAAGAAAGAAACTGTCTGTTTCATCTGAATCAAGACATAAGAAATAATGATTAACAATTGTTAATAATAAAGGTGTTGCTTTTTTAAGTAACACCTTTTTTTATATCTAATCACGAACTATTTTTACAAACTGAAAGAAATTAGACGAAAAACATGCCAAAAAGAGACGATCTCAAATCTATTTTAATCATCGGTTCAGGTCCTATTATAATTGGTCAAGCTTGTGAGTTTGATTATTCAGGATCTCAATCCTTACGATCACTAAGAGAAGATGGTATTGAAACCATTTTAATTAACTCGAATCCTGCAACAATTATGACAGACCCTTCTATGGCTGATCATGTATACTTGTTGCCATTAACCACCAAGTCCATTATTAAAATCTTAAAAGAGCATCCACAAATTGATGCTGTGCTTCCTACAATGGGAGGTCAGACAGCGCTAAATTTGTGTATTGAAGCTGATGAGAAAGGAATCTGGGAGGATTTTGATGTAAAAATGATTGGAGTAGATATTAATGCAATTAATATTACTGAAGATAGAGAACAGTTTAGAGAATTGATGGGTAAAATTGATGTGCCTATGGCACCTCAAGCTACAGCTACTTCATTTCTAAAAGGAAAAGAGATTGCTCAAGAATTTGGTTTTCCATTGTGTATTAGAGCTTCCTATACTTTAGGTGGTGCTGGAGCAGCAATTGTTTATGAAGAAGAAGACTTTGATAAGTTGCTAAGAAGAGGTCTTGAGATTTCACCTATTCATGAGGTGATGATTGATAAAGCAATGATGGGATGGAAAGAGTATGAATTGGAGTTGTTGCGAGATAAAAATGACAATGTTGTTATTATCTGTTCAATAGAGAATATGGACCCTATGGGAATTCATACTGGAGATTCTATTACCGTTGCACCTGCAATGACTTTGTCAGATAAAACGTATCAAAGAATGCGTGATATGGCCATTAAGATGATGCGTAGTATTGGAGATTTTGAAGGAGGATGTAATGTACAGTTTGCTGTAAGTCCAGATGAAAGAGAAGAAATTATTGCTATTGAGATCAATCCACGTGTATCACGTTCTTCAGCATTAGCAAGTAAGGCTACAGGATATCCAATTGCAAAAGTAGCAACTAAACTTGCTATAGGATATACTTTAGACGAGTTAGAAAATCAAATTACTAAATCAACTTCAGCATTATTTGAACCTACTTTAGATTATGTAATTGTAAAGATTCCACGTTGGAACTTCGACAAGTTTGAAGGTTCTGATAGAACTTTAGGCTTACAAATGAAGGCTGTTGGAGAAGTTATGGGAATTGGTCGTTCTTTCCAAGAAGCTTTACACAAAGCAACACAGTCTCTAGAAATTAAAAGAAACGGATTAGGAGCCGACGGGAAAGGATACAAAGATTACAATCAAATTATAGAGAAGTTAACACATGCTTCTTGGGACAGAGTGTTTGTAATTTATGATGCAATTGCTATGGGAATCCCATTAAGTCAAATCTATGATATCACTAAAATAGATATGTGGTATTTGAAACAATATGAAGAGTTGTATCAATTAGAGAAAGAAATCTCTACTTATAAAATTGATACAATAGAAAAAGACTTGTTATTGGAAGCTAAGCAAAAAGGTTATGGAGATCGTCAGATTGCTCATATGCTAGGTTGTTTAGAAAGTCAGGTGTATAATAAGAGAGAAGAAATGAACATCCAACGAGTATACAAGCTTGTTGATACTTGTGCTGCTGAGTTTACTGCAAAGACACCTTATTACTATTCTACATTTGAAAATGTAATAGAAACTAAAGAAGGAGATGTAATTACAGCGAATGAAAGTGTTGTTTCTGATAAAAAGAAAATTATTGTTCTAGGTTCAGGTCCAAATAGAATTGGACAAGGAATCGAATTTGATTACTGTTGTGTGCATGGAGTATTAGCTGCTTCAGAATGTGGTTATGAAACTATTATGATTAACTGTAATCCTGAAACGGTTTCTACCGATTTTGACACTGCTGATAAATTATACTTCGAGCCTGTTTTTTGGGAACATATCTATGATATCATCCGCCATGAAAAACCAGAAGGTGTTATTGTTCAATTAGGTGGGCAAACCGCATTAAAGTTAGCTGAGAAGTTAGATCGTTATGGTGTTAAAATTATTGGGACAAGCTTCCAGTCACTAGATTTAGCAGAAGATAGAGGAAGTTTTTCTACATTGTTAAAAGATAACAATATTCCTTATCCACAATTTGGAGTTGCAGAATCGGCTGATGAGGCATTGGCTTTAGCAGATGAGTTAGATTTTCCAATTTTAGTGAGGCCTTCTTATGTGTTAGGTGGTCAAGGAATGAAAATTGTAATTAACAAAGAGGAGTTGGTTGAACACGTAGTAGATTTACTAAGGAAAATACCAAATAACAAGTTATTGTTAGATCATTATTTAGATGGAGCTATTGAAGCTGAAGCTGACGCAATTTGTGATGGTAAAAATGTATATATCATTGGAATCATGGAACATATTGAACCTTGTGGTATTCATTCAGGAGATTCTAATGCTACATTACCTGCATTTAACCTAGGGGATTTGGTAATGCAACAGATTATAGATCATACAAATACGATTGCTAAAGAGCTAAATACTGTTGGACTGATTAATATTCAGTTTGCAATTAAAGATGATATTGTGTATATCATTGAGGCTAATCCAAGAGCTTCCAGAACAGTTCCTTTTATTGCAAAAGCGTACAAAGAACCTTATGTAAATTATGCTACAAAGGTAATGTTAGGAGCTAAAAAGGTAACAGATTTTGAATTTAAGCCAGAATTAGAAGGCTATGCAATTAAGCAGCCTGTTTTCTCTTTTAATAAATTCCCGAATGTAGACAAGACTCTTGGGCCAGAAATGAAAAGTACTGGAGAAAGTATTTTGTTTATTGATAGTTTAAGAGATGATCAATTTTATGATCTCTATTCAAAAAGAAAAATGTACTTAAGTAAATAATAAAAAAGGCTTCCAATTGGAAGCCTTTTTTATTATTATCCTTGCTCTTTTAGAGCTTTCTCTAAAGTCTTTTCATCAATGTTTTGTAAATCAAGACGCGTTAGTTCCATTACAGATAGTTCTTCAGGACTCATATTTATGTTGTTAGCAGGTTTGTTGTCTTTTAGTATTTGATCATAAACCTCCATAAACTCAGAAATGCTAAGTAATGTATTGTAAGCCGTAGTATGTTGTGTGCCAGCTTGAGCGGCAAAACGCACTAAGTTCCTGAAATAAGGAGCATAAGTTTTAAGCTTAGGAATCACTAGCCCTATTAAACTAAGTTTATCATTGATGCTATCATCAAGGTCAGAATCAAAAGTTCCTTGAAGAAGAGTAGAAGGAGAAATTTGTGTATATGGGTTGTAGAAAGGAATCTCTTTACCTTTATAGTTGATTTTTACAGCTAAAGCATTTAATGCTGCAGCACAAGCTAATGTTCCGTTTACTACTTTTGTTGGATTGGCTCCTTTAGGATCTTCAATATAATCGGCGTAAATAGTAGGTATTTCTGAGATGTCTGAAGCTTGCCAAGCATGAGGAACAATATCCAATGCATTGTGTCTACTTACATAAATAATTTTTTTCTGTTTAATGAGCTTCTCGTAGTATTTAGCAAATTTACTAGTTCCTGGAGTTGGACCAGCTGTTGGATATGCACCAATAATTGTTAATCCATTTGGATCCCAACGCGATTGCTTGTTTTGTAAATACAATGCTAAGACAGGAGATAAAGCTCCCCCTAAACTATGTCCGGCCACAGCTACCTCAGTTCCTTTAGCGATAGAATTATTTTCAATAAAATTTTTTAAAGCATCCATCATTTGAAGACCAGTTTTAGGATCTTTCATATTTAGCAATATATTCAAACCAATACTAGTTCCTTTTGCTATACTTCCAGAGTTTGCTTCACCAGAGATAGATTCCCATGTAACAGTATCATTTACACTAAAGTCTTCAACAAACCACCCGAAAGGCGAATTTAAATTTGTTCCTGCGATAGCAGCAACAAAAAGTTTCCCACTTTTACTATAATATAATCCCATTGTGTTATCTGCATGCACTGACTTTGAAGTAGGATCATCTGCATATACAACTGGCCCCCAAACTCTTTGCCAATCTGATCCTAAAAATGCTTTAGTGTCTTCAAGTACTAGGTTTGAAACCTTACTAACGTAAGCTTGCATTTCATTCATCCCTCCTTCACAATTAGTTTGATCCCATGAGAGATTAAAAGCAGAGTTTGCGGAGAATGATAAACTGTAAATCTGTTGTTCTTTTGGATAGGTTGTATCCAGATTTTTTTTACTCATTTTTGATTTTTTAAGGTTAGACAATAAAGGGACTAAAGTTGTAAAACACTGTTAACCAAAGTAATATATAATAAGTGGAATTTTAAGAGTAGAAATACCTAAACGAAAAAATGAGTATAATCTGCTTTAATTAACCAAAGCCATAAAAACACCAGAATTATTTGTTTCATTTCGATGATACTTTTTTCCTTTTTAAACTTTTTTTTTCCACTTTAGATGAATATTCTTTATAAAGAATAAAGAAGCATATACTTTTACACTAAATGTTAAATATTTGTTTGTTAGTGTGTTAATTTTCTATTTATAAAAATAATTAGTTAAATTCACAAAACGATTTCACAAATAAATCATGATTTGAAATCAATAATCTCTAAACCAATGACCCATGAAAAAAAACTACTTTTTTAAACCCTTACTTTTTTTAATACCCATTACGGCATTTGCGCTAATGTCTCTTTCTGGTGGTAGAGACGGTGCATTTTCTGGCTCTCCTGGAGATGCAGGAAATACATGTTCTGCTTGTCATAGTGGAGGATCTTTTGGAGCAAATGTGTCTATCTCTACCAATATTCCTGGAAGCGGTTATGCTTTTAATACTCCTTATACAATCACAGTAACCACAAGTTCTTCTGCTTCTGAACATGGTTTTCAATTAACTGCAGAAAGAGATAGTGATAATGCGAATGTAGGTACTTATACTGCTACTTCTGGAAATCAGATTGTAAACAGTGGAACTCACATGACACATACAAATGATTCTCAAAATTCTTGGACATTTACTTGGACTTCTCCATCTACAGAACAAGGTCCCATTACATTTTATGCATCTTCAGTAGCTGCAGATGGTGGTGGCGGAACTGGTGGTGACCAAGTTGTAACAGGAAACACTGGATCTATTAGTTCTTTGAGTATTTCTGATGCTAGATTGTTAAAATTTGAAATGTATCCAAATCCATCCTCAGATGTATTAAACATTCAATTACCAACAGGAACTAGTAAAGCCAAAGTAGGTGTATTTGATTACACAGGTAGATTAGTAAGTTCTCAAGATGTAACTCCTTCAAACGGTAGAGTAGATGTAACAAACCTGTCTTCTGGGATGTATATTGTTAAAGTAACAGCCGATAATAAGATTGGAGCTCAACGCTTTATTAAAAGCTAATCTGATAAAATATTATAATTTAAACCGATTGGTAAGACAATCGGTTTTTTTTATGCCTTTTTTTAAAGTAAGTTTGCACAAATGCTTTTTGCAAAGAAAACACGACTAACAACCTAAGATAAGAGATGAACTACATACTTTTTGATGGAAACGTACGAAATGCTTTATTGCCTTTTACTTATACAAGGCCAGTTGCTGATATAAGAGTAGGAATTTTAACCATTCGTGAAAAATGGGAAAAAATACTTGGTCTTACAACAACAACGATTACCGAAGAATATTTAGAAGAAAAGTACCCAATGGTAGAAATGGAAGAAAATGTATTAATTAATTCTTCATTTTTACCCAACAAAGAACTTGTTGAAAAAGTAAAAGGACTTTCTCAGAATCAAGCAATATTTTATGGCGAAGAAGTTGTGGCTTTTTACACTGTTGAAACTCAGGAAGAGGTTGATTTTTCGTCTTATGATCAAATAGATTTTGAAGGTGAATTATTGCAAGTAAAGAATACTTGGGATATTTTTTCATTAAATGATAAGGCTATTCAATTTGATTTTGAACTTATTACTGAAGGAAGAAAGTCTCAACCTATTCCAGAAGGAGTTCAATATATCAATAAAGAAAACATATTTATAGAAGAAGGAGCTGAAATACTATTTTCTACTTTAAATGCTTCTAAAGGTCCAATCTATATTGGTAAAGATTCCAAAATTATGGAGTCTTCATCTATACGCGGACCTTTTGCATTGTGTGAAAATGCCATTGTTAAAATGGGAGCAAAAATTTATGGAGCCTCAACTTTTGGACCTAATTGTAAAGTAGGAGGAGAGGTAAATAACTCGGTTTTGTTTGCTAACTCTAATAAAGGACATGAAGGATATTTGGGGAATTCAGTTTTAGGTGAATGGTGTAATCTTGGTGCGGACACTAATACGTCTAATCTTAAAAACAATTACGCAGAGGTGAAAATATGGAATTACGAAACAGGTAGATTTGCTAAAACTGGTCTTCAGTTTTGTGGTTTAATGATGGGTGATCATTCTAAATGCGGAATTAATACAATGTTTAATACAGGAACTGTAATAGGAGTAAGTGCAAATCTTTTTGGAAGTGGTTTTCCTAGAAACTATGTTCCATCTTTTAGCTGGGGAGGAGCATCAGGATTTACAACCTATCAATTACGAAAAGTTTTTGAAGTTGCCGAAGTAGTTATGAAAAGAAGAGGATTAGAATTTACTGAAACTGAAAGCAAGATATTGGAAGCAATTTTTGAAGAAACAAATCAATATAGAAACTACCAATAAATAAAAAGCCTTGAATATAATATTCAAGGCTTTTTATTTGGGGAAATATATAATTAGTTTCTACTTCTTACGCTTCCTGATCCTACAGATTTGGTATCTATCTTAGGAGGATTCCCTTTGTAATAAATACTTCCAGAACCAGCTACAGTAGCTTTAATTTCGTCTTTTACACTAATTCTAATATCGCCAGAACCTGCAATACTTGCTTTTATAGAGTTTACTTGCAATTCATAAGCTTTAATAGTTCCAGAACCAGCAATAGAACTTTTCATATAGTCTGCTTTTCCTGTTAATTTGATGTTTCCAGAACCTCCTATAGAACTTTTTACGTTGGTAGCATCTACTTCTAAGGTAATATTTCCAGAGCCTCCTAAACTAACTCCAAAATCTTCAGCCTTTAAAAGAGTTTCACTTTTTACATTTCCAGAGCCACCTAAAGAAACATGATCTATATCTTTTACAGGAACTGTAACAGTTAACCTTCTTGTAGTTTTAAGATTAACTCCTTTTTCTACTTTGATTTTTAGAGTTCCTTTCTTAACTTCAGTAACAATGTACTCCATTAAATTTTCTTCTCCTTCAATTTTTACTTTTCCTTCAGTACCTTTTACCAAGATTACGTCAAAGAAACCTCCTACGCTAACACCGTCATAACTTCCTGTATTACGAGTTACAGTTGTTACATTTCCGTTACCACGAACTTTTTTATTACCCCACCAATTCTGAGCGTCTACAGAAAATGTAATGGTTAGGATAAATGCTGTGATGATTAATTTTCTCATTTTAATTTATTATTAGTTTTGATTAATTTTCATATAGTGAAACACTACCATATTCCGATTTGATAGTAATTTTCGAATTAGATTTTCCTTTTCCATAAACACCTTCGTAATATTTTTTGGTGCTTTTTACAATTCTTTTGAACATTTCAATATTGTTGTCATTTCTTTTGAAGCCTGCATATTGAAGATCGATGACAAAATTGAAGTTATTATCTGAAGAAGTTCCAATTTTGATTCCAGCATATTCGCTATTGATATATACAGATTCGAAACCTTTGGCTAGATTTTTAATTCTAATAGAACCATAATCTGAAGCAATCTTCAAATTCTTCTTTACTGTTCCGAACTTAAACCCAGTATAATCTCCATTTCCATTAGCATTCACAACTTCTTCAGCTTCAATGCTACCATAATCTGCATTAAATGTTAGGTCTTCTATTTCCTTTAATTTCACAGTAGAATAATCTGTATTCAGTTTAACATCGGTAGCATTTTCTATGGTAAGCCTAGAATAATCTACATTAACATTTCCATCTTTCATAGAGCTAATTGTAGAGCTAGAGCAATAATCTAAGTTGATGTTGGTGTCATTTCCTTTAAGGTCTCCAATACTAATTTTTCCATAATCACAATTAATATTTGCTTGACCTTCTAATTCATTTAAACTAATACTTCCATAGTCGTTGTTTAAATTCGCATTATTGGTAATAGGCATTTTAACCGTATAATTGATTTTATAGGAAATGTTTTTGCTCTTTTTCCAAAAACTCCAACTATTTTTCTTTCCAAGCATAGTTTTGGCTTCTACTAAGCTAGAAGATCCATTAAAAGCAACATCAATTTTCTCTAATCGATCTTCTACATCATCTAGATCGTTTCCTTTTACAGTAATCTTTACATCAATTTCAATCCTGTTTTGGTTCCATGAAGTTACATTCACATCACCATATTTGTTGGTAATGGTTAATGTTGCATTACTGTTTACATCAAAAGATTTCTTAATAGATTTACTTCTTTCGTGTTTTTTCTTTCCGTTATCGTTATTTGCTAAGGCAATAGACGGAATCAGTAATAATAATAAGGTTAGTTTATATATAGATTTCATCATCTAAAGTTTTTGGATTTTTAACTAATTCAATTTGTCTAAGAGTGTTTTCTAAAACTTCTAATCTTTTTCTATAGTTTTCGATCATTTGACTAATAATTCGTCTTTGTTGACCGTTGTCATTTAGTTCTTTAATAAAAAGCTTGTAATCGTCTTCTAATTCTTCCAATCTATCCAGTGCTTTTTCAATAATTTCTTCTGTTTGAAGGCTTCTAGAACCCTCCATTTCCTGAAGACTAACATTAATTGTATTTACAAAATAAGTTTCTACTTCTTCCATTTCTGGTGATATTTTACTTAATACATCTCCGTTAGGTTCTGATGTCTTTCCTAAATAGAATCCAACAACTAATATAATAGAAGCGGCAACACTCATCCATTTCCAAGAAAATTTTCTTTGTGGTTTTACTCCTTGAAGACGTTTCTCAAAACGTTGTATATGACCAGAATGAGGTTCGTGAAAATCAAATTCGTTTTCACTAAAAAAGTTATGTAATTTATCTTCCATACATCTGTGTATTTATAGAGTCTTCTACTAAGACTTGTTTTAATTTTTTCTTTGCTCTAGAAATTGTTGTTCTAACATTTTCATTTGTATATCCTAAAATCTGAGCAATTTCTTCGTAATCGTATCCTTCAATTAAATTTAAATTGAGTACTAACTGATAATTCTGTTTTAACGTGTTGATTTTCTCTGCTACTTTTGTTGCTTTTAACATCGAATAATCAATTCTTTCCTCTTGAACTTCATAATTAGGAATGACTTCCATTTTTACTTCTTGATAACGATTGTTCTTTTTTAACTGAGTTAAACTCTTATTAATTACAATTCGTTTTAACCAAGCTCCAAATGTAACTTCACCTTTAAATGAATCTAATTTGGTAAACGCTGTTAAAAATGCTTCTTGCATAATATCTTCTGCTTCAAATTCATCCTTCAAAATTCTATGCGCAGCATTATACATGGCTTTGTAATAGCCTTTGTATATCTGCATCTGAGCGTTTTGATCAGATCTTTTACAGCGTTCTAACAGTTGGTTGATATGTTGATTATGAGCTTCCAAAGAAACAGTTCTATACTAGAGACAAACCACTTGATAATTTGTGACAGTTTTCAGAGGAAAGTTAGAGAAATTTAATTGATATAGAAAGGTTTTCTACTTGGCATAACAATTGACTCTATATAGTGTGCTTAATTAATGGTTTTTAATTAATTTACTGTTAATTAAGTGTTTATAATGAATTAGAGAAGGATTTATTGTTTTCTTTGTAAAGAGAGCAATGTCACAATGACAGATAAATAAACTATGAGTAAATCAAAAATAGTCACACTAGACAGTTTGTCGCTTTCCAATATATTGAATGAAGATTCGGAATTAATTCCATTGATGACTCCAGAAGATGAAGAGATTATCAATAAAGAAGATGTTCCTGAGATATTACCCATTCTACCTTTAAGAAACACAGTTTTATTTCCTGGAGTAGTTATACCTATTACTGCTGGAAGAGATAAATCTATCGAGCTAATTAATGATGCCAATAAAGGAGATAAGGTAATTGGAGTAGTAGCACAAAAAAATGAAGAAATAGAAGAGCCTACCAAAGATGACATTTATCAAACTGGAGTTGTTGCTCAGATCTTACGAGTGTTAAAAATGCCTGATGGTAATACCACAGTAATCATTCAAGGTAAAAAACGTTTCGAAATTCTTGATATGATTCAGGAACAGCCTTATTTGAAAGCGAATGTCCAAGAAGCAATTGAAGATAAGGATGTAGATGATTTAAAAGAATTTGATGCCATAATCGATTCTATTAAACATCAAGCATTAGAGGTAATTAAAGAAAACCCAATGTTACCGTCTGAAGCTTCATTTGCAATCAAAAATATTCAAAGTAATTCGTTCTTAGTGAATTTTATTGCATCTAACATGGATTTGTCTGTGATGCAAAAGCAAGTGCTGCTTGAAAAAGACAGCTTGAAAGAGCGCGCTTTATTAACATTGAAGAACTTAAACAAAGAACTTCAAAAGTTGCAATTGAGAAATGATATTCAATCTAAAACTCGTTCTGATCTTGATCAGCAACAGCGTGAATATTATTTAAATCAACAATTAAAAACCATCCAAGAAGAGTTAGGAGGAGCTTCTAATGAAGAGGAGTTGGATGAGATGCGTTTGAAAGCCAAAAAGAAAAAATGGACTAAAGAAGTAGGAGAGACCTTTGATAAAGAATTGGCGCGTTTACGAAGAATGAATCCTCAAATGGCTGAGTATGGTGTGCAAAGAAACTACTTGGAGTTAATGTTGGAATTGCCATGGGGCGAATATTCTGAAGATAAATTTGATTTAAAAAATGCACAAAAAATTCTAGATCGCGATCATTTTGGACTAGAGAAAGTAAAAGAAAGAATCATAGAACATTTAGCAGTTTTAAAACTAAAAGGTGATATGAAATCGCCAATTATTTGTTTGTACGGCCCTCCAGGAGTTGGTAAAACATCTTTAGGGAAATCTGTTGCTGAATCTTTAGGACGTAAATATGTTAGAATGTCTTTAGGAGGATTAAGAGATGAAGCTGAAATACGAGGACATCGTAAAACCTATATAGGTGCTATGCCAGGTCGTTTGATTCAGAATTTGAAAAAAGCCGGTACTTCCAATCCTGTTTTTGTTTTAGATGAGATTGATAAATTGGGTCAGAGCCACCAAGGAGATCCTTCTTCTGCAATGCTAGAAGTTTTAGACCCTGAGCAAAACACAGAGTTCTATGACAATTATTTAGAAGTAGGTTATGATTTATCTAAAGTCTTATTTATTGCGACGGCTAATAATCTTGGACAGATTCCTTGGGCATTGCGTGACAGAATGGAGATCATTAATGTAACCGGATATACTATTGAAGAAAAAGTAGAAATTGCTAAAAGGCATTTACTTCCAAAACAATTAAAGGAACACGGTCTAGAGTCTAAACACTTAAAATTAGGAAAAGCGCAGATTGAAAAAATTGTTGAAGGATATACTCGTGAATCTGGTGTAAGAGGTTTAGAAAAACAAGTTGCTAAGGTAGTAAGATATGCAGCTAAATCTATTGCTTTAGAAGAGGAGTACAACGTGGCACTGACTAATGAGGATATAGAAAATATTTTAGGGGCACCAAGATTAGAAAGAGATAAATATGAGAATAACGATGTTGCTGGAGTAGTTACAGGTTTGGCTTGGACAAGTGTTGGAGGAGATATCTTATTTATAGAATCTATTCTTTCTAAAGGAAAAGGAGGATTAAGTATCACAGGAAACTTAGGAACAGTGATGAAGGAATCTTCTACAATTGCTATGCAGTATATCAAAGCAAATGCAGAAGAATTTGGGATAAATCCAGAAATTCTAGAGAATTATAATGTACATATTCACGTGCCAGAAGGAGCAACTCCTAAAGATGGACCTAGTGCTGGGGTAACCATGTTAACATCGTTGGTATCTGTATTTACGCAACGTAAAGTAAAAAGTAGACTGGCAATGACAGGTGAAATTACTCTTAGAGGTAAAGTATTACCAGTAGGAGGAATCAAGGAAAAAATCTTGGCTGCTAAAAGAGCCAATATCAAAGAAATTATTTTGTGTGAAGAAAACAAGAAAGATATTGCTGAAATTAAAGAAAGTTACCTGAAGGGATTAAAATTCCATTACGTAACAGAAATGAGCGAGGTCATAGAAATTGCACTTACAAAGCAAAAAGCAAAGAATGCTAAGAAACTAGTATAAAAAAAGCCACTCAGAGAGTGGCTTTTTTATTTATTCAATTCTTTGCTAATGAAGTTAATTAATGAAGGAAGACTTCTCATGATTGATAACCTACTTCTATCTGAAGTATTTAATTGATAGCAAACAGTAAATTTATCCTTAGCATTATAAACCATATTAGTAATATACCCTGGCATATAACCACTATGTCCGTAAGTAGTACCATTTGGGGTTTCTTTTATGTGAACACCTAATCCCCATTTTCCGCCTAATCTCCCAGCATCAACACCATTAAAGTACTCTTCTAAGAGTTTCGGATTAAACATTTTACCTTCATAAATTTTCTTTCCTAAGACAGCTAAATCGTGTGTGGTTATGACCAATCCGCCACCAGCCCATTCGAATTGCAAATTGTACTTGCTTTTTCCAGATTTATCAAATTGCAAACCAGGGTAGAAAGGGTCATTTTCTGCATTGTATCCTTGAGCAATGTTGTGATAACTTCTTTTTGTCTGCGGAACAACATTTTTTAGACCTGCTTTGTTCAATACTCTTTTTTGAACTTCATCATAGATTGAATTACCAGTAATTTTTTCAATCAACATACAAAGAATGATATAGTTGGTATCAGAATACGCAAAATTTGTTCCTACTTCAAATTCTGGTTTTGCATCAAAAATATAGGACAATAACTCCTCAGGTTTCCATACTTTATTCGCATCTTTAAGTACATCTTTTTGAAAATCTGGACTAAACACATACCTCGGTATTCCCGTTTGATGACGCATTAAGTGTCTTACCGTAAGTGTTTTTGCATTGGGGATTCTTTGAAACCAATCATAGGCTTTCATTTTGGAAAAAATTAGCTCATCCAATTTTAATTTCCCTTCATCAATTAGTTGTAAGGCAACAACAGAATAAAATACTTTTCCAGTACTTCCTCCTAACATTTTTGTAGTTGCAGACATCGGAATTTTTTTCTCAACATCAGCAAAACCTCTTGTAAAAGTTTTTACTTCTCCATTAGGAAGAACAACAGATAATGAAACTCCAGGAGCATTTGAGTTTTTCCAAATTTCATCCAATTTTTGATCAACTGTATCAAAAACGTTACTGTTATTTTGAGCAACAAATGTTGTTGCTAAAAACAAGCAAACTATTGAAAAGAATAATTTTTTCATAAGAATATGGAATAGAATTATTCTTTAAAGATAAATGATTCTAGACTAAGATTACTATGTAAGAATAATCCTAAGACTTTAGCTTCTCTACTTTTTGTGAAATAAAAATGCTTACCAATACAAAGGCTGTAAACGCATAAAACCCAAACAACAATCCAGAATTGTTGGTGGTAAGAACTGCTGTAGATTTTGTAATACTTTGTAATTGATTTAACTGTTCAGTAATTAACCCATCAAAACCTAAATATGCCATGAACAAAGCAATAACAAATACATCTGCCATCGACCATTTTCCTGTTTTAAACACAAAGAATTTGATGACTCTATTATTTTTTAGTTTTGAGCTGAATACATATCCTATTGAAGCCAATAATTTAGATACTGGGAAAAGTACACTAAATAAGAGCACTAGAATACCAACAAAGAGTAAATCAAATCGATTTTGAGAAATCATTAAGTCAACAACTTCCATAATACTTTTACTCTTATAAAATAGCACTTGATCCTTGAATTGAATAGTTTCTCCTAAGAAAGGAAAATTCAATTCCTCTATTCTGGCATCAATAGCTATCATAGGTAAGAAAATTCCTAGAGAAAGTAAAAGAATACTATACAATGTAAATAATAGAAACTCTACCTTGGTTTTAGCAGTAAAGAAAATCAGAGATAAGATTGTTACAATAAATAAGGCAAGTAATATATAATTATAAGTGTTTTTATTAGAATTGTTTTCTTCAATTTTTTTGCTAATAATAACAACAGCATCTGTTTTATCTTTTGCCTCATATTTGTTAATGATATTATTTAGAGCAGTATAATCTGTTGCTAAAAAAGTGTCTTTGGTATATGTGTCTAGTTGATCTTCTAGATATTTTTGAAGCATTTCTCGACTGCCACCTTCAGTTAGAAAACTATAAATTTCATCAGTAAAAATGGGAATATCCTTTCTTACTTGCTCAAAAATACCAGCAAAAGACGAGATACTTCTTTTTAATAAACTGGTAATGCCTCCACCTTTATTTTCCTCATTATATCTTTTCTCAAAATTATCAATGGCCTTTCCTAAGAAAGCTGAAATTTCTTTTTTCATGGCTTCTTCATCTGTGTTAGCGATGTTGAAGTCATCCATTTTTTTTGCAATAAGTCCGGCAAAAACTTCTTTCCATTCATCTACATTGAACAATCCGTATTTGATGTCTTGGAGTTCAACTAAATGATCGTGATAGGTTTGATTTTGTTTTTCCTGTTGATAGGTTTTATAACCGAAAAATGCAGAAACTGCTAAAAGAGCAGTCAAAAAAATTAGTCTTAAAGCTTTCATGTGTTTATTAGTTTACTTAGCCTTAAGACTAATTTATAAGAATTTTGTTACTTAACTAGTCGTTTTTGTATAAATGTACATCCATTTGTGGATAAGGAATATTTAATCCTTCTTTAGCAAAAGTATTGTATACATTTTCATTCATTTCAAAATAAGCTCCCCAATAGTCACTTACTTTGATCCAAGATCTCACAGTGAAGTTTACAGAACTATCTCCTAAAGAAGAAAGTACTATAGAAGGCGCGTCTGGCGATTTTAACAATCGGTTATCTGCATCTACTAGTGTTTTTAATACTTCTTTGGCTTTTTCAACACTATCACCATAAGCAATTCCAAAAGTCCATTCTACCATTGTTAAATCGTTGTTAGAAAAATTCACCATTGAAGAATTAGAAAGACCTCCATTCGGAATAATTATAGTTCTATTATCTGGAGTCTTTAAGATGGTATTAAAGATTTGAATTTCATGAACTATTCCTTTGTAACCTTGAGCTTCTAATAAATCTCCAACTCTAAAGGGTTTGAATAATAAAATCATAACACCCCCAGCGAAATTTTGAAGCGTACCTGATAAGGCTAAACCAACTGCTAAACCTGCGGCTCCTAAAATAGCTACAAAAGAAGTCATTGGAATACCTACCAGCCCTAGAACACTTAGGATGAGCATAACTCTTAATAGTATGCCAAAAATGCTTTTTAGGAAAGGCTTTAGAGAAACATCAATTTTTTGTCTATCGAGAATTTTATTGAAGCTTTTCAAAATGATTTTGATAATCCATGATCCGATAATCAAAACTAGAATTGCTCCTACTAATTTTGGACCATATTCAATGGCCATGTTTGTAATTTTTTCTAAGATTTTGTCTGCGTCCATAAGTTGGTTATTTAGGTTTTAAAGTATTTACATAACTAAGACCCTTTTTGAGGTAAAAAGTCACTACTTTTTTGTTGGATTTTAATAAGGAGTTAGGAATCAATACATAATCACGCATTGTGGCTCCGTAAGATTTAAAAATACCAGATTCAGGAAATTCTTCTATAAACTTTTTTTGATCTTCCTTAGATAACCTAATTCCTAACTGAGCATCTTTATTTAGTAATGAAAACATATATCCATTAGATGATGTATAAGGCATAGTTTTACCCTTTCTTTCAATAGTAGCATCTGCAGCTATAGCATCATACAATTTTAAATGTTCTTCCCACATTATTACTCGCTTTCAGGCATGCTTTGCCATATTACATTGATAATTTTCCATTGATTATTGTATTTCCCCAAATGAAAATAATCAATTCCCCATTCAGCAGTTAATTTAGCTGATGCTGTTTTAGAATTGATATCGTAAATTTCGATTTTTTTAGGAGAATTCTCATCTGTTCTTTTTCCATCTTTATTCCAACGAGCTGCTAATCTCACCAATTGCTCATAAGTCATGGGTAGATTGTCCATGTATGCACTATCTTTTTTATTATACCAATATCCTATTTTTCTTAAGGAAGTGTCCACGCTTTTTTCAATTCTAGTGGAATCTACTTCATAAATTCCCTCAACATAATCTAAGATGGCTGCTTTAACATCTTGATGATCTTTGTTGTTCCATTCTTTTTTATGCTTTTTGTGATTGTCATTTTCATGATTATTCTCTCCTTTACAAGAAGAAAGAAACAAGGTGCTTGTAATAAGTAATGCACAAAAAAGTAAAGCTAATTTTCTCATGTGATTTCTTTTTAGTTTGTCTAAAGTTAACAATTAAAATGAGAAACTCTATGAGTTGAGAAGTCGTTGGTAAAGTTTTAACGTATCGTTTACAGTATCATTAATATGATATACAGTTTCTATTCGATGTTTTGCATTTTCTCCCATTTTCTGTCTTAAGTCATCATTATTAATCAATTTGGAGATGGCATTTGCAATGGCCTTAGAATTCTTTTTTGGAACAATAATTCCTGAGCTTTCATCAATTAATTCAGTACAGCCGCCAGCATCAGTCATCACAATAGGTTTTCCAACAGACATAGCCTCACTAATTGCTCTTCCAAAACCTTCTTCTAAAGAAGTTTGAGCATAGATATGCGTACTCTTTAAAATAGAAATTACATCTTCTCTTCTTCCTAATAAGTGAATTTGATCTTTAATAGGACTTTGATTCCTCAACTTTTGAAAAGAGGCTTGTTGAGTTTTTTCTCCAATTAAGATGTAATGAACATTTTTATCTGTTTCTAAATGATATGATGATCGTAAAAAATACTTGGTTCCTTTTACCTTTCTATGATTTCCAACCAAGCTCACTACAATAGCATCTTTGGGAATGCCAAACTCAGACAAATCTTTAGAAGTGCTTTTCTGAAACCAATCTGGATTATATCCTTTATAAATTTTGATAGCTTTTTGTTTGTTCTTGCCAAACAATTGGTTTCTTACATGATTGTATACAAACTGACTATTACAAATGATTGCATCTAGATTAGAATTCAAATACGTCAAATAAGAACTCAAATCATACCAATGTAAGCTAGCTGACCCGAAATAGATAACCGATTTGATGTTTGTTTTTCGTAAGACAGGAATAGCATTTCTACATGATTTCCCATCAACAAAATGAACCAAATTTATATTATGATCGGTAACAAGTTTTTGAAAGTCCTTAGTATATTTTTTATCAATAGATTTTAGAGGGAAGACTTTTTTGTATTGAATATTCAAGTCTTTTAGGTGATGTTCTACTTCTTTAGAAAAATTACCCGTCAATAAAATTTTAACGCCTTGTTTTTGAAGCCCAGCAGCTAATTCTATTTGCGCTTGCTGAGAAACATAAGGTTCATTTCCTTTGATGACAAATAGCACATTCATTACTGATGAATTTTCTTAGCTTCATCCCAAAAAACATCCATTTCAGCTAAAGACATGTCTGCTAGTTTCTTTCCTTTTTCTTGGGCGGCTTTTTCTAGATATTGAAAACGCTGAATAAATTTTTTATTGGTTCTTTCTAAAGCATTCTCTGGGTTTACATTAATAAACCTCGCATAGTTAACCATAGAAAACAAAACATCACCAAATTCTGAAGCAATACGTTCTTGATTGCCTTTTTGGATCTCTGTATTTAGCTCTGAAAGTTCTTCTTGTACTTTTTCCCATACTTGATGAGGTTCTTCCCAATCAAAACCAACACCTGAAACTTTGTCTTGAATTCTATTGGCTTTTACAATTGCAGGTAAGCTTTTAGGAACACCTTCTAAAACAGATTTCTTGCCTTCTTTTAATTTGAGCTTTTCCCAATTCTGCTTAACTTCTTCTTCATTTTCTACGGTAACATCTCCATAAATATGAGGATGCCTACTAATGAGTTTCTCAGAAATAGAATTGGCAACATCTGCCATGTCAAATGCTTTTTTCTCAGAACCAATTTTTGCATAAAAAACGATGTGCAAAAGAAGATCTCCTAATTCTTTTTTTATCTCCTCAAGATCGTTGTCTAAAATGGCATCAGCAAGTTCATAAGTTTCTTCAATAGTTAAATGACGTAAGGACTCTAAGGTTTGCTTACGATCCCAAGGGCATTTTTCCCTAAGATCATCCATAATGTCAAGTAATCTGTTGAAAGCTTCTAATTGCTGTGCTCTAGTGTTCATCTATACTTCTTCTGTGTTTTCTTGTACAGATTCTACTTGAGAAAAATCTAATCCAGCTTTTACTAAGATGTTATACCATTGAATTACTTTCTTGATATTAGAAGTATAAACACGTTCATCATCATATTCTGGTAAAACTTCAGCAAAATACGCTGCTAATTTGTTTCCACTTTCTTTATGACTCATAGCTTCTTTTCCTTCTTCCTTTTCGTAAATAGATTTAAAAACTGTTAACAAAGGAATTTCTTCTTCATAGGTGTAAATAGCAATGTTTTCTAACAAGCTTACATTATTTGTAGAAGGAATTGGGAAACGTTTTTTTTCTGTTAAAGATTCTACTATGAACCCTGTTTTGGTTTGTGAAATTGCTGAATATAATCCTGGCTTACCAGATACGGCAATAATTTTACTAAACTCCATGTATTATTTTTTCTTTAAATTAGGAAAGCGCATTCTATACTCTGTATTAATCTTTCCTTGTGATATTTTTTCTAATTTCTTTTTTAGAATTCTCTTTTTTAAGGATGATAACTTATCAGTAAATAAAACTCCTTCTAAATGATCATATTCATGCTGAAAAACTCGAGCAGCAATACCTGTTAATGTTTGTTGATGAGTTTCAAATTTTTCATCCTGATATTCAAAAGTTACATTTTCTTGTCTAAAAACATCCTCTCTAATATCTGGAATACTCAAGCAACCTTCACTAAAAGCCCATTCATCACCTTCTTCTTTAATCACTTTAGGGTTAATAAATACCTTGTTGAAATCCTTTAATTGATCTCTCTCTTGTTGGGTAAGATCTTCATCTTCAGCAAAAGGAGTAGCATCAATTACAAATAGTCGAATAGACTTTCCTATTTGAGGAGCAGCAATACCAACACCTGAAGCATTGTACATTGTTTGCTTCATATTGGCGATTAATTTATCCAAATCAGGATAATTAGCATCAATCTCTTTTGCTACTTTTCTCAATACAGGATCACCGTAAGCTACAACAGGTAAAATCATAAGGTTTTATAAATTCTAATAATTCACGGCAAAAGTACAAAGTTCGAAGGATAAAGTTAAAGGAGAAAAGAGAAAAGTTAGAAATACTTAGAAGAAGAAAGAATTTAAGATGTATTTAAAAAGTCTAAGCGTTAATAGTATTGTCTGACTTTGTATACTTCATTACTCATTACTCATTACTCATTACTCAATACTCATTACTCATTACTATCTAACCCCATTCCATTCATCAAAAAACTGGTTTAAGAAACCTTCCATATATAAATGCCTTTCTTCAGCAATTCTCCTTCCTGTTTTTGTGTTCATTCTATCTCTCAATAACAAGAGTTTTTCATAAAAATGATTAATGGTAGGTGCGGTTGATTTTTTATATTCTTCTTTAGTCATGTTTAGATTTGGAGCAATTTCAGGATCGTATAAAGTACGATTTTTAAATCCGCCATAATTAAAACAACGAGCAATTCCTATTGCGCCAATAGCATCCAAACGATCGGCATCTTGAACTACAGATAATTCAGGAGATCTAAATGTTTTTCCAGAACCTAAACTCGATTTAAAAGAGATGTGTTTGATAATATTCTCTATATGTACTATAATCTCTTCCTCAACATTTTGTTCCTCTAAAAAAGATCGTGCTTTTTTAGGTCCAACAGACTCATCTCCATCGTAAAATTTAGCATCAGCAATGTCATGTAACAAAGCACCTAAAGAAATAATGAATTCATTAACCTGTTCTCCTTTTGCAATTAGTAATGCGTTTTTATAGACACGCTCTATGTGAAACCAATCGTGTCCACCTTCAGCATTTTTTAAGGTCTTTTTGACAAAATTGATGGTGTTTTTAATAATAAGATCCTGATTCATAATGCGAAGATACCAAACATAATATTATTGCTTTTTAATAAAAAATTATTGTTTTACGATAATTTTTATATATTTGTAATCAGAAACATTATAAAAATGAAAAATAAAACAGATCAGCTGCTAAAAATCATGAACTATGTTTCATGGATTGTTTTTATAGGGCTATTAATAAAGGTCGGAACAATTATAACTACCTATTTTATCAGTATAAACAATGAGGAAGCTGCAAAAAATTTATTTGGAGGATTAGATTTGTCTAGCTACAGAGAATTCAGTTTTGTACAATATAGTTTTATAGTTAGCTACAAAGTATTTCTTTATGCTTCAGAAGCATATGTAGCTCTTTTGGTAGCAAAATTATTAGGGAAACTGGATTTAAAAAATCCGTTTAATGTAACAGTTCATCAGTTAATGGAGAAAATAAGTTATAGTATTTTAAGTATCTGGATTGTAGCAATTTTACACAATGCGCAAGTAAGACACATTGCTAAAAAGAATGGTTTACCAATGGATTTGTTCTCAAGTGATTTTATTTTTCTTGCGGGAGTGATATTTATTTTCGCTCAAATTTTAAAAAGAGGAATTGAAATTCAATCAGAAAACGATTTAACAATTTAGACATGATACAGAAATTAAAAATACTATTATACTTACTTTTTGGACTTATGACATTTATCATGATAGGAAATATTGTATTTAACATCTCTGATGTAGTACTAGAGAAAAATATTTTTTTGTCAAAATCATTTTACCCTAAATTCTTTAATGTTTCAATACGAGAGAAATTATTAGCAATAGCCTCTATCATAGGAATGTTAAGTTTTTGCACAGGAGTGTTTTTTATTATGAGGATTCTAAAAGAAAGAGAATTGTCTAACTATTTTTCACAACCAATCATAACTCTTATTGAAAGATCAGGGCATTTTGTATTATTCTCTGGTGTTGTTAATTTTTGCATAGCAATTATTTCATTATTCTTAACTTTTCAAAGAATGGTATTTCCCGCAAATAAAATATCGATAACTCTAGCAATACTATCAATCATTATAGGTGTATTTTTATTACTTATAAGCAAAGTTTTAGCAAAAGCACAAGGTCTAAAGTTGGAAAACGATCTAACAATCTAACCATATGGCAATTCGAGTAAACTTAGATGTAATGTTGGCCAAACGAAAGATGAAGAGCAAAGATTTAGCAGAGGCAATAGGAATCACTACAGCTAACCTGTCTATTTTAAAATCAGGAAAAGCAAAGGCAGTTCGTTTTTCAACCTTAGAAGCTATTTGCAAAGTGTTAGAATGTCAACCTGCAGATATTTTAGAATATATAGAAGACTAAAAACTAAAAACCGCTTCAACAGAAGCGGTTTTATCTTTTCTTATAATTCAAGAATGTCTTGTGTCAAGTTTTTAGCAGAACTCGTCGTAAGCAGCTACCAAATTCTGAGCAATCATTTGAGCAGACCTTCCTTCAATATGATGACGCTCTAACATGTGTACCAATTCTCCATCCTTAAATAAAGCCACAGCCGGTGATGAAGGAGGAAAAGGAATCATGTGTTCTCTAGCTTTTGCAGTAGATTCTTTATCAACGCCAGCAAAAACAGTAGTTAAATTCTCAGGTCTTTTGTCAAATTCTAAAGAAGCTAAAGTTCCTGGTCTTGCAGTACCAGCAGCACACCCACAAACAGAGTTTACCATTACTAAAGTTGTTCCCTTTTTTGCCAAAGCATTATCTACATCTTCAGCAGTATATAAAGCCGAAAAACCATTATTTGTTAGTTCTTCACGCATTGGTTTTACTAATTCTTCCGGATACATAATTTTAAAAAAATTTAGAGTACAAAGATAACGATAAAAAAGCAATATGATTCCTTATCTTTGGTCTTCATAAATTTAAAAAATGTCTAGTTTTTCAAAATGGTTAGGAGCCGGAATTGGCTTTGTTTCAGGAGGACCTATTGGGGCCGTAATTGGTTTTGTGGCTGGAAGTGTTATTGATGCCTATTCAAAAGAAGATTTTGAAAGAGATCGTAGAACTTTTCAGCAAGAATATTCAAACAGACCCAGCAATACACAGTCTGGAGATTTCGAAATTAGTTTACTAGTACTATCTGCAATTGTTATAAAATCTGATGGAAAAATAGATCAGAGAGAATTGAATTTTGTTCGTTCTCAGTTTGTTGGAATGTATGGAAAAGAAAGAGCAAACAGTGCTTTTAAATTATTTAAAGGAATTATTAAAAAGCAAATTTCTGCTAGACAAGTCTGTATTCAGATTCGTCAAAATATGCCTCATTCTTCTAGATTACAACTTATTCATTTCTTATTTGGAATAGCAAAAGCAGATGAACATGTTTCTCAAGTAGAGGTTGATGAAATTAGAAAAATAGCTGGGTATTTGTATATCAATCAATACGATTTTGAGTCCATCAAAGCTATGTTTTATAACTCTACAGATAGCGCTTATAAGATCTTAGAAATTGATAAATCTGCATCTGATGATGAAGTGAAAAAAGCCTACAGAAAAATGGCTAAAAAGTACCATCCAGATAAATTACAAGGATTGGGCAAAGAGCATTTGAAGGGAGCCCAAGAAAAATTTCAAAAAATTCAATCTGCATACGAGTCCATAAAAAAAGAAAGAGGGCTTTCTTAAGCTTTATTTTTAGGGGTTCAGCGTATAGGTTTACAGGAAAATATGTATTTTCGCATTCTTATTAGAATTTGTGATTTATGAGTGCAAAGTTTCCTGAATATAAAGGACTTAACTTACCGAATGTAGCCAAAGAAATACTTCAATATTGGGAAGAGAATAACATCTTTGAGAAAAGTATCTCTACCCGTGAAGGAAAACCACCATACGTATTCTTTGAAGGACCTCCATCAGCCAATGGTTTACCTGGAGTTCATCACGTATTGGCAAGAGCAATTAAAGATATTTTTCCTCGCTACAAAACTATGAAGGGTTTCCAAGTAAAGCGTAAAGCGGGCTGGGATACTCACGGACTTCCTATAGAATTAGGAGTAGAGAAAGAACTAGGAATCACAAAAGAAGATATTGGAAAAACAATTTCTGTAGAAGAATACAATGCAGCTTGTAGAAAAGCTGTGATGCGTTATACAGATATCTGGAACGACCTTACCCAGAAAATGGGATATTGGGTAAATATGGATGACCCATATATTACTTACGACCCTAAATATATGGAAAGCGTTTGGTGGCTATTAAAACAAATCTATTCCAAAGATTTGTTGTACAAAGGATATACAATCCAACCTTATTCACCAAAAGCAGGAACTGGTTTAAGCTCTCATGAGTTAAATCAACCAGGAACCTATCAAGATGTTACTGATACAACAGTGGTTGCCCAATTTAAAACCATTAGTGAAACCTTACCAGAGTTTTTACAAGGAGAGGGAACTGTTCATTTTTTAGCATGGACAACTACTCCATGGACTTTGCCAAGTAATACAGCATTAACTGTAGGGCCAAAGATAGACTATGTGTTGGTTGATACATTCAACCAATATACTTTTGAACCTGTTAAAGTTGTATTAGCTAAGAATTTAGTTGGAAAACAATTCACTGGAAAATATCAACAAGCAGAAAATCGTTCTGAATTAGCAAATTATAGCAAGGAAGATAAGAAGATTCCATTCTTTGTTGTCAAAGAATTTGTAGGAAAAGACTTGGTAGGAATTCGCTATGAGCAGTTGTTAGATTTTGTGCTACCCAATGACAATCCACAAGATGCATTTCGAGTGATTTCTGGTGATTTTGTAACCACAGAAGATGGAACAGGAATTGTACATACTGCGCCAACCTTTGGGGCAGATGATGCTTTGGTTGCTAAACAGGCAACTCCAGAGATTCCACCAATGTTGGTGAAAGATGAAAATGGCAATTTAGTTCCTTTGGTAGATTTACAAGGAAAATTCAGACCAGAATTGGGAGAGTTTGCAGGAAAATATGTAAAGAATGAATACTATGCTGAGGGAGAAGTACCAGAAAAATCGGTAGATGTAGAACTTGCTATCAAGCTTAAGATTGAAAACAAAGCTTTTAAGGTAGAAAAATACAAGCACAGTTATCCAAATTGCTGGAGAACCGACAAACCAATTCTATATTATCCTTTAGACTCATGGTTTATCAAAGTTACCGATGTAAAGGATCGTATGCATGAATTAAATTCAACCATAAATTGGAAACCAAAATCAACTGGAGAAGGACGTTTTGGAAACTGGTTGGCAAATGCAAACGATTGGAATTTATCACGTTCTCGTTATTGGGGAATTCCATTGCCTATCTGGAGAACAGAAGACAAAAAAGAAGAAATTTGTATTGGCTCTGTTGAAGAATTAAAAACAGAAATAAAGAAGTCTGTAGATGCAGGTGTGCTATCTGAAGATATTTTTGCTGCATTTGAAGTAGGAAACATGTCTGATGAGAATTATGCAACCATCGATTTACATAAAAACATAGTAGATCAAATTGTTTTGGTGTCTCCATCAGGAAAACCAATGCAACGAGAAAGCGATTTGATTGATGTGTGGTTCGATTCAGGATCCATGCCTTATGCACAATGGCACTACCCTTTTGAAAACAAAGACTTAATTGATGAAAACAAATCGTTCCCAGCAGATTTTATTGCTGAAGGAGTAGATCAAACTCGTGGATGGTTCTATACACTACATGCTATTGGAACTATGGTTTTTGATTCTGTAGCCTACAAAAATGTAGTTTCTAACGGGTTGGTATTAGATAAAAACGGACAAAAGATGTCTAAGCGTCTTGGAAATGCAACAGATCCGTTTGATACTTTAGAAACCTATGGAGCAGATGCTACACGTTGGTATATGATTGCCAATGCAAATCCTTGGGATAATTTGAAGTTTGACATCGATGGAATAGAAGAAGTAAAGCGTAAGTTTTTTGGAACTTTATACAACACCTATTCTTTCTTTTCATTATATACAAACATTGATGGATTCTCATACAAAGAAGCAGATGTTCCTTTAGCAGAAAGACCAGAATTAGATCGTTGGATTTTATCAGAGTTACATACTCTAATAGAAAAGGTAGATAAGTTCTATGCAGAATACGAACCTACAAGAGCAGCAAGAGCAATTTCAGATTTCACTCAAGATTATTTGAGTAACTGGTATGTAAGATTGAGCAGAAGAAGATTTTGGAAAGGAGATTATCAACAAGATAAAATATCGGCTTATCAAACGTTATATACGTGTATGGTAACCATTGCCAAACTAGGAGCTCCAATTGCGCCATTTTATATGGATCAGTTGTATAAAGATTTAAATTCTGTAACTGGGAAAGAAAATTTTGAAAGCATACACTTGTCACAATTTCCTGAGTTTGACGTCTCCTTTATAGACAAGACTTTAGAGCGTAAGATGGAAAATGCACAAACCATCTCTTCTTTGGTATTGTCTTTAAGAGCTAAAGAGAAAATTAAAGTACGTCAGCCACTGCAAAAGATTATGATTCCGGTGGACAGCAATCAACAAAAGGAAGAAATCTTAGCAGTTGCAGACCTCATCAAACACGAGGTAAATATTAAGGAAATAGAACTCTTAGATGATGCAGCTGATATTCTGGTAAAGCAGATCAAACCGAACTTTAAAGTGTTAGGTCCTAAGTTTGGAAAAGACATGAAGTTGATTTCCAATGCGATACAAAACTTTACAAAAGAAGACATTGCAAAAGTTGAAAAAGAGGGTAAAATACCTGTTGAACTTGACGGAAAAATCATTACCTTGGAGCTCGCTGATGTAGAAATATCTTCTAAAGATATTGAAGGATGGTTAGTGGCTAACGAAGGTGCGCTAACAGTAGCCCTCGATGTTACGATTTCCGATGAATTGAAAGAAGAAGGAATTGCTAGAGAATTGGTCAATAGAATTCAAAATGCAAGAAAAGATTCAGGATTTGAAGTAACAGATAAAATAAAACTAACAGTTTTAAAGTTTGATACATTAGAACAGTCAGTATATAATAATAAAGACTACATTATGGCAGAAACATTAACAAGTGAGTTGATGTTTGCCGACGCCATTTCTGATGGAATTGATGTAGAATTTGACGGAATTAAAAGTAAAATACTAATACAAAAAATGTAAGATTATGGCAGAGTTGAAAACCAGATATTCTGATGATGACTTACAAGAGTTTAAAGAAATCATCCAAAAGAAAATAGACCGCGCAAACGAAGATTTAGCCTTGCTAAAAAGCTCCTACATGAACGGTAGTAATAATGGAACTGATGATACTTCCCCTCAATTCAAATCCTTTGAAGAAGGATCTGAAACTATGAGTAAAGAAGCAAATGTTCAATTGGCAATTCGTCAAGAAAAATTTATTCGTGACTTAAAAAACGCTTTGATTCGTATTGAAAATAAAACATACGGTATATGCAGAGTTACAGGTAAGTTAATTCAAAAAGAACGACTAAAATTAGTGCCCCATGCTACCCTCAGTATAGAGGCAAAAAGACGACAATAAATAAGAGCTTCCTACTTGGAAGCTTTTTTTATACGATAACTTTACAATAACAAGAATTAAAATAATCCTATATTTACCACACTAAACTCAAATTATTATTATCTAAATGGACTACCTGGGGATTGCCATTGTGTATATTAATATGGTCATTTTGTTCATGGTTATATTTCTATTCATCCGACTCTACTACAAATACAGTAAGTATGTAGATGTAAAACGAAAATATGTTAATAACAGATCTGACGATCTATAAAAAAATGCTGTGGGACAAACTATCGACAATTTTAGCTTAGGTTTATTCATCTGGCAAATTCTAGCATTGGTAGCAGTTATCTTGGTGTTCTTTTTATTATTAAAGATCTACAAGAAAATTTCTAAATACTTAGACCTTAAAATAAAATTCATGGAGAAAAACATGAATTCAGAAGAGTAATAATTTAGAACCTCTATTTCTTTCTTATCCCCATTTATGGGGAGATTTAAAATTCATGTTTTTCGGGGATTGACGAGCATTCTTATACTTTATATCTTTCAGTCACTTATTTGATTAGGGGTAATTAAATTAAATTTTTATTAGATGGAATTAGCTGTTGATGCCGCATCAGGAATTATGGTTTGGCAAATATTAGTATTGGTGTTTGTAATTTTAGTCGCATATTTTGCGCTAGTATACCACAATACAGACAATGTAGATATTTGATTAATCAAATATCTAAATGCTAACCAGATATTAGTTAGCTTTTTATATTTCTATTAAGGGAATCGTGATGTTTTTTACGATACCTTTGTGCTATGAAGTACACTACTTTTTTACTTTTTTTTCTTTTCACAATTGTTTCTACGGCTCAACAAAAGATTGTTAGAACAATCAAGAGTAATGCGCCTTATGTTGAAGTAAAAACAGATGGAATAGATAACCTTGTAATTGAAGAATCAGATTCAGGTCAACTAGAAATGATTATCTCTGATGTTGATGGATTAGGTGTAATAGACGATTTTAAATGCAACGACTATAATTGCGTTTTAAGTATTAAAACAGAGCTGAAAATTGATAATCCACTAACAAACAAAATCAATCAATTTCCTTTAGCGCCACCAAGTAATGTTAGCGCTATTGTAAAAATACCCAAGAATAAAAAAGTAACCATTTACGGAGAAACAATAGATATTCAAACAAAAGGTTATAAAGGTATCTTAAGAATCTTAATAGATAAAGGAAATGTAAGAATTGAGGGAATCAAAGGAATTACAGAAGTAGAACTATTTACTGGAACTGTTTTCGCTACAATTCAAAAAAATGCTCTAGATATAAAAACCAGAAAAGGAAAGATATCTCTAGATGAAGAAGTCCAAAAGTCGCCTTTTAGAAAGAAGATAAAAAAAGCAGATAAACTTGTTGTTAGATCTATCAATGCCAATGTTGTGTTAACAGAACAACTGTAGTCAATAATATTCTTATTTTTGTGAGCACAATTTTTTAAACATGTCTAAGAAAAGAATAGCCATACTTACAATCGCATTAGCCATTTTAATCGATCAGATTGTCAAAATCTATATCAAGACACATTTTGTTTTAGGAGAAGAGGTAAAAGTTTTTGATTGGTTCA
This sequence comes from Pseudotenacibaculum sp. MALMAid0570, assembly GCF_040151415.1. Lineage (NCBI taxonomy): Bacteria > Pseudomonadati > Bacteroidota > Flavobacteriia > Flavobacteriales > Flavobacteriaceae > Pseudotenacibaculum > Pseudotenacibaculum sp. MALMAid0570. The sequence continues at coordinate 354,511 of NZ_JBDKWF010000049.1, forward strand.
GAATCCATTTTGTTGAAAATAATGGCATGGCCATGGGGTTTGAATTTGGCGGAAGTGCTGGAAAACTCTTTTTAACACTGTTTAGATTGGTGGCTGTTGCAGGAATTGTTTACTGGTTGATGAGTATCATAAAAAAGAAAATGCCCAACATTGTTGTGATTGCTGTGGCATTGATATTTGCTGGTGCTGTAGGAAATATTATTGATTCTGTTTTTTACGGAGTTATTTTTAATACTCCTCAACACAGTGTGGCAACCCTATTTGCAGACGATCCTTATGGAAGTTTGTTTTATGGAAAAGTGGTAGACATGTTCTATTTTCCTATTTGGGAAGGTAATTTGCCGGATTGGATACCTTTTGTAGGAGGAGACTTCTTCAGGTTCTTTAACTATATTTTTAATCCTGCAGATTCCTACATTACTGTGGGGGTTGTTTTGCTATTTATCTTTAATAAAAAAGCATTTCCTAAAGAAGAAAAATCAACAGCTGAAGGCACAAAAAAGACTGAAAAACTTACTACAGATTAAAATCTGAAGAAGAAAGCTCGATTAGTTTTTTCTGAATTCCATAAATTACTAGCCCAGCTACATTTTTAGATCCTGTTTTTAGTAATAAATTGTTTCTATGACCATCTACGGTTCTTGGGCTGATAAACAACTTTTCGGCAATTTCATTAGTAGTATATTCACCACAAATAAGTTCTAATACTTCAATCTCTCTTTTAGACAACAATTTCTTGTCTAAATCGCTTCTTATTTTTTTACCGCTAGACGATAAAAGATTTTCATGAATCATTTTCATTACAGTTTCATCATAATAAAACCCTTTCTCGTAAACCTCTTTGATGGTAAAAATCACATCTTTAGGACTTGTGTTCTTCAACAAATAAGAAGAAGCTCCAACATCAATCATATTTATGATAAAAGTCTTTCCTCCATAGCTTGTTAAGGCAATAATTTTCACATCAGGATAATCTTTATGAACAACTTTTGTAGCTTCAACACCATTTAAATTTGGCATTTTCAAGTCCATTAAAATAATATCTGGTTTCTCTTCTGATATTTTTAAACGATCAACTAATTCTTGACCATCTCCTGCTTCAAAGAGAATTTCAAAGGCTTCATCTCGCTCTAGCAAAAACCTCATTCCTTTTCGGAATAACTGCTCGTCGTCAGCAATAACAATTTGAATTTTATTTTTCATATGTCGGGAGTTTTTAAAAAATTATTGAAACTTTAATTCCTTCATCAATAGCACTTTGTATAATCAATTCACCGTTGAGTAATTCAACACGACTTTCTATATTCTTCATTCCAAGACCTTTCTTCTGATCTATAATTTCCTGACTAAATCCAACTCCATCGTCTTTATAATCTATAGAAATGTCTTCTTTATTCTTAACAAAATCTAAAGCGATATTTTTAGATTTTCCATGCCGAACAGAATTGTTAATGAGTTCCTGAAAAACACGAAAAACATGTAACTCTTGAGTTTTATCCAATTCACCTTTTGGGTATTCTATGTTTGACTTTATGTTAACCTTCTTACTCATGTTGTATTCATCAACCAATTCTTCAATAGCAGACTCTAATCCAAATTTCTCTAAAATTGGAGGTAACAAATCATGTGCAATCTTACGGGCATTCCCCAAGGTTTTATTGGTTACTTTTATAATGTTTTCATTTACTTTGGTTTACTCTTCAGGAGAAAGTTCACCATCAATAAGAAAATTAGAATTCAATAAGATGACATTTAATTTAGAGCTAATATCATCATGCAAATCTTGCGCAATACGTTTTCGCTCTTTTTCCTGAGTGAGAATAGTTGCATGAATAATTTCCTTTTGATGCTCTATTTCCAGCTCTTTTTTCTCCAATTCTTTTTCAACAATTTTCTTTCTTGAGAAAAAGAAGAACAATAGTAATGCAACCGCCATTAAAAGTAACAGTAATACACCAATGATTACAATTGTAACTATCTGATTTTCTTCAGAAAACAGTTTTTCCATGAGGGAGGCTATTGATGAAATCGAAGATACAAAAAACGGTGAAAGATTTTCAGAAATCTCTTAACATAGGTTAAAAAAATAGGTACTTATACCTGTTTTTCACAACCAGTAGATATAAACATAATTTAAAATGTTTTGAGCTATTTAGTTACAACAAACCTTTTAGTCACAATTATCAGGACAAGGTTGAGTAAAATCAAAAGCTTCTCCGCTTTTTATAGGGTGATTTTTGTTGTAAAGAATCAGGTTTTTAAAAATGTCTTTTTGTAGAAAAACAGTAGTCATTTTATTATCTGCATTAATTCCCAAGAATAAGGCAATACAGTCTATTCTGGTTTTTGCAATCATTTCAGCTACTACTTCTTTTTTAAGACTAAAATATCGGTAACGAGTTCCTTTGTTTTTGATTGCGCCATGTATGTTTCCAGACTCTAAAGCTCCTTGCCATTTAGAAATATACTCATACACATCAGCATATTGCAATAAGTGGTTCCCAATAATAGGAGTATTCAAACGTTCGTTAGAATATACATACGGACTATCTTTCAGCTCATCTATAGCTTCTTGATATCTTGAAGTTTTGTGAGGAATCGAATAGATTTTTAGAATTTCATTACCTTCTTCATCTACACCTACCATAGTAATTTGCAACTCGTTTTGAAGCAAACCTAAGACAAAACGAAAATTAACAATACTAGGAACCCTTAACGCGTTGGCAATGTTCTTTTTGTCAAAATTGTAATGTGATATTTGTTTTTGGTTGTTAAGGAAATCACTAGTAAGTGTGCTATTTTGCCAATTTCTAGTAATCTCAAAAGAAGTTATAGGGCCGTTATCTGTAACGTCACTTTCATCTTCAGAACAAGCTATAAAAGCTATCATGGCAAAGCATACCAGAAAGAACTTTTTAGTTGTCATGGGTTGTAGTTGAATTAGTTGGAACGCTAAGGTACTAAAAAAAATAAATACGTGATTTAAGTATTTGATTATAAGTTGCCTTCATAATTACACCTTGGCAAGAGAAGTTATCTCATTAAGAAGAAACTTCTTTTTTACGAAAGTTCTTATACCATTCGATGAAAATGAGAGATTGATAGATGGCATATAATGAAACATTCATAATCCAAATAAATTGATACCAAAAAGTCTTAGTAGGAGAAACATAATTCCCAGAGAGAAAAATTAAGGTACTACACAAGAGATAAGCAAAAGTTCCAGAGGCTATGTATAGGTACTTCTTATTATTGGAATCTAATGATTGAAAAAAATAAACCAAAGAATATATTACGATAGGAATTGAGCAAAGAGTTACTTCAAGCAGACTGAATTGATAATAAATAGAGGGCTCAAGAATGTAATTAATGCTCAAAGTAATAAGAACCAAAGAAAAAATAAATTTAACGCCTATTTTAATCTTTTTCCCATTCAAAATAATACTATAGAAGATACTCAGAAAAACAAATTGACTTATGAAATAATAATGTGATAAAAATAAGTTGTCTATTTTGTTTTCTGCTAACGAAGCTCCTACAACCTGAATAATAAATGTTGTAAGTAAGTATATTGAAAATACCTTATACTCTTTGTTTTTTTTCTTTTTCGAAAAAAAGGCAATTACATTAACAAGTAGTATAAGGTATCCTAGATAAACTATGATTTTAGGTATAACCATTTATCTAAATATGTCCATTGGCTAAAGGACTTTCAAAATCACAAAAATTAGGACAAGGTTGAGAAAAATCATAGATTCCTGTATCGATTTCATCCTCACCTAATAAAGAATTTTTAGGATCTACAAAAGGACCTTTATTATCCAGTTTACCATTAATGATATCTCTTTGTACAACTTTCTTTTGGTCAAAATCTATTTGTGGTTCTGTACCTACCAAGATAATTTTTTCACCTCCTCCAGGTTCACCTTCTAAAGCAGGATCTATAGCCATATAAGTTCGTACTCCGTTTGGTGTTTTTTCGTCAATTACATATAATCCAGTATTTCCAGCCTCTTGTATGACACCAATTTCTTTTAGCACAGCTACCATATCTTGTACTGGAATTGAAAATGCTTTACAGTTGTTAGGACATTTTTCCCTCCAACGTTCGGTCCATTTAATCGCTTTTTTTAACGATATCTGATTGTTTTTTTTCCCCATTGTTTTTAAAATTTTAGTTAGACATATTTGTCAAGGACGCCTAAAAATAGAATTTTTTAAACAGTTGTTTCTACCTCAAAAAAACACCAACAAAAAACAGGTATTTTTACCTAACCATTTATGGCTACCCAAAAAAGGGGATACGAAAACCTAATTATTTCTTTATCAACTAACTATATTTCTTTTGTTATAAGATGATATTTCATTTCTATAAAAATGGTATTTTCGTTTTATGCCAACATCTTTAGAAGTACAAATTAAAACCTTGCCAAATTCTCCTGGAGTATATCAGTACTATGATAAGGATGACAAGATTCTGTATGTTGGTAAAGCAAAGAATCTAAAAAAACGCGTTGCTTCTTACTTTACAAAGAACCATGAAAACGCCAAAACTAGAATTTTGGTTAAAAAAATTGCAAGCATTCAGCATATTGTAGTGAATTCGGAAACAGATGCGTTGCTTTTAGAAAACAATTTAATAAAGAAGTATCAGCCACGGTATAACATCATGTTAAAAGATGACAAAACCTATCCGTGGATTTGCATCAAAAAAGAACGCTTTCCTAGAGTGTTTATGACTCGGAATGTGATAAAAGACGGATCAGAATATTTTGGTCCGTATACCAATGTAAGAACAGTAAAAGCCTTGTTAGATCTTATTAGAGAATTATACCCTTTAAGAACCTGCACTTATGATCTTGCTCAAGAGAAGATTGATGCTGGCAAATATAAAGTCTGTTTAGAATATCATTTAGGAAATTGTTTAGGCCCTTGTGAAAATTTACAAACAGAAACCAGTTACAATGAAACCATTAAGGCAATTAGAAACATCATTAAAGGAAACTTTAAACAAAGTTTAGAAGCATTTCAAAAATTGATGTTGTCTTTTTCTGAGAAAATGGAATTTGAAGAAGCGCAGAAAATTAAGGAAAAAGTAGACCTTTTATCTAATTACCAAGCAAAATCAACCATCGTTAATCCGTCCATCAATAATGTAGATGTTTTTTCTATTGTCTCTGATGAAAGTTACGGCTATGTCAACTTTTTTAAAATTGCTAACGGAGCCATTATTCAGTCGCACACTACAGAAATTAAAAAGAAGTTAGATGAGTCTGATAAGGAAATTTTAGAACTGGCCATTGTTGAAATCAGACAACGATTTAACTCTGTTTCTAAGGAGATTTATGTGCCTTTTGAAGTAGATTTAGGCGATAATTTTAAAGTAACTATTCCCAAGTTAGGTGATAAAAAACGAATTGTAGAACTCTCTGAACGCAATGCAAAATATTACAGGCAAGAACAATTTAAACAGATTAAGATTGTAGATCCAGATCGTCATGTAAAACGAATCATGACTCAGATGCAAAAAGATTTACGCTTATCTGAAGAGCCAAGACATATAGAATGCTTTGATAATTCAAACATTCAAGGAAGCAATCCTGTTGCTGCTTGTGTTGTCTTTAGAGACGGGAAACCAAACAAGAAAGAATACCGTCATTTCAATATAAAAACAGTTGAGGGTCCAGATGATTTTGCATCAATGGAAGAAGTTGTATATCGCCGTTATAAAAGATTACAAGCTGAAGACGAGCCTTTACCTCAATTAATTGTGATTGACGGAGGAAAAGGACAATTATCATCAGCATTAAAAAGTCTAGATAGATTAGGGTTGCGAGGTAAGATTGCAATTATAGGAATTGCAAAACGATTAGAAGAAATTTATTATCCAGGAGATTCTATTCCAATGTATCTTGATAAGAAATCTGAGACTTTAAAGATTATTCAGCATTTACGAAACGAAGCCCATCGTTTTGGAATTACATTCCACAGAAATAAAAGAAGCAAAAGCGCTATACAATCAGAATTAGAACAAATTCCAGATGTAGGGAAACAAACCATTACAACTTTATTACGTAAATTTAAATCAGCCAAGCGTGTAAAAAATGCTACATTTGAAGAACTGAAAGAGGTTATTGGCGATTCTAGAGCTCAAAAGATATTTCGGTACTACAATTCTCCCAAAAAATAAAGTCTCACAGAGGCGCTTCATAAAAAAGAAAAAGATGAGAAATATACTCGTCGTTTTATTGTTATTTCCAATGGTGTTTTTCGCTCAAGAAAAGCAACCAAAAGTAGGTTTGGTACTAAGTGGAGGTGGTGCTAAAGGATTAGCCCATATTGGGATTTTAAAAGAAATAGACAAAGCAGGTTTACAGATAGATTATATTGGAGGAACAAGTATGGGCGCCATTATTGGAGGTTTATATGCGGCGGGATACTCAGGTGAACAAATAGAAAAGATTGTTAATTCTATCAACTTACAAGATATATTACAAGACGTTTTGCCAAGAAATTCAAAACCTTATTTTGAAAAAGAGTTTGGAGAAAAGCATGCCATTATGTTGCCTGTAAACAAGAAAGGAATTGGTTTGCCTAGAGCTGTTTCTAAAGGGCAAAATGTGCTAAACCTCTTTAATTATATTTTATCACATGTAGATACAATCACAGATTTTAAAAAACTTCCTATTCCATTTTTTTGCGTGGCTACTGATGCAGAAACAGGAAAAATGGTACTGCTTGAAAACGGTTCTCTTCCATTGGCGTTAAGGTCTAGCGGATCGTTCCCTACTTTGTTGAATCCTGTAGAAATGAAAGGACATTTGCTGTTGGACGGAGGAATTGCTAATAATTTCCCTTCAGATATTATGAAAACAAAAGGAGTAGATATAATTATAGGAGTTGATGTACAAAGTGAGTTGATTAAAAGAGACCGATTGAATTCTGTGATCACGATTTTAAATCAAATTGTGAGTTATGATATTTACGAACAAAGCAAAAAAGGAAGGGAAGATTGCGATGTATATATAAAACCAGATATTTCTGCTTTTACAGTTGTAGATTTTGATAAGAGTAAAGGAATTATGAAGCAAGGACATATTGCAGGTAAAAAATACAGTAGCACTTTCGATAGTATTGCAAAGCTTCAATCTGAGAGGAAAAAAAGACCAGTTTTAGTTAAAGAAGATAATCCTTTTGTTATAGAAGAGATTAAGGTTTTTGGGACTGAAAATTATACACCGGCATATGTTCGTGGAAAATTAAAGATCAGAATTGGAGATGAAATCAATAGAAAAGAGTTGAACAAAAGAATTAGTTTCTTAGCCTCCACAGATAATTATGATCGTATTGATTATAAGGTAATAGGCAACAAATTGCATTTTTATGTGATAGAAAATAAACAGCAGTCTAATGTTCGATTAGGAGCACATTATGATGAGTTGTATCAATCTGCTATTTTGGCAAATTACACCCATAAAAGGCTGCTGATTAAAAACGACGAACTCTCCTTAGATATGATTGTGGGAGATAGAATTCGATATAACCTAAACTATTTTGTAGACAACGGATTTTATACAAGTTATGGTTTGAAATCTAGATACAATCATTTTAAAACGAATACTCCGTTTAGCACAGACGATAATCCAAACATCAATGAAATTGATCTGAATTATACAGATTTTACGAATGAGATATTTCTACAAACTACTTTTAGCAGAAAATTCGCATTAGGATTTGGAGCAGAATTTAAAAAACTAAAGATTACTACAGAAACATTAAGTTCACAAACCAGCAGTAAAACTACATTTGACAATAGCAATTATATAAACTTCTCTTCGTATTTAAAGTTAGACACTTATGATGATAGATCTTTCCCTACTAGAGGCTTTTATGCAGATGTAGGAGCAAAATGGTATGCTTGGTCTTCAGATTATCTAAATAATTTTAAACCCTTTGTTCAGCTTGGAGGAAGATTAGGTTTTGCTACAACTTTTTGGGATACAATTACATTTCAATACACCAACGATGCTGGATTTACTTTTGAGAATCCTACGTCTACAGTTTTCGATTTCTATTTAGGAGGATATAATCAAAATTACATCAACACTTTCAAGCCTTTTTATGGGTATGAGTTTGCTGAGATTTCTGATAAGTCATTTTTAAGGTCAGAATTTTTATTGCGATATAAAGTGGCAAGCAATCACTATGCAACATTCATAGCAAATTATGCAAGAGTAGACGGAAACGTTTTTAGTGATGGAAGAGATTTATTTGAAGATGTTTTATCTGGGTATGCTTTAGGATACAGTATAGATACTATATTAGGTCCTATTGAGATCAAATACAGTTGGTCTCCAGAGAACAACAATAAACACTGGTTATTCAATTTAGGGTTTTGGTTCTAATGTTAATTTAATGTTAATTAAAGGTTTGTTTAACGTAAACTTTTAAGTATATTTGTTTAACAAAACCCTAAAAAACATGAGAAAAGTTTTAGCCATTGCTTGTTTATTTGCAGTATGCTTAGTGCAAGCTCAAGACAACCAACCAACCTATAAAGCTGTGGGAGATTTGGTAGAAGCAACATATTATTTTGCTGATGGATCTGTTCATAAAAAAGGTTTTTTTAAGAATCAAAAGTTAACAGGAAAATGGACAGAGTTTGATCAGAAAGGAAACAGAGTTGCTATAGGATATTACAATGAAGGGAAAAAAGTTGGTACTTGGGTTCAATGGAAAAACAATAAATTACGTCAAATAAGTTATGATAACAATGTGGTTGCTTCGGTAAGTGCTTGGGAAGAAGACGTCAAAATAGCTATTAGCAAACAATAAATTATAAGTATTATAACAATAAAAAACCCGCATTGGAAACAATGCGGGTTTTTGTTTTGATATACAAATGCCTTACTTACGTACTTTAAATTTGTACTGTAAATAACGGTAAGCATCTCTAGGTATAATGTTAATCCACTTTTTGTGTTTTAAATACCATCTAAAACGAATAGATGATATTCCTTTGGTTAAATAAGAAGCAACAAAAGGATGCACGTTCAATTCTATCTTTTTGTTTTTTGGATTAGAGTTAATTCTTTCTAATTCAACTTCTATTTTATCAACCAGTACAATAGGAGCTTCTACTTCTCCATTCACGTTTGGGTTTGGTTCTGTTGTTTTAATACTTAATTCAGGTCGAACTCTTTGTCGAGTTATCTGTACTAGTCCAAACTTACTTGGCGGTAATATCTTGTGTTTTGTTCTATCAAAAGACATTTGCTCTTTCAAATGCTGATACAATTTGTTCCTATTTTCAGGACTATGCATATCAATAAAATCAACCACAATAATCCCTCCCATATCTCTCAATTGCAATTGTCTTGCAATTTCTGTGGCAGCAATTAGGTTTACTTCTAATGCAGTTTCTTCTTGTGTACCCGCTTTGTTAGAACGATTACCACTATTTACATCAATTACATGTAATGCTTCAGTATGTTCTATTACTAAATAGGCTCCTCTACTCATAGAGACTGTTTTACCAAAAGATGTTTTTATTTGGCGCTCTATTCCGTATTTTTCAAAAATTGGAACTTTAGATCTATGAAGCTTTACAATGTTTTCCTTTTCAGGATAAATCTCTTGTAAATACTCTTTAATTTCTAATTTAAGAGTTTCGTCGTTTGTAACGATGTTTGTAAAAGAATCGTTCATCACATCTCTTAGTATAGAAGATGCTCTGTTTAACTCGCTTAACACTTTGGTTGGAGTATTGGTATTTGCAATGCGCTTGCACATTGTTTTCCAACGGTCTAACGAGTTTTGTAAGTCTTTATCCAGTTCTGCTACTTTTTTACCTTCAGCAACAGTTCTTAAAATAACACCAAACCCTTTAGGTCTGATGCTCTTAGCTAATCTTTTTAATCGATCCTTTTCCTTTGGGTCTGCGATTTTTTGCGACACCGAAATTCTATCAGAAAAAGGAACAAGTACCAAAAATCTTCCCGCAATTGAAAGCTCAGAGCTTAATCGAGGGCCTTTGGTAGAAATAGGTTCTTTTACAATCTGTACTAATAAATTTTGACCTGATTTTAGTACATCATTAATACTTCCGTCTTTGTGAATGTCTTTCTCAAAACGAAAGTTCTTTAAAGTGAATTCTTTATACTTACCTGTGCTTACTTTCTTAATAAACTTATTCAAAGATTGTACTTGAGCACCTAAATCATGATAATGAAGGAATCCGTCTTTTGGATATCCAACATTCACAAAGGAAGCATTCAAACCAGGCAACACTTTTCCTATTTTGGCTAAAAAAATATCGCCAACAGAAAATTTGTTGTCACTTGTTTCTTTGTTAAGTTCTATAAGTTTTCCATCTTTTAGTAAGGCAAAATCAATATCAGATGAATTCGAACGAATAATTAATTCTGTTTTCATACTGAAATGGTTTTATACCATACAGCAACATGCTGTACGATGGATTATTTTACAGGTATTTTTTAAATACCATACGAGGCCTCCTGCTTTTTGCAGAATGTAAACCTCTATTTCAATGAACGTTTTTTGGCTAGATGCTAAAAAGAAAAAGTAAGGGTCAGACCTTACTTTTTCTTATGTCTGTTTGCTCTAGCTCTTTTCTTGCGTTTGTGTGTAGAGATTTTTGATCTCTTTCTTTTTTTACCACTTGGCATAATTGTCTAATGTTTTTTAAATCTTACGATTTAGGTTCGTATTAATTACTTTACAACCACTTTGTTCTTTACACCTTCAGTGAAAGTCTTAGCTGGCTTAAAAGCTGGGATATTGTGAGCTGGAATCTTAATGGTAGTGTTCTTAGAAATGTTTCTTCCTGTTTTTTCTGCTCTAGTTTTGATAATAAAACTACCAAAACCTCTTAAATATACGTTATCGCCATTTTCCAATGCATCTTTAACCTCTGTCATGAATGCTTCTACGGTTGCTAATACATCTGCTTTTTCAATTCCTGATTTGTCCGAGATTTTCGATACAATATCTGCTTTCGTCATGTTATTAAATTTAAGTTATTATTTTCTAAAAATGCGGAGGCAAATATATGATAATTAATCGATTCCGTGAAAAGATTCGAACAAATTTATATCAATTTTAAGATGTAAGTTTGCATTTGTAAAAATTCTTGATGAAATTATCTAACACATTAATTTACTGGTATTTACAAAAAAATCGAGACCTGCCTTGGCGGAAAACAAATGACCCATATTTGGTTTGGCTGTCAGAAATTATGCTGCAACAAACGCGAGTTGCTCAAGGGATGAGTTATTATCTGAAATTTTCAGAAGAATTTCCAACAGTAAATCATCTAGCAAATGCAGATGAATCTACAGTACTAAAAATGTGGCAAGGGTTGGGTTATTATTCAAGAGCCAGAAACCTACATTTTACCGCAAAATACATTGCTAAAGAATTAAAAGGTGTTTTCCCAAGTACTTATAAAGAACTTATTAAACTAAAAGGTGTTGGAGATTATACTGCTTCTGCCATTGCATCTATTTGTTTTAACGAAGCAACGGCTGTGGTTGATGGGAACGTTTATAGAGTGCTGGCCAGATATTTTGGGAATCATCTTCCTATTAATAGTACAAAAGGAATCAAAGAGTTTAAAACCTTAGCTCAGTCTTTGATTGATAAAAATCAGCCCGGAGTGTACAATCAAGCCATTATGGATTTTGGTTCATTACAATGCAAACCTCAAAATCCTGATTGTTCTATATGTCCTTTGAGTTCTAGCTGTGTAGCTTTTGAGAAAAAAAGAATCAAAGAACTGCCTGTGAAAGAAAAGAAGATAAAAATTAAGAATAGGTTTTTTAACTATTTGGTTTTTGTAACCGAAAAGGGAGATACAATTATTGAAGAAAGAAAAGGAAAAGGAATTTGGCAAGGACTTTATCAATTTCCTTTAATAGAAACAAAAAAAGAACTGGATACGATTGTTGGTTTGGAAGAATTTGAAACCAAGGTGTTTTCAGATTGCATGATTAAATTGTTTAATGAAAACCCAATAGTTCATAAACTTTCACATCAACACTTGTATACTAAATTTTGGATTGTTGGAGTTAAAACACATCCCAATACAAATACTTCTTGGCGTAAAATAAATGAATATCCTGTTCCGGTTTTAATTTCTAATTTCTTAGATAAATTCAACTACAAATTGCATCAAAATTTTTAGTACATTTGAGTAGATAATCAATTCCAAGCTATGTCAGGAACAATCAATAAAGTTATTTTAATAGGTCATTTAGGAGATGCTGTGAAGATGAATTATTTCGAAGGAGGTAATTCTATAGGCAGATTTCCTATAGCGACAAATGAAAGTTATACCAATAGACAAACTGGAGAAAAAGTAACTACTACAGAATGGCACAATATTGTTGTACGAAATAAGCTTGCTGAAACATGTGAAAAATACCTGTCAAAAGGAGATAAGGTATATTGCGAAGGACGAATCAAAACACGTCAATGGGAGCAAGAAGGGCAAAAGCGTTATACTACAGAAATACACGTTAATAATATGACCTTTTTGTCTTCAAAAAATGAAACAGGAGCTCCATCTCCTCAAAATACCAGTCAACCGAAAGCGCCAGAACCACCAAAATCTGTAGTTGCTGATGAGGATGATGATTTACCATTTTAAGTTGAACTAAACTCTAGAATTTGGACCCTGATCCTGAACCTTTTCTTATTTTTCTAAATACAATTGGCACGATGGAAATCATTGAGATTACTGCTTTGCTTTTATTGTTATTAAGTTCTGCTTTAATATCAGGAACAGAAGTTGCTTTTTTCTCATTGTCTCAAACCGACCTAAACAAACTTTCTGAAGAATCTAAAGGAGAAAGTTTAATTGTTAAACTATTAGAAAAACCCAAAAAATTACTGGCTACTATACTCATAGCAAATAATTTTATCAATATTCTTGCGGTTTTATTATTTGCATTATTAGGAGATAAATTTCTAAGTGGAGATTTATCTATTGATTGGAATTTTATTAAAATAAAATCCGATTATGTGAAGTTTGGTATCGAAGTTGGGCTCATTACATTTTTAATATTACTTTTTGGAGAGGTGCTTCCTAAGGTATATGCTTCTAGAAAATCTTTGAAATTTTCAAGTTTTATGGCAAGGCCTATCAAGGTTTTAAACATAGTTTTTTCGCCTTTAAGCTATCTGCTTACTAACCTTACAGGAGTTATAGAAAGAAGACTAGGAAATAAGAATTCAAATTTCTCAGTTGAAACTTTATCTCAGGCATTAGAACTTACTTCTGATGATGCCACCACAAAAGATGAACAAAAAATATTAGAAGGAATCGTAAGCTTTGGAAGTACAGATACTGTTCAAATTATGAAGCCAAGGATTGATATTTTTGCTTTGTCTGATGAAGAACCTTATGACGAGGTAATGAAGAAAATATTAAAGAATGGATATTCTAGAAATCCTGTTTATCACGATTCTATAGACAATATTGTTGGTGTTTTATATGCTAAAGACTTACTAGCGCATCTGAACAAGAGCAATTTCAAATGGCAAAAATTATTAAGAGAACCTTTCTTTGTTCCTGAGAATAAAAAACTAGATGATTTATTGGCCGATTTTAGAGAAAAGAAAAATCACCTTGCAATTGTTGTTGATGAATACGGAGGAACCAGTGGTATTGTAACCTTAGAAGATGTAATTGAAGAAATTGTTGGAGATATTAACGATGAGTTTGACGATGATGATTTAGCATATTCTAAGATAGATGATAACAATTATATCTTTGATGGAAAAATAACAATTAAAGATTTCTGTAAGATTCTAGAAGATGAAGATGAAGAGAAATTCGAAGAAGAAAAAGGTGAGTCAGAAACCATTGCAGGGTTTATTCTAGAAATATCGGGAAAGTTTCCTAAAACAGGTGAGAAAATAAAATTTGACAATTATACGTTTACCATAGAAGCATTAGATAGAAAAAGAATCAAACAACTAAAAGTAACAAGACACCTCAATGCGTAAACTAACAGTCTTATTTTTATTTTTCATTTTAGTTTCTTGTGGAGGAGAAACTCTTCCAAAACCTAAAGCTTTTTTAAGTCTACAATACAAAAAAGCTGTATACACAAAACTAATATTACAAAGACCATATTCTTTTGAAGTGCCCAAGAATGCAACTATTAAAGATGAGCCTAAAAACTGGTTAAAGATTGAGTACCCAGAACTGAAAGCATCTTTAGATATTACTTATAGAAAGATTGAAGGCAATTTAAGAGAGTTAATACAAGAATCTGAAAAACTAGTTGTAAAGCATACTGTAAAAGCAGAAACGATCTCTTCTAATAATTATATCGATGAAACTAAAAAAGTATATGGGACGTTGAATGAGATTACAGGAAATGCAGCTTCTCAAATACAATTTCATATTACCGATAGCACCAAAAACTTTATCAAAGGCGCACTGTATTTTAGAACCAAACCAAACTACGATTCTGTTTTACCTGCTGTAAGCCACATTAAAAAAGATATTCTTCATTTAATGGAAACTTTAGAGTGGAAAGAGTAATTGTCTTCACTTTTTAAATCAGGTATTTCTACTCACTTATAATCTTACTTATTAATGTAAGTTAGTCAGTCGGTTTCTGAGACCGATCTTAATTATCATTAATACAGAATAACTCTTTTTAAGAGCAACATATATAGAAAAAGAAGTAAGTATTTTATATTCCCTGTGGCGGAGTGTAAACCTTTGTAGGTTTCGCTCCGTCACTTTTTATTACATTTATGTTATGAAAAAAACCCATGTATTCTTTTTTATTGCAATTGCCTTAGCTTTTTCTTGTAACAATAAGAAATATGAAGATTTTAATCCAGATGAATTTTACGAGGTAACTGGTGTTATAATTAATATAAATCCTGATGCAGATTTTTTTTCTGGAGAAGCAGGACTTAATGTTCACTATCATTATTTCATTAATGATACAACTTATTATAAAGGGTTTGCTGAAAAAATTAACCTTCCCTTAATTTATAGAGGTATAGGAGCTCCAGTTAAAGTAAAAGTTCTGACAAAAAACCCAAAAATCAATTTTTACTGGGAAGGAGGAGTTGCCAATGATTTGACTCCAAAGAAGATTGAAATCATTGAAAAACATGTAGATAGTATTTACTATGCTAGAATGAAAAAGAAACATGAATTTTTAAAAAAAGAAGGGTTAGATTACAATAAATATTATCTAAATGATTCTTTAAGAAATTAATGTTGTTTTTCTACTCTGTAACCACAAATAAAACTGGACTCCAAAAAGAAGTGCTCCAGATAGTAAATGAACTGCTTGTGTACCTATTGGAAAATCTGCATAATACATTAAAATGCCAGTAATGGTTTCTAAGAATAGTAAAACAAGAATCCAATTTACCAATTTATATCCTAGGCCTTTTACTTGATTCAGGTAAAACATAGCAAAATTCACTAAAACTATTGCAATTGTAAACGATCGGTGAAAGTAAAACTTAAAATTAGGATCCATTAAACTATACTCTTTGTTTTCAAACCCAAAGAGTTTTACTTGCTCATCAATAAACTGTCTGACTTGAGTTCCCATAACAATCTGAATTAAAGAGAAAACAACAGAAATAATTAATAGTTTATGAAACAAAGAGTTGTAGTTATATATTCGATTCTTCTCAGTAGTTATGAAGCGTAACTGGAGTAATAGAGCTATAATAACTAGGCCAACTGCCATATGAAGAGTTATAATTACAGGAGTTAAATTTGTGTCTACTACCGTTTTTCCTAGCCAAGCTTCAAAAGCAAATAAGAGAAAAACACCAACGGATAATAAAGTAATTTTCTTGTTGCTTTTCCAAAACAGAAAGGAGCCAATAAACATTAGTAGAAGTGGAATTCCAGCAAGAACAGATGTTAAACGATTGATGTATTCTGTCCAAGTATGGAATTTATTAAATTTTGCATAATCATGTTTGGTGTATTTTTCCCAATTCTCATTATTGAATTCAGATGTAGTTTTCACTTCTTTTTCAGCAACAAAAAGAGCTTCATCTTTAATGATAATCATTCCTTTTTTAAAGGAAGCATTCGGTTTCCAAGTAATTTGGTCTTCAGAAGTTGGAGGAATGTAATATCCAAAACATTTGGGCCAATCTGGACAACCCATTCCTGATCCAGTCATTCTAACTATAGCGCCAGCTAAAAAGATAAGATAAATGGCAATTAAAGTGATTTTAACAAAAAGAGGAAAGCGTTTTTTCATCCTTAGAAAGATTTATGCAAAGATAACTCAAAAACAACTAAAAAAGGCTCCTGAAACCAGAAGCCTTTCGTTTATAAATACATCAAAAACTACTTTTTTGATGTTGTATTTTCAGATTCCTTTGCAGTGTATAAATCACCTCCGGCAATTCCATCAATAAACTTGATTAAATCTTCTTTTGAAGTTGTGTTAGCATCATACTTAATAGTTGCTAAACTATCAGTAAAAACAACTTTTGCAGAAGCAACACCTTCTTTTTTAGATAACTTAGATTGAATTGTTTTAGCACATCCAATTTCGCATGTCATTCCAGAAATATTTAAAGAAACGGTTTCCATTTTCGCTATGGCAGCTTCTTTTTTAATATCATTTTTCTCAGTTTTTTCAACCTCCTTTTTGCAAGAAGAAAGTGTGAAAGTCATTGCTATGACAGCGATTAAAATATGGCGAATTTTCATGATTACTTTTGATTATACTTAGATTATGCAAATTTATGTAATAAATGATTGATATTGGAAGAATTATCGGACTTTTGCTATGACTTTAACATCAACTATGAGTAACCAACAAAGAAAATGGCTCTATCTAATTGTCCTAGCAATTGTTTGGGGGAGTTCATTTATCTTAATTAAAAAATCTTTATTAGGATTAACCCCTATTCAGATTGGATCGTTAAGAATGCTTATAACAGCAGTCTTTTTATTGCTTATAGGATTTAAGAGCTTAAAGTTAATTCAAAAGAAACATTGGAAGTATATTTTATACACCGCCCTTTTAGGAACTTTTTTCCCTTCCTTTTTATTTGCTTATGCAATTACTAGAATAGATAGTTCAATTTCTGCGATATTAAATTCTCTAACACCATTTAACACTTTTATTGTGGGCGCAATTGTTTTTGGATTCGCCTTTAAGCGAAAGCAATTATTTGGAATTTTAATAGGGTTGGTTGGAACAACAATTCTTATTTTAAAAGGAGCACATTTAAATCCAGATCAGAATTATTGGTATGCTTCTTTGGTAATTATTTCTTCTGTTGGATATGCGTTTAATGTGAATATTGTAAAAAAGTATTTAAACGACCTTAGCGCTTTAGCTATTACAACAGGAAATTTTTTGTTGTTAATTATTCCGGCATTGTTAGTGTTATTTTTCACAGATTTTCATGTAGATTTTGAATGGAATGATGAATCTATGTCGGCGCTAGGGTATATTACCTTATTATCTGTTATTGGAACCGGAATTGCCAAAGTAATGTTCAATCGATTGGTACAAATCTCTACACCTGTTTTTTCAGCCTCTGTAACATATTTGATTCCAATAGTAGCTGTTATTTGGGGAATTGTTGATGGCGAGCAGCTTAGTTTTCTTCAATTGTTGGGAGGAGCTATTATTATGTTTGGAGTTTATATGGTGAATAAAGCCAAATAAAAAAGAGCCAAGACATAAAATCTTGACTCTTTTGTATATGATCAACTAAAAAATTACTCGAAATCTTTCTCAGTAACTCCTTCGTTTATTTTTACTTCTTTTAGTTCAAAGTTAAGAGTAAATCTTCCCATTCCTTGATCGAATTTATGTGGAATTAAAATCCCATTCACTTCTTTATAATCAGAATAATCAGAAGGGACTTTAACTTCTCCTTGAGGTCCTTTAACTGTTCTTGTTGATTTCAATTTCAAACCAGTTTTTACGCTATAAAAAATCTCTACATCTTTATATTTAATGATGTACACATTCTCTCCATCAATAGATTCTATTCTGTCTAACTTTCCTTTTTTGTAAGCCATATCTTCAAATGGGAGCATTTTTGCTTTCGCATTTTCTAACTCTTCACCAGCTAAATCTTGTTTTCTTCCTTGTTGAACAGCATATCCTGTTTCTCCATTAAAAACTTGCTTTTGGAAAACCTGACCTCCAAAAGTAATCACATTAGATTCTTTGTTAGGTCCCATGATTTTTCTAGTCAGCTCTAATTCGTTTCCTTGAATAGTAGCTTTGTAGACAAACATCATTGTTTTTACAGCATCTACTTTTTCTTTACCACCAATAGCAGCTACATAGTTGTCTATTACCTTAGAAGCTGTTAATCCAGCAGGGATTGGTAAGCTCATTTCTGGCTTTTCAGTTGAGTTTCCATACTTGTCAAAATACTTGATGTTGTAGTTTGGATTTTTCTCTAGGTTCTTTAAAACATCAATAGCTTTTCCAGTAATTACAATTCTAGCTTTATCACCTCTGAAATACTTGATAGCAGCATTTTGAAGATCATCTATAGTAACTGCATTTATTTTTGCTAAATATGTTTCGTAGAAATTATCAGGCAGATTGTAAATTTCTTTTTCAAGAGCATAAGTAGCAGCAGAAGCTGGTCTTTGCGCATTAATTACAAAACTTCCAATATATTGTTCTTTAGCATCTTTTAATTCTTTTTCAGTTACTTTTTTGTAACGAATTGTGTTGATCTCTTTCATTAACTCAACAACAGAACTATCAGTTACCATATTTCTTACACTAGCAGTAGCGGAAAATCTTCCTACATATCTATTTTGAGAAATACTAGAATAAGAACCATAAGTATACGCTTTATCTTCTCTTAAATTTTGGAATAATCTTGCAGTTCCTCCACCACCAAGAATTTGATTTGCTAGTAAGGCAGCAAAATAGTCATCGTCACCTAAGGTTAAATCTACAGTGTTGATTACAGCTATCTCAGATTGAACAGCATTCGGCATATTTATAAAGTTGATTTCAGTGGTTTCAACATTTTTCACCTCAGGCATGGTGTAAGAAGGGATAGTACCTTTGTTCCAATCTCCAAATAATTTTTTGACCATCTTTTTGGTCTTCTTTGGATTGATATCTCCAATAATGATTAAATAGGCATTGTTTGGTCTGTAATAAGTATTGTACTCTTTTTTTACATCTTCTAAAGTAATGTTGTTTACACTTTCTTTAGAGATAAATTCTCCAAAAGGATGATTCTTACCATAAGTAAGAACTCTTTCTACTCTACGAGCGGCTCCGGTAACACTTTTTTCTCCAGACTTGATATTATCTAAAGTAACTTTCACTTCTTTGTCAAATTCCTCTTGAGAAAACACAGAGTTTTTAACACCGTCAGCCATCAAACCTAAAATTTCAGGAAAGTATTTAATCAAAGATGAAGCTGAAGCGCCGCCACTTGAAAAGGACACATTGGCTCCTAAAAAGTCGATTTTCTCATTAAAATCGTCTTTAGAAATATTAGCTGTTCCTCTTCCTAGAAGGCTTCCCATCATTGATGTTACTCCTGCTTTATCTCCTTCCAATCTTGGATAATTATCTATGGTCAAGCTAGCAGAAGCTCTTGGTAATTTGTGGTTTTCTACCATAATCACCGTCAAACCATTCTTTAGTTTAAATTTTTCAGCCTTTCCTAGTTTTACCTTAGGAGCAGGTCCAGGTTTTGGCATTTTTGATCGATCAATTTGAGCATTAACAGCAAAAGACATTGCTAAAATGGCTATGATTGATAAAATTTTTGTTTTCATAATTCTATATCTTTAAGTCTTTTGTGTTATTTCTTTTGTGATTCTGGTAAATATTCTAAAACCAACCTTTGATTAGGATTTAAATATTTCTTAGCAATCTCCCTAATTTCTTCTCTGGTAATAGATCTGTAAATATCAATTTCAGTATTAATCAAATTCGTATCACCATACAAAACATTATATCTAGCCAAAGAGTTTGCAATTCCTTGTACGCTAGAGTTAGAGCTAACAAATCTGTTTTCAAACTGATTTTGTAATTTTTGATAGTCCTTTTCTGAAATTAAATCTGTTTGGATTTTAACGATTTCAGCATCCATTTCTTTTAGAAGGTCCTGAACTTTGTTACTTCCTTGTGGAAGAGCAAACAAAGCGTAAGTTCCATAATCTTCTTGGCTTAAATTAACTGCTTGTACAGCCAATGCTTTCTTTTGTTGATCTACCAACTTTTTATACAAAACAGAACTTCTACCACCGCTTAAATAAGTAGAAATCATATCTAAAACTCTAGAATCTCTAGTTTTCATAGAAGGAGTCCTATAGGCAGCTACAATTGCAGGGATCTGAATATTTGGATCGTAAGCTTTAGCAGTAATCGTTTTAGTGATAGGATCTTCTTTAGGGAAGTTTCTCTCGATATCTTTTCCTCTTGGGATAGGGCCAAAATAATCTTTGATTAACTTTTTTGTTGACTTCACATCAAAATCACCAGCAACAACTAATGTAGCATTGTTAGGAATGTAGAATTTTTTGTTAAAAGCCAAAAACTCTTCTAAAGTTGCAGCATCTAAGTGCTCCATCTTTCCAATAGTAGTTCCTTTATAAGGATGCTTTTTAAACATATGAACCTTAACGTTCTCTAATAATCTAGAATATGGCTGATTGTCTACACGTAATCTTTTCTCTTCCTTTACTACTTCGTTTTGAGTATCTACACCTTCTTGTTTGATAATAGGGTGTAATAACCTTTCTGATTCCATCCACAAACCGAGTTCTAATTTGTTAGAAGGAAAAACTTCATAATAGTAAGTTCTATCATCGGTAGTATTGGCATTGTTGTTTCCTCCATTAGATGAAACAATTTTAAACCACTCACCTTTCCCAATATTCTTTGTTCCTTCAAACAAAAGATGCTCAAAAAAGTGAGCCATTCCAGTTCTGTTAGGCTGCTCATCTTTAGCTCCTACATGATACATAACAGAGGTAATTACTACTGGAGCAGAATTATCTTGATGCAAAATAACATGCATCCCATTGTCTAAGTCATATTCTTCAAACTCAACTTTTTGTGCAGATGAAGAAAATGCTAATAAAAACACTGAAGTCAGTGTTAAAATACTTCTTTTCATTGATTATAGTTTAATTTTATAAAGACAGTTAGTTTGACGAACCTTTGTTAGTTTCGTTACAAGAAAAGGTAGAGGCGTAAAACTATTTCTCAAAAATAAGAAGTATTTGTATATAATATTAATGAATTAGCGGTTTTTCTTTTGTTTAAAACCTTGTTTTTTTGAGAAGTAAGTCTTGTGGTCTTTTAAAAAAAGATTATATTTGCACCCGCATTTTCGGTATCGAAGATGCAAATAGTAAGTAAAAAGCTAATATAAACATAGACTATGTACGCAATTGTAGAGATAGCAGGGCAACAGTTTAAAGTAGCAAAAGACCAAAAAGTTTACGTTCACCGTTTACAAGAAAAAGAAGGTTCTAAAGTAACTTTCGATAAAGTAATGCTTGTAGAAGATAAAGGGAATGTAACAGTTGGCGCCCCAGCTATAGAAGGAGCCGCAGTAACGGCCAAGATTTTAGGTCACTTAAAAGGTGACAAAGTAATCGTTTTCAAAAAGAAAAGAAGAAAAGGTTACAAAAAGAAAAATGGACACCGTCAGTATTTAAGCGAAATTCAAATTGAAAGTATCGCTGCATCTGGTGCCAAGAAAACAACAGCTAAAAAAGCCGCCGCTCCTAAAAAGGAAGCGAAGGCTGTAGAAGCTCCAAAAGCTGCTCCTAAGAAAGAAGCAAAAGCTGCTGAAGCTCCAAAAGCTGAGGTAAAAGAAACAGCATCTAACGATTTAAGTTCTATGACTGTTGCACAATTAAAAGCTTTAGCTAAAGATAAAGGTATCAAAGGATATACTTCTTTAAAGAAAGCAGAATTAATTGAAGCATTAAGCAAATAAGAATTTCAATTTTAAAACCATAAGATCATGGCACATAAAAAAGGAGTTGGTAGTTCGAAGAACGGTAGAGAATCAGAATCGAAACGACTAGGAGTTAAAATTTTTGGAGGACAAGCTGCAATCGCAGGAAACATTATTGTTCGTCAAAGAGGTACTCAACATTACCCAGGTGAAAATGTTTACATGGGAAAAGATCACACATTACACGCGCAAGTGGATGGTGTTGTTGAGTTCAGAAAGAAAAGAGATAATAAATCTTATGTTTCTATAGTTCCTTTCGAGGCTTAAGAAACTAAGAATGATATAGAAAACGCCCAAACATTGTTTGGGCGTTTTTTTATGCGCTATTTTGTACATTTACACAGATGAATCCATTATATAACTTTACGGCTCACATTACCTTTTTCATCCTTAAAGTTTATGGGCTTTTTAATGGAAAAATAAAACTGTTCATTCAAGGAAGAAAAGAAACCTTTGAGAAACTATCTATTTTAAAGAAAGAAGACAGTGTTATTTGGTTTCATGCAGCTTCATTGGGAGAGTTTGAACAAGCAAGACCTATCATAGAAGAGGTAAAGAAAAAGTATGCAAATCATAAAATTGTAGTTACATTCTTTTCTCCATCAGGATATGAAATTCAAAAGAATTATAACCTTGCTGATATAATTTGTTATTTGCCTTTTGATACCAAAGGGAGAGTTAGGAAATTTATTAAAATGGTGCATCCAGAAATGGCAATTATTGTTAAATATGAATTTTGGCCAAACCTATTAAATGAATTAAATAATCAGAACATTACAACCATATTGGTGTCAGGAATCTTTAGAAAAGATCAACCTTTTTTTAAAAAATCTGGCAAATGGATGAAAAAATCACTCTCTGCATTTCATCACTTTTTTGTGCAAAACCAATTGTCAAAAGAACTCCTAGAATCAATTGGTTATTCAAATACAACTGTTTGCGGAGACACTCGCCTAGATAGAGTGGGTAGAATTTTAGAGCAAGACAATTCTGTTGATGTTATTCAAGAATTTAAAAACAATCAATATACAATAGTAGCTGGAAGTACTTGGAAAGAAGATGAAGAGCTGCTAGTAAATTATATCAATCAGACTAATGATCAAAAATTGATTATTGCTCCACACACAATGGAAGAAAAAGCAATTCAAGAATTGAAAAATTCAATTCAGAAAAGAACAATTTTATACTCTGAAATACCCTTTATAATAACCAATGCGAAAGAACAATTAAAAGAGTACGAAGTTTTTATTATAGATACGATTGGCCTACTTACTAAAATTTATTCTTATGCAGATGTTGCATATGTAGGAGGTGCTTTTAAAACAGGATTACACAATATTTTGGAGCCAGCTACATTTGGAATTCCTGTAGTAATAGGTCCAGAATATGACAAGTTTAACGAAGCTGTTGATTTAGTTCGGCTAAAAGGTTGTATTTCTGTATCAAACCAGCAAGAATTTTCAGAGGTCTTTGATCAGCTAAAAGAGGATACCAACTTTAGAAAAAACACAGGAAAGATTAATCAAAAATATATTCAAGATAATAAAGGAGCTACGAAAGAAATTATGAACTATATCAATACAAAAATAAACAACTAATGGAAGTAATAACACAACCTTGGCCATGGTATGTTGCAGGACCTGCAATTGCTTTTGTGCTATTTTTATTGTTCTATTTTGGAAAAGCCTTTGGGGTGTCTACCAATTTAGAAACCATCTGTACTATTGGTGGTGCAGGAAGAATTTCGGATCATTTTAAAACCGACTGGAAAGCGAGAACTTGGAGCTTGATTTTTGTTGTTGGAATTATAATCGGAGGGTTCATTTCTAGTCAGTATTTAATGACTTCACAAGCTATTGACTTAAACCCGCAAACTGTTCAAGACCTAGCTGAGTTAGGTTTCGCAAACGCTGGAAATGAATACTTACCCGCTGAAATTTTCAGTACCGATAATTTATTGTCTTTAAAAGGAATTGGAATTTTAGTAGCTGCAGGATTATTTATTGGTTTTGGAACACGATATGCTGGAGGGTGTACTTCAGGACATGCAATTACCGGTTTAAGTAGCTTGCAATTACCATCGCTTGTGGCAACAATTGGATTTTTTGCTGGAGGGTTATTAATGACATGGTTTTTATTTCCTTTAATCTTTTAAGCTATGAAATACATTAAGTTTTTAATTATCGGAATCGTATTTGGAATCATTTTGAGTAAGTCAGAAGTAGTTTCTTGGTACAGAATTTATGAAATGTTCAAGTTTCAATCATTCCATATGTATGGAGTTATTGGGTCAGCTGTTGGGATTGGCGTTATTTTAATGCAATTCTTCAAAAGAGGCATTATAAAAGATTTTCAAGGAAACCCAATCAAAGTAAAAGAAAAGAAAAAAGGATTTATTAGAACTTTTATTGGAGGAAGTATTTTTGGATTAGGTTGGGCCTTAGTTGGCGCTTGCCCAGGTCCTATATTTGTATTGATTGGGCACGGAGCAGTAGCAATTTTAATTGTGTTAGCAGCAGCCGTTTTAGGAGCATTTATATACGGATTATTAGCAAAAAAATTACCAAGCTAGATTGGAAAAACATGAGCGATATACCGATGAAGTTTTCGAGCAGAAATTTAGAGATTGCAAATTTCCACCGCTCTATTTTTCTCATGAAGCCCATTTGCGTTTGGCCTATATCCATCTCAAGAAATATGGATTAGATCAATCCATTCAGAATATGTGTCAACAGATTTATGATTTTGCAATCAAATACGGAGCAACCATGAAGTTTAACGCTACTGTAACATATGCTTCTTTGCAAATCATGTATCATTATATGCAAGAAGGGAAAAGCGAGAACTTTTCAGATTTGATGAAAGAATTTCCTCACTTGTTACAAGATTTTAAAACAGAAATAAAAATATATTATAGTTGGGATGTGTTTCGGTCACCAGAAGCAAAGGCAAAAATTCACAATCCAGATTTGAAACCATTTGCACATGCAGCAACAATTGATTGATAATTTTGGACGACAAATAAGCTACGTCCGTTTAGCGGTTACAGACCGCTGTAACTTGCGCTGTCAATATTGCATGCCAGCACATGGAATTGAAATTGCGCCAAGAGAAAGCCTGTTAACTTATAAAGAAATGTATCGTATTGTTCGTGTGTTAACAGAGTTAGGAGTTAACAAAGTTCGTCTAACAGGAGGAGAGCCATTTGTAAGAAAGAAGTTTATTGAGTTTTTAGAAATGTTGTCGTTTAACGATTTGTTAGAAACTATTAATATTACGACCAATGGCGCGATGATTGCAAAGCACATTCCAGTATTGGAAAGTATGGAGAAAGTGCAAAACATCAATTTGAGTATTGATAGTTTGCAAAAAGAAAAGTTTCATCAAATTACAAGAAGGGACGTTTTCCCAGAAGTTTATGAAACATTCGAGCTCTTGGAAAAAAGCAGCCTCAATTTAAAACTGAATGTAGTTGTACAAGCAGGGTTTAATACCGATGAAATTGTAGATTTTGTAGCACTTACCAAAAACAAAAATGTAGCAGTTCGATTTATTGAAGAAATGCCATTTAACGGAAAAGGACAACGAGAGATTCAAGAGAATTGGAATTACGCAAAGATTTTAGAAGAGATACAAACTCAGTTTGAAGTCGAGCCTATCGTTTCTGAAAAATCATCAACTTCCAGAAATTTTAAGGTTGATGGACATCTAGGAAGTGTGGGTATTATTCCTGCATTTACAAGAACCATTTGTGGTGACTGTAATCGCATTCGAGTAACTCCTACCGGAACATTTAAAAACTGCTTGTTTGATGATGGAGTCTTCAACCTTCGTGACTTTTTGCGAAAAGGAGCAAGCAATGAAGACCTAAAAGATTTGTTTTTGTCTTTGGTAAAAGAAAAGCCAGAAAATGGTTTTGTTGCAGAAGCAAACCGAACACAAGGAAATGTTTCAGAAAGTATGTCTACCATTGGTGGTTAACCATCTCAAATAAATAAACAAAAGTTGATGATTTCAACAGAACAAGCCTTACAAATCATTTTAGACAACGCCCAAGATTTTGGTGTGGAAGAAGTTCCTTTTTTAGAATCTGTAGGAAGAGTACTCAAAGAAGATATTGTTGCCGATAGAGATTTCCCTCCTTTCAATCGCGTTGCCATGGACGGAATTGCCATCAATCACCGTTATTTTGAATACGGAGTTCGCGATTTTAAAATCGAAGGAATTCAACCAGCTGGAAGTCCGCAAGAAATTATGGACAATGCTGCCAATTGTTATGAAGTAATGACTGGTGCTGTTTTGCCGGAAAATACAGATACCGTGATTCGCTATGAAGATGTAAAGATTGATACTTTAATGGCTACTGTACAATTAGAAGCGCTTGAAAAAGGCAAAAACATTCATACAAGAGGGAAAGATAGAAACGAAGGAGATGTTTTAATTCCTAAAAATAAAATAATCACAGCCGCAGAAATTGGTGTAATTGCCACCGTGGGGAAATCCACAGTACAAGTGGCTAAAACACCTAAAGTAATGATTGTTTCTACGGGTGACGAATTGGTAGAAGTAAGCGAAAGTCCAGAAGCACATCAAATTCGTAGAAGTAATGCTTTTACCTTAGTTTCATTACTAGAAAAACTTCATATCAAAGCGGAGACCGCTCATATTACAGATGATAAAGAACAACTAAAATCAAAGATAGCTGGCTATTTGAAAGAATATGATGCTTTATTATTTAGCGGTGCTGTAAGTAAAGGGAAATTCGATTTTCTTCCTGAGGTTCTAGAAGAATTAGGAGTTGAAAAGTTATTTCATCGTGTAGCACAACGTCCAGGAAAACCTTTCTGGTTTGGACGCTCAGCACCTTCAAATATGAGTGAGCGAGATGCAGAACAAGACAAGCAAAACAATACGCCTGTTTTCGCATTTCCAGGGAATCCAGTTTCAACTTATGTGAATTGTTTGGCGTATTTTTATCCATGGTTTGCAAAATCGACAGGATATGAAATGAAAGAAGAAATAGTAATTTTAGGAGAAGATGTTGTGTTTAAACCTGAATTGACCTATTTCTTACAGGTAAAAATCGAGATCAAGTACGGTCATTTAGTAGCCATTCCTGTGAAAGGAAACGGCTCTGGAGATTTGGCAAGTTTGGTAGAAGCCGATGGTTTTATTCAATTGCCTCAAGGTCAAACTGAGTTCAAAAAGGGAAATACCTGTTCATTTTTTAGATATAGAAATTAAATTTTTTCCAAAAAATGACTTCTGAAAAAGATAAGACGAAACAGCAAATATTATCTCACTTAGATAAAATTTTCAAGGTTGAGAAAAATCAGAACAGGTATTTTAATTTGAATGATTATTCTAGAGGATTGCATGGGAAATATTTGAAAATAACATCAGTAAGGAAGATTTTGGATTTTCCAAGAGAAACCTTTCATATTTTTTACCAAGATTCACATGAAATTGAAGTTAATGGAACTGTGCCAGGCTACTCAGATATAAAAACAGATTTAATTACTTATCACGATGCTGTCTTAATAAAGTTTGACTCTTTTCTTCCTGATTTAACCATAAGACCTAATAATATAAATGAAAAAGTTGCTAACTTATTTCTAAGATTTGATATTAAATTAAAAAATAGAAAAAGATTTAACAATCTATACGTTTTAGAATCTAATACTAATTCTGAGAAACTTGAAAGGCTGTTGTCAGTTGCAATAACAGATGAATTAATATTATATAATAATTTGAATATTGATTTTAAAAACCAAAGTATTCTACTAAGATTTGATGAAGAAGTTAATAAAGAGAATTCAACTAGTTTGATTAAACTAGCTAAGCTTATTCAATCAGAATTCTAACAAATCTTATTAATTTAGCTAAAAACTAATAGATGAGTTTTTCACACATCAATAAAAAGAACCAACCTAAAATGGTGGATGTTTCTGGAAAAGAAATGACCAAAAGAACTGCAATTGCAAAAGCGAGTATGTTCTTAGGAAAAGAAGTGATTTCTCATTTTGGGAATGAAGAATTAACAACAAAAAAAGGGCCTGTATTTCAAACAGCTATTATAGCAGGAATTCAAGCAGTGAAGAAGACATCAGAAATCATCCCAATGTGTCATCCGTTATTAATCAACGGTGTGGATATAGACATTGTTATTGTAGACAAAGAATATATAGAGGTCTTGTGTAAGGTTACTATTGAAGGGAAGACTGGAGTAGAAATGGAAGCCTTAACTGGAGCGTCAGCTGCTTGTTTAACTATTTATGATATGTGTAAATCCATTTCGCAGCAAATGGTGATCAAAGAAGTAAAATTGTTGGAAAAAACAGGAGGGAAATCGGATATTAAGAATGGCTAAAAAACATCAAAAACATACCAACTTAACGAGAAGAAAGAATGGAAATTTTGCGCCGAATGAAGTATCTATCTTAGGGGCTAAATGCAGCATTATTTCTGATTTGGTTCATCAAGTATCACAAAGGCTATCACAATATAAACTTGCCTATTTTGATGCTTCTCATGCAAAAGATGTCGAAGCAAATCGACTTTCAGATTTTACATTTCACCATGAAGGAAATCTAAGCATCACAACTTCTGGGCCAATAAATGAGTACGCTCAACGCATTCAATTTTCACAGTTTGATTATGTGTTTATCAACGGAAACCATTATGCTGGGGAACAACAAATAGTTTTGTTAGATCCAGAAAAAGAAGCCTCAATCAACAAACGAATCAATCAGATTTCTGATGTACAATTCTTTGTAAAATTGACAGAAGATATTGAGCCTTTTGAGTCTTTACAAGAAAAGTTTTCCAATTGTAAAGAGATTCCAATCTATGGAATTGATGAGGAAGAAAAAATTATTGAACACGTTTCGAAACTTCTTTCTAAAACAATTCCTTCTATCAAAGGATTGGTTTTAACAGGAGGAAAAAGCACTCGAATGGGAAGAGATAAATCTCAGTTAGAATATTATGGACAACCTCAAAAAGAATTTGTAAAAGACTTACTAGAAAATCAAGGTTTTGAAACATTCTATTCGGTTAGAAATGTCACTTCGAGCGCAGTCGAGAAGTCTCAATTGATTAGTGAAATTCCCGACACCTTTTTCAATTTAGGTCCGTTTGGAGGCATTTGTTCAGCATTTCAAAAAGATCCAAATTCTGCATGGTTTGTGTTAGCTACAGATTTACCATTTGTAAATAAAGATTTGATTCAACTTTTATTAGAAAAAAGGAATCCAGCAAAAGTTGCTACCGCTGTCAAAGGAAAAGGGAAACAATTTCCTGAACCCTTAATTACCATCTATGAGCCAAAGGCTTATCCAATTTTATTGCAATATTTAGCGCAAGGATATTCGTGTCCACGTAAAATGCTAATCAATTCCGATGTGGAGATTGTAGAGGTAGAGGATGATTTAATTCGAAACGTAAATACACCAGAAGAATACGAAGCCGTAAAAAAAGAACTTGTATAAATTCAATTTCGATGTCGAACATCAATCCATCAGACTTATTCAAACGTCAAATAACTTTATCAGAGATTGGTGAAGTTGGACAACAAAAACTACAAAATGCGAAAGTTTTGGTAGTAGGTTGTGGAGGTTTGGGAAGTCCGATTGCTGTCTATTTGGCTTCCAGCGGTATTGGGAAAATTCATTTGATAGATTTTGACAAAGTAGATGTCACCAACCTGCATCGTCAAGTGTACTATTCATTAGAGGATGTAGGGAAATACAAATCGGAAGCATTAGCGAAGTTTATTCAACTGAGAGCTCCATATACAGAAGTTTCTTTTTCGACAGAAGCACTCACAAAGACCAAAGTTCTTGATATAATTTCTGAGTATGATATTATTGTTGATGGAACGGACAGTTTACCAACTAAGTACCTTTTGAACGATGCAAGCATTTTACAAGGAAAACCTCTAGTGTATGGTTCTTTGTATAAGTTTGATGGATATGTAAGCAGCTTTAATTTAGGAGAGAATTCTGCGAACTTACGAGACGCTTTCCCAGTAATGAATACCGATGTTCCGAATTGTGAAGAAGCTGGAATCCTGAATGCCATTGTAGGAATGATAGCCATGGCACAAGTAAATGAAGTATTAAAGATTGTAACAGGAGTTGGAAAGCCTTTGCGCAACGAATTATTGATTTATAACGTGTTGCAAAACTCTCAGTTGAAAATGAAATTGCAATCTAAAATTTCTAAAGAAGAGATTGCAACTATTTTTAAAAAGGAAACGTATTATGATACTTCCTGTAATGTGCAAAATCTAAATTGGTTGATTTCCTCTGAAGAATTAAAACAAAAATTGTCACTTCCTGCAGAGTCGAGAAATCTAGAGTTAATTGCGGTCTTACCAAATTTACAATTGCCTTTTGAAGTTGATCAAACTATTCCTCTTTCAGAAATAAAAACCCTAGAAGTTGACTCAAACAAAACCTATGTGATGATCTGTCAACGAGGAATTACTAGTTATAAAGCAGCAGAGCAATTAAAAGAAAAATATTCTGAAACAACTATCTTGAGTTTAGATGGAGGAATATTATCATACTAGAATGGAATCACAAAAAAGATTACGATGGTTAAGACTTCTATCATATGGTATGGCAGTTGTAATGATTATTGTTCTTTTTAATTATGACTATTTTTTGAAATTAAATTCATCTCAATCCGATTTAGTTCCTGTATGTGGTGTTGTGGATGTAGTAGAAGATGAAAAAGCAAAAGAAGGAAGAAAATTATTTAAAATTTTGTGTGCTTCTTGTCATAGAGAAAAATCAGAACCAAATCTATTAAGAAACATAAATGATAGATACCCACAAAACTACTTGGTTAACTTTATTACTAAAGAAGATTCATTATTAAAAGCTAAAAATGAAGATGCAATCCAAATCAATAAAGAATACCATAATTCTCAGATGGATCATAATTTTGAGTTAACTAAAAAACAGGTTTTTAAAATTCTTTATTATTTAGACTAAGGATGCGCATTCACCCAAACTTCTCCATCAGAAAAATGTTCTTTTTTCCAGATAGGAACCGTTTCTTTTAAGGTGTCAATAGCAAACTGACAAGCAGCAAATGCAGCTTTTCTATGTGGCGCAGAAACGGTAATAATTACAGGAACATTTCCTATTTGCAATAAACCCTCAGCATGATGAATAGCAATTTTTTTGATCTCAAATTTCTCCAAAGCTAGATTGGCAATCTTTTGCATTTCTTTAATCGCCATAGGTTTATACGTAGAAAAATCAAGTTTAGTAACCTCTTTGTTTTGGGTGCTATTTCGCACAGTTCCTACAAACACAGCAATTCCTCCACAAGTGTCATCAGTTACGAAAGTATAACATTCGTTTAAGTCTAATTTTTCGGCAGTAATTTTTATAGAAGTATTGCTCATTACATTACAAAAATAGGCAATTGAGCCGTATCTTTGCAGTCAAATTTATGTTACCTCGAGCGCAATCGAGAGGTCTTTGGTCTCGACTGCGCTCAACATGACAATTTTAAATCTATTTATGAAAACTTTTTTCAGAATTATTAGCTTTTTAGAAGGAACTTCTTACTTGCTTTTATTGTTTGTAGCCACACCCATCAAATATTTACAAGACGATCCTCAATATGTAAAACTATTAGGAATGCCACATGGGTTATTGTTTGTGGCTTATATTGTAATTGCCTATTTAATTAAAGATCAAATGCAGTGGAAAGGCAAAACTTTTGGAATTGTTTTGCTGGCATCTATCATTCCTTTCGGAACTTTTTACGTGGATAAAAAATACTTGAGAGATTAACCTCCGCTTACAGGAGGAATGATAGCAACAACATCGTTTTCCTTTAGCTGAGTATGATCATTTGCATAGCTTTCATTTACAGCAATAGCATAAGAATTCAATTCAGACATTTGAGGAAACTTGTCTTGAAGCGTTTTTTTAAGTTCTAATACAGATTTGTTTTCAGAGAATTCTATATCTAATGAATTCGCTCCAACCAAATCTGTTGAAATTCCAAAAAGAAGTACCTTCAATTTCATGAAATCAAAGATACTTCTTTTCTGGGTTAATCAAATAATGTAATTCCAAATAAGAATCCATCATTTTTAATTCCATTAAAGTTAGATCGAACATAGTCAACTCGTAAAAACCTCCATTTTCCAAATCCAATATTATCAATTCCTACTGAGTATTCTGAATACGGCTTTCTTCCTCCTGTAAACAATCCTTTAGCTCCAGCTACTAAGTGGAAGTTCAACTTATTAATCAAAGGAATTTTACCTAATAAGAATCCTTTAAAATTATGTTGAATATGAGCTTCAGCATATTTGTCATTAGTGCTCATCGTGTAGTAATCTAATAAACCAAAGCTATCAACATAACTGGTTGGAGCAAGATTTAATTGATGTCCATTGGCATGTAAATAATCCATAAAAGGAATGTCTTTTTGTTGCAAGAAAATTCCAGAACGGATGTTATATTGAAGATTTCCTACATTTCCTAAAGAGATGTATTGACGCAATCGAGCTAGGAATAAGTCAGAATTGAATTGAGAATTATCGGCTCCAAAAGTTTTTCGATACCCAAGATATAATGAAGGATAGTTCGGATTTCCAACTCCAAATTTACTGTTTGGATACATCAAATATTTCTGCCCGAAAACAATATTTGCCCCTAGATTGAACGTCCATATTCTATGCTCATTAAATGGCGCTGTGTTAGATGTAGGATCGATTGGGTTGTTTGATTGAAAAGACACATCATCTCTACCAAACATCACATAATCTGTAGTGTTAAACAAAGGTTTTCTATTGGCGTATTCTAAAGAAGAACTCATATAAACTCCATTAGCAGTTTCTTGTGAATAAGCAATTCTCGCATATGTTTTTTCGTAGATCTTCATATAGTTACGCTCTCTAACTAAAGAGTAAATAGTATTGTTGATCTGAGAGATCGGATTCCTACCATTAAATTGTGGAGTAGTAATTCCACCAGAAATACTTAATCTAGGTCTCTCAAAATTGTTCCAAGCCTTATTAAAGTAGAAAACAGGCCTTACTTCTTTATCAGAGAATCCATAATTAACACGAACTCCAGCATTCCACCATTTCCCTTTATCGTTCTGTCTTTTAAAATAGCTAATTCTTGAAGATAGATTCCATCCTTGTACGGTATTATAAGAAACATCATCTAACAAACCACTGTAATTAAAAGACCATTTTTCATGTGAGTTTCTATAATTGAAACCAGAGATTAGTGACATGATTTTAAACTTGTTATTCACTCCATCTATAGAATCTAAATACTTTTTTGATTTACGATAAGTCTTAATACTATCTTTTAATGTGTAGTCCTTTACTTCTTCCATAGTTAATGGAACTGGTCTTAAGTTATTCCAATACACAGAGTCTTTTTCTGTAGCATCTTTTTCAAAAGTTAAGATTACATTGGTAAAAGTATCTTTATCAAAGCTAGGATTGAAATTGTATTTTGAGTAAGCAGCAGAGAATCTACCATCTACATTAAAACCTAAGAATCCAAATTGAAAATCGATGGTTTGAGAAATCAATACCCAAGCTTTGTTAGATTCGGCATAATTATAATCTTGCTTGAATCGAAGGTCGCCAATCATGGGAATTCCAATTTGTTTTCCTGAAGTAATTAAATCTACTCCATAAATAGCCCAATCATCCTCCACAATGTAGATAAACCCTTTAAAAATTCGATCTCCATCACGCTTAGGGGTTACAGCAATTTTATTAATTAAAGTTCCATTTTTATCATAAAATGTTCCTTCTAATTTATATCTGTAGTAACCAAAAGCGCCATTAGCTATAGGAGAAACTAATTTATTTTCAGCAATATTTACTGCATTGTCATAGAAATTTATTGTAGCGTCTTCTGCTCTGTTAAAACTAATTCCATTATCTGATCCACTCACCTTAGAAGCGATAATCTTCTCTTTAAAATTTCGAGGTCTTTTCTGAAAAGCAATTTCAGACATTGTTTCAGATAAATAAATAATTCCACTTCTAGTTGAATCCAATCCACCACCAAGATCTCCCAATTTTTGACCTAAGATTTTTTCTGGAGCATTTTTTACTCTAAATAAACCTCTTGAATAAAAACTGGCAGTATATTCAGCTAATTTATCGGTGTTTTTATCCTTAGCATCAATAGCACTTCTAATAATGGCATTGGCAGGATTTTCAGTTGTAGATATTTTTACTTCATCTAACTCAACCTTTTCTTCTTCTAAAGTTGCGTTTAAAGTGTAAGGAAAACTTTGAACATTCACAGATTTTTTAAGAGTCTTATAACCAAGAAATTGAAAAACAATGGTGTAATTTCCAGTTTTTTTCAAATCCAATTCATAGTCTCCATTGTCATTAGAGGTAGTTCCTGTAACTGTTTTATCTAAATAAATGCTTACGAAAGAAAGCGGATTTCCATCAGTATCTGTTACTTTTCCTTTAATCTGAGCAAAGCTTCCAATGGTAATTGTAAAAATAATTAGGGTAATAATTCTTTTCATATGATAGTTTAATAGTTGAGTCGACAAACATAGAGTTTGTATTTAGACGATCTTCTTTAAGTTTTGTTAAACAACTTACAATAAAGTCTTAAAATGTAATGACAACATATTTTAACAAAAGGTTGTTTTTTCTGTACTTTTGAAAGCATAAATCTTTCTATTGAACACAGCAAAACAATACTCGCAGTTTATCAAAAATGAAGCCAAACGCTTAGGGTTCTTAGATTGTGGTATTGCTAAAGCCGAATTTTTAGAGAAGGAAGCACCTCGATTAGAATCTTGGTTGCAGAATGATTATCATGGAAAGATGTATTACATGGAGAATCATTTTGATAAAAGATTAGATCCAACGCTTCTAGTAGACGGGGCTAAATCGGTTATTTCTTTAAGTTATAATTACTATCCTGAAGTTCAGCAAAGAGAAGATTCATATCATATTTCTAAATATGCTTACGGAGAAGATTATCATCATGTTATTAAAGATAAACTCAGAGAGTTGTTGCATTCGATTCAAGAGGAAATAGGAGAGGTTAATGGTCGTGCATTTGTAGATTCAGCTCCTGTCTTAGAAAGAGCTTGGGCAGAAAAAGCAGGTTTGGGCTGGAATGGAAAACACACCTTACTGATTCAGAAACAACAAGGGTCTTTTTTCTTTTTAGCTGAGTTGATACTTGATTTAGAGTTAGTGTATGATCAACCTTTTACAACAGATCATTGTGGTGAATGTACTCGATGCATTGATGCATGTCCTACTGAAGCCATTTTACCAAACTCAACAATTGATGGTAGCAAATGCATTTCATACTTTACTATAGAGTTGAAAGATAATCTTCCCAACGAATTAAAAAAATCCTTTGAAGATTGGATGTTTGGCTGCGATATTTGTCAGGATGTTTGTCCTTGGAATCGTTTTTCTAAAGCGCATTCCGAACCTCTTTTTCAACCCAAAAAAGAATTGCTAGAGATGACAAAAAAAGATTGGCAAGAGATTACAGAAGATACCTTCAGAAAAGTCTTTAAAAAATCAGCAGTAAAAAGAACAAAATTCAGCGGATTTACTAGAAATATCCAGTTTTTAAAAGATTGATATAAAGCGTTTATCTTTTGCCGAAAAGCCTATATTTGTAAGTCACAAACTAACGACTAAATCATGAGTGATTCGAGGAAGAGAAGAGAAGCACTATTATATCATGCAAAACCAAAACCAGGTAAGATTGCTGTTGTTCCTACTAAGAAATACGCAACGCAGCACGACTTATCATTAGCGTATTCTCCCGGAGTAGCAGAGCCTTGTTTAGAGATTGCAAAAGACAAAAAGAACGTTTATAAATACACAGCAAAAAGCAATCTTGTTGCAGTAATCTCAAATGGAACAGCTGTTTTAGGCTTAGGAGATATTGGTCCTGAAGCCTCTAAACCTGTAATGGAAGGAAAAGGACTGTTGTTTAAAATCTTTGCAGATATTGATGTTTTTGATATTGAAGTAGATGCAACAGATGTAGATAAATTTGTAGAAACAGTAAAGGCAATATCACCTACTTTCGGAGGAATTAATCTAGAAGATATTAAAGCTCCTGAAGCATTTGAAATTGAAAGAAGGCTAAAAGAAGAATTAGATATTCCCGTTATGCATGACGATCAGCACGGAACAGCAATTATTTCTGCTGCTGCATTAAAAAATGCTATTGAAATTACTCAGAAAGATATCTCTAAAGCTAAATTCGTTGTAAACGGAGCTGGAGCTGCAGCTATTTCCTGTACTCGATTATACCTAAGACTCGGTGCGAAAAAAGAAAATATCGTCATGTGCGATAGCAAAGGAGTGATTAGAAAAGATAGAGATAACCTTACGCCAGAGAAAGAAGAATTTGCAACAGAAAAAGACATCAACACATTAGAAGAAGCTATGCAAAATGCAGATGTGTTTATTGGATTGTCTAAAGGAAATGTTGTTACACCAGAGATGTTGTTGTCTATGGCAAAAGATCCTATTGTATTTGCTATGGCAAATCCAGATCCAGAAATATCCTACGATTTAGCTTGCGCAACAAGAGATGATATTGTAATGGCTACTGGTCGTTCTGACCATCCTAATCAAGTAAATAATGTGTTAGGGTTTCCTTTTATTTTTAGAGGAGCTTTAGATGTTAGAGCAACAAAAATTAATGAAGAAATGAAGATGGCAGCTGTTCATGCATTGGCAGATTTAGCTAAGAAATCTGTGCCAGAACAAGTAAATATCGTGTATGATGAGGTAAGCCTATCTTTCGGAAAAGACTATATCATTCCAAAACCATTTGATCCAAGATTAATTTATGAAATACCTCCAGCAATTGCCAAAGCAGCAATAGATTCTGGAGTAGCTTCTGAACCAATTGAAGATTGGGACAAGTATCGTGAAGAGTTAATGGATCGATCAGGAATTGGAAGTAAAGAAATCAGACTACTTCATAACAGAGCTAAAAGAAACCCAAAGAGTGTTGTCTTTGCAGAAGCAGATCAGTTAGATGTGTTAAAAGCAGCTCAAAGAGTTCATGAAGAACGAATTGGTCGTCCAATTTTATTGGGAAGAAAAGAAGTGATTTTAGAAATGAAGCAGGAATTAGGATTTAATGCTGATGTTCCTATTATCGACCCAAAAACAGACGAAGAAGAAGAAAGAAGAAATCGTTTTGCAGAGAAGTATTGGCAAACAAGACAACGTAAAGGAATTACACTGCTCCAAGCAAGAAAATTGATGCGAGAACGTAATTATTTTGCTGCAATGATGGTAAATGAGTCAGAAGCAGATGCCTTAATTACGGGTTATGCAAGGCCTTATCCAACAGTTGTTAAGCCAATGATAGAGTTGATTGGAAAAGATAGAGGTGTTACAAGAATAACAGCAACAAATTTGATGCTAACCAAAAGAGGACCGATGTTCTTAGCAGATACAACTATCAATATCAATCCTACAGCAAAAGATTTAGCGAAGATTTCACAGATGACCTATAAGATTGCTAAAATGTTTGGGATGAAACCTAATATTGCTATGCTATCGTTTTCCAATTTTGGATCATCAAATTCAGAGAGTTCTAAGAAAATTCAAGATGCGGTATCATACATACATAGGCATTTTCCTAATGTAGTTGTAGATGGAGAACTGCAAGCAGATTTTGCATTAAATCCAGAAATGCTAGCAAAAGAATTTCCTTTCTCTAAGTTGAATGGCAAAAAAGTAAATGTTCTAATTTTTCCAAATTTAGAATCGGCAAATATTACCTATAAATTGCTAAAACAAATTGATGGATCTGAGTCCATTGGGCCAATTATATTAGGATTTAAAAAACCTGTTCACATATTACAACTAGGCGCTAGTGTGGATGAAATGGTAAATATGGCAGCAGTTGCTGTAGTAGACGCGCAACAAAAACAAAGACAAAACAAATAATTTCTTACTTTAGAAATCTGATAAAGAGAAATGATTACACAAATAAGGGGGAGACTTGTTGAGAAAAATCCAACATATGTAGTAGTAGACTGCTCAGGAGTTGGATATTTATTACATATTTCATTACAAACCTATTCTTCACTTTCTGATGAAGAAGCCATTCGTTTATACACTCATCTTTCTATTAGAGAAGACGCACATACCTTGTATGGTTTCATTACTAAAACAGAGCGAGAAGTTTTTAGATTGTTAATTTCTGTCTCTGGAGTTGGACCTAGTATTGCAAGAACAATGCTGTCATCAATGACTTCTGAAGAGATTCAAAATGCCATTGCATCCGAAAATGTAGCTTTAATACAGTCTGTTAAGGGTATTGGAGCCAAAACAGCGCAACGTGTTATAGTAGACTTAAGAGATAAAATCTTAAAGACCTTTGAAATTGATGAAGTTTCTGTTCATACGAACAATACCAACAAAGAAGAAGCGTTATCTGCATTAGAAGTTTTAGGGTTTAACAGAAAACAATCAGACAAGGTAGTTTCTGCTATTCTAAAAGAATCCCCCGACGAAACAGTAGAACTGTTAATTAAAAAAGCATTAAAGAGTTTATAATCAATTGATTAAATCATACAAATACATTATATGTTTTTTGTTATTTGTTTGCTCAACAAATTTTATTTCAGCGCAAACAAATAATGTTAAGAAAGATTCTGTCCCTGTAAAAAAGGATTCGATAGATCTTAAATACAAATTTAATCACAATCAAACAGGGAACTTACTCTTAAAATACCCTTCAAAGTATGAGGTAATTTATGATAAGGAACTTAACAAATATGTAATTGTAGAAAAGGTTGGAGAGTATTATATCAAAACTCCAATCTTCATGACTCCTGAAGAATATAAAAAGTACAGACTGCAAAGAGATATGCTCGAATACTTTAAGAGTAAAATCAGTGCAAGAAATAGTAAAAATGCAGCTGCAAAAAAGGATTTGCTTCCAACATATTATGTAAATTCTAAATTCTTTGAATCTGTCTTTGGAGGAAACAAAATTAAAGTAACTCCTACGGGAAGCATTAACCTTAAACTAGGTTTTATTTACCAGAATACAGACAATCCACAATTGTCCGAACAAAATAGAAGTAGCTTTACCTTCGATTTTGATCAGCAAATTAATGCTGGGATTACAGCTCAAATTGGAGAACGACTAAAATTAACTGCGAACTACGATACACAATCAACATTTGATTTTCAAAATCTAATTAAATTAGAATATACCCCTACTGAAGACGATATCATTCAAGGAATTGAAGCAGGTAATGTAACCATGCCAATTAAAAACTCTTTAATTAACGGATCGCAAAGTTTATTTGGGGTTAAAACAAAATTACAATTTGGGAAAACGAATATTACCGCGGTTTTCTCTCAGCAAAACTCTGAAAGTAGAACAGTAACTGCTGAAGGAGGAGCCTCTGTTCAAGAATTTGAATTAAGAGCCACAGATTATGATAACGACAGGCACTTTTTCTTATCACAATATTTTAGAGAAAACTATGCCAGAGCCTTACGTCAATATCCATTAATCAGTAGTCCTATCAATATTACAAGAATTGAGGTTTGGATTACCAATAGAAATGCTTCTGTTGAAGACTTTAGAAGTATTGTAGCCTTAGCCGATATTGGAGAAACAGGAACTAGTAACCTTGTAAATTCTAATATTACACCAAACAACGTTGTTTCTGTAAACGGGGTTAACATTCCTACGAATGAATCTAATATTATTTCATCTGTTCTTACACCTACAAATGGAATTAGAGATATAGCAACTGTTGATAATACATTATTAACAACATTTAATATGCAACAAGGAACAGACTATAGCTTGTTGCAAAATGCGAGAAAGTTAGACCCAAACGAGTATACATTGCATCCACAATTAGGATTTATCTCATTAAATAGAAGATTAAATGACGGTGAAATTTTAGCAGTTGCATACGAATATACAGTTGTAGGAGCTTCAAACGGACAAGCGAGTTTTAAAGTTGGAGAATTTTCTAATGATGGAATCGAAGCACCAGATAACTTAGCGGTAAAATTACTTCGTAGTGAAATTTTAACAACAAATAGACCCAATGGTAGCGGTGGAGTTGAACCATTCCCTACATGGAACCTGATGATGAAGAATGTATATGCATTAGGAGCCTACCCATTAGAGCCTAACGGTTTTAGATTTGAAATTCAATACAGAGATGATCAAACAGGAATCCCATCTAACACCTTACAGAATGCAGCCACAACAGGAATAGCTAATACTCCTTTATTACAAGTAATGAACTTGGATAAGTTAGATCAAACGCAATTTCAAACACCAGATGGATATTTTGATTATGTTGAAGGAATTACCGTAAATTCAGAAAATGGATATGTAATATTCCCCGATCCACAACCTTTTGGTAACGGATTAGAATCTTCTTTAACAGCACAATCAGACATTGATACGTTTGTATTTGACGAGTTATATTTAGATACCAAAATTAATGTAAAGAACAACAATCAGAACAAGGATAAATTCCTTTTAAAGGGATACTTCAAATCTCAAAACAGCACAGGAATTCCTTTAAATGCATACAATGTTCCTAGAGGATCTGTAAAAGTTACGGCTGGAGGAAGACAATTGGTAGAAGGAGTAGATTTTGTAGTAGATTATATTGCTGGTAAAGTACAGATTTTAGATCCAGGATTACAATCTTCTGGGATACCTATTCAAGTATCTACAGAAAATAATTCTGTTTTTAATCAACAGAGAAAAACGTTTATGGGTGTTGATATAGAACACCGATTTAACGAGAATTTTATTTTAGGAGGAACCGTTTTAAATGTTAACGAAAGACCTTTAACTCCAAAGGTGAATTTTGGTTCAGAACCAATCAACAATACAATGTTGGGATTAAACTTAGATTTCTCAACAGAAATGCCTTTGTTTACAAAATGGGCAAATAAACTGCCTTTTGTAGATACAGATGTTCCATCAAATCTATCTGTAAGAGCAGATATGGCTTACCTAATTCCGGGATCGCCAAGCGGAATTGATGTAACTGGTTCTGCAACCGCTTATGTAGATGATTTTGAAGCATCTCAAATACCCATTAGCTTACTTACTCCTTTGCAATGGTATACGGCAAGTACACCAGACACACCTACCTTTCCAGGGTTTAATGGAAATTTAAGTAATGACATAAGGTATAATGAACAAAGAGCTAGGTTAGCTTGGTATAATATAGATCCTATTTTTTATGGAGCTGGAAATACTCCTGGTAATATTGATGCAGATGCATTGTCAAGAGACGAAACAAGACAAGTAAACTTTGATGAGTTATTCCCAAATCAAGAATTAGATGTAACTCAGCAAACGTTAGTAAGAACTTTAGATTTGGCATATTTTCCAAGTGAAAGAGGACCTTATAATTTTGATACAAACAATATTGTAGACCCAAATAACCCAACTACATTTACAAACCCAGAAGATCGTTGGGCAGGAATTATGAGGCCTTTAACTACCAACAACTTTGAGCAGGCTAATGTTGAGTATATCCAATTTTGGGTTATGGATCCTTACTTAAATTACTCAATCACTAACGCAGAAGGATTACCAACAGGAGTTAACCCACAAGATCCTACAAATCAAGTTGG
Organism: Pseudotenacibaculum sp. MALMAid0570; assembly: GCF_040151415.1. NCBI lineage: Bacteria > Pseudomonadati > Bacteroidota > Flavobacteriia > Flavobacteriales > Flavobacteriaceae > Pseudotenacibaculum > Pseudotenacibaculum sp. MALMAid0570. The sequence continues at coordinate 396,191 of NZ_JBDKWF010000049.1, forward strand.
AGAATTATATTTTAACCTTGGAAATATTTCGGAAGATATTTTAAAAGACAATCGTAAGATGTATGAAAATGGACTCCCTATTGATGGATCTATACTCAATACAACATCTACAGTTTGGGGTAAAGTTCCTACAAATCCGTCTATTATTTATGCCTTTGATGAGAACGATGCTTCAAGAACCAATCAAGATATAGGATTGGATGGTTTTACAGATGCAGAAGAACTTGCATTAGTACAAAATATTTCGCCAGTTCTAGCCAATTTACAAGATCCAGCCTCAGATAACTACCGTTACTATAGAGGTAGTGAGTTAGATGCTATAGACGCTTCAATTATTACTCGTTATAAACTCTTTAACAATACACAAGGAAACTCACCTACATTAAATCAATCTACAGAGTCTTTTCCAACATCCTCTACAACATATCCAGATGTAGAAGACATTAATAGAGATCAAACGATGAACACTGTTGAGAGCTATTTTGAATACAAAGTATCTTTAAATAGAAATGATTTAGTAGTTGGTCAAAACTTTATTGTAGATCAAAAAGAAACTCAGGTAACATTAAACAACGGAGCAACGCAAACAGCTCGTTGGTATCAATTTAGAATCCCAATCCGTAGCGGAACACCTATCAATAACATCTCTGATTTTAACAGTATTCGTTTTATCAGAATGTACCTAACAAAATTTAAAATGCCAGTTGTATTACGTTTTGGAGAATTAGATTTGGTACGTGGAGATTGGAGACGTTACACGAGAACTTTAGACCCAGCTATAAATCCAGATCAAGAACTTACACAAGCTGAGTTGAATGATTTTGAAGTGGGGGTTGTGAATATAGAACAAAATGAAGGTAGATATGTATTGCCTCCAGGAATTATAAGAGAAAGATTACAAGGAAGCACCACAGTTCAACAACAAAATGAACAATCGGTTTCGCTAAAGGTAAATAACCTGCCACAAAACAAGATCAGAGCGATTTATAAAAACATTAGCATTGATTTACGTAGGTACAAACAATTAAAAATGTTTATCCATGCAGAACCAATTTTAGTAGGTGGTGTAACTGACGATGAATTGTCTGCTATAGTTCGTTTAGGAACCGATTTAAACGATAACTTTTATCAATTAGAGATTCCTTTAAAAGTATCGCCAAACGGAAGTTTAGTTCCATTAGACGTATGGCCAGAAGCCAATAATTTAGATGCAACTTTAGAGCAGTTAGGAAAATTAAAACTAGCTAGAGATGTAGCTAATGAGCCTATTAATGAACTTTACCCAGCTTCTGGAGCAACAGACCCAACGCAATTAGTTCTAAGAGTAAAAGGAAACCCAACGTTGTCTCAAATAAGAACTGTAATGTTAGGAGTTCGCAATAACTCAAACTTAGATAAAAGCGCAGAGATTTGGTTCAATGAATTACGTTCTTCTGGTTTTGATAATGATGGAGGTTGGGCAGCTGTAGTAAGCGCCGATGCTAATTTCGCTGATGTTGCTAACGTTTCTATGACAGGTCGAATGCAAACTGTAGGTTTTGGAAATGTAGAAGACAGAGTAAGTCAAAGATCTTTAGATGAATCAAAACAGTACGACGTTTCAACCAGCATCAATTTAGGAAAAATGATGCCTAAAAAATGGGGCGTAGAACTTCCGATGAATTATAGCATTGGAGAACAGTTTATCGATCCGAAGTTTGATCCTCAATACCAAGATGTAGAATTAAAAGAAGTTGAATCAGCAGGCTTAAGTGATGGAACTCCAAGAGGAACCGATGTTTCAAGAGATTATACCAAAAGAAGAAGCATAAGCTTTATCAATGTTAGAAAAAATAGAAACCCAGAATCTTCAAAAAAACCGAAGTTTTATGATGTAGAAAATCTATCTGTATCGTATGCTTTTAATGAAGAAGTACATCGTGATTACAACATAGAAAGAGCAGTTAATAAAAATGTAACCGCTTCTGCATCTTATAATTTTAATTTTAAGCCAAAATTCTTTGAACCTTTCAAAAAGACAAAACTCTTAAAAAGCAGGTATCTAAAATTGATTAAGGATTTAAACTTTAATCCAATTCCAAAAAACATTGCGGTAAATTCTAGAATTAATAGAAGTTTTAATGAGCAACAATCAAGAAATCTAGTACAAGGGTTATCTGCACAGCCTAAACTAACTCAAAGACGTTTCTTGTTTGATTGGGATTATACAGTAGCTTTTGACTTTACGAAATCTTTAAATGTAACTTTCAATGCAACAAATAGTTTTATCTATGATGCTTTTGGAAGTAATGAAGAACTAGAGATTTTTGATAATTTCTTTAACATTGGAAGACCTACGAATTACAATCAAAAACTAACAACTACTTATAGAATCCCGCTAAATAAAATTCCGTATTTAAATTTTATTTCTGCAGACTATGCTTATACAGCTGAGTTTGATTGGAGTGCTACATCTCAAGATTCACAAATAAGAGATCAGATCGGAAACTTAATTCAGAATGCAAACAATCACAATATAACTGGGTCTTTTAATATGTCAAGACTCTACAGAGATCTTAAGTTAGAGAGCTTATTTGTAAAGAAAAAGTCATCATCAACCAATCCAGGATTGCCAGGAGCGCCAAAAGCGCCAGGTCAGGTTAATTCTAAAAGAGATAAGAAATCAGTTGGGCAAAAAATACTCAAAGGATTTTATGATGTACTAACATCCGTAAAAACAGTAAATCTTAGTTATACAGAAAACAATGGGCAACTATTACCGGGGTATGAACCAGAAGTTGGGTTTTTAGGAAGAGATAATTTCGGAGGAGGTTTAGCGCCATCAATAGGATTTGTTTTTGGAAGTCAGATAGACATCAGAAATAGAGCCTTAAACAGCGGTTGGTTAGTGGATCCAAGAGGAACAAATGATGATTATTTTGATAAAACCTATAGCAGAACGCATAGAAATAATTTAGATTACGGATTTTCTTTAAAACCAGTAAAAGACTTCAGTATAGAAATTACTGGAAATAAAATTAGAACAAGAAACCTTTCACAACAATTAGATATCATTCCAGATCCGATTGACTTAAATAATCAAAACGGAATTATAAACCCTGATATCCCAGCATTTGTTAGTGGAAACTTCAGCACAAGTTACTCGATGTTCTCTACAGCATTTAAAGACGGAGATCAATTATTTCAAGAGTTAAGAGCAAATCGAGATAGAATTGCTGCGAGATTGATTACAGAAAACCCAACTGCAGATCCAACAGCTTTCGGACTAAATAGCCAGCAAGTATTGTTACCGGCATTTCTTGCTACTTATTCTGGAAAAGACCCTAACAAAGTTAAATTGGGCCCATTTAGAGATATCCCAATTCCTAACTGGACGATTCGCTATACTGGGTTGATGAAATATAAATGGTTTAAAAAGAACTTTAACAGTTTTAGCTTAACGCACGGATATAGATCTTCATATACAGTGTCAAACTATACAAGTAATTTGCAATACGATACAACAGAGCTTTTAGGAGGAGTAAATCCTTTAAGTGGCAATTACAACCCTGAGCTTCTTATTTCAGCTGCAACATTAATTGATGAGTTTAATCCTTTGGTAAAAGTAGAAATGAAAATGAAAAATTCATTCTCTTTCAAAGGAGAAGTAAAAAGAGATCGAACACTTACAATGAATTTCAATAATAGTACTTTAACAGATATCAAAGGAACTGAATATATATTTGGATTCGGATATGTGTTTAAAGATGTAAAAATGAAGACCTCTTTTACAGGAAAAAAACAAACGCTAAAAGGAGATATAAATCTTAGAGCCGACCTTTCTCTAAGAGATAATATAACACTTATAAGATCTGTAGCAGAAGATAACAACCAAATTAGTGGTGGGCAAAAATTATTTTCGTTAAAACTAACGGCAGATTATAGATTAAGTAGTAATTTAACAGCGTCGTTTTATTACAATCATCAAACGTCTAGATATGCAATTTCAACAACATTCCCTAGACAGTCAATAAACGCAGGATTTAATTTTATATATAATTTAGGAGGAAACTAAAAAAACTATTATTACAATGAACATTCCAGCTGATTTAAAATATACAAAAGACCATGAGTGGATTAAAATTGATGGAACTACCGCTACTGTGGGAATTACAGATTTTGCTCAAGGAGAATTAGGAGACATCGTTTATGTTGATGTAGACACTCTTGATGATAATGTAGACAAAGATGAAGTCTTTGGTTCTGTGGAAGCTGTTAAAACTGTATCTGATTTGTTTATGCCACTTTCTGGTGAAGTCGTAGAGTTTAACGAACAATTAGAAGACGAACCAGAATTAGTTAACAAAGATCCTTATGGAGATGGATGGATGATTAAAATCGCCATTTCTGACGAGTCTGAAATAGAAGGATTATTAGATGCTGAAGCGTATAAAGAGCTTATTGCTGGATAAAGCAATATATTTTGCTTTATTAATTACAATTACTTTAACGGTATTGAGCTTTATCAAAGTCCCAGTTAAAGGGTTGTCTGTCCCTTTTTCAGATAAGACCTACCATACAATTGCGTATTTTTTTCTAACGCTTTCTTGGCTATACACTTTTGTAAAAAAAGTTAATATTATATCTGTTGTTTGGTATGTGTTATTAGGATGCTTTATTTACGGCACAATTATTGAGGTTTTACAAGGAACTATTACACCTTATAGGACAGCAAGTTATCTCGATATAGTTGCAAATTCTGTAGGGATTATAATAGCAACTTTAGCATTTCATTTGTTCGAAAAAAAAATTCGCCTTATTTAATGTTAAATATTGTAAATCATATAATAATTTAGTTAAATTAGCGAACTATTAAAAACTTTCAGAGATGGAAATTAAGAAAAACCCAAAGGCAAATCTAGAAAACTACAGCAAGTTGTTTATGCAACTAGGTTTGGTTTTAGCCCTTTTTATTACTTATGTGGCAATAGAAAAGAAAACCTTTGATCGTCAATTTGGAGACTTAGGTGATGTTGTAATGAATGCCGATTTAGAAGAAGAAATTCCAATTACAGAGCGTATTGAGCCTGAAATTCCAAAAACTCCACCACCACCAACTCCAGAAAAAATTGAAGTTGTTGAAGATGAGAAGGAAGTTGAAGAAACTGTAATCGAATCTACTGAAACTGATGAAACTGAAGCTGTAGAAGTAGAGGAAATTGAAGAAGTAGAAGAAGCAGAAGAAGTAATTGAGGATGTACCTTTTACAATTATTGAAGATGTACCTGTATTTCCTGGATGTAAAGGAAACAAAGCACAACTGAAAGCTTGTTTCAATAAGAAAATGCAAAAGCATTTTGGTAAAAAGTTTGATTCTGATCTTCCAAATGAATTAGGTTTATCACCTGGAAAGAAAAGAATTATCATGCTTTTCAAAATAGATAGACAAGGAAATATAGTAGATATTAGAGCTAAAGCTCCACACCCAAGATTACAAAAAGAAGCAATTAGAATTATCAAATTACTTCCTAAAATGACTCCTGGAAAACAAAGAGGAAAACCAGTAGGTGTGAAATATACACTTCCAATGAGAATTGACGTAGAATAAAAATCTACCTAAAGAATATCAAAAGCCCAACTTAGAAAGTTGGGCTTTTTTGTTGGCATATAATTTGCATTATCTAAGAGAACTATTAAAAATCTTAAAAATGCAAGTAAAGAAAAACCCAAAATTCAATTTAGAGAGTTACAGTAAATTATTCATGCAAATAGGCTTGGTGTTGGCACTATTCATAACCTATACAGTTATTGAAAAGAAAACCTTTGAGCGTCATTTTGGAGAATTTGCTGATGTAACAATGTTAGGCCCTATAGAAATAGAACCTCCTATTATAAAGCCAAAAGAGCCTGAAGTTCCAAAAGCAAAACCTCAAATTCCAACAGAACCAAAAGTTGTAGATGATGAAGAGGATGTTGTAGAAGACATATTAGATACAACTGAAATTAATGAAGATGATGCAATAGAAATTGAAGATATTGTTGAAGAAGATGAACCAGATGATGATATCATAGAAGATGTGCCTTTTCATGTGATTGAAGATGTACCTGTTTTTCCTGGGTGTGTTGGAAATAACGAAGCGTTAAAAGACTGCTTTAATAAAAAAATGCAAAAACACTTTGGGAAAAAGTTTAACTCAGACCTTCCCAATGAATTAGGCCTATCTCCAGGAAAGAAAAGAATTACAATGTTATTTAAGATTGACCATCAAGGAAATATTGTAGATGTTAGAGTAATGGCGCCACACCCAAGGTTAGAAAAAGAAGCGAAAAGAATTATCAACCTGTTGCCAAAAATGACTCCCGGAAAACAAAGAGGAAAGCCAGTAGGAGTTAAATATACACTACCAATGAAAGTGTTAGTAGAATAAATACGATTTTAAAATATTAAAAACCCAACTTTTAAGTTGGGTTTTTTGTTGGCATATTATTTGTTTTCATAAAGAAATAAACCATTAAAAAAATAGCTATGATTCCACAGAAGAAACATCCTAAAAAACAATTAGAAAAATATTCGATAATCTTTATGCAAATATCTCTTGTACTTGTACTTTTTATAGTGCATGTTCTTATAGAGAATATTATTGCCGAAAAAAGAATAGCAATTGTGCAAAAGCCTTATGAAATGGATGGATTATTTGATAACCTCCCTATAGATGTAATAAGATTAGAAAAACCTCCCCAAAAACAGACGAAAATTCCAGCACAAGAACCTAAATCCTTTGACAAAATAAAAAAGGGAAATCCGCCAAAACTAATATTGCCTAAAGTAAAACCTACACTCAAAGTTACGCCTACAAATAATTATACAAACACGCCCAAAGAAAATATTGCAAAAGCAAAACCCATCCCTACACCAAGTTATTACAACTACAAAATGGTCGTTCCTTTATTTAAAGGATGTAAAGACCTTAGTTTAGAAGAGAATAGAGCTTGTTTTGATAAGAAAATGAAAAACTTTATCAATAAAAAGTTTGACATAAGCTTAGCTGAAAACCTAGGATTACCAAAAGGGAACTATAAGATTTATGCTCAATTTATTATCAATGAAAAAGGAGAAATAACAGATGTTCAAGTAAGAGCACCTCACAAAAAGTTACACAAAGAAGTTCAGAAAATAATTCATAAACTACCTCAATTCACACCGGGTAAAGTAGGTGATAAAAATGTTAAGGTAAGATATTTACTTCCGATTAATTTTAAAGTCGATTAAAAAGCAGCTAAACAGCTGCTTTTTTTATAACAATAACAAGCATTTCCTAGAAGAAGATTTCAATAATTGTTGTATTTTCACAGCAAAACAAGGTATAACTTAATTTTATATGAAACATTATTTTTCTCACGAAACAGCTGTTATAGATGAAGGTTGTGAAATAGGAGAAGGAACTAAGATTTGGCATTTTAGCCATATTATGCCAAACTGTACTATTGGTAAGAACTGTAATATAGGCCAAAATGTAGTGGTTTCACCAGATGTTATCTTAGGATCAAATGTGAAAGTTCAAAATAATGTATCTATATATACTGGAGTTGTATGTGAAAACGATGTATTTCTTGGTCCTTCAATGGTTTTTACAAATGTAATTAATCCTAGAAGCGCAGTAAATAGAAGAGGTGAGTATTCTAAAACAACTGTCAAAAAAGGAGCTAGTATTGGAGCTAATGCAACCATTGTGTGTGGAAATGATATTGGAGAGTTTGCTTTTATAGGAGCAGGAGCAGTAGTTGTTAAAGAAGTACCTCCTTATGCATTAGTAGTTGGAAATCCTTCAAAACAAATAGGATGGATTAGCGAATATGGACATCGACTTGATTTTAACGAACAAGGCTTAGCAACTTGCCCAGAAAGTAATGAGGAATATAAATTATCTAATGATAAAGTGACAAAAATAAGCTAGTACTATGAAAAAACTGTTCTTTTTCTTTTTCCTGACTTCTTTTCTTGGTTTTTCACAAGACAAGAAATACCCAGTTTTTGATGAATGTAAAGGGGAAACACTTGAATTAGTAAAAGATTGTTTTTTTAAGATGACCAAAGAAACATTCTACAATTACTTCCAAGAGCCTCCAATTATCGAAAATGAAGGTTTTAAAGGAGTTGTAAATGCAACTTTTATAGTTACTAATAAGGGAGAATTCAAACTTATTTATGTAAACTCTCCATACAAGGAATTGAAAGACGAAGTTGATAAAGCATTTAAAAAATTTCCTAAAATAACTCCTGCCAAATACAACAATCACAGTGTAGAAATGCAGTTTATTTTTCCTTTAGTTTTTCCTTTAGAAGAAGATCCAGAGCCCGAGATTGTATATAATTATGAGCCGCAAAAAGAAAACATCAACGAAGTTGTAAAAAAACAATCATTTAAAGATATTCAATTTCCAATTCATACAAGTCAATTGAATATTCCATTTACTCATCAAAGATATGTTGATTATGAATATGCAATGCACAAGAATGGAGGACATACTGCTGCAAAACCATATTTGTATAATGATATCAATCAATTAATCAATTTAGATTCAACCAAAACTCAATTCTTAAAACCTGAAATACAAACTTGGGTGGGAAGAAAGTTTTGGAATGAACACCTATTGTCTATTCAAGAAGAAGATTATTGGTTTACCTTGGACTTCTTATTAGATTTCCAATTCGGAAAAGACAATTCAGATGTCTCCTTTACCTATAATAATTCAAGAGTACTTCAGTTAAATGGAGGATTAGGAAAACAACTTTCATTTACCGCAACCATATATGAAAGTCAAGGAAGATTTGCAGAATATGTTAATCAATACATAGAAAACCCATCATTAAATTTTAGACCTGCTTTCTCTGAAGGACTAGTTCCCGGAAGAGGAAAAGCTAAAGGATTTAAAGAAGATGCTTTTGATTATCCAGTTGCAGAAGGGTATCTATCTTATACCCCTAATCAATTTCTTCAATTTCAATTTGGACATGGTAAGAACTTTATTGGAGATGGGTATAGATCCTTTGTACTTTCAGATGTGGCGTCTCCATCGTTATATTTAAAAGGAAAAGTAAATTTCTGGAAATTTCAATACACCAATCTTTGGATTTGGGGAAGAGACCTTCGATTCTCAGCATTATCTAATAATGAACATGCACGTAAATACATAGCAATACATTATTTGAGTATTAATATTACAGAGAGATTTAACTTAGGTCTTTTCGAAACCGCAATTTCTACAGGAGAGAATGGAATAGATGCTGCTTTTCTTAACCCGTTAATTTTTTATCGTTCAGTAGAATTTAATCGAGGCGAAGATTCGGGGAATGCTATGGTAGGTCTTACAGCTAAATACAAAGCATCAGATCAAATTTCATTATACTCTCAGTTAGTAATTGATGAATTCTCAGTAGGTAACCTAACAAATTTAGGAGATTGGAGAAACAAATTCTCACTACAACTTGGCGCTAAGTATTTTGATGCTTTTGATGTAGAAAACTTATACCTACAAGGAGAGTTCAATTATGCTAGACCCTATACTTTTGCTCATAGAAATCCTGTGTTAAATTATGCAAATTATAATCAACCACTAGGACATTTATGGGGAGCTAACTTTTGGGAATTGATTGGAATAGCCAGATATAAAAAAGATAGGTGGAGCGGTAGCGCGAAGCTGATAATTGGTAAAAAAGGATTTGACCTCCCTGATGAGTTAGTTAGCAACGGAGGAGATATTTTTCAATCCTACGATATCAGATTAGGCGATACAGGAAATTCTTTGGCCCAAGGAAATGCGGCAACAATTTTTAATATTGATCTTCAAGGAAATTATTTATTAAACCCATCTAATAATCTGAGTCTATTTGCTGGGTTGAGTTATCGTAACTTTTCTATTGATACAAACACCAATGGATTCTCTAATGGCACCAACACTTGGTTCAGAATAGGAATTAGAGCAGACTTATTTAACTGGTACTTTGATTTTTAGGAATCAAATGAATAAAAAAAATTACTAATTTAGTAAGGCTTTTTCATTCATTACTTTGTATTTTATTGAAAAACAGACAATGAAAATATTTGAAAAACATAATTTAATCATTCAGATATTAGGATGCTTTTCGTTGCTGATTTTTCTATGTTTTAACACTTCATTTACAATCGATTTAAATAACAATGTTGAATCAAGTGAACTGCAATATGATACCTTAGAACCTGTTCAGCATGTTAAAATGTTAGACTTGAGAGGATTTAAAGCCATTCAAAGTTCAACTAAATATGGATCTGGTGCAAAATTCGCTATTGATGGAAATACGGATTCGAATTTTAAAGAGTATGACCTTTTTAATTCTGTAACCTGTACGCAAAGATGGGCTAATCAATGGTGGCAAGTTGACTTAGAAATGCCCACACATATTGATCATATTATTGTTTGGAATCGTACCGATGGTAATGTAGGCTACAGATTGAATAATTATATACTAGAAATTTTTGATGAATTCGAAAATATAGTTTTTAGTTATAGGCATAAACATAATTATGAGGGGAGAAACTCTTTTGTTAGAGATACCGTTTCTAGAATTAATACTATTGGAAGATATGTAAAAATTAGAATTGAAACTCCTCCAGAAAAGAGAATAGAAGTATTAAGTATTTCAGAAGTTCAGATATTTGCTTTCCAACAAGATAAATACAGTACTACAGAACCTGTTTACTTAAAATCGAATGCTAGAGATAAACAACTTGAAGATTCTTTTATTACTATTCAAAAACCTGAAGTAAAAAGCAAAAAAGACAGGAGCCCTTCACAAAAGTTCGATAATTCTTCTAAGAAGAGGGAAAGCCCTATTCCTATTGATGATGGTAATGCATTAAAGGCAGTAGTTAAAGAGGCCGATTATTCTAATATAGTAAAAGACACCAGAAGTTTGAAATTATTAGATATAACAAAATTTACTGCTATTCAAAATTCAACAAGATACGGAGCCGGAGCTGGCTTTGCTATTGATGGAAATACAAATTCAGATTTTATGGAGTATGACTTGTTTAATTCTGTAACCTGTACACATTCAGGTTACAATCCATGGTGGCAAGTCGATTTAGAAACTACTACGCAAATTGACCAGATTATAGTTTGGAATCGTACCGATGGTAATGTAGGCTACCGATTAAATAATTATATTCTTGAAATTCTAGATGAAAATAAAAAAGTATTATACAGTTATCAGCATAAACATAATTTCAAAAAAGGAGCTAGTTTTATAAACGATATTATATTTCCTGTTAACATTTCTGGCAGGTATGTTAGAATAAGACTAGAAACTCCTACAGAAAAAAGGAATTTAAGTATAGCAGAATTACAATTGTTTGCTTATTCAAAATAGCAGATATTTACGTTAAATGCATCTGAGATATACTCTTGATTAAGAATTATTTTAGTACACTCTGTAAAATAAATTCTTCTAGGAAGATTACTTAATGCGATTATTGTTTTTAAATTGTTTCTGGTATATTTGAATTTATAGAAGAAACAATAACAAATTATTTTAGTTTAATCGTGAATTTTAAGTCCCCACTTAGATTCTACTTAATATTTTTATTGCCCTTTTTTATTAGCTCTTGTTCGAATAGAAAACAGGTGCCAGTAATAAATGGACTCTTAGATCTTTCTAACCAAGACATTAAGTCTTCACAAACGATAGATCTTGATGGAAGTTGGTTATTCCATTGGAACCAAATACCCATCAATGAAAAAGGAGAGTTTGATTTATCTCAATTAAAAAAAAGGGATAGTATTTATTTAAGTGCAGGTACATGGAAGGATAGTGTTAGGCCAACCAAAGGGTTTGGTATGTATTATCTTAAAATAATATTGCCAAAAGATACTGTATGTAGACAATTAAAAATCCCCCGAATAAATTCTGCAGCTAAGGTTTTTTTCTTTGGCCGTTTTAACAAAGAATTGGGGCAGTTTTCTACTGTAGAAAAAGATGCTAGAGGAGATGGACGACCTCTTTATATAGATGTTGGATGTGATGGAACTGCCTATATCGTTTTATTAGTTTCCAACTATCACTATGCAAGTAGCGGAGGGATTTCATATGGCGTTCACATATCATCTTCAAAACGTATGACGGTACAAAAAAATTTCCTCCAAATTGCTCAACCTTTATTTGCGCTTTTAATTTTACTAATTGCTTTGTATCATATATTCTTATTCTTCAATTACAAGAATAAATTGTTGCTGTACTTTGCTTTATTTTCTGTGTTTTTAAGTCTTCGCCAGTTTTTCATCGGAGAAGTTACCATTTATGTTCTCTTTCCAGATATGTCATTTGATTTGATTCTATTATTTAGAGGATTACTCCTGTATTTAGGAACTCTCTTTTTTATTTTATTTTTCAAACACCTCTTACCAAGCAAAGCACTAAATTTAATCGTAGGAAGCATGATTATAGTATATAGCTTAAGTCTCATTATTATGCTTCTGAATAAGACTTATGAATTAAGTTATGTTTCGTTGATAAATTTGTACGTATTGTTAGGAACTGTCACATATATAACTTATTTAATAATTAGAGGGAATTTAAAGAAATTGAAGTCACAGTTAGTTACGATTATAGCTTCGGTTTTTGGATTAATATTCCTTTCTGCAGATCTTTTATATTCTCAAAAAGGAATTAATATAGATCTCCTGCTGATTTTCATTGTTTTTTGTTTTTTATCATTACAAATTATAATGAGTTACATTTACTGGAAGAATAATATTAAAAGAATAAAGAACCTTTCAAGTGAAGTTGAAGAGTTAAACGAGACTATAACAATTGGTAAAGAAGAAAGAACTATTTTGCTTTCTGAGTCTATTCAACAACTACAATCAAAACAAAGCCTTGTTAAAAGATTGGTTAATATTAAGAATAACAAAACTCCAGAGAATCTTAATGGAATTATTGCTGAACTGAAGTCAACCAAGTTAGAAGAATCTAGAAAGATTATATTAAAACAGAATATAGAAGAGTTGAATTTTGAGTTTTTGAGAAACTTAAAGCTAAAACACAATGATTTAACAGAAACAGATATAGAGATTTGCTCTTTAATGATGCTCGGGTTTTCATCAAAAGAAATATGTAATTTAAGGAGCACAACCATATTTGCTCTAAAATCTTCAAGATATAGATTAAGAAAAAAATTCAATCTTAGCCCAGAAGAATCTCTTAAAGAATACTTGAAAAATATTTAATGCTTCTGTTTGAACTAATCAATTATTAACGAACAATATTTTTTAACAAAATTTTAAAGTAGATTTCTAAACTGCAGCCCCTTTTGCATACCCATTTGTTAGTTTAAGGATATATCGATTAACTATTATTGTCTTTATGAAAAGACTTTTTAGTTTAATCCTGATATTCTTGACAATCATGAGCCTAGAATCTTGTAAAGAGAAGATAAAACTTCCACAAGTTAATAAAGGTTATCTTGATTTAACCAATTGGGATTTTACTAGAGAAAAAATTATTAGACTAGATGGAAGTTGGGAATTTTATTGGAAACAAATTCCATTTAAGAATAAAGGAGAGGTAACTTTTTCACCGCTACAAAATAAAGAATACATAAATATCCCAAACACATGGAATCAAAAAGGTTACAGTGCAAAAGGATATGCAACATTTAGAGTTAAGATTCTTTTGCCTGTTAATAGACCTAAGCTTAAAATAAAAATCCCGAGGATAAATTTTGCTGGAAAAGTAATTATTAATAAAGAGGTCGTTTTTTCAATGGGTGAATTTTCTACAAATGAAGGCCAAAATATTTCATACGGAAAAACCTCATACATAGAATTATCTAGAGTTGGAGATGAAATAGATCTTATAATTCTTGTGTCTAATTTTTCGCATAGAAATGGAGGTGGATTTACTCAAGGTGTGATTTTGGGAACAGATGCAAGAATAGAACAAAAGAGAAACCTATCTATCATTATTCAAGCTTCTTCAAGCTTTTTTATTATTGTTATATGCTTGTATCAAATCTTCATTTTTGTAACTCATAGAAGAGAGGTTTTATTTTTATATTTTGGGGCTTTTTGTTTAATAGCAAGCGTACGTCAATTATTTGTTGGAGAAGTATTGATTTATGAGTTTTTCTCTCAAATTTCGTATTCTAATATTATTATTTGGAGAAATATCCCTTTAAGTGTAGGGCTCATATTTTTCCTCTTGTATTACAAAGAATTGTATCCTAAAGATAGTAAAGAATGGTTTTTTAAATTGATTTTTATAATATGTGTTTTAAGCTTCCTTTTTGTTATTGTATCTCCTACTTTTTTAAAAACACAAGCTCGATTGGTAAATAGATATCTTTCAGTTTCAGTATTACTATACATATTGTGGCTCTCTTTTTTCGGTGTCTTAAAGAAAAGAAAGTTATCGAAATCCATCTTTATAGGTTCAGTTATTGCTGTATCTTTTTTGTCTTATGATCTTTTGTATTTAGATAATATAATTGTAAACAATACGGGATTCTTAACAAATTTTGCTTTACTGTCTTTTATCTTATTACAAGCTGCTATTAATTTTAGATTCACAAGAGAAACAGAATTAGAACTATTAATGCTTTCTGAAAAAGTAAAGAGATTGAGTGATGAAGTCAAAAATAGAAAAGTAGAATTAACAAAACTGCACTCAGAATCAATTAAGCAATTAAAAATAAGGCAAGAAGTAACCAATAAATTAAGCCAAATACATAAAGTTGAAAACTCAAGCTTCTTAAGTGAAATAGTAGCAGAGTTAAAATCATATAGAGTAGAAGATGAACGTGTCATGCTTTTAAAAGGAAACCTTCAAGAGCTCAATTATGAGTTTGTGAATAGATTAACAGAAAAACATCAGAATTTAACAAAAACAGATATAGAAATTTGCTCGTTTATACGTTTTGGATTCTCTTCTTCAGAAATAGCTAACCTAAGGTTTACTTCTAAGCTATCGGTAAAATCATCACGCTATAGAATACGAAAAAAATTATCACTCACCGAAAATGTCAGACTCACAAACTATTTAAAAGAGTTATGAGAAGGTAAATAATTTTAATGCATACTTTTTTGCATACCTCTAATAATATCTAAATGTTTTGCAGTCTCGGATTTTGCCCATAAACTTGTATTGGGATTAGTGTTAAAATGCTATGGAAAAGATTTTACGCTTTTTTTAAGTTAGTTGCAAACTCTATGCTTTTCAAGTGACCAAAAATTACTATAGCTAGTATTTTACTACTTGGAGGGGTGGGAACTTAGCATAGGGTTTAAACTAGAAGCCATCTTTTAAGATGGCTTTTTTTATTGTCTGTAATTAGATTGATAGAACAGTTTTTTAGTTCATATTACAACATTTTTATGAGTTGCATACCTTTTTGCATACACAGAGTTTTATAGTTCACTATTTTTTTGATTTATAATTGCAGGGAACATAACAGAAGTTGTTAGTTAAAACTTGAAATCATAACTAGGGATTTAATAAACATCTATATAACATGAAAAATACAACCTCAAAGCAAGAGTATAGGAAGCAGTATAATTATAGAACTAAACCTAAGACCTATGCTATTCAAACAAAACATGCTTACATACCTAATCTAATGGATAAATTATTAAACTATATGAATCGAATTTAATAGTTGATTTTATAATTAGATTTCCCCCGACCCTTAATTTACCTTCCCCTTTTTATCTTTTTTTTGAAAGAATTGGAAATCTGGAGCTATAAATTTTTTGATTAAAAGTTCTTATAGCTTATTCAAAAAAGAGGACATCATAGACGCTAAAATTTAAAGCGAACTATAAATTAAAGTGAATCTATTGATGTAGTAGGATTGATTAAAAATGCTATGAAAAAGTATTTTAGCTTTAAATACATTCCCCAGATTAGCTAAAATTATTTAAAGGGGCTATTTATAGCCCCTTTCTGTTTAAACAAAAAGAACAATTACTTGACAAATCAAGAATTTAACCACATATTTAATAAGTATACTAAAAATAAGAATGGTATAAAGCTGAAAGATAAAATCGTGTTAACAGGTTATGAATTAAAGGATTTTGTTGGTTTTGCTATAGATACTTTAAAAAAGAAAGTTGAAAACAAATTAATTTTTTTAACTGAATTAGTGTTTTTCTTCTTTATGTATATTTTTCAGTATGTGAAAACCAAAAAATGAACCACCCACATCCAAAAGAAAACTACTTCATTGTGGATATACCATTCATATAAATGTTAAATAAAGGAATAGGTTTTTTCTTTTTACTCTCAATAAACATAAGCGATTTAGACTTTTTTAATTAACCTTTGTATATAGCTGCATACCTTTTTGCATACTCAAATAATTTGCTCTTAAAGCCTCTCTATTAATAAGTTGCACACTCAAAGCTAACTTTTAAAAATATGGGTAAAATGAACAAGGTGTATTTAGGCATACATCAAAAACAGAGTATGCCAGATTTTCGAATAGCTATTAAAAAGAAACATTTATCTTTCCTTAGAGGGAAAAAAATAATCATCACACTATTATTTTTCCTCTCCAGTTCATTAGCACTTTCTCAAGTGCTACAGGATGAACAATTTCTATATGGTACCAAAATAGGGGAACACATGGGGGAGGCAGTAGATATTACTGTGGTAGATGGAAGAGCCATAGCAGTAATAGGTTCTCCCGAATATGATGGTTCCAATTTTACAGCACACACTGGTCGGGTTCGCGTTTACGAATTGGTCAATGGAACCTGGAGCCAATTAGGAGCTGATATTGATGCTGGTTTTCTGAGTGGTGGTTATTGGATTGTTGATGGTCTTTTTGGTTTTTCAGTAAGCATTAGTGAAGACGGAACAAGAATTGCTGTTGGTCAACCATCCGAGGTAGGAACTACTCCAGAGTATGGAGTTGCTTATGTCTATGAATACAATTCGCAAAGTAATTCATGGGAAGAAATTGGATTTTTTCGAGAAATAGGATTAGAGGATCGTGGAAATGAACTTGGATATGCAGTAAGTTTAAATGCTGATGGATCTAGAGTAGCAATTACTGCTCGTCGTCACGACAATGATGATGGGACAACCGGTAAGGTACTTATTTACGAAGACATCAATGGTGTCTGGACAGAAATAGGGGTTATTTATCCTGAGATTATGGACTTTGGAGAAACTCTTGGAGCTGCAGTAAGCCTAAACGCCGCTGGAGATTATCTAGTTACATCTACAACTACAAATTATATTCCCGCTGGCGCATATGATGGAGGTCAAGGAATTACACGAATTTATCATTACAACGGTTCTACTTGGACACAAGTAGGAAATGATATTATGGGAAAAGATGAGAATGAAGCTTCAGGAGACTCGTTAGATATTAGTGATAATGGTCATATTGTGGTGATTGGATCTCTGCGAGGTAATGGCGAAGTTGGAGATGCAAAAGTGTATGCTTTCAATGGGAGTAATACCTGGAATCAATTAGGATTAGATATTGATGGTGATAATCAGTATGATCAATTTGGAACCTCTGTAAGTATCAACGGTGCAGGAAATGTTGTTGCTATTGGAGCAGCTGCACGCTCTAATGGTAACAGGCCTGGGTACACAAGAATTTTTAAATACGGGCTATCTGGTTGGGTAGAAATTGGTGAAATACTCGGTGATGCAAACAGCGATTTTTTAGGAACTTCAGTAGCCATCCCAAAAAATGCAAGTTATATTATAACAGGGGCTATAGGGCAAGATGGTAGTGATGGAAGCATTACAGATGCAGGACAGGCTAAACTATATAGAACTTTAATTCCTCCCACAGTTATAACACATGCAGCTACGGGAGTAACACATGCAACAATAACTCTAGAAGGAGAATTGACCCATGGGGGCGAATTTGATATTATAAGAAACGCGTTTGTCTATTCCACAACCAATACCAAACCAACCCTCGGAGGTACTGATGTGACCGATACGTTCTATGGTTTATCTGGAGGCACAATAGGAACTTTTAGTGAACCTTTAACAAACCTTACCCCTAATACTACTTTTTATTATAGAGCTTATTCAATGAATGCTGGTGGAACAAGTTATGGAGATGTTATGACAGCAACAACAACAGAATTAAACCCTTTTTTAGGCTATGCGGAAGGAGATCTATATGGTTATTCTGTAGCAATCAATGCCAACGGAACCCGTTTTATTGCTGGAGCTATCTATAACGATTTAGGAGCAGATAATGCTGGAAATGCACGTGTCTATGAACTTGTCAATGGAATATGGACGCAACTAGGTCCCAGTATTAATGGGCTAGCCATAAATGATTCATCAGGGTATTCAGTAAGTATTAGCGATGATGGAACTCGTGTGGCTATTGGATCACCCTTTAGTAATGAAGTTTGGGATGATATGGGAAGAGTCAGAATTTATCAATACAACGCAACAAGCAACAATTGGGATCAAGTAGGATCTGATATTATTGGTGAATTTTCACATGATGAATCGGGAGGTGCTGTTAGTTTAAACGCCAACGGAACGCGTATAGCCATAGGGGCCAAAAGAAATGATGGTGAAGCCAATAGTTCTGGTCATGTAAGAATTTATGAAGAATCTGGGGGTATATGGACGCAGTTAGGAGGCGATGTAGACGGAGAAGCGGCCGAAGATCAATCGGGTTATTCTGTAAGTTTGAATGATTTAGGAAACTATGTAGCCATTGGCGCACCTAATAATGATGGTAATGGTTCAAATTCTGGTCATGTACGCGTGTACAGACACATTCCTGGAGCAGATGAATGGGTGCAGGTAGGAGCCGATATTAATGGTCAGACAGCCAATGATCAATTTGGTTTTTCAGTAAGTATCAATGATGATGGAACCATAGTAGCCATCGGTGCTGTTGAAAATTCAGAAAAAGGATACATACAGGTATATGAATTTAGTGGAGGCACATGGACGCAATTAGGAACCGATATTGAAGGAGAGACCTCTGGAGAAAGATTTGGTTTTTCGGTATCCATTAACGCAGATGGCACCTATCTGGTAGGAGGTGCTAGTAAAAATAGTAGCGATACAGGAAAAGCAAGAATTTTTAAATATGAATCTGGAGATTGGGTACAAGTAGGAGCAGATATTGATGGAGATGCTATAGGTGATTTGTTAGGCTTTTCAGCAAGCATTAGCGCAAATGCCAATACGGTTATTGTAGGGGCTCCCAATAACGATACCAACGGAAACAATGCTGGACAAGTAAAGGTAGTCACCAATTCTATCAATCCAACGGTGGTGACCAATATAGCCACAGAAATTACACTCAGTACTGCAAAATTAGGAGGTACTGTAATTAATGAAGGACAAGGTATGATAGAAAGAGGTGTGGTTTATTCATCGGTTAATACAAATCCCACTATAGGAGCTAACGATGTAACCAAAAACTCCAACGGAACTGGTTTGGGAACATTTAGCAAAGCCATTGCAGGTCTCAGCCCTATAACTACTTATTATTATAGAGCTTATGCTACGGATGCCAATGGAACTAGTTATGGAAATGTGATGAGTTTTATGACCTGCCAACCACTAAATTTTGATGGAGATCTCTATGGAGATACTGCAGGAGATCAGTTTGGATTTTCTGTGGCAGTTAGTGCAGATGGTACTCGTATGATTGCTGGTGCACGAAATAGTGACAATGGAGGAACCGATTCAGGACATGCACGAGTCTATGAGCTAACCAATGGCGTATGGACACAATTAGGAGCTAATATAGATGGAAGCGCAGCAAGTGATCTTTGGGGGAGTTCAGTAAGCATTAGCGATGATGGAACTCGTGTGGCTGTTGGATCACCCTCTATAGCGGGTAGTACTGGTGCTGTTGGAATCTATCAATACAATGGTAGTGCTTGGGTACAGGTAGGAAGTAATATTAGTGGAGAGGCTTCAGGAGATTCATCT